>JBMZHG010000091.1:0-503 GCA_049616325.1 Flavobacteriales bacterium | reverse complement strand
GGGATGAACCAAAGCTTGCGCAGGAATGGGCCGGGAAAGGCCAGGATGAAGATGGCGAACAGGGCGAAGAGCGCGACGCCGTCGCACGGGGCTCCGATTTGGACCCCGGCGTGGCCGGCCACCCCCACCCGGTCGCGGTGCGTCGCCGGCTGCGGGTAGGTCCCCACCGGCCATCCGACGGCCTTGAATGCCGTCTCGGTCGACTTCACCATGTGCTCGATCACCACCTCGTCCAGCATGGTCCGCGGCTTGAGAACCTGCTCGTACGCCACGCTCCACATCACGTAGGCGAGGAAGGCCACAGCAAAAAAGATGAAGGTCGGGGTGCTTCGCAGGTCGCTAAGCGTCTTAATCAGGGAGTCAAACGTGTTCCGCGGCGAGGTCATGCTGGGGCGGAGTTCTGGTCGGCAAGGTTTTGAGTTCGGTAGCGCCCGGCGTGCCAAGCGCAGTCATGCCGTTTCCGTCAGGCAGCGCTTTGCGATGCCTCCTCTTCTTCCCGACGA
>JBMZHG010000090.1:299-510 GCA_049616325.1 Flavobacteriales bacterium | reverse complement strand
GGGCCTTAATGGTCAGCCCGTCGACCGTGAACTCGCCCACCACACGGAAATCAACTACGGGCTGGAAAGCGGCTATCTCGCGCTCTCGCTCCACGATGATGCGCACCGCGACGCTTTGGACGCGACCCGCACTCAGTCCGGGCTTCACTTTCTTCCACAGCACGGGGCTCAAGTCAAAGCCCACCAACCGATCCAAAATCCGCCGCGCTTG
>JBMZHG010000090.1:0-289 GCA_049616325.1 Flavobacteriales bacterium | reverse complement strand
TTTTCACTCGACTTGAGGATGGCTGTTTTGGTGATCTCAGAGAAGACAATGCGCTTCGTGGATTCTGGCTTGAGTTTCAACGTCTCATATAAGTGCCACGAAATGGCTTCTCCTTCGCGGTCCTCATCCGTCGCGAGCCACACCACTTCCGCTTTGGATGCGGCTTGCTTGAGCTCTTTCACGAGTTGCTTTTTGTCGTCAGCCACCACGTATTTGGGTTCAAATCCCTTGTCCACATCCACGCTTTCGCTGCCTTTGGGAAGGTCCCGAATGTGCCCGTAACTGCTTT
>JBMZHG010000089.1:0-520 GCA_049616325.1 Flavobacteriales bacterium | reverse complement strand
GATGCCGCTGCCCAAATTCGCCCCGTAAGGATTTTGCCAGAACGAAGTTGTGACCTCCAGCTCCAATTCCACGGGATTCAACTCAGCCGATCCCACAGCAAACAAAGCAGTGCATTCGTCATCGGCATTTTCGAAGTAAGCATAAACGCGGTAGGTCGTACCCAAATCCGTCTCAGCATGCACTTCGGCATGCAAGAATGGGTAATCCGAAAGGATGCACGTTCCATCGTCGTCGGTTGCTTCGTCGCTGTAGTTAAGCGCCAATTCATTGGTACAACCGGCAATTTCAAATTCGTCGCATACGTCGTCGCCGTCCGCATCGTTCAAGCAATCGCCTGCGCAATCGTAGCCCGATTCAGGCAGCGTACCGTCGCAGTCGCATGTACCTGCCGCAATGCCGTCACCACCACACACGCCGCATTCGTCATCTTGAGCGCACGAGCCGTCATCGTCGGTGGCTGCAGCATCGTAGTTGCAGGCCGTCTCATCGGTACATCCGGGAACGCCGGCGCCGAAGTAG
>JBMZHG010000088.1:0-531 GCA_049616325.1 Flavobacteriales bacterium | reverse complement strand
CGGCGAGGTTCCATGACTTGAAAGAAACTGCGCTCAAGGCGCTGAAAGCTTTTTGCTCATCGCGAGGCAATGTGAGGAAGAACAGGTCACGCACCTTGTCGTGCCTGAAGTCCCACACAATGGGGCCTCGTGAAACTCGAAGAGTCATGAAGTCCACATGAAATCCCAGCTTCCGGAGAATGCTGACGCTCATCAGGTTCGAGGAAATTGATGGAACAAGAAGCACGGTGGGAAAAATGCCGTAGCGACCGACGTGTGTGACACGCATTGGCTTGCTGTTTGCGTTGGACCCAGACACACGTGAGTCGGTTGGCTGTTTGTTGGTGAGGATGGTGGCATCGTTCGTGAACATGCCTGACGCTCCGCTGTCCAAGACCCACAAGACGGACGTTTTGGGTGTTGGAATGTCGCCCTTGTTGGCGTTCGTTGAGAAGAAAGAGCCTGAGGTGACCAAAGCGGTGTGAGAAACGCACATCAAAAGGTGTTTTGCTTTGCATGGGCCGAAGTCTGGGTCGAAACGCATGCACCCAT
>JBMZHG010000087.1:0-541 GCA_049616325.1 Flavobacteriales bacterium | reverse complement strand
GACGCTACCGGCGGTGCATGGTATGTTTTGAACAATACGCCCAATGGACTGCCCGACGCCGATGGCCGCGTATTGTTCATGCAGGTGACAACCGCAGGTGAACTGAGCGGAACCATCAACCTTCAGATTTTCGAAAACGGCGTGGGTTCTGCCTCCGTTTATAATACGTATGATTTCGATGGCACGGGTGACTTCTCCGTTGGCGGTGGCACCAATGCGTGTGGATGTACGGACCCGGATGCTGACAACTACGACGATGCGGCAGAATACGACGACGGCAGTTGTGAATACGCAGTCCCAGGTTGTACCGATGAGACGGCGTGCAACTACGACATGGACGCCACTGAGGACGATGGTTCTTGCACGTATGCCGAGACCGGCTACAACTGCGACGGCACGTGCATCAATGACGCGGACGGCGATGAGATTTGCGACGAGTTTGAGATTGCGGGTTGCACGGATTCAGCGGCCTGTAACTACAACGCTGACGCGACGGACGACGACGGCAGCTGTGCTGAACTCGATGAGTGCGGCGTATGTG
>JBMZHG010000086.1:0-578 GCA_049616325.1 Flavobacteriales bacterium | reverse complement strand
TAGTTGCAAGCGCTGCTATCGGTGCAGCCCGCTACTTCGAACTCATCGCAAACCCCGTCGCCGTCCGCATCGTTCACGCAGTTTCCGGCGCAGTCATAACCCGTATCAGCGTAATCGCAGTAGCCAGCGTCCGTGGCATTCGCATCGTAGTTGCAAGCGCTGGCGTCCTGGCAACCAGTGACTTCGTCCTGGTCGCACACACCGTCGCCGTCGCTATCCACCAAGCAGTTGCCGTCGCAGTCGTAACCAGCATCAGCGTACGTGCATGAGCCGTCGTCATCCGTGGCTGATGCATCGTAGTTGCAAGCGCTGCTATCGGTGCAGCCCGCCACTTCGAACTCATCGCAAACCCCGTCGCCGTCCGCATCGTTCACGCAGTTTCCGGCGCAGTCATAACCCGTATCAGCGTAATCGCAGTAGCCAGCGTCCGTGGCATTCGCATCGTAGTTGCAAGCGCTGGCGTCCTGGCAACCAGTGACTTCGTCCTGATCGCACACACCGTCGCCGTCGCTATCCACCAAGCAGTTGCCGTCGCAGTCGTAACCAGCATCAGCGTACGTGCATGAGCCGTCGTCATC
>JBMZHG010000085.1:350-579 GCA_049616325.1 Flavobacteriales bacterium | reverse complement strand
GCGACCCGCATCTTGCTTCTGCATGCGCAGGACCTCGGACATGCCGGTGTCCCCTGAGGCCGTCAATTCGAGGTCCCAGTGGACGAGTCGCTTGTGGATGTCCTCCCAATCCTCCCGCCCTAGGCGGTCCATGAGCCGCATGCCCAACTCGCGGAATTCGCGCTGGTAATCGCTCATCGCCTTCTCCCCGACCAGGCGCTTCTCGTCGAGGATCTTCTTCAGCGAGAGC
>JBMZHG010000085.1:0-340 GCA_049616325.1 Flavobacteriales bacterium | reverse complement strand
GGTTCGGGTTGAGCGGCTTGATCAGGTAGTCCGCCATCTTGGACCCGATGGCCTCCTCCATGATGTGCTCCTCCTCGCTCTTGGTGATCATCACACAAGGCAGGTGAGGGCGCTTGGCCTTGATCCGCTGGAGGGTCTCGAGGCCGGTCAGGCCCGGCATGTTCTCGTCGAGAAAGACGACATCCACGAGGCGGTCCTCTTCGAGCGCCTCGATGAGCGACGCCCCGTCCGTGAATCCGGTCACATCGTATCCCTTGCCCTGCAGGAACAGGATGTGGGGCTTGAGCAGGTCGATCTCATCGTCGGCCCAGAGGATGTGGGGGGTGCGCGTCATGCTTCC
>JBMZHG010000084.1:0-644 GCA_049616325.1 Flavobacteriales bacterium | reverse complement strand
CGCTGAAGTCACCGAGATGGTCACGTTTCCGCAGGCGTCTTCTGCGGACACGAAGATGTCCACAGGCACCATTTCTGTGCATTCGATTGTGACGTCACTTGGTGTGCTCGTGAACACAGGAGCAGTGGTGTCCTGAACCGTAATCACTTGAGTCACCGAAGTGCTGTTGCCCGCATCGTCTGTTGCCGTGAAGGTGCGCTCGATGGTGTAATCACCCTCAGCGTCCGTTTCAATGGTTTGGGTCGACAAGGAAATGGTCACCTCACCACAATTGTCAGAAGCGATAGCATCCTCGTACAGAATGTTGTCAGAATCAGAACACTCGTACGTAGCATCTTCAGGCACAAACGTGAACTCAGGAGCCGTCGTGTCCTCGACCGTGATGGTCTGCGTCGCAGTCGTGCTGTTGCCAGCGTCGTCCGTCGCAGTGAACGTGCGCGTGATCGTGTAGTTGCCGGCTGCGTTGCCTGCAATCGTGTCCGTCACCAAGTCAATCGTGATGCTGCCGCAGTTGTCCGTCGCTGAAGCGTCGTCCATTGGCATCTCATCCGAGCACTCCACCGTGTAGTCCGCAGGAATCGTCAGCTCGGGAGCCGTCGTGTCCTCGACCGTGATGGTCTGCGTCGCAGTCGTGCTGTTGCCAG
>JBMZHG010000083.1:0-652 GCA_049616325.1 Flavobacteriales bacterium | reverse complement strand
TGGCTACGCGAAGGCCCTGGGCGACGCTTTTGGCCAACGTTCCACCCGCAAACAATTCCACATCGTCCGGATGGGCGCCAAAGGCCACAAGATCAAAACCGTGTTCCGTGCTCATACCACAAAAGTACAATCCGATACCGGCGAAGTTTCCGCTCATGCGTTGAACAAGTGCCTGAAAGGCGGTGTTTTGTGTCCATGTCAACCACTAACCCTTCTGAAGCGCTCGTGATTGGGGCTGGCTTCGCCGGCATCGCTGCCGCCACGCAACTGGCGGAATTGGGCCATCAAGTTGATTTGCTCGAACGGCACGACCACGCGGGTGGGCGTGCACGGGTTTTCGAAGCCGAAGGGTTCACGTTTGACATGGGGCCGAGTTGGTACTGGATGCCCGACGTGTTTGAAGCGTATTTCAAAAAGTTCGGCAGCGACGTGCAGAAGGAGTTGAATCTGGTTCGTCTCGACCCCTCCTATACGGTTTGGTTTGACAACGGACCCGTCGAAATCCCAGCCGACCTCAGTGAGCTCAAGGCGACCTTCGACGCCATCGAACCCGGCGCGGGCGATGCATTGCAGGACTTCCTCGACGAGGCACAGATCAAATACGAGATCGGCATGAACGGGTTTGTCCAAAAGCCCGCCCACAGCATCATGG
>JBMZHG010000082.1:0-670 GCA_049616325.1 Flavobacteriales bacterium | reverse complement strand
CTCGTCGCACACGCCGTCACCGTCCGCATCATTGAGGCAGTTGCCATCGCAGTCGAAGCCAGCATCGGCATACGTGCATGATCCGTCTTCATCGGTTGCGTCTGCGTTGTAGTTGCATGCTGCAGCGTCTTGGCATCCCGCCACTTCAAACTCATCACACACGCCGTCACCGTCCGCATCGTTGAGGCAGTTGCCATCGCAGTCGTAGCCGGCTTCCGGTCCGTTGCCTTCGCAGTCGCATGCGCCTTCAGCGATGCCGTCACCGCCGCACACGCCGCACTCGTCGAGTTGGAGGCAAGAGCCGTCGTCGTCGGTGGCTGCCGCGTCGTAGTTGCATGCCGTAGCGTCGGTACATCCTGCGATTTCAAACTCGTCGCACACGCCGTCACCGTCTGCATCCACGAGGCAGTTGCCGTCGCAGTCGTAGCCAGCATCGGCATAGGTGCACGAACCGTCTTCGTCGGTTGCGTCCGCGTTGTAGTTACACGCTGAGGCGTCTTGACAGCCTGCGACTTCAAACTCGTCGCATACGCCGTCGCCGTCCGCATCATTGAGGCAGTTGCCATCGCAGTCGTAGCCAGCATCGGCATACGTGCATGATCCGCCGTCGTCGGTAGCGTTAGCGTCGTAGTTGCAAGCCGTAGCATCGGTGCAACCCGCCACTTCAAAC
>JBMZHG010000081.1:0-748 GCA_049616325.1 Flavobacteriales bacterium | reverse complement strand
GATCCCAACACCGACAACCGCATCCTCCTCGACCTCGAGGACGCATGCGTAGCGCCGGGCGGACCCGAAGTGTGTGAGTTCCCAGAAACAGGATACGACTGCGATGGCAACTGCCTCAACGATGCAGACGGCGACGGCGTATGCGACGAGTTTGAAGTCGCAGGATGTACCGATGCTGCCGCGTGCAACTACGACGCGGACGCAACCGACGATGACGGCTCATGCCTCCAGCTCGACGAGTGCGGCGTGTGCGGCGGTGACGGCATCGCCGAAGGCGCGTGCGACTGCGAAGGAAACGGACCCGAAGCCGGATACGACTGCGATGGCAACTGCTTGAGCGATACCGACGGTGACGGCGTGTGCGACGAGTTTGAAGTCGCAGGGTGCCAAGACGCTGAAGCGTGCAACTACAACGCAGCAGCTACCGACGACGACGGTTCGTGTGCCTACGCTGAAGAAGGCTACGACTGCGACAACAACTGCCTTGCAGATACCGACGGTGACGGCGTATGCGACGAGTTCGAAGTTGCAGGCTGTCAAGACGCTGCTGCGTGCAACTACAACGCAGCCGCCACCGACGACGACGGATCATGCACCTACGCCGAGACCGGTTACGACTGTGACGGCAACTGCCTAGAAGATGTCGATGGCGACGGCGTGTGCGACGTAGAAGAAATCATTGGGTGTACCATTGAATATGCGTGCAACTATGATTCTACCGCCACAGAAGCAGACGACGAATCATGCT
>JBMZHG010000080.1:0-1705 GCA_049616325.1 Flavobacteriales bacterium | reverse complement strand
CGAGAAAAGGTCAGGATGTGCCCAGTTGTCAATGAAGAGAGTTTGAGCACGTTGATGATGTGTGATGTGGCCCCCAGACCATGTGGTTGGCCCCCTCAGGTCCCATGGTTGGGTCCCAAACTCTGCAGTTGAGCCCCCAAATTGTTTGGTTGGGTCCCAAACCTTGTGGTTGACACCCAAAGTCATTTGGTTGGGTTCCGAACTCTGCAGTTGAGCCCCCAGATCGTTTGGTTGGGTCCCGCAGTTGACGTTGGGGCTTCTGGCTCCACGTGCGTGCAATGCCAGATTGGCATGCACGCGAGCGGACCGGTTGTGACGCAGAAGAAAACCAGATCGACGCGCATGTCATGCATGCGGCCGGTCGGCATCGTCGACAACGCACGTGATCGAGCAGTCGTGGCAGAACAATCGTAGCTAGTCGAGTGCTGTGGTTGACAAAGGGGCCGCTGCACACCGTGGTGTGAGATTCATTAATTGATCAGAACACAAAGTGGCCAAGAAGAATGATGCACGTCGCAGCATGTGTGAGAATCACAGCTGGAAGTGGGCTTCAGTCGCAGTGCGTGGGACGACGACGATCCGGCGGTGGCGGCCATGCTGGGCCATGTACACGTAGGGGGCGTTGGATCTCGCATTGGACGGGAAGTCACGAGTGGCGACCAGGCCGGACTTGCGCAGCATGTCAAAGTGACTGACCAGGGAGTCCGTTCCCTCGAACACTCTGATTTCACAGGAAGACTCGATGGCTGCGTCAAAAGCAGCATCACAATCTTCAAAACAGCTCTTGATTTTCTTGTGGAAAGTGACATTGAGACGATTCACCAGCGTGGTCTGTTTCATGATGAGGTCGCGCAGGCGCTCGTCCCCAGAGACGTCGTTGAACTCCTGGGTGGCTGCGTGCATGTTGGTGAGGTCTTGGGATGCACGCTTGTGTGCGCGAAAGGTCTCGCACACGCTGGAGCCGGACACATTCCTGACCAGAAGCATGGAGGCGAAGTGCAGGTCAGCTTTGGCGTGCTTGATGATCTTTTCCATGGTCGGGCCGTGGAGACCGGGGGGAAGAGTCTTCTCAGTGCCCTTGACGTTCGCGGGGGAGAGAAAATTGGCGTTTGGCCCACAGCTCACATGGTGCAGCAAGTTGGGTTTCGAAGCCAGCGATGCGATGTTGGCGAGGGGGTGATCGTGCGCCATGTCGAGAGCCCTCGCCGAGAGCTGCATCGTGGTTGGAAAAGCACAAGAGCAATTGTGGTGGAGCTGGCCGAGTCGCTGAAGACGGTTCTCCTTGCGCTCGGCGTCGAGAGGAGGGCGAGCGCGAGGAGTCGCCCGATGGTAAGGTTTGCGGCTGCCGGAGCCGCGGCGAGCGAGACTGCCGGAGCCGCGGCGAGCGAGAGTGTTGCCGCCCCGAGAAGGCGGTTTGCCTTTGCGGATCGGGCCGGACGATCCGGCGGCAAGCGGCGAGGCGAGCGGAGTGTCGAGATCGTTGTCCTCGGAGGAAACTTCTCGTTTCGACATGGAGACGATGAGGGCGCGGCGAGGTTGAAGGGCTTTGGAGATGGCAACGATGTGGCTTCGAGTCAACTTGTGGATGAGCCCTTGGAGTGGAAGAGAGAGAACGGAGAGTGCGCATGCGTGCGCGAGAGGGGGGGAGGCACCTCCGCGCGCGCAGCTGGAGCGATCCCGACAGAGAAAAGGGGAACGCGTCGGA
>JBMZHG010000079.1:0-1894 GCA_049616325.1 Flavobacteriales bacterium | reverse complement strand
CCCGCCATGACACGGATTCTGGTCGAGGTTGCCGCGAAGCACAACGTGACGTACCGGACCAAAAAACGCATTTTGCCCGCGATGTACTCGCACTTTAAACTTCTGTACAACAACGGCCTCGCACCCGATCAATTTGCACACGACTTCTGATGAAAATTGTGATCACAGGCGCCACGGGATTTTTGGGCGGCAGGTTGCTGGAGCGCCTTGCTGCCGAATGCCCTGCGGGCACCGAATTGGTGGGCCTTGGCCGGACGCTCAAGCCCCAAAGCACGGTGGAGCATCCGCTTGTTCGCTACGAACTCGGTGACCTTGCGGACGCCTCGTTTGTAGATCGGGTCCTCCACGGCGCGGACAAGGTGGTGCACGCCGCAGCGCTCAGCGCCCAGATGGGGCCCCCGGGCGCCTTCGAACGCGCCAACGTCTTGGTCACCCAACACGTGGTCGCGGCCTGCACTCAGAACACTGTGCAACGGTTGGTCTTGATCAGTTCCCCGAGCGTGTACTTCCAACTTAAAGACCTCCCGAACCTCCGCGAATCGGATCCGCTTCCGTCCCCTATCAACGTGTACGCCCGCACGAAGCGGGAGGCGGAATGCATCGTGCAAGAAAGCGATGTCCCCCATGTCATTCTGCGTCCGCGTGCGTTGATTGGACGCGGGGACACCGTCATCTTGCCCCGCGTCATTAGGGCCCACCGAGAAGGCAAATTGAGAAGGATGGGCGAGCAAAAAAACCGAGTCGACTTGACGCCCGTGTCAAATGTAGTGGACGCCATCCTCCTAGCACTCGATGCCGACGAACCGGCATTGAATCGGGTGTACAACATCTCCAATGGGAACCCTGTCCCCTTGTGGCCCTTGTTGGATGACGTTTTTCGCAAACTGAAACTTGAACCCGTTGAGAAGGGCATCTCCATGCACGTCGCCAAGGGCGTCGCCAGGCTCTTGGAGTGGCATGCCAAGTATTTGAATGGCCACAAGGAACCCGCACTGACGATTTACGGCATCGGGACGCTGACCAAGACTTTTGCCATGGACATTTCCGAAGCGCGCCGGCGGCTGGGCTACGAGCCGCGCCAAAGCGTGGAAGACGCCATACAGGAGTTCATCGATTGGTACACCCCATCTGTATCATGACCCAAGTTCGACTGAACATCAGGAATTCCGGGCTTTGTTGGGCCAAAGCGCATCACACCATGAAGGGCGCCCCCAAGACGGACATTCGGTTCTACGCCACGTGGGCGGAGCTCACGCACCCACGCGAAGGCACTGTGCTTTTCGATACGGGGTATACGTCGCGGTTTCACGCTGCCACGGCGCGGTTTCCAAATTCCATTTACGCCCGGATGACGAAGGTGGAAATTGAGCCCGCCGAGGAAGCCATCTCGCAGGTCAACGGCTCAGAAGTCCGCCACGTTATTCTCTCGCACCTGCATGCCGATCACGTCGGCGGATTGTTGGACTTCCCTGACGCACAGTGTTGGGCCTCCGCCGACTGCATAGAAGAATTTGCTGCGCTTCCACGCTGGCGGGGATTCACCAAAGGACTCCTCCATGATTTGATGCCGACAGACTGGTTGTCGACGTGTCGAACCTTCGAGTCCTGCCCGGCTGTAGAGCACCCTCAGCTCGGCCAAGGCTGGGACGTGTTTGGGGATGGCAGCGTTGTGATGTTTGCCTTTCCCGGCCACGCCGCCGGCCAACACGGCGCACTCGTCCAAACCGTCAACCACGGCCCCGTCCTGCTCGCCGCGGACGCCATCTGGAATGCGAAAGCCCTCACCGAAGAGCGCACCCCTCACCCCATCGTGCGCCTGTTTTTTGACGATTGGCAGGCCTATCACCGAACGCTGGCCACCTTGCGCGCCTTCCAAAAAGCCAACCCCGACACC
>JBMZHG010000078.1:0-2008 GCA_049616325.1 Flavobacteriales bacterium | reverse complement strand
GCTTGAAGACGTGTTGCAGGAGTCGGCGCGTCGGGGTTGGGCTGGGCCAGAGAGATCTCTGCGTCTTGCAGGGGGTCGGCCCAGTCGAGCACGTTGGAAGGATGGTCGGTTGTGATGTTGGGGGCCGTTTTGGCGTCTTGCTGCGGGACGAGCGGAGCAGCCGGGGCTTCTTGTTCCAGTTGTTGGACGTCAGGGGAGATTTCCTGGATGGTTTCTGTGTGGCCCTTGAGGACGAGGGAAGTGTCTTCGTTGAAAATGACTGTGCGGCGGTGGTAGAGGCGGCCGTTGACGATGACCTTGAGCTGTGTGGCGCTGGGAGTGTAGCCGCAGAAGCGCCCTGGGAGGGTGACGGGCTTGAACCGGTGGGACTTGAAGCGCTCGTTGGGGCGTTGGTAGACAAAGACAGGGGACCAGAACGTGCGGAGATGGCGAATGGAGGGTTGGAAACCGTGGGCCATGGCCAGCGGGGAGGGTCGGGTGGCGCGAGGGAGCAAGGCGTGGACATGCACAGCTGCTTCGCAGGCCTCGACCCATCGTTTGGATGGGGCGCCCATGCACGTGAGGAGGGCGCGGGCCGTGGTGACGACGTAACGGATGGCGGCCTCTGCGCGAGCATTGTCGGTGTGTTCGCCAGGGGTCGCGAAGAGGCGGAGGATGGCGTGGTTGCGACAGCAGGTGTTGAACGTGCTGAACTTGAACTCCGGTGCGCAATCTGTTTTGAGGCAGCGAAGCCGGCGGCCGTGGGGGAGAACATGAAGCTCGCGGAGGTTTTTGAGGGCCATGAGGGCGTTGCTTTTCTGCTTGAGAGGGAAGAACATTATTTGGCCTGTGATTTTGTCGACGGAGACAGCGCCGTAGGCATGGCCTTCAGGAGAGATTGGGAGGACAGGGCCGAACAGGTCCATGGAGAAACACTCGAGAGGCTCGTAGCGCACGGACGGTGGCGTGGAGCTCGTCGCAACAGCAGGCCCACGGCGAGACAGGTTGGGCTTCCAAGTGGGGAGTTTCACGGTCTTGGAGAGGGCACAGGCTTGACAGAACGGCATCGCCTTGAAATGTGCTGCTGGAATGCCGAGGTGGAGCTTGGTGTTGATCACTCGCAGGAGGGGGGTGTTGCAGTGGTTGAGGCGGCAGTGCCAGAGCATCGCTTTGTTGCTGCCAGCGTAGGAGATTCTGTGTGCTGCAGGGCGTGTTTTCCTGCACGATTGGGGCGGATGCGCGGGCGCAGCAGTCGGTCTCAAATGGGCGCGCGTGACAGTCCGTGGCAAATGGACGGAAAACATGTTGGTTGCAGCAGAAAGATGCACATTTGAGAACAGACGACCATTCTTGGTGATCGTCATGTTTTTGAAAGACACGACGTAGTCACACAAGAGAAGTTGGGCTAAGCTGAGAAGGTTGGGCCCAATTTCGGGGACGTAGTAGGCAGAGATGTCCGGGGTGTTGATGAGGATGCCTTTGAGGGTCGCTTCCATGGTCGCCCCCTTCTTGGAGGATTCAATGAGCATGGAAGCAGGAGCAGCGGAGTGGATCAATTGCCTGTCATTCACGTAGGTGTGCGAGGCTCCGGAGTCAAGGAACATGTGGAAGTGGTCTCGCACGCGCGGAGGGTTGTGAAGGGAGGACAGAGCGCGATCGCCACGAGTTGAAGAAGGGGCGAAGAAAGCGCGTGTCGCAGGGCCAACAAAAGGGGACGATGCGATGAAAATGGGGAGAGTTGAAGGCTGCATGGCACCAATTGGGGAGTCATGGCACGGTCGGCAGAATGACTCACACATGGTTGGAATGACGCAGTCGTGGGAGGGGCACGGGCCGTGGTTTAGGCGAGACGTGACGGTGGTGTTGGTGAGGGCCGAAGTGATGTCGGACATGCGCTCCACTGTGGGGCGCAGCTCGCGGCAACGTTGGTTGAAGCGAACGCACCGAAGGATGTTGCGCAAGGTGAGGATGTTGCACGGGGGAAGGCCGTGGAACCACTGGTCGAAGGTGCGGGGGTGAAAACAGTTGT
>JBMZHG010000077.1:0-2651 GCA_049616325.1 Flavobacteriales bacterium | reverse complement strand
AGCGGCTTCGGCTTCGGGAGCTTCTTCAGCGGCTTCGGCTTCGGGAGCTTCTTCAACGGCTTCAGCAGCAGGAGCTTCTTCAGCGGCTTCAGCAGCAGGAGCTTCCTCAGCGGCGGGCGCTTCTTCAGGGGCTTCTTCGCCAGCCTCGGCGGCGGCAGCTTCCGCAGCAGCGGCTTCCGCTTCAGCAGCGAGCTCAGATGCGGCCGCAGCCAAGGCAGCAGCGCGATCGTCGTTCAATTTCTTTTCTGCAGCCATGCGGTCCTTCAACGCCTTTTCTGCTTCTGCGGACAATCCGTCGCGCTTGGCTTGGATTTTCGCTTCTTTTTCGTTGTACCACGCGTCGAAGCGCTTTTGGGCTTCAGCTTCGGTCAAGGCGCCTTTCTTCACGCCGTTGAGAAGGTGGTTGTGGTAGATCGCCCCAGTGTACTTCAAGATGGCGCGAGCCGTGTCTGAAGGTTCGGCACCGACTTGCAACCAATGGAGGGCACGGTCGTGCACAATTTCGATGGTGGCAGGGTTGGTGTTGGGGTTGTAGGTGCCGAGCTTTTCGATGAAACGACCGTCGCGCTTGGCGCGGGCATCAGCAGCTACGAGGTGGTAGAAGGGTTTGCCTTTCTTACCGTGACGTTGGAGTCGGAGGCGTACAGCCATGGGATAAAACGTTTTAAAAGGGTCCGAAACCCAGTTGTTAGAGCCAAAATTGGAGCGCAAAAATACGCGGCGACACGCGAATCACCAAACCTTAGGCAAAATTTGGGCAAGGCTGCCCAAATCCCGTCAGCCAAACCAGCAAATCGCTCACGCTCACGGTGCCGTCTTCGTTGAGGTCGGCGGAGCAGTTTGTTTGGCATCCAAGGTCAGCGAGCAACACCTGCAAATCACTCACCCCCAAGTTGCCGTCGTTGTCAAAATCGCCTGCACATGCCGGGCAATCGGGCGCCTCGGAAGCTTCAATCCAGAGGATGTCTTCGTCGAACCATCCACTTTCGGAAGCCTGACCAACCCAGCGTCCGGGCTGGTCTACGATCAAATCACCCATGGCCACTGCATCCCCAGGACAAAGGGCCAAGGAATCGGGCTCAAGGTTGAGTACGAACAGCCCGCTTTGCACATCGCTGATCAGAACTCGCCCTGAAGGCAGGGCGCTGTGCACGCCCCAGGCGCCAGCAAAACCGTTGTGATGGTCAGGCAAGTAGGTGTCGTACCAGCCTACTTTTTGCGGGTTTGCCGGGTCGCTCACATCAAAGACTTGCAGGCCGTCGTGGTAGTAGGACACAAACACAAGGTCGTCCCGCATCATCAGGTTGTGGGGAATGGCGTTTTCCGCGGTTTCCGAACTCAACAGACTGAGAACTTGCAGGTCCGTCACGTCCGAGGCATCCACCACCTTGAGTGGCGATCCATGGGTTTCGTCTGCAAAAACGTAAATGGCTTTTTCAGGAACCCACCATCCGCTGTGGTTGCCGCCCTGGAAAGGGTAGTCGTCCAGCGAACCGATGAGGTGAGGGGCGGGATTCATGTCGAGGACCCGCACCACGCCGCTGCCGTTGACCCACACCGTGTCGTTCCACGCGTACAGGTCGTGGCACCCGCCAATCCATGGCGAGAGGTCAGCCACAATCGTAGGCTGCGTGGGGTCGGTGACGTCGAGAGCCAAGAGTGGGGTGTTCAGGGCTGCGCTTTTGGACGAAGCCAGGTACAGTGTCATTGTGGCATCGTCGACAAAGACGTTGTGCGCACGCGCTACAAATTCATCGTCGTCATAAAGCACGACAGGCGTTGCCGGAAGTTCAGCCAAGTCCCAAATCTGCAACGTGCTCGCGCCTTGGTCGCACACAGCGTACAACACGGTCTCGTGAATGTGGTAGTCTCGGTGCGTCACAAAGCTTCCGCCGTCCGCACCTGGCAAGAAATGGAGCTCTTCCGCCGAGGCCGAATCGGTGACGTCGACGATGTGGGTGCCTTCTGTAGAGCCCACAATGGCGTATTCCCGCCCGTTCACCTCAAGGCCTTCGACATCGTTGTACCTCCCGCCAAGGCCGTTGGTGGCGAGTTCGTCCAACGACCATGATGCAAACAAGCTCACGTTGTCCGATTGCCGGACGCACGAGCCGTCGCTCAGGGTGGCCTGAGGATTGAAGTTGAACGCCTCGGCCAACATGCAACCCGGGATGGGACAACTTGGGTCGAGGGGGACGGGAACCGTGGCTTCGAAGGCATTAAGAGGAACTGAACCCGAGGCGATCGAGGACCAACCAAGCTCCATCGACCAGGTTTGGACGTCCATCACTCCACCTTGCCATCCGTCGCCATAGGTGTCTACCAGTTGGGCATGAAGGCATTCTGACGTCAGGCACCCTTCCCAAGCATAGACGGTGTTGTTGGCCCAAGGCATCGGCCCCCAGAGGTCTTCGCCCGTGAAGGCAACGTTGTTTTGGTCGTCGACAAACGTGACTTGCAATTCCTCCGCCCAAATCCCCGTCGTTAGCACGCAATTCGCCGCCACTTGACCAGCTTCACAGGAAAAACAACTCCCGTCGTCCCAGGAAGCGGAGGGGTTGTACCCAGCGGATCCGGGTTGCGTGCATCCGCAAGCGCCTCCAATTCCAAGCGTCGCAGTCGAGGAACTCAAGGAAGCTTCCATGCTGTAA
>JBMZHG010000076.1:0-2869 GCA_049616325.1 Flavobacteriales bacterium | reverse complement strand
TTGCTCATCCATCAACGTTTGGGGGTGGCGAAAATCAGGATTTCGGCAGAAAAGTCGAGATTTTCGACACATTTCATCGATTTTCACGAGGAATCCATTTCTGAACTCGAAACACTCCAATTCGAGCTCTGAACCACTTTTCTCGACCAGTCACCACATTTGAGAGCACTGCAAGACATGCTCTCACGAGAAGACAAGGCAGCCGGCAACGGCGCAATCTACGCGCCCGCCGGTCTCGCCAGCGCCATCAGACGCCAAGCCACGCGGAACGCACAAGTGTACGCGTTTTACGCTTCCCGCGGCAGAGTGGACACCTCTGCCGTGGCCAATTTCAGCTTCACCAAGCGCAATGCGGACCAATTCCCGAAGATTCGGGAGCTCATCGCGTTGGTGCTGAACGAAGTTGATCACTCCAAGATCCTCGCACGCCTGATCAGAGGGCAGGTCGTCCCCACGGACGCCAAAAGCTGGGCCTCCTTGGTGAAACAAAACAAAATCAAGGAGTCCAGGATCATGCTCTCTGTGCTGACGATCACAAAGTCACAGCGCAGGAAGGCCCCTGTGTCACCTGTTGTTCCCGCCCCTTCATCTCCATCTGGAGAGGGGGCGCAGCCATCAGCATCTGCCTCCCTGGACCGGAAGGAGCTGCTGGAGACAACAAACAGGAGCTACATGGACGATGGTGCTGTTGAGATGCTGATGAACAATTGCCGTGAGCTTTTGTTTGCAGTGGTTCTCACGACAGCCCACGGCATGATCGAGCCCGAGCTTGCTGGCATGGTCAAGCAGTTCGACCGCAACAAAGTCGACGAAGACAAGCTGGCTGCACTTCACTCCGATGGCTGCATCATCAAGCGGTCACTGGACAAGCTTGAGATTCATCTGAACGTCAACTCCCCACGGGTCCATGACTTTCTCTCAGGGGTTGAGACGAACAGAGATGTCGCGAACGGCCAGCCCCATTTGTGGAAGCGAAAACACCAATCCATCTACGTCTTCTCCGAGCACCTTCTCCTCCATTTTTGGCACTGCAAGAAATGTGGCGCCGAGCGGACGGAACAGATGAAGACCAACATCCTCGTTGGCCACCTCGACATGAACCATCGCGAATTTCTGGCAAAAGAAGTCTACAATGAAGAGAAACACATTCACTCTTTCACTTTTGAGCAAACAATTGAGAAGCTCATGTCTTTCGAGTCGAGGCAGCAGCGGTTGGAGGAATGGAACGACGAACGCCCTCCTGAAAACGCAAGCGGTTTGTCCAGCCCTCCTTTTCAGGTTGCGAGTTTTGCAGCGTCTGGGGTTCCCCCAGGTCCACCCCACCAACGTTCCTCGCGACCACAACAGCAGCCACGTCGTCATCAACGCACCTCCTCATCACAATCTGCCGGTCAAAACCGCATGCCTGTGACCAAACTGCTTCAAGAAGCCAAAAGACTCACCAAGAGCCCTGACCACCTCCACATGTTCAAGTTCATGCTCAACGTTCAACAAAGGAACCCCGATGCTCGAGACTTTTTCAACAAGTGGATTTTCAAGTTGATGACGAATTTCAACAGGTTCAAAACGCAAGGGTGTGACAACTGCAGCTCAGCCTTGGTCCCTCACATTCTTTGTCCCGGTTGCCACCCAGTTCTCTCAGGAAAACCTGGTGAACAAACCGTCATTGACCATTTGAAGTCAAAAGGACACAATCATGGGGGCACCAAGCAACGGCGCCCCAGACCGGGAGGCAATCGCGGCCCTCAACGCAACCAGAGGCAGCGAGCCAATCACACCATTGCCGCGCATTCAGGACAAGGCAGCGTTCATGACCTTTCAGGGGCAGTCAATTTCGAACCCACAAATGTCAGCCTTCACACAAGCCTGTTCAACCTTTCGGTCGCCACAGGCCATTGGCCTCATGAATCAACCCAGCTTCTTTCTCCTGGTCTCTCACGTTGGGAAGCAAGGCGTTCTGCCAAGACTGAACAGGCACTGGCTTGTGCAGGTCTGACTGTGAAGGCAGTCCCCAGTGTTCTGGACATGGTGTTTGATCGCGCCCCCGCCAGTGTCAAGGTCGCATCCGTCATTGCAGGTTTCGATGAGGCGTCTCCCTCGCATGCGCCGAAGCGAAAGAACAACAGTGGCCACACTCCGTCTCCACGACCAAGCAAACGCCCATCTCACACGTTCGAGCGAGGTGTGTCCACGTCCACAAGCGTTTCTCTGGGATCAACAGCGTCGGGAGTCGTGGCGAACGTGACAGGGCACAAGCACCTTCTGGGCGCCCTCACTTCACCACAATCCTCATTGACGCCTCCCATGAACGCACCACAATGTGCACATGCACCACACTGTGATGAGCGGGCTTGCCGCCCTGAACAAGGCTCACTTTGCAGGTTGTGCGTCCACCCAGAAGATGGCACTCTTCCATGTGATGGGTGCATGCGCTTCGACCCAGACTTTGGCCTGTGTGAAGCAAAACACCTCTTCACGCGCGTCTCTCACGTCGCGTTGGTCACCTCAGGCTCGTTCTTCTCGACGAACGTCAACAAGGGCGACACTCCAACATCCAAAACGTCCGTCGTGTGGGTTTTGGACAGCGGGGCGTCGGGCATGTTCACAAACGATGCCACCATCCTCACCAACAAACAACCAACTGACTCACGTGTGTCTGGCTCCAACGCAACCAGCAAACCAATGCGTGTCACACACGTTGGTCGCTACGGCATTTTCCCTGTCGTGCTTCTCGTCCCATCGATTTCCTCAAATTTGATGAGCGTCAGCATTCTCCGGAAGCTGGGGTTCCACGTGGATTTCATGGCCCTTCGAGTTTCACGTGGACCCATTGTGTGGGATTTCAAGCACGACAAGGAGCGAGATTTGT
>JBMZHG010000075.1:0-3017 GCA_049616325.1 Flavobacteriales bacterium | reverse complement strand
ACCCCTATGCCCATGAAACTTTTAACGTGTTTGCTGTCTTTGGGTTGTGCTGCGTTAGCATTTTCTGCGAATCTCGCATTTGCGCAAACCGAGGTCGTGTGGCCTGCAGACGTGGCCAACGGTTCATGCACGACCGATTTGGAGGATTACTCCGGGGAGCCCATCGTGACGCTCGATTCCCTGTGCACGGAATTCTCGGTAAGCTCCGCGGACATTGTTTTGGAAGGGGACTGTGCCCAAGAGACTTGGGTGGATCGGGTTTGGACGGTGATCGCGTGCGAGGACACGCTGATTCATACCCAAATCATTCGGTTGCGAGACACCGCGTCACCGTTCGTCTTGAATCCATTCACCAACGGGGGACACTTCTGCAACACTTCCCTGGATTGGCTTCCTGTCATTCAAGACAACTGCGACGCAAGCATGACCGGGGGATTCAGCACACGAGACTCGGTGTTGCTTTGTCAAGGCGTTCTTGCCTTCGACGTGGTGCTCGACATCGCGGACGATTGCGGCAACCACCTCGACACGAGCTACACAGTCTACCTGCATGACCTTGCCGCGCCTTCGTTCAGCACTGTTCCTGCGGATGCTGTGGTGGTATGTGGGGAGGGAGCGAACCTTGACGATGTCACGTTTGAGAATTGTGGAGGGCTGACGTTGGGCTCTTCTGACGTCACCACGTTTCCCTTTTGCAGTGGGTCACGATTGACGAGGTCATTTGTGTTGACAGACGCCTGCGGGACGAGCACGTCCGCGAGTCAAGTCATTGATTTTATCGACACTACGGATCCGGTGATTGAGATGCCTGACGACGTCGAGGCAAGCTGCCCCGAAGAGTTGGTCTTCGCGCCCGTTTCCGTGACGGACGCGTGCGCCGATGTGGTGGTCGTAGAATCCATTGATACTGTGGACGTGGCTTGCGGATTGCAGTTGATTCGACATGTTCTGGCCCACGACGCGTGTGGGAATATGAGTGAGGCGACCCAAATCTTGACGCAGGTGGACGACACGCCACCAACATTCACGTTCGTTCCAGAGGACCTGACCTTGGGTTGTTCCATGCCAATCCCGGAAGTTGTCATGGCTGAGGCCACAGACGAATGCGGCAGCGCAGAAGTGACGCTTTTGGAATCTACGGAAGACGGGGACTGCCCGGCGGAATACACTTTGGTACGAACCTTTGTGGCGAGCGACGGGTGTGGGAACTTCTCCGAAGCGATTCAGCGCATTTTGTTCGAGGACAATGTTTCCCCGACGGTGACTCTTGGCACGGCTGCTCAAGGGGATACGCTGGTTGTCGGTTGTGGCCAGCCCATTCCGTCAGCTGAGTTGGAGGTGACCGACAATTGCAGTTCGTGGACGACCGCGTCGACATTCAATGCCCAGCAAGGTTCGTGCAACGGTGAAAACACCCAAACCTTGACCTACACCGTGACGGATGCCTGCGGCAACGCGACTTCCGTTTCTCGCCTGGTTGTCGTGAACGACAACGAGGCCCCAGAAATTGAATTCGTTCCAGCCGACACCTTGATCTCTTGTAGCGCTGCCTTGCCTTCCGACGTCCCCGTGTTCAACGAAGAGTGCAGCACGGCTTCCATTGAATTTGAGGAATCGATTGTCCCTGGAAGTTGTGTTGGCTCACAGACCGTCGTCCAAACCTGGACGGCCACCGATGCTTGTGGAAACGCCAGCATGGCCTCACGCGCCGTGACAGTGGTGGATACTGTGGCGCCTGTGCTACTCACGGAGCTCGAGAATGTGATCTTGGAATACGTGACTGGTCAGCCTGAAGGAGCGGCAGCGTTGCCTGCTCCATCGTTGGAGTTGATCGACGATTGCGACTCGGACCCAGTGTGGACGTACTCGGACGAACTTGTCGAAACAGATTTGGTCACGGAAGCATGGAGCCGTGAATTTGAGGCCACAGACGATTGCGGAAACCAGGTAGTGGTGGTCCAACATTTCACGGTTTACGTCAGGGTGGATGGATGCACGAATTCAGAGGCCTGCAACTACGCGCCTTTGGCGAACGAAGACGACGGATCGTGCTTGTTCACGGACGGCTGTGGCAATTGCGGCGGAATGGCCTACGCGGGCTGCACCGCCGCCGCCGCGTGCAATTACGACGCCGGCGCGGGTTGCGACGACGGCTCCTGCCAGTACAATGACGTGTTGGGGAGTGCGGGGGGACCTGTGAAGCCGATGTGGACGAGGATGGCGTCTGTGACGACCAAGACGATTGCATCGGCTCATACGATGCATGCGGCGTTTGCAACGGGGACGAATCAATGTGCACCGGATGTACCGACGTGGAAGCGTGCAACTACGAGTTGCTTCCGGAGGCCATCTGGAGTACCAATTTTGGATTGGCGAGCACGCCGGACATCGCTCTGCTGACGGTGAATGGGGAGGAAGGCAGTTACTTTTTTGAAGGCGAATTGAATTCCCTTGAGTTGGCTTCGTTGGGAGGTGACAGCCTCGAGGTCACGTTGGCCTTTTCAGGTGAGTTGACTTTTGAGGGCGACGCGGCCTTTGGGGTGGTATCAGCCGTTCTTTTGTTGCCGAACGGATTGACGGACTTGCCGGAGTTTGCCATCTTTGACATCACAGCGGGAGAGGTTTCTTGGACCGTTACGGCTTCCTTGGAAAGCGCCGGCTCGGATACGTTGTCCGGGACAGTGGCAGGGTTTGGGCTGGCAATTCTTGAGGACGGCTCCTGCACGTACCCAGATTCTTACCAGGATTGCGAGGGCAATTTTGTTCCGCAAAGCGTTTGTGGCGCGGGGACTGAATTTGACGAGGTCACGGGAACGTGCATCCCCTCGAGCACGTGTTTGCCTTCGGAAGAGGCCTGCGGGCCGAACACGGTTTGGGACGACGTGCTTGGGCTCTGTGTCCCTGTCACGCTCACTGCGGCCTGCTACTTGGACACGGACGGGAACGGGGCTGTTGGAACGACAGACCTGCTCAATTTGCTCAGTGCTTTCGGCCAGGAGTGCGAGAGCAATTCTGGC
>JBMZHG010000074.1:0-3200 GCA_049616325.1 Flavobacteriales bacterium | reverse complement strand
CTCTTTGCCAATCCTGGCCTTGTGCTTGAGCACCCTTTCGTGCACCCTCCCTTCCTCCGAACCGTCGCATTCGTTGGTGGTCCTCGACGTGGACGGGTCTCCCCCTGCCGACGGTTTTGTCTTGCTTGTCAAGTCCACAGGGTTCGGTGCCAATTCCGTCCCCCTTGGTCTGGAAGTGTTGGACGACACCTTGCACTGGGCGGCCGAGGACGGCACGGTCCTTCCGACCCACTGCGTTCCTTCTCAGGCCCAATGGGTTGTGTTTTCTCCGGACCCAATGCCGCCGCATTCTTGGCGGCACGTCCGACTTGACGCGACAGGTCAAGACACCTGTCGATTGAGTTCAGCACTTCCCATCCAACTCAACCTGCGCTTATCTCGGACAGTTGGTGTGCCGGTTGAAAGCTATTTCCTCGCCTTTTCTGATGCGATGTCCATTCAGGCCGACACCTTTCTCTTGGAGGGCACTCAAGGGGGCGTTCGATTCGCCGGTGAAATCCCGTTCAGGCAGCTTCCGGTCCAGGTGTCGCTTGAACGAAGACGAACGAGCGCTGCAACTCACGTGGTGGCCTCCCACACGCAGGAGACCGTTCCATGGGAACTCCCGATTCGCCTCAACTGGTCGGACCTCGACGACACCACGACGCCATGAAAGCACTTCGAGTTAAACCTTCGATCTGCCTCGCTTTTTTGAGCATTCTCGCCGTGCAAACGCGCGGTCAACTCTACCCCGTACCTGCTCCCCAAGCGCCGCCCTGGTGCCCCGAGGGAACGGGATGCACCAACGAGGTTTACACCGCTTTCGAAGGAAGTCCAGTTCATGGAGCTGTGACATTCCGAATCGGATCCGACAACGTGTTTGACCGCCCCGTTCTTTTGGTGGAAGGATTCGATTTCGGAAGCGGATGGGACCCAGATTCCCATGGGTACGGCAACGTGACTTGGAACGACATTCATGCAGGAGATTTGGTCGAGTTTCCCCAAGGCCTTGATTACCGCCCCCTGCTGGACTCGCTGTACGAGCGTGGATTGGATTTGCTCTTCGTCGACTTTGAACATGGCACCTCCTCTCTCAGCGCCAAATCAGCCCTTTTGGACCACGTCCTGACCCTTTCCCTCTCTGCAAAAACGGGATCTCACCCGGCAGTTTTGGCAGGGGTGAGCATGGGAGGCTTGGTCGTACGGAACACGCTGGCTCAGTGGGAACACCAGGGCACTCCACATTGCGTTGGACAATACTACTCCGTCGACGCACCTCACCTTGGAGCAATCCTTCCGGTCGGTTTGCAAGCGTTGGTTTTGGGACTGTCGACGCTGAGTTCCGACGGAAGTGAGCTCTGGCAAGCCTTGAATTCTGACGCTGCTCATGAGCTCTTGCAACATCACATCTCCGGGAGCACGTCGTTTCTCGATTCACAAAGTCACCTCCAACAACTCGGGTGGCCACGCAGAAGCGTCAACCTCAACGTCATCAACAGCCACCCCGACGGTTGGGAAGTGTTGTCCGACACGGCCTTGATTTTTTTGGAGTGGGGAGTTCCTCCACCCGTTTCGCTCAACGCCTTTCATGTCAAGGCATTCCGATGGACCTCCTCACCGGACCCCGCCTTGGCAGCCACGTTTGTTCTTCCGACGGGAGACATGCCTTGGTCTGATGGGGGCGCCATCCACACAGGAAGCTTGGCGTTCACCCAACCCAACTCGGATCCAGAACACCTTCCGGGCTCCATTTCGAGTCACGTTTCAAGGATTTCAGAAGCACTCAAAGCCAGCCTCCCTCTTCCATTGCTGTCTGAGACGGTGCAACCCAACGTGACGTTTGTCTCCCACCTCAGTGCTCTGGGATTGGGTTCTGAGGAGTACTCACCTTGGGTGGACGTTTCCTCGGCTCCTCCCTACGCCCCGAGAGAGGTTCATGCTTCGTTGGGAAACCATCACAGGACGTGGATGCTTTCTTGGCTCGAAGGGCTCGAATCCATGCCTCCTGACTCCCTTCCCTTGGAGGGTCTCGCCGGGTGGACCCTCGGGTGGCAAGCCCCGCTTTCGAGGCACCTTCCCGGCTTGGAAATCCACGCCGGCGGAACAGTAACCATTGGCAACAACGCGACACCTTTCGAAGCAATGACTTCACCTTGTCCCGGTGAGGTTGCCGTCCATTCAGGAGGTGCACTCAATGTTGGTTCTGCAAGTGGCGCCTTGGGCAAACTTCGAGTGGGCGCAGGAACCTCAATCTCCATCCTGGAGGGCGGTTCTGTTGTGGTGAACAACGGTTCCAAGCTCACCGTCGAAAAACACGGCACACTCGTGGTGGACGGCGGAATTGTCACCGTTCAAGAATCTGGCGCTCTGGTGCTCGAGCACGGAGGCAAAATCGTGCTCCGGAACGGCGCCGAACTAAACTTGGCTGACCCTGCAAGCTTTGCCCAATTTCATGGGAGAATCACCGTGCCCGCCGGATCCCATGCAATCCTCAACAACGGGGGAAACTTGGAACTTGGGTTAAATGCCGACGTTTGGCTTGAGCCCGAATCGGAATTTCACTGGAACCATTCCAACTCAGGTACAACCCGCGTCACGGGAACGGCGTCTTTCCTCGGGGATGGCCATGCCCACCTCGAAGGCGGCCTTTGGGAGTGGGAAGACGGCGCCACCCTCAATTGCCACGCTGATTTCAATTGGCACTCTGTGGACTTGCTGGCGTGGAACGCCGTAGGCTACCAATTGAAAAGCACGCGCAACGTCGCGTTTGAGCAATGCAACCTCGGGGGGATTCGTTGGGAACACGAACCCAACCCCACGAATTCGACGTTGCTCCGAATGCTCGAGAGCTCGGTCGAACATGGTTTTTGCAGAATATCCAATGCCTGTGTGCAACTCTTGAGCAACGTGATTCACCACACTCCAATCGAAATCAAAACACCTTCGTCCCCAACAAAACTTGTGCAGAACATCTTCGAGGGAACTTGGGCTTCCACGGTTCCGTCCGTGACGCTGGAAAACGGAGAAGAATCCACATGGCTCGAAGGAAATGCTTGGGAAGGTGGCGTGGGACTCCGTCTGGTAGATACCTCGGTTTCAAGCAGCTGCAATCGGTGGACGGAATGCACTCGCGCAGTGGAGGTGGCTGGCGAATCTGAAGCCTGCTTTCAAGCCGGATGTGGCGGGGGATCGAACCGATGGTGGAACAACGAGGTTCATTT
>JBMZHG010000073.1:0-3201 GCA_049616325.1 Flavobacteriales bacterium | reverse complement strand
AATGACTGTACTGTTGCAGTTCCCTGATGAGCTTGTGCCCATCAGGCAAAACTGGCACAGTGCGCTCAATGCACTCATTGATTTCACGGTAATCTCCGCACTCGCGAATTTTGAAGTTGGGTCCGTTGACCCCTTCTCCTTTCGCCGCTTTTTTGGCAAAGTGAGTGCGTGATGCCACCGTGGATCTGAAAGCTGGTTCCAACAACCCTGACTTCACATGACATTTCGTGAGGTGTCGAGAGAGTTTTTCTGCAGCAGGATTGAATCTTTGTTGAGGCACTTTGGGCAATTTGGCTCCTTTCTTGAGCAAGAATTTGCAAGGAGGAACATTCAACGGTTTGCAAAGACCCGTGTCTGTTGTTTGGAATGCCTTTTTGTGCTTTTCCAACATGTTTCTGATGCGTGCTTGCACGTCCTGAGGGAGGTCATCATTCACTTCCACTCTCAGGTGTGGTGAAACATTGTCGAGCTGCTTGGCTTGACCTTCCTTTTCAATCGGGTTTCGCCTGAGAAAGTCCTCCATGAGTGCATGCGACACAAAACATTGGTGATTCTTGCGCGCATGGGCCTGCTCAGGGCCCCTGCTGACTTCCTCTGTTTCCCAATTGAGATCGGGGTAGGGTTTGCGTTTCGCGGCAGAAACCGACGAATCGGTGCTGCTTGTTGCACCTGCACCTCTGACACGTGTTTTGTGCCTTTTGGTGGGTTTCGTTTTCTCGTCATTGTTGATCGTTTTGAGTCTTTTCTTTGATGTGACTGGTCTGCTTTGATCGCCCCCCCTGTTCTGGGTGCGGATCTGCAAATCCAGTGTGACGCCCGGCTCGCACAACATGTGTGCGTTGAAGTCAAGGGCATGATGTTGCATGAGGTGACGAATGGTTGCTCTGCTGAGCAATGCATGACAGTCTGTTGGCATGTTTTTGGACATGAACCCATGCACCATTAATTGACTTGAACCAACTGACAACACTGCACTGCATGGGGCGCCAGACAAGCTGACCATGTCCCTTGATTGCACCCGCTTTCGTGTCCGTGACGGGTCCATCTCTGCGAATCGCGGATTGAATTCGTCGATTGTTGAACACGGGTCCAGTGCGACTTTCACTTTCCTGAACATGTGAGAGTGTGCCCGTCGGAGTTTCACCATTGCCGTTGTGAAATCATTGTGTGCAGTGAGTGTCATGCGGTGAATGCGCGCACGCGAACCATTGCGAATGTCGGTCCTGATTTGCGCGCGCATTTCGTGCGCCTCAATCGACTGATTGAAGTGCGTGAATGGCTCGAGTGCCCGTCCCCTCGTGTCTAGGTCGATGATCGAGAAGTCCGTGTCGCTGCCCACGTCGCTGGGGAACTCGGGGGACATGGGAATTGGGGTCGCGCACATGCGCTGACCGGTGGACATCTCATCTTCGCCCTCAGACATGGCCGTCCCGTCGCTGGAGTCGACAACGATGGGCTGCTTTTGCTTCTTGACGGTGTGAGAGGCGAGGCTGTTTGGCTTGATCGCGTTGATCTGGGCCTGGAGTTTGCGCATCTGGCTCTCCGACCAGCCCGGCATGTCCATGACGCTGCGGATCGCTCGTACTCTCTCGAGCCTCTCCGCGCGGTCCAACGCTGCGCTTGCGCGCTTGGATTCGAGAATCTCGGCGTTGGTCAACGGGCGAATGTGGTGCTGTGCGCGGCGCTGGTGCGTGCCACCTGTCTTGCGTGGAACACGTCTCCCGCGGCCGCCAGAGCGATTCTTGGGGATGGGGGCTTTGCCCGCAGCCTTCAGCGCCTTGGCGTCTTTGATCATCTCCTGCGTGTGCATGAACTGGCACTTGAGCCACTCGAACCCCTCGTGCAGAGAGTAGCACATGGAGCCATGCTTGCAGGGGATCTGAGGAGGAGGCAGGGCCTTGGGTCCTTTGCCGTCCTCGGGGGGAAAGTTGGGGGATTTCCTCTTCTTCCTCCTTGGGCCGGGGGGAGCTCTGGGGAGTTTCCCCCGGTCGGGTTCGGAGACCTCGTTCTTGCCGCGGCCCTTGGGCCTGGGTTTCGGCTTGACCGATGGCGCAAGGCTGAAAGCAGAGGGGTTCGCTTCCAGGAAACGCGCCCTTGCCTTCAGAGCCTTGGCCATGTGCTTGTCGATCTCGTGCACATCCTTGGACGGCATGTTCAAGTCGAACGGAAGCACGGTGAATTCAATGGCCTTGGCCTGAAAGTCTGGTTTGTAGCTCGGACTGCTCAGATCGTTGAGCTTTCCGGCATCGATCAGGCGCAGGAGGGTCTGAAATTCCGACTCCTGGCCCTTGATTCGCATCAGGTAGTCGCGCACCACGCGCAAATGCAGGCTACGTGCCAGACGCATCACACCCATTACAGACCGCGGCGGCGTGAACCCTAACGCTACTAAGTCTCCGTCGCCCGGCAGGGTCTCCGTGAAGCCCTCGGCAAGGTCGTCCACCCCAATGTGACTCTTGTACGCGGTGACGACCGTCCTCAGTGCCTCCTCCGCGTCCTCGCCAACCTTGCCCACGATCTTGTTGGCCTCCACCAGAGCCTTGACTGCGCGCTTCTCGTCGCGGGTCATCTGGCCCTGCAGAAGTGGAGCGAAGATCGCAGCCTGCGGGTCGATGTGGATGCCCGCACGCGCGAAGTTCTCGTTGATGGTGCGATAGCGACGTCCGACGTCCGGGACCGTCTCCACGTCGAGGCGCCGACCATCATCGGAGGCGAAGTCGCGGATCAGGTTGAACCCGGAGTAGTCGACGGCGTTCTTGTGAAGCGCAGTCTTGTAAAACCCGCGCCAAGATAACACCTCGCCGCGCCTCTCCAGGGTGGAGCGGGAGTTGACGTAGTCCCGGAGACGACGCTGGCTGTTCTCATCCGCGATGCACTCGAAGTCCTTGAGGCACATCTGCTCGAACTTGGGGCGGAACATCTTGATGATCCGCCGGCGTGCTGCAGGCATCGCTTCGTCGCAGATGTCCGCGCTGATGAGCCCCTTGTAGCACGCGTTCTCGCCGTCGATGAGCGGAGCCTGACGGAAGTCGGTGACCAGACGCACGATGTTGGACTCGGACACCTGCTCCGACTTGCAGAGGATGCGAAGATGCACCACGCCGTCCTCGATCTCCTGCTTGATGAAGCGGGCGCAGAAGATCTGGAGATCCGAGAGATCCATCTTGTCCACAGCTTTAGCCCGCAGATGCAGGGGCACGG
>JBMZHG010000072.1:0-3522 GCA_049616325.1 Flavobacteriales bacterium | reverse complement strand
CGACACCGATTTGATATGTGAGAGGGATGTCTTGAACTTGAGAACAAAAAGAGAGAACTTCAAAAGCAGGAATGGTGCAATTTTTGCATGGTGATCGGTCATGCCCTTTTGTGCGAATGAAATGTCGGATCAAACGTGTAAACGAATGAGAGACGAAGGCTTGCGCCCATCGATGATCAGTCGATCATTTCATGTGTCCACTGCGGCCAGGCCAACCCAAAAACTCAAAAAGGGGACCTGTTCCCATCCAATCAGTGTAATCGCGTCATGAGATGATCGGAGCGAAATTTTGCGGAATTCGCCCCAATGACTCACTTGTGAGTGTTCCGTTGCGAGCATTGAGTTCAATGTTGATCGCAAAGACAAGCTTCTCGTTCGTGTCAAATTGCATGGTCCATTTGGTGAAACGTTTGTCAAAAACCAACATTCCATCAGAGGGGTCCACATGAGCGAGCTTGAATTTTGCTTGCCCAGCTGGGCGAGATGACTTGGCTCTGATCGCTTTTGACGCTTTTTGCGCTGCAAACAGGTGCACAGTGTGCCAGTCATTGGCCTCTTTGAGGACCTTGCCCAGACGGAACTTTCGGCTCCCTTGTGTCTCCACCAAAGCCACAATGGAACCGATTTTCAGTTTTCCGAAATGAAATGTGACACCGTCACTGTCGGTGATGGTGCCGTGCGCATCAATTCGCAAGTCATGTTGCTGCTTTTTCTTGTCGTACGCAATGTCAGGAAAGCGTTTGATGTTGACAAGTGTGCGCTGAAATGTTGCCCCTGAATGTTCCATTTTCATCTCAAATGCCGTGTGATTGGCAGAGAGTGATTTGGTGATTATTGCAGGGCCTCGGAACTGAAGGCAGTGTTTCATGCGTCTGTTGCGTGCTGCAGCCTTGTGTTGGCCCGGCGGCACATAGATCATGACTTTGTCACCGACTTTGAACGGTGTAGAGGTTCTGCCTTTGGAATTGAGTTTTCTTGTTGTCAACTTTCGCATGTAATCACCATGATTTTTGGCCAATCTGACGAAAAAACCTTTGTGATTGACAATGGATTGCAAGGTGGGTTCCTCCTGAACCATCGCACCTTGTGCGAAGTGTGCCTCAGCCAGTGACCGAGCCTTCATTCCATGATGAATTTCAAACGGTGTGCACCCTAACGTTGAGGTGACCGATGAGTTCCATGCGTGAGCAATTGCTGGCAGTTGATTTTCGAGGTCTAAATAGTCCTCGTCACTGAGCATTCGCAAACACACTCCCAAGAAATGATGTGGCCTTTCTGCCTTGGCATTTCCTGCTGGGTTGTGACCCAGTGTGGTTGTGTGCTTAAGTGACAACATGTTTGCCAAGAGTTTGGCGACCTGAGAACGAAACTCAGCCGCATCATCTGTGTGCAGACGCAAAGGGGCGCCTGTTTTGAACAGAATGTGATTTTTCACAGCGTTCACAAAGCATTCCGCTGAGCGTGACCTGCAGGGAATGAATTGAACGTACGAACTGTACATGTCAATGATCGTCAGAATTTGTGTGTTGCATTGTGACGTTTCCGGGATGGCGTAAAAGTCCAAACCGAACACTGTGTGAGGTCCTTTCACTCTGATTGGTGAAAACATGCCGTGTGATGCGTTGCGTTTCGCTTTTGCCAACACGCAAACGTGACAGACGCTCCACTTTTTCACATCGCGAGACATCCTTGGCCAAATGAACGACCGTTTGAGCTCGCTTAGCATTTTGCTTGCGCCCAGGTGATTCAATGACAAATGTGTCATTTTCACCAAGCTTTCACGTTGACCCTTGGGCACGAAAATTTTGCGTGTTTTTCCAGGGAGTTGAATGAAAACCAACCCGTCGCCACGTGTGGTGATCGTTTCAGGATCATGTGCTTTTTTGATGCTTGGCATCTCTGCCTGCTGCTCTTTGACCCATTTCTTCACGTCGATCAGAGACGCGACCTCTGATGTTGCTTGCTGACTGAAAAATTGATGTGGTGGGCTGTTGCGTGAGCTGTGGATTAACCACGTGTAGCCTGACGCACTGAGAGTCAGCTTGGAGCACTTGTCCACACACTTTTGGACTTGCGCCTCAAAACCAAGGTCGGTGGCCTTGGCGACAAAATGAACCAAATCGGTCGAAATCAGAACCGCAAATTCTGCTTTCGCCTTGATCATTCTGTTGGCTAGCATTGGCGCGTCATGCGCCTCGGGCATGAGAATGGCGAAGTCCGATTCTGACAGGGTTCTGTCAAAAGACTTGCTTTTCCATGATTTCTTCGTGGTGGGGCCACGTTTGTCACGGGTTCTGCCCGGTTGAAGCTCATGCGTGGCGCGTTTGTTGCGCCACGTCTTGATGTCACGAAGCAGCTCGAGAGCTGGTTGATGTTCGTGGTGCGTGAACCAAATATGGTCCCGCAACCTTGTTTCCTCGGACAAATTTTGGAGGAGCACTTTGATCGCCGCTCGCATGCCCTTCATGTGAAATGTGTTTGGCCCAATCACTGGGAAACGAGACAGGGCGTCGGCCAAGATGTTTTCCTTGCCCGGTTTGTAGTGAATTTTGAAGTGCATGCCTCCGATGTTGAACACAACAAAGTCGGCGATCGGTCCTCGTCTGGAATTTTTCATCCATTTGAGTGGCAAGTGATCTGAGTGCACATGCAGAGGGAATTTTGAAAGAGCGACCAACGGTCTGATCTCCTCCAAAAAGTGGGCCACTGCGCGTGCCTCCCGGTAGAACGGACTGGCTGTGGTGTAGGATCGATGCCTGTCGTCATCGAATGCTTTCGATGAGAACATGATGATGTCTCGTTGTGACTCATCAATTTTGTTCTTCTGCCAAACGCAGGCACCCATGCCGTCCCTGGACGCATCCACGTCCACATGCACGGGCCTTGAAAGATCAAGGGGGCACAGCCATTGCCGTTGGAGCAGGTGAGTTTTCAAAAATTTGAACGCCTCTTGTTGAGTGTGACCCCACTCCCACTTGCGACCTTTTCGCAGAAGGTCAGAAAGAGGTTTCGAACGTTGAGCGTAGTTTTTGACCCAGTTTTTGGCCTGAACAAACAAGCCCAGGGCTCGACGCACATCGCTGACACATCTGGGTTCATGCATGTCCCTGATGGGCTGCAGATTTTTCTTGGCGGTCGAGGCTTTGCCTTTGTTGATTTCGAATCCGAAAAACACTGTTGACTCGAAACCAATGCGAGTCTTCTCGGCTCGTAATGTGGCATTATTTTTGATGACCGTCGTCAGGAGGTCTTCGAGTCTCTCGAGGAAAACCTCCCACGACTCATGCGCCTTTTTCCCTGACCGGTCATCATCGACGTAGCAGTGCATGTGTGCACGCGTGTCGGGTTTGAGATCACGATCGTAGATGTGCATTTTTGCACCGTAGAAAATGGCTTGTGCGTTCTTGATGCCAAACTGCAAGCGCGTCGGTTGGTGAATTCCCAAGGCCGTGTGGCGCGCAAGCAAATGTCGGTGATCTCTGTGGATCACGATGGAATTGTAGGCGCTGTGCCAATCAGTCT
>JBMZHG010000071.1:0-3582 GCA_049616325.1 Flavobacteriales bacterium | reverse complement strand
CATGGGTAGCGGTAATCGGTCGGAGAAACCAACGCCTCTTTGATGGTGCGCGGGCTGACCCAACGAAGCAGATTCAGGTACGAGCCAGCTTTGTCGTTGGTTCCCGACCCGCGGGCTCCGCCGAAAGGCTGCTGCCCGACCACAGCGCCAGTGGGCTTGTCGTTGAGGTAAAAGTTTCCTGCAGCATTTTCAAGCTTCTTGGAAGCCAAATCCAAAGCGTAACGATCTTGAGCAAACACCGCTCCGGTCAGCGCGTATTCGGAGGTTGAGTCCACCAGGTCGAGAACGCGATCGAAGGAGTCCGGGCTGCTGTCGTCGTAGACATGCACCGTCAGCACAGGTCCAAAAATCTCCTCTACCATGGTCTTGAAATGAGGGTTTGACGTCTCAATGACGGTTGGCTCCACGAAGTAACCTACGCTGTCGTCGCACCCACCTCCTGCAACGATTTCCGCGTCGGAGGCTTCCTCGGCAAACCGGATGTAGCTCTTGATTTTGTCGAACGAACGGCGGTCGATGACCGCGTTGATGAAGTTGCTGAAATCTTCGGGTGAACCCATTTTGAGGGTGGCGAGTTCAGCAACCATCTCCGACTTGATGGCGGGCCAAAGGGATGCAGGAATGTAAGCGCGTGAGGCTGCGCTGCATTTCTGCCCCTGGAATTCAAACGCCCCACGAATGAGCCCTGTCACCACGGCGCTGGGGTTTGCGCTGGGGTGAGCCACCACGAAGTCCTTTCCCCCAGTCTCGCCCACGATGCGAGGGTAGCTGCGGTACAGCTCAAGGTTCTCCCCGATGGTTTTCCAAAGGTGACGAAACACCCCAGTTGATCCCGTGAAGTGCAGGCCAGCAAAGTCGCGATGCTTGAACACCACGTCACCGGCAACCGGACCGTCGCAGGTCACCATGTTGATGACGCCGTCGGGCAACCCGGCTTCTTGGAAAATTTCCATGATGACTTGGGCGCTGTACACCTGCGTGTCCGAGGGTTTCCAAACCACCACGTTGCCCATGAGGGCGGCCACCGCAGGGAGGTTTCCGGAGATGGCGGTGAAATTGAACGGGGTAATGGCAAAGACAAATCCTTCCAGTGGGCGGTACTCCAAGCGGTTCCAGATTCCGTCTGCGCTTTCAGGTTGTTGGGCGTGAATTTCCTGGGCGTAGTAGGCGTTGAATCGAAGGAAATCGGCAAACTCACAGGCGGCGTCGATCTCCGCTTGGAAGCAGTTTTTGCCTTGAGACAGCATCGTGGCCGCGTTGATCTTGGCCCGGTAGGGGCCGGCAATCAAGTCAGCGGCTTTCAAGAACACCGCCGCGCGATGTTCCCAGCCCAGCGCAGACCACCGCGGTCGTGCTGCGAGGGCAGCGTCGATGGCCAGGGCCACGTGTTTGGAGGTGCCGTAACTGAAGTGGCCCAACACCTTCCCGTGCTCATGAGGGGGGGTCATGGGACGCTTGTCGTCGGTGGACAAGCGGTCTCTCCCGATGTACATGGGCACTTCAATGGGCGCCTGGTTGTACATGGTTTTGTAGGCCTGCTGAAGGGCTTCGCGCTCGGGGGTTCCCGGAGCGTAGCTCAGAACAGGTTCGTTGATTGGGTAGGGTACGTTGAAAGTTCCGTGGGCCATTGTGAATGATTTGCAGCCCAAAACTACGGCGCTTCCTGTCCTCCGTCCGTCCTTCGCGTTGCACAACCCTAACACTGCACTTCCTTGCCATGCGTTTTTCGTCCAAGAGGCCTTTAGATTCATCCCGCCACATGAACTTGGGAGTGCTTCGCCAGGCTCTTAGGTTCCTGGCTTTGCTCGGATTCCTGTGCGTTCGTCCTGGCGCAATGGCGCAGGGGGACGAATCTCCTGAAGAAGTGTTGGCGCAGGCCGAGGAGGCGTTTTGGGCCAAGGATTGGGAGGCGGCTCACCGGCGTTACGCAGAATTGCTCAGTTTGGAGGGCACAAGCCTCGATTTTCAGGTGCGTTATGCGGCTACGTTGCTTCACGATTCCAGGCTCCGCCCGGAAGGCATCCAACGCCTTGCCGCGTTGACCGATCAAGGCTTATTGACGCCAGAGGGCTGGTATTGGTGGGGACGGGCTTTGCTGTTGCAAGGCGAAGGAGCGGAAGCCGGCGACGCGTTGCAAATGGCGTTGTCCTTGGCTGACAAGAAGGCTCCTTGGCGTGAATCTTGTGAGCTCGCGTTTCGTCAAAGCCAAGTTCTTCCCAACTCGTTCGAATTGCGGCAAGGCTTGGACCGGTTCGACGTGGTGGACGTTCCGAAATCGTCCTTTTATCGTTACGTGCAGTGGGACGTGCCTGGCGTGCGTGTCATGCTGGCGCCGGAGGAGCTCTTGTCGAAACACGATCGCAAAGTGCAGTTGAACGCCCCGGTGACGTTTTGGCGAGGACATCGGGAGGTGATTTACCACAGCTACGGGCCCAAGGTTGGGCAATCCGGCCTTGACTTGTGGCTTGGTCGATTGGATGACGAGGGAGAGTTCTCGGAACGGGAACGTCTTCCCGATTGGGTGAACAGTTCGGATGACGAGGTCAATCCCGTTTGGGACAACCTCGGGCAAACGTTGTACTTCGCGTCGAACCGCCCAGGCACCGTAGGGGGGATGGACTTGTACGCGGTGAAGTTTGCCAATGGGCAGTGGGAGCAGCCAAAGTCGATGGGCCCTCTCTACAATTCCGTCCACGACGACTGGGCATTCTATCCTGGAGGCGACATGCACTCTTCGTGGCTTGTGACGAGCCGAGAGGCCGCATACGGGGGTGTGGAGGTTTGGGAGGTCCAACCGAACGGGCCACCTTCTGCGCCGGTGTTGCTTACCACACGTTGGGAGGTGGATGGGCAAGTGATTCCAGGCACGCTTACCTTGACTGATGCGGAGACCGACCGTTCTCTGGCCCAAATCGAATTGGGTGTGCCAACGGGGACGTGGGATCTGACGGTTGGTTCGGGGCAAGTCATTCGCTATCAATTCGTCTCGCACAACGGCGAAGTCATGGAAGGCACGTATGCACTGCCCGATGTAGACGAAGCCGCTGCATTGACCCAGCGGATGGTCATGACCATCGTGGACGGCAGGCCCTTTTTGGACGCTCGTCCCTTGTCAAGCGAGGCAAAATCGATGCGCGATCTGCGCTGGGGTTGGAATTTGGTGACGGACGAGCCGGTGGTTCCGGAGGTGCGGCCGTGGACCGACGAAGAGTTGGTTTCCGAAGACGTCCCTCGGAACGGAGAAGCCCCGTCTCGTCGCGTCATTCAATTTCAATCCTTTCCTTGGTGGACTGAAATCCAGAAAGAAGAACGAGCCCTTGCGGCCAACGTCCTCACGACCCACGTTCCAAATGCGGAGATTGTGATTCCGTCAGCCCGGGACTTTGTCGATTTGAAAGCCTACCGTGAAGCCCTTGAGCAGGCCACAGTCCAGCTCAACGAAGTGTCTACCCAAGCGGCGATGGCCTTGGCAGCGGTGGAAGTACTGGTGACGCACATTCAGGTAGTTTGATTGAACACACTTACATAGTGCTTATATGACGTTTGCAAGCTGCATTCTGCAGGTGAAACCAGTGCAGACAC
>JBMZHG010000070.1:0-3610 GCA_049616325.1 Flavobacteriales bacterium | reverse complement strand
CGCGCTTGGCATCCTCAGTAAATTTGTAAAGCCTACTTGACCAAATCGGGGTTGATGGTGTTCGGCTTCTGTCCTGCTGGGTCCACAAGTAAAGTGGGCTTGACGGTTGCGAGAAGGGGAGTGAATTTGGAATGTGTATCTTAAAGTTTAATAAAATCAACCTTTTGCCAATCATCTCGTCTTAGGACTATGAATCACAATTATTTCACGTTCTCTACTTGCCTCGCAGCCGCATTCCTTTCCTTTTCTTGCTTGGCCCAAGGCCCTGAATTGACTTCGTGGTTGATCAACACGGACGGTGCCACCGGCGAGTCGTGGATCAACGGCCAGTTGACGCCGTCGAACAACTCGGTCGACGTTCAGCTCGTGCAATATTCAGATGCCAACGTGTACGTGACGTCTTTTGGGGTTCCTCGGTACGCGACGGCGCCCTTCCCGGACGGCAACCCTTCCCAAGCGTCGATGCAGGAATACTTGTTCCAAATTCCTCGGGTTCCTGAAGTGGGACCGACGGGGGGAACAGCCACTGGATTGGGCCACACGGCGGTGCTCATCAATGGCGTACCCACGTTCAATGCGCTGGACGCATTCAGCTACCAAAACCAGGGGGTGTGGAACCAAAACGCGATCTACTTCGAAAACGCCGGGTTTGACTGCGCCAAGGGTCATCCTGCGATGGGCGCGTACCACCACCACCAGGTGCCGACGGCTTTCAGCAACAGCTTGGCGCCGACAAGCGACATCTGCGACAACTACCCGAGCGAGGCCTTGTTCACGATTGATCCTGACGTGCACAGCCCGCTCATTGGATGGGCGTTTGACGGGTATCCGATTTACGGTCCGTTTGGCTTCGACGGAGAGGACGGCACAGGCGGCATTGTCCGGATCGAAACAGGCTACCGACTGCGCGACATCGCCGACCGCACCACTCTTCCGGACGGCACGGTCCTCGCGCCCAACCAGTACGGTCCGGCGTTTGACGAAATGATCACGCCCCCGCTTCCTGGCGCCCAACCCACCGTGGCCCTTCTCGGCGCTTACGTCCAGGACTATGAGTTTGTGGAAGGCCTCGGCCACCTTGATGAGTTCAATGGGCGCTTCGCAGTCACGCCCGAATTCCCCGAAGGAACGTACGCGTACTACGCCACGGTCGACGAGGACTGGAACGGCGCCTATCCGTACTTCTTCCCCAAATACCGTGGCGTCGTCGTCACCGACAACTTTGGCGGGGGCGGACCCGGAGGCGGCACGGGAGGCACCAACGTCACCATTGACGAAGACGTCACGACGTACGACCCCTTGTCGCAGGTGGCTTCCACCCACGCTCCTCGAGGCTGGGACGTGTTCCCCAACCCGACCTCCGAAAACGCCGTGACGTGGCGCGGCATTTTGCCCGAGGCGTACACCCTGTACGACGCCCAAGGTCGCGCCGTTCGGTCGGGCACGTTGCCCGGAAAGGCCACGGCGTGGACGCTCGAACTCCCTAGTCCGGGTGTTTACATTCTGCGCGGCGGCGACGGCTCCAGCGCCCGAATCGTCCGCCAGTGACCCTTCGTGCCACCTCGCTAGCGATTTTGCTCTCGGGGTGCGCCGTGGGATACGGGTGGGGTCAGGGACTTTGGGTGTCTGACACGGCTTTTTCATCAGAATGGGGCCCTGGCCTGTTCGCGCCAGGTTTCCCCATGAATCCCAGTGGCTTCAATGCGCCTGGCGGGGACAACTTCATGTGGGAGACCCCGCATACGCTGCTCCACCTAGAGACGGAATTGGCCTCTTCGGGCGATACCCTTGAGTCCTGGACCGTTCTTGGGGATGTTCTTTGGGGAAGCCAAACGCACTCTCCGTTTTTCTTTTGGGGGGACAACACCGGCGGCGTGAATGAAGCGATGGTGTACCAAGAAGGACTCGAATGGAGCGTGGACGCCGACACCCTGCGCATGCGCTCGCGTGGGGGGTGCACCTGCGGCGAGGGGTTTGTCTTGGTGGGCGAAGTGAACACCAGCGACAGCTCGTCTGCGGCCTTTGCCATGAAGCTCGCTTATGGCGGGTTCATGGGAGAAGACGCGTTTGGGGTCAGCGGCATCGACACCCTGACCTTCCTAGGGCCAGATCAAAGTTTTGAGGCCTGTGCCGCCTTCGAACAGCGCCTTGCCATGGCGGGCTGGGGGTTGGACTCGTGCTGCGCCCATAAAGAAGTGCCAGTTCTTCGGATGGTGGACGCCAGCGACGGATCCGGTTGGCCAGGGTTTGGGGTCGCCGGCACGGTGGCGCTCGACTTGCCGGCAGGCACCGTGAACGATTCCATCGGAGGCTTCCCTGTGCATGAGTCTGGGGGATGGTTTGAAGACCTCGCCTGGTCAACGGATGGGGAGGCGCTGTTTGCGGCAGGCGCCATGCTCAACGGCAACGCTTTTCAGCCCTTGCTCGCCAAATTCAACCTCGACGGGACACTCGACGCCTCGTTTGGAGAAGGAGGGTTGTCTACCCCCGTCTTGTCTTCCATCCAAAACCACTGGCTGGTCTCACTGGCTGTCCTCGACGACGGCCGAATTGCTGGGCTGTTGAAGTCAGGGGCTGGAGAAGATTTGGGCGCCTCGGAGTTGCATTTGCTCGAATGGCCTGTGAACGGAGGCCAGCCTGACGTTCACGTCCTGGAATGGGCGGACGCCTTCATCCCAGGGCACCTCGACGCTCGCGGCAACCACGTGGCCGTGGTCGGCACTGTTGGGGACGTGGTGTCGTTGTTTGGGTCTCGCCAAATTGGCGTCGCCTCTTGGGGCGGAGAAGCTGCTCAATGGCACGCCTCTGGCATCTCCGACAGCCCTTTCCTTTTGACTGGGTACGACGTGGCGTGGGCCGGCGACAGCGCCTTGCACGTCAGCGCACGTATGCACTCTGATTCTCTTGCCACCGTGCCTTTGCCTTATGCGCTTTGGGCTGATTCCTCCACCTACGCAATCCACCGCTTTGTTTTGGACCCCTCCATTTCTATGGACATTCAAACTGGGGAAAATTCTGATGTGGGGTACGGCCTGTTGTATCCCAACCCTGCGTCGGACTTTATTGAGATCAACCCCGTAAGGGCATGCAAGGTTTGGGACTCTTCAGGACGGCTGGTTTTTGAGGGAGCCATCAATTCCAATCGACTCGACGTGTCCGCTTGGCCCAATGGCGTGTACACATTGCGTACAGAAGGAAGGAAGGTGTTCCGATTTCTGGTGATTCACTGACACATTTTTCAGATTAAGTCGGGATTGATGGTGTTCGGCTTCTGTCCTGCTGGGTCCACCAATACATTCAATTCGAGCAGCAGGCATTCTTAAGATTCTTCCGACCTTTATTCGTCTCGCACCAAACTGAATCATTCAATGAAAGGGCCTGATTTTTTTTTCTTGATGTTGCTGTCTCTCTCTGGGGGAGCTGTCCTATCTCAGGGGATTTCCTTGTACAGTCCGCAATCGCTTTACGACGGCGAGGGGAGCTTGTACGACCCAATGTTGTTGCGGGAACTGAATGTCGTTTTCGAGGATGAAGGGTACCACCAAACCCTGGTTGAGGCCTTTTTCAACGACCCTTCCCTGCGCATTCCTGCCACCGTGGAGTTGGACGG
>JBMZHG010000069.1:0-3810 GCA_049616325.1 Flavobacteriales bacterium | reverse complement strand
CGCCAGAAAAATCAGGAATCTCTTTTCACTCATTTGCACTGTTTTGATGAACAGGCATGGGTCGCTTCTGGTTTGGTTGTACCCAATGGAAATCAGAAAGGTTGTGAACTCTGCGTTCCACACCCTTCCTGATTGCTTAAGTCCAAACAACCCTTTGATCAGTTTGCAGCACATGGTCTTTCTCAGCTCTCGCCAATTTGGTAACCCCTTTGGCACTTCCATGTAGATCTCTTCATCAAGCGTTGCCTTGAGGTAGGCATCCGACACGTCGAATGAGACTCCTTTCATTCTTCGGGCAGCCATCAGTGACAACAGCCACCTCACCGTTGTGGGTTTCACTGTTGGTGAGAACGTCTCTTTGTAGTTCAAACCTTTGATTTGACTGAACCCTCGAGCAACCATTCTCGCCTTCCATCTCTTGACATTTCCATTCTTGTCTTTCTTCTTCACAAACACGTATTTGTTTGTGACCAGCTCCTTTTTGGTTCTGTCGCCCATGGGGACCAACTCCCAAGTTCCATTTTTGTCATGGGAGTTCAGATGCTCCTTCACTGCTGTGTTCCATTTTTCTGCGTCCGGGCCAGTTGTGGCCTGCTCGTAGGTGATCTCGAGTGTCTCATTGAGCATCAGTCCTTCTTGTACTGTCATGCAAAGTTCTTGGATGATCTCAATCTTCATTATCTTGGCTTGCCTTGGGTCGTCCGCTAGGTCGGTTGCTGCCCATCGTGCTCTGGAGTAAGTTCTGTCTCTTGTTGATCTTCGCAGTGGTGGCTCGGGTTCAATTTGGTCTTCGGTCTCGTACGTCACACCTGCTGGCTCACTTGGTTCGCTTTCCGGTGGTGGTTCATCCGGTGGTGTGTCATCGGGTGGGGGCGCGACATGCACGTCCGGTTGTGTGTGTTTTGTGTCTGTGTCTTGTTGATTTGCCATTGGCTCCTGTGTTGCCGGTTGTGGTTCCTGTGTCCGAGCATCTGCTCTCTTCTCTTCGTTTGCTGTTCTTTCTTTGACGTCGGTTGGTGTTGGCACTGTGTCAAACAAGCTGTCATTTCCCTCAAATTCTCCTCCTGGGAATGTAGCTTCGATTGACTCGTCCGGGAACTGGAACATTGTTTCGTAGAAGGTCACATGGGTGGTTCGGGCGACTCTGTTGTTTTGCAGAAGGACTTTGAACACTCCATGCATTGAGTCCAGGCCGATGAAACGGCATCGCTGTGCTCGATCGCCGAATCCGCCCAACTCTCGCATCTCCTTGTCGATGTGCATGTACCCTATGCACATGAAAGGCTTGAGGTGTTCCACATTGGGTTTTCTCCCGAAGAAGGCTTCATGTGGGGAAATGTCTGGGCGCATGCTTCCACTGTTCAAGATTGCATTCCGTATGATGATGACGAGGTCAAATGCGTAGCACCAAAAGGATGTGGACTTGTTGGAGTGTTTGCACATCGAGATGATGGCCAATGTGATGAATTTCATCTGAATCTCTGCAATTCCATTGCTCGATTGACTGCGTGGTGCGGTTGGGGACCATGTGATCCCTTCTGATTTCATCAACTCTTGCGTTCTGTGATCTTCGAATTCTCCTCCAAAGTCTGTGATGAACTTGACAATGGTCGCCGTTTTGTTGGCCTTGGCCCATGCAATGTATTCCTTGATCGCATTGAATGCATCTGACTTTCGGCGCAAGGTTTTGCCCCAGATGTACCTTGAATATCCGTCGACTATGATGATCCAATGTCTGAAACCGCGAACTGACCTGCGCAAACCAGTTTTGAGATCTGAGTACACCCTCTCCAAGGGTCGTGTGGGCAGACTGTTCTGGTCCCTGGTTGTTTTGAACGATCTGCGTGTCATTCTGGAAAGTTTGCAGGTTTCGCAGTCGTGCATTTTCCCATGTTGCAGCCACTCTTTTCTTGGTTTGACCCCGTCGATCACTTGCGCAGACCTGTAGATTGTCCGCATTGACACGTGTCCGAACCTTCCATGAATGGTCTCGCAACTTGGGGTGTGTTTCGGTTCTTTGTTGAGAAGTGAGTTGATGTTCTCTTTGCTGGGCTTTCTTTGATCAGGTGTGATCCAGTGCAGTTTTGATCCAAACAGGTCCCGTTTTCCTGTGATGATCAATTTTTGTTCCTTGTACACTTTGGCTGTCTTGTTGTGGATCTCAAATTTGTACCCTTCATCATCGAGTTTGCTGATGGAGAGGAAATTGTGACGCAGTTGGGGCATGTACAGGACATCATCTCGTGTGAGAGTTCCGTGAATTGTCACTGTTCCTCGCGTTCCTGCAATGGTGTTGCGGGATCCGTCCCCGTCCGTGTCTGACTGTCACCTTTGGCCCAGGTGTGAGATTGGTCATGATGGTGATGTCGCAACAAAAATCAGTTGTTGCCCCACTGTCCATGCACCATCCGTTGTGTCTCTTGGTGTCTTTGTTGTGACTCATGACGCTCATGAGTGTGTCTGTCATGCCCAGAAGGTTCTCTTCTTGCATGTTTGATGTCGCATGCATGACATTGTTTGTGGTGTCTTGATTTGTTTCTCGCATGAAGTGTTTCGTGCAGCAGTCTTTGGTCAGATGCGTGATGTCATCAAATTTATTTGGTGATGTCAACTTCTCATCATTTCTTGGTACTACTGTTTCTACTTCTTCACGCCAAACTTCCTATTTCTGCTTCATTTCTTCTTTCAACACCAGTGCAAGTTCCAGATCGCAGCCCTTTCCGAACTTGTGTGCGAGTTGTTTGTTGAAGTTGTCGATGAGTCCCCTTTTCATCGCGGTGTTGCCACTGGTCCAGTGGTAGTGCTTCATGAACTTGCAAAGCTCGCGTTTGAGTGTTGAGCTGTTCGGGGGTGCGACGGGGTTCACAATCTTCTTGCGCTTCTTTTGCTCCATGTTCTTCTTGGTAATGCGTGGGATCCGCACCCTGCGTTTCTTCTTCACGGTGATGTGCTTGCGTGGGGCTTGGACTGGTTTTTCCACCGCTGTCTTCTGGATTGCTTCTTGCACTGTGATGTCCCAATTTGGTGAATGGTCGTCGTCAGTGTCTTCGAAGTCCACTTCCTCGCCATCAATGTCGGTGGTGTCCGGCCAGTTGGGGTGGTGAAACACCTCCCCATTCACGATTTTGGGCTTGTAGAACACCCAAGATGTGCTGGCGGGGAGTGCACAATGATTGGGCCCGAGGCTTTTCGGTCCATCTTGTGCGTCGTTAGACGGCAGAGAGTTCTCCAGTGATTCGGAGTGGCGCACCCTTTTCTTCTTCTGGTCCTCGCACCAGGTGCATGTCGGGAGTGCTGCTTGACCCCATGGGTGGTGGTGCTGCATCATCATGTCGTGGCACACCCAGCACATCATCATTCCTTGCGCCTTGCGCTTTCTGCTGCCAGAGCGCTTCTCGTTGATGTCGACGTTGGTCACGTTGTCGGTGGTGGCAATGTTGGCGATGTTGGCGTCAATGGGGTCATGCACTTTGGGGACGTTGGTGGGCATGTCATTGATGTTGGGGAGGATGTTGGTGGACTCGTTGTCGATGTTGGCGATGTTGGCGATGCTGGCACCCCAATAGTCGTCAATGAGGTCGTGGATTTGAAGGACGTTGGTGGGCACGTTGTCGATGTTGGGGGCATTGACGTCGTTTTCCAAATTCTCCTCCTCGGCGTCAATCCACTCGCCGTACTCGCACAAGACACGGGCCATGTCCTCGCACTTGTCCAGGACCAGTCTGGCCGTTGTTGGGGTGAACAGATGCTTGCAGCTTGAGACCTCCTGCTCTGGATTGCATCCTTTGAGATACTGCAGGCAGCTCTTTG
>JBMZHG010000068.1:0-5087 GCA_049616325.1 Flavobacteriales bacterium | reverse complement strand
TGTTTGAGCCATGTGGTACAGGCAACGATTGTCCATTCGACGCCAACGGCGACGGAGAAATTGGCTCGGCCGACCTGCTTGACTTCTTGGTGGCATTTGGTCAAGCTTGCTCTGACCTCTGATTCGGAAAAGAACAAATCAATCTCCCTAGGAGCGAAAGCGCCGGCCTTGTGTCGGCGCTTTTTTTACGCGCTCTGCTTTGACGAGAGGCCTTAGTGTATCTTGCACACGAACTCACCTTCTCTGGCGACAAACCTTACGACACCCGCAATGGAAAAGAGAAAACTTGGATTTTGGGAAATCTGGAACATGAGCTTCGGCTTCATGGGGATTCAGTTTGGTTTCGCTCTGCAAGGAGGGAACATGTCTCGGATTTTCCAGACCCTCGGGGCAAGCAAAGACGAAATTCCAATGCTCTGGATTGCGGCACCGTTGACTGGACTGATTGTTCAGCCCATCATCGGTTACTTGAGTGACCACACCTGGCATCCGAGGTGGGGGAGACGCCGTCCTTTTTTCCTCATTGGAGCCATTCTCAGTTCCATCGCCTTGTTCTTTGTGCCCTACAGCAGCGAGTTGTGGATGGCGGCTGGGTTTCTTTGGGTGCTTGACGCCAGCATCAACATCAGCATGGAGCCTTTTCGAGCACTGGTGGCGGACAAGCTGCCGGAGAGCCAGCGTAGTTATGGGTTTGTGCTTCAAACGCTCATCATTGGCATTGGTACGTGGGTCGCGTCCAATTTGCCTTGGGTTGTGACCCAACTCGGGGTGTCCAACGAAGCCGCTGCAGGTGAACTTCCCGAAAGTGTTTACATGTCTTTCGCGATCGGTGCTTTGGTATTCATGGGCAGCATTTTGGTGACCGTCTTCACAACAACGGAAGATCCTCCCGAAGTCTTGGGCGCCGAATTGGACACCGCGGACTCGAAGGCGGATGCTTCGGGATTTGTCGAGATTGCATCCTTCATCAAATCCATGCCTTCCGTGATGGCCAAACTTGGTGTGGTTCAATTTTTCAGTTGGTTTGCGTTCTTCACCATGTGGTCGTTCGCAACGCCTGCGCTGACTGAGGCGGTGTTCCAGGCTCCGATGCCTGCGGATGGAGTCGTGGACTACGATGTGAAACGTTCGGCCTATGAAACGGCGGCAAACGCGGTTTCGAGTTCGATGGGGATGTACGGCTTAAGCAGTATGGGATTTGCCCTTTTGTTGTCCTTGTGGACATCGAGGAAGAAGTTGAATCGCCGCTGGACGCACTTGATCAGTTTGGCCCTCGGCGGCTTCGGCTTCGTCTCGATGTCGTGGTGGACTCCTGAGACATCGTCCTGGCTCAATTTGAGCTTTGCCTGCGTAGGAGTGGCCTGGGGCAGCATTTTGAGCATGCCATATGCCATGTTGTCTGGGGCCGTGCCCGCCAAAAAAATGGGGGTGGGTATGGGGGTTTTCAACATGTTCATCGTGTTGCCTCAAATCCTTGCGGCTCTCGGAGGAATCGTGTGGTTGAACGAGGTGTTGTTTAGTGGGGATGTCGTCAAGACGATGGTTCTTGCCGGAATGAGTCTTTTCCTAGCTGCAGCATCCAACTTGTTGATCCCGAGTGACCGGGCCTGAAGGCCATCTGTCGGGGACCACGACACGCCTCGGGAATGGGCGAATTGAGATTGATGTCGCTGTAGGGGGGCACGTGTTGGTAATTCATAGGTGTGTTCGTTTGACACTTTTAAGCGGGTGCGCTATATTTACATCTGAGGAAAATGCGTCCTCAACAGACCTTTTAGGTAGTTTGTCGAAAGGGCAAGCGACCAAAGAGTCAACCAAAGCCCCTTTATTTTCTCACATGCGTTATTCTTTTCTCCTGATTTCTGCATTCTTCGCCTTTGCGGCTCAAGCCCAAACGACGACGTTTAATGTAGACATGACCTGTGCCCCTGAAGGGTTCACAGACGTATTTGTAACCGGCCCATGGTGCGGCTGGTGCGGCAACGACGGGTCCAACAACATGACCGATCCTGACGGAGACGGGGTGTACTCCGTAGAGGTTGCCGATTTGGTCGGATTGGTTGAGTACAAGTACGCGATCAATGGATTTGCTGATCAGGAAAACCTGATCAACGACATGGTTGCTGGTGCGACGTGTGCTCCTGTGACGGATTACAACGCGTACGCGAACCGCCAGATCCAAGCTGGTTCTGTAGCGAACGATTACTATGGATCGTGTGATGGGGTTTGCAACGATGCCCCTCCTGTGGACATCACCTTCCAGGTCGACATGTCTCAATACAGTGGAACCTACAACGTCGTCAATTTGAACGGTTCGTTCAACGGCTGGTGTGGCACGTGTGCTGTCATGACGGATGACGACGCAGACGGCATCTACGCCATTACATTGACTGTTCCTCAAGACACCATTGAATACAAATTCACCTTGGACGGCTGGACCACGGCTGAAGAGTTTGCCGAGGGACTGCCGTGCACGTCGACCATCGACGGGTACACCAACCGTTCTCTGGCAGTGTCGAGCAGCCAGACGCTGGACCCGGTTTGCTGGAACAGTTGCGACGCTTGTGTTCAAGTTGAACATGCGGTGACCTTTCAAGTGGACATGAACGACCAAACCACGAACCCCATTGGAGTTTTCATTGCCGGCAATTTCCAAGGATGGTCTGCCGGAGCGACGGCCATGACGGATGCAGACGGCGACGATGTCTGGAAGTACACTGCCATGATTGCCGAAGGCACAGCGGTGGAATACAAATTCATCAACGGTCCCAACTGGGGCTTGGATGAAAGCGTCCCCGTGGCTTGTGCAGTGAACGGAAATCGCGGTTACACGGTGGGCACAGAAGATGCCATTTTGGATGCGGTTTGTTTTGGAGCATGCACGGCATGCGGAACATCTCTCCCCACGGAAGAGGTCACCTTTACTGTCTTGACGGACAACATCGAGGTGGCCGCGGATGGAATGTTCCTCGCGGGTGCGATGAACGGTTGGTCTTCAGAAGCGATGTCTGACAACGGCGATGGATCCTGGAGCATCACGAAGAACCTGGAAGCAGCGACGTACGAATTCAAGTTCCAGAATGGCGCTGATGGTTGGGAAGAATTGGAGTGCGGTGGCAACCGTTCGGTGGTGGTGACGCTCGGGTCGCCAATCTCTACACAAGGGTGCTTTGGACAATGTGCCGAAGTATGTGCCATCGATCCCGATGCGGCTGACGTGACGTTCCAAGTGGACGCTTCGCAAATTGCTGTGGATTCTGCCGGAATGTACCTGATTGGCTCGTTCACCTCCCCAGCTTGGCAGTTCGGTGCCATTGCAATGGACGACGCGGATGGAGATGGAATTTGGACGGCTACGGTCAACATTTCGGGCCCTGCCTCTTTCCAGTACAAGTTCAACAACGGTTTGGCCGTCGTGGACAGCGTTGCGAACTACAGTGGTGAAGAAAATGCAGATTTCCAGGGCCTTGGATGCGGCGTGGACAACGGAGTTGGCGGAAGCAACCGACTTCACGTTCGGAGCGGAGCGGCGGAAACGCTCGCTGCGGTTTGCTTCAACAGCTGCGACGCGTGTGTGGATGCTCCAGCGGGCTTGGTGGCGACGGTGGACCTTTGCGGACAATCTGCAACCGAAGTGCGCTTGACCGGTCCTTTCTGGGGCTGGGACCCAGGTGCCGGACCGGTTGCGACAGACAACGGCGACGGCACGTGGTCAATCACGTTTGATCCGGCTCCTGAAGCCGACATGGAGTACTTGTGGATTGTGGATGGCGTTCAAGAAAACCTCATCGGAGTAGGAGACTGCACTCCTGTGACGGACGGTTCGAGCTACGCCAACCGTCTTTGGACAGTGGGTGCGGCCAACATTTCAGACGTTTATGGCTCTTGCACAGCTTGTGGCACTTCGGGCGGAGGAGGAACCGTTTTCAACGTTGACATGAGCTGCATCGATGCAGCCGGGGCAACCTTGAACGGCGCAACGACGTTTGCTGAAGTCTTTGTCACTGGCCCTTGGTGCGGTTGGTGTGCTGCGGATGGATACAACGTCTTGACCGACGCCGACGGGGACGGCATCTACAGTGTAGAAATTGCAGACCTGGCTGATCAGGTTGAATACAAATACGGAATCGACGGTTTTTCGGATCAAGAAAACTTGATTGACGACATGGTAGACGGAGCAAGCTGTGCTCCTGTGACGGACTACGCAGGTTACGCCAACCGTCTTGTGGATGCGGGATCTACGACCAACGACATCTTTGGAAGCTGCTCGGATTGCTCCAATCAGTCGACGTCAGGAGCGGTTACCTTCCGTGTGGACATGTCGCAGTACGGCGGGTCTTACACGACTGTGAATTTGAACGGTTCGTTCAATGGCTGGTGCGGCGCGTGTGCCGAAATGCTTGACGCAGACGCGGACGGTGTCTACGAGTTGACAGTAACGATTCCCGACGGTACAATTGAATACAAGTTCACGGTGGATGGATGGAATGCCCAAGAGGAATTCACCCCTGGCACATCTTGCACGTCGACCATCGATGGCTACACAAACCGGACGTACGATGTTGCGGGAGATGCCGTCCTCGATGTGGTTTGCTGGAACAGCTGCGAGGCTTGTGAAGGTGAAACGGCGGGCTGCACCAACCCCGAGTACCTGGAGTTTGACCCCTACGCCACTTCGGACGACGGTTCATGCAATGAGCTGATTGTGTTGGGCTGCATCTACGACGCGGCATCAAACTTCAACCCCATTGCCAACGTAGACGACAATTCTTGTGAGTTCTCACAAACAAACGATTGCGCTGCCGACTTGGATGGCGACGGTTCTGTGACGACGGGAGACCTTTTGGCCTTCTTGGCCACGTTTGGATTGACCTGCCTCTAAGAGGGAAAGCATTGAATGGAAGAAGGGGAACCCGCGACGGGTTCCCCTTTTTTTCTCTTGGGGAATTGAAATGAAAACCTCTCGCACAGAGGGTATCTTTGCTGCATGAAGCCGTTGGTTACTGCTAAGCTTCCGTTGAGCACGGGGATGTTTGAGGTGGTTGCATTCGAGAGCGGAGTTGCCGAGCAACCGCACCTTGCTCTGA
>JBMZHG010000067.1:0-5643 GCA_049616325.1 Flavobacteriales bacterium | reverse complement strand
TCGCAATCGTAAAATTCCTGGGGGTACACACAATCGGCGTCGCCTTCCGCCGTCTCGTCGTAGTTGCACGCTTCCGGGTCGTTGCAGCCTGCTCCAGCCACTGGGAACGTCAACGTCATGCCTGTGGCGTAAAACGATTCTTGATTCGCGTCGCGGAACTGAATGTTGATCAATGCTTCAGTGGTGCCCGACGTGGTCACCTGGGCCAAGAGCACGCGGCCATTGACAGGGTTGCCCTGACCGTTCGCACCGGGCACAATGAACACCGAACCTCCGATAAACGTGTTGACCACGAAGTCTCCGCCGTTGTTCCAATCTGCAAACGCCGTCAAAACTGGATCAAACGCCGAGTTCAAACCGTCGGCGTCTCCGGGCTCTGCACCAATGGTCCACCACGTGTCGTACTCCAGCGCAGGGAACGCCCCAAAGAACAAGGGGTTGATGCTGCCGCCAAAGTCAGAGCCCAAGGCGTCTTGGAAGAAGGGCGCCTCGCCAACCAAGCTCCAAACCTCCGTATCCGTTCCGTACATGGCGGTAACTTCCACGTCTGCCGAAGAGAAGTTGGCGTAGATGCGGTACGTGCTTTCGCCCGTTCCGAGCGGATCAGCAGCCACCAAGTCGTAGGACAAGCCGGTGCAAAGACCTCCGCCGTACGTGCAAGAGCCGTCGTCGGCAAGGGCTGTCTCGTCGTAGTTGTCTGCTGCAGGGTTGGTGCAACCTCCACAAGTGGAGTTGTCCCCGCCACACACGCCGCAGCCATCCAAGCTCAAGCAAGAGCCGTCTTCCTCGGTGGCACCGGAGTTGAAATTGCACGCATTCACGTCCGTGCACCCCAGCACCTCTGCCTCGTCGCACACTCCGTCCCCGTCGGTGTCGTTGAAACATCCGTCGCAATCCGAAAACGCTTGGGGGTAAATGCAGTCGGCATCTCCTTCCGAGGTTTCGTCGTAGTTGCAAGCTTCAGGATCGTTGCATCCTGCCCCGGCAACTGGGAACGTCAAGGACATGCCCGTGGCGTACAACGAAACCTGGTTGGGGTCACGGAACTGCAAATTGATGAGTGCCTCCGTGGTGCCCGAAGTCGTCACTTGGCCCAGCAACACACGGCCATCGACAGGCACCCCTTGCGTATTGGCCCCGGGAACGATGAACACAGAGCCCCCGATGAACGTGTTGACCACAAAGTCCCCCCCGCTGTTCCAGTCTGCAAAGGAGGTCAAGGCTTGGTCAAATGCGGAATTCAAACCGTCGGCGTCTCCTGGCTCTGCGCCAATGGTCCACCACGTGTCGTACTCCAACGACGGGAATGCCCCGAAAAAGAGAGGATTGATGCCGCCGCCGAAGTCAGAACCCAAAGCGTCTTGGTAAAACGCAGCATCGCCAATCAAGCTCCAGACTTCCGTATCCGTGCCGTACATCGCGGTCACCTCGACGTTGGGCGAGGTGAAGTTTGCGTAGATGCGGTATGTGCTTTCGCCAGACCCCAGAGGGTCTGCAGAAACCAGGTCGTAGGACAAACCTGTGCAAAGGCCGCCACCGTAAGTACATGAACCGTCGTCCTCGTTCGCTGCTTCATTGTAGTTGTCTGCCGAAGGGTTGGTGCACCCAGGAACAGCTACCTCAGGAAACACGATGGAGATACCCTCGTCGTTGAAGGTTGCCGTCGATTCGTCGTCCCACTGGAAGTTCATGGTCAGGTTGACCACGCCGTCAGTGGTGAATTGCCCAATGAGAACACGGCCGTCAGCACCCGCTTCCGCGTCCGCACTCTGGTTGGGCAGGAGAAACCAGGAGCCCCCAATGAAGGTGTCGATCGTGAAACCTCCGCCCGCTTCAAATGCCGCAAAATATTCGTCCATGCCCACTTGCTGAACGTCGCTCGTTCCGTTCGAATCGGCAGAACCAATGGTGAACCAGCTGTCGTATTGCAACGAAGGGAAGGCACCGAAGAAGGCGGGATTGATGGTTTGGGCCAAAACGGCTCCTACTGCATCTTGGTAAAACGACGTGCTCACTCCAACCACCATGGGCGCTGTTTCGAGTGCGTATACCGCCACGAGTTCGTCTGTGGGATTGTCAAACGTCGCGTAGACCCGGTACGTTGTCCCGTTGGCGGTTTCAGCCACGGTTTCGTACTCCATTCCAACGAGGTTGGCCAATGCCATGCTCGAGGCCAACGCCATCAACGCTGCTGTAAAAAGATGCTTCATCAAAAACAATTTGGTGGGACAAGCCCAATTCAAGAAATACGTTCGTCGACCACTCGTGTTTGTTCAACGGCGGCAGAACGACCCTAATCTACAAACAAGAGCCCTAACTCAGGTCAACAGATTCAATCTTTTGCAGCGTCGTCAAAGCTTGGCGTCAGTTCCGAACAAGGCGGTTGATCAGGGCCTGAGTCGATGGATCGTGCCCCGCATCGTTCTGAATTCCCTGAATTTCAGGCAAAATTGCGTTGGCCATGGCCTTTCCCAACTCCACTCCCCATTGATCGAAGCTCGAGATGCCCCACAGCACGCCTTGAACAAAGATTCGGTGCTCGTGCAGCGCCACCAACATCCCCAAGGCTTGGGGGTTCAACTCGTCGAACAGAAAGAACGACGAAGGACGGTTGCCAGGAAAGTGCCGGTGCGGTTCTCCATCCGGCGCAGGACGACCTTGAAGCAACGCCTCAGCTTGTGCGAGCGCATTCGCCAGGAGCATGTCATGCATCTCCTCAAAGCCGCTTGTGGCGCGACGAAACGAGATGAAATCAACGGGGTGAACTTCCGTACCCTGGTGAAGCAACTGGAAGAACGCATGTTGGCTGTTGGTGCCCGGTTCACCCCAAACCACCGCACCTGTGTTCCAAGACACAGGTCGGCCGTCTCTCCCCACAAATTTTCCGTTGCTTTCCATGTCCGCTTGTTGCAGGTAGGCCGGCAAGCGATTCAAGTCTTCGGCGTAGGGAATCACCACGTGAGAACGGAAACCAAGGGCGTTTTGGTTCCAATGCCCGAGCAAGGCCAAGAGCACAGGAATGTTGCGTTCCAAAGGAGCGGTGCGCATGTGAACGTCCACATCCCTCGCGCCTTGCAAGAAGTGGCGGAAGGCCTCGGACCCAATCGCCAACGCGATGGAGAGTCCAACAGGCCCCCACATGGAGTAGCGTCCGCCAACCCAGTTCTCAAACCCAAAGGTCTGCGCACCATCCACCCCGAACGCGCGTGTGGCCTCCAAATTGGTGGACACCGCCGCAATTTGACGGGCTACGCTCCCTCCGCCATGCTCGAGCCAAGCTTTCGCAAGGCGAGCGTTGGCCATGGTTTCCTGCGTCGTGAAGGTCTTGCTCACCACAACCAACATGGTGGTTTGGGGATTCAAGCCCGCCAGAACGGCCTCGAGGTGCGCCCCGTCCACGTTGCTCACAAAATGGCACACGGGACCGGAAGCGCATCGGCGAAGTGCACGCACGGCCATCGCTGGACCGAGGTCAGAACCGCCAATCCCAATGTTCACCACGTCCGTGACTTCTCCGACGGCATGTCGGCCGTGCACGGCATCGACAAACTCCAGCATGCGGGAACGCACGGCAATCACCCCGTCAAGCACATCGTTACCGTCCACTTCGAATCGATCTCCCGCATCCGCGCGCAACGCCATGTGAAGGACAGCCCTGTCCTCGGTCGTATTCAACCTCACGCCTCCGAACAAATCTCGAATGGCGCCGGTGACGTCCGCTTCCTTGGCCAGCGCAATCAACGCGTCTTTGACCTCACTGTCCCAACGCTGTTTTGAGGTACAAGCCAGGAAGCTCCTCCGTCAACGACTCCAACCGCGCGGAGTCGGCCGCGAAAGCCTCGCGCACATCCATCCCTCTTTTGGTGGAGGCAAGCTGCTCGAGACGCTTTTGCGCCGCCGAGTCGGCGAGCCGGAACGGGCGCCAAGGGTGAATTTCAGGCATGATTACTTGGCTTGGCTGTCCGTTGCATTCAAGTCCTCGAACGCTTGAGTCAAGCGAGACACAAAGGCCTCCTCTCCTTTCCGGAGCCAAACACGTGGGTCGTAGTGCTTTTTGTTGGGGACATCCTCTCCTTCCGGGTTTCCAATCTGAGTGTCGAGGTAGTCTTTTTTCGCCTGTACGTAGTCGCGGACGCCGGACAAAAAGGCCCACTGCATGTCCGTGTCAATGTTCATTTTGATCACGCCGTAGCCAATGGCCTCACGAATCTCCTCCAAGCTCGATCCGCTGCCTCCATGAAACACAAACTCCACCGGCTGAGACCCCGTACCAAATTCTTTTTCAATGTGCTTTTGGCAGTCGTCCAGGATGCTCGGACGCAACTCGACGTTGCCAGGCTTGTACACGCCGTGGACGTTTCCAAAAGCTGCCGCAATGGTGAAATTGGGGGAAATGGCGCTGAGCACTTTGTAAGCCTCGGCGACCTCCTCCGGTTGCGTGTACAATCGACTGCTGTCCACGTCCGTGTTGTCAACCCCATCCTCTTCGCCACCCGTGACTCCCAATTCAATTTCGAGGTGCATGTCGATGGCCGACATGCGCTTCAGATACGCCGCGCAAGTCTCCAAATTCTCCGACAAACTTTCCTCGCTCAAGTCAATCATGTGTGAACTGAACAAGGGCTTGCCCGTCGCCGCGTAGTGCTTCTCTCCGGCTTCAAGCAAACCGTCCACCCACGGCAACAATTTCCGAGCGCAATGGTCCGTGTGCAAAATCACCGACACACCGTAGGCCTCCGCAATTGTGCGTACGTGATGTGCTCCCGCAACCGCACCAAGAACAGCAGCTTTTTCTTGTTCAAGAGAAAGCGATTTGCCGGCATTGAACTTCGCCCCACCGTTCGAAAATTGAACAATGACAGGAGAATTGACCGCTCTGGCGGTTTCGAGAACTGCGTTGATGCTGTTGCTTCCAATGACGTTCACCGCAGGCAAGGCATAGCGGTGCTTTTTGGCGTGTGCCCAAACGTCGGACACTTGGGGCCCTGTGAGGACTCCTGCTGGAAATTGACTCATTCTGAAGGTTGGATTTGGGCGCGAAATTACTGCCCACAACAACGCCCTCCTACCTCATCGAGACAGAAGGGCCAAACTTTGGGCCGCAAGCTCCGCTTCAGGCGTTCTAGGATGCAGCGCTGCAGTTCGCTCGTACGCACGCCTCGCAAGTTCCAAGTCACGCAGGTGAACCTCGTACACAAACGCAACCAAGAACGCGCATCGTGCCCGTTGCGGATACGTTGGGTGTCCGTCATGCAAGTTTTGGAGCTGAAGGACCGCGAGCTCGAATTTCCCCGCTGAAATCAGCAAATCCGCCCGTCGGAACAACGCTTCAGGCACGAAAGGGTGGTCGGGATGAAGGCGCGAAAACTCAGCATACTTAACCATCAGCTCTTGCCGGATTTCCGGACGAATCACCTCCCCTTCAAATGCCGTCCTTTCCAATTTCTGGATTTCCGACAACGTTTCGTTGCTAGGAGAGCAGCCCAATTGCAGAGCCACCAAGGCACTCGCCACAAGGAACCTTTCCAACCTCTTGTCAGCCCCGCTTCTTGGCATGAGGAAACCGCATTTTGTAATCCACTGGGATTTTGCCCAAACCAATGTCGCGAAGCTTCCCGTGCAAAAGCATCCGCTTGGCAGCGG
>JBMZHG010000066.1:0-6628 GCA_049616325.1 Flavobacteriales bacterium | reverse complement strand
CCAGGGTTTGATGGCCTGCAGCGCGATCTCCTTCGGCATCCTGAAGGTCCTTCACCCATTCCCGCAGGAAATTCAACCCCGTCAAGACCAGGCCAAAGGACACCCAAGCGGAATCCAACCTCGACCAATTCTCGGCGAAAAATGCGGCTGCCAATCCACCCCAAAGAACCATTCCACCCACGCACAAGGAAATGGCCACGTTTCCCCAAGCTCCGCGGCCTTTGAGGACTGGGGAATAGAAGTAGAGGATCAAAGAAAAAGCCGCCACCACAACCAAAGGCCAGGAAGAGCTGATGCTTGAAGAAAGCCAGCCGCTCCAGCAAAGGGCGGCCACGGTGAATCCCCAATGCGTCACCACGACCACACGCCGTTTGACGGTGCGTCCGACCAACGCGCGCTCCGGTTTGTTGATGCGGTCTTCGCGCACGTCGAAGTAATCGTTGATCAGGTTTCCGGCGGCGCCTACGAGCATGGGGACGACGATCCATCCTGCACGCCCCAGATGAAGGAGGGACTCAAGCGGATGGTTCATCCAGCGCAACACCAACAGGACCATGGTGCCCATGGCTAGGACGTTCCACGGCCGTGTCAGTTTGCCCCATTCCAAAAACGAAGTCCGCGCCGACTGTTTCATGTCGCCGATCAGCCGTGCGTGGCGTCGATGAGCAAACCGCCGTCCGCCGTGGTCAGCGCGTAGTTGAAGCCCCCGTGGATGGCGTGCCCGCCGGCTTCGCCCGAGCGAGACAGTGCGAGGTAACCGACCTGCAGGTCGGCCGTCGGCATGCGGTCCATGATGCGGTGCACGGCTTCCTCGCATGCCGCTTGAGGGCTGCGTCCCTGACGCATCAATTCCACGACCAAAAACGACCCGACCGTTTTCATAACTGCTTCGCCCAACCCCGTGGCGGTCGCCCCGCCGATTTCTGGGTCGACGAAGAGGCCGGCACCGAGGATGGGGCTGTCTCCCACACGCCCGTGCATTTTGTACGCCAACCCGCTTGTCGTGCATCCCCCGGCCAAACGGCCTTGGTCGTCCATCGCGAGCAGGCCGATGGTGTCGTGATTCTCGATGTTGATGACGGGCTTGTAGTCGGACGTCTTGCGCCATTCTTCCCACGCCCGGCGCGAAACGTCGGTCAGCAATTCCACGCGGTCCATTCCGAGTTCGCGCGCGTATTGTTCGGCTCCCGCGCCTGCGAGCATCACGTGAGGCGTGTCTTCCATCACTTTTCGAGCCAAGGACAAGGGGTGCAGGACTCCCTGTACGAAGCAGACCGAGCCGGCATTGCCCGTGTGGTCCATGCAACACGCGTCAAGTGTCACGTGGCCGTCTCGGTCGGGGAGACCGCCAATGCCCACACTGAGTCCAGTGGCGTCGGCCTCCACGATGCGCGCGCCAGCTTCGATCATGTCCATGGCGGAGCCTCCTTGCTCGAGCGCGAAAAAGCCCGCAGCGTTGGCCTCGATGCCGTGGTTCCAGGTCGACAACATCGTGGCTTTCCCGACGTCAACGGGTCCAGCATCCGGGGCTTTCGACTCGGCAGCGAGCATGGAGTTCAACGTCCAAGGCGACAGACCAAGCGTGGCGCCTGTGGCGGCGAGCTTTTGGAGAAAGGATCGGCGAGTGGTGTTTCCCATGCTGGGAAGTTCGTCAAACCTTGGGCCGAAACCAACGAAGCACCATCCAAGGCAAGAACGTCAGGTCGGCCAACACCGCGAACAGCAGCGTCAGGCTGATGAGCAGGCCAATGTGAAAGGTGCCAAGGAACGACGACGTTGTCAGCGTCATGAAGCCTCCGCAGAGGATGAGGCTGGTCACAACGATGGCCTTGCCCGTGGCGAGAAAGCTGCGCTTGACAGCAGTGGCGAGGGTTCGGCCTTGCGCCAATTGCAACCGCAATTTGCTCAAGAAGTGAATGGTGTCGTCCACCGCAATGCCAAAGGCCACCGTAAAGATGATGCCCGAAGTGACCTTCAAATCCACGCCCATCAGAACCATTACGGCGGCGACCATGGCCAAGGGGAGGAGGTTGGTAATCAGGCAGAGCACCACCATGGCGCCGCTACGGAACAACAAGCCGGCAATGAGCGCCACTGCGACCAAAGCGAGTCCCAGCCCGCCGACCATGTCTGACGCGAGTGAGGCGTTGTTCACGTCCACCAAATGAGCCGTACCTGTCACTTTCCAGGAACTTCCTTTGGGCAAGTTTGCCTTGCACCAATCGTCGAGGTTGTTGTTTTTCGCCGCGATGACTTGAGACCCGTTGTCTTCCACCTTGCCAAACACCCGAGCCGTTCGCCCATCTTCCGCCACGAGTGCATCCCACTGGCCCGAACGGTCCAGCAAGCGCAGCACCTTTCGGAGCACAGCACGGTCGGTCGGGATGCTGAAATGTTGCTCGCGGTCCCCTTGCCAACCCCGGTGCGCCATGCGCACGGCGGTCGCCGGTCCGACCAAGGCCCCCACGCCGTAGTTGGATTGGAGGTGTTGTTCGAGTTGGTCCATGAAGTTCATCATGTCGAGGTTGTCCAGAGACGCCGGCATGGTGACCGCCAGCTCAAAAGGTCGAACACCCGCGAATTCTCGCTCGAAAAACACAAACTGCTTTCGGAAGGGGTCGTCCTCGCGGAGGTCTTCGATGAGTTTGTTGTCAACCCGCAACCCGCTGCCAAGCCACACCGCCATGCCCGCAACTCCGACCCAGCCCAAGGCCAACCCCCGCTTGTTGCTCAGCGTCCAACGCAGGGCGCGATGCAGCGCCCCGTTCCAAAAGACGCCAGTTCCGCGTTTGGAGATCTGTGGCGGGGGCACCAGGACCATCACGCTGGGGAGCAGAGTAAACGCGAGGATGTATGCCACACCGACACCCACCGCCGAATACACGCCAAAATCATGAACAGGTCCGATGGAGCTTGTCAGCAAGGTCAAGAACCCCAATGCCGTCGTCAACGACGTGAGGAACGTCGCGAGGCCCACTTCTCTGAACGCGCGAGTCATGGCCTCCTTGTGGCTTACATCCGCCCGCCTCTCGTCGTAGTAGCGAGTCAACACGTGGACAACGTCAGAGATGCCCACCACGAAGAGGATGGTGGGCAGCACGACGGTCATGACATCCACAGCCTTGCCCGTGGCAACCATGATGCCCAAGGTCCAAAGCCCGCTCACAAGCACCACAGTCAGCGGCACCAAGACCCCCCAGGCCGTCCGAAATGCAAACCAGAGAAAGGCCACCAGCAACAAGATGCCCACGCCGACAAACCAGGCCACTTCGCGTTCCATCACCCCGACGTAATACGCCTGGGCCACGGCACGGCCTGAAACGTGGACGTCGAGGATGGCACGTTTGGTTTCATGCACCAAGTCTTCCCACTTGCTCACCGCCGCCGCAAGGGAGTCGCAGCCTGCCTTGCTCAGTCCATCGGTGTGCTCCAGGGTCAACGCAACGGCTCGTCCGCTGGGACTGACGAATGTGCCCATGACGTCGTTCCGACTGCGGAGACGCACAAGGTCTTTGGTAAGGCTGCTGTCGCTCTCCCAAGAAAGCAAAGGGCGCTGAAACGCCATGCCGCTGAGCGGGTCACGAACTGGGAGTTTGAGTCGGGTAGGGGATTGCACGGACTCGACGCCGGGCAACGCCATGAGCGCCTCGATTTGGGCGTCCACCTCAGCCAAGAATGCCGCCGACAAACTGTCGCCTTCGAACCCGACAATCAGAAAGTCGTTGTCGCTCCCAAACGTCTCCCGGAATTCGCGGTAAAACGTCGTCTCGGGATGGTCTTTCGGGAAGAATTGCTCAAAGTCGTAGTTGAACTCCAACCCCAAAGCCTGCCAACCCATCCAACCCGTGACCGCAAGAAGAGTTGCAAGAACGGTCCAAGCGCGCCGGCGCCAGGAGTCGGGAAGGGAGGAGGAAGACGTGTCATCCATGATGCAAAGGTGGAACACGCGCCGCGGCACGCGGTTCACACCGGCACAAAAAAAGCCCCGCCTTGTGCGGGGCTTTTCGTGTTCACAGGAGGGAGGAGCTTAGCCTTCCTTCACTTCTTCAAAATCCACATCCGTCACTTCGGCATCGCCGTCGGCGGAAGCTTCAGCTGAACCTGCAGCGCCTGTGTCGGCTCCGCCGGCTTCTTGCTGTGCGGCGTACATCTCTTGGCTCGCCGCTTGGAACGCCGTGTTCAACGCTTCGATGCCGGACTTGCATCCGTCCACGTCTTGCGCACCGTGCGCCTTCTTGAGGTTTTCGAGGGCCTCGTTGATGGGCCCCATCTTGTCCTCAGGAATCTTGTCGCCAAATTCCTTGAGCTGCTTTTCTGTTTGGAAGACCATCGCGTCGGCTTGGTTCAAGACGTCCGCACGTTCCTTGGCTTGCGCATCCGCGTCCGCGTTGGCTTCGGCGTCGGCCTTCATGCGTGCGATTTCGTCTTCGCTCAAGCCGCTTGAGGCTTCAATCTTGATGCTCTGTTCCTTGCCTGTGGCCTTGTCCTTTGCACCCACGTTGATGATGCCGTTGGCGTCAATGTCGAAGGTCACCTCAATCTGAGGCACACCGCGCGGTGCTGGGGGAATGTCTGCCAAGTGGAAACGTCCAATGGTCTTGTTGTCTGCGGCCATCGCGCGCTCGCCCTGGAGCACGTGGATTTCCACGCTGGGCTGGTTGTCGCTTGCCGTGGAGAACGTTTCCGACTTTTTGGTGGGGATGGTCGTGTTCGCGTCGATCAACTTGGTGAACACCCCGCCCATGGTTTCAATGCCGAGGGACAGCGGCGTCACGTCCAAGAGGAGGACGTCCTTCACGTCGCCCGTCAAGACTCCACCTTGGATGGCGGCACCGACAGCCACCACTTCATCGGGGTTCACACCCTTCGAGGGCTCCTTGCCGAAGTACGCTTTCACGGCATCCTGCACCGCAGGGATGCGGGTGGAACCGCCTACGAGGATCACCTCGTCGATGTCGCTCTTGTCGAGGCCGGCAGCTTTCAGGGCAGTCATGCAAGGCTCGATGGAGCGCTTCACGAGGCTGTCCACCAACTGCTCAAACTTGGCGCGAGACAAGCTGCGGACCAAGTGCTTGGGCACGCCGTCCACAGGCATGATGTACGGAAGGTTGATTTCCGAAGTGCTCGTGCTGGAGAGCTCAATCTTCGCTTTTTCCGCGGCTTCCTTCAAACGCTGAAGCGCCATGGGGTCCTTGCTGAGGTCGAGGCCGCTGTTTTCGCTCTTGAACTCGTCCACAAGCCATTCAATGATGGCCTGGTCAAAGTCGTCCCCGCCGAGGTGCGTGTCGCCGTCCGTAGACAACACTTCAAAAACACCGTCGCCGAGTTCGAGGATGCTCACGTCGTGCGTCCCGCCGCCCAAGTCGAAGACCACAATCTTTTGATCTGTCGCCTTTTTGTCGAGGCCGTAAGCGAGGGCCGCTGCGGTGGGCTCGTTGATGATGCGTTTCACTTCGAGTCCGGCAATTTCGCCGGCTTCTTTGGTGGCTTGACGTTGGCTGTCGTTGAAGTAAGCCGGAACCGTGATGACGGCGCCAGTGACTTCCTGACCGAGGTATTCTTCAGCTGTGCGCTTCATTTTTTGAAGCGTCATGGCGGAGATTTCCTGAGGCGTGTATTGGCGGTCGTCGATTTGGACGCGAGGCGTGTTGTTGTCGCCTTTCACCACCTTGTAAGCCACGCGACCCGCTTCTTTCTCCACTTCACTGAAGCTGGACCCCATGAAGCGCTTGATGCTGGAAATCGTCTTCGTAGGGTTCGTGATGGCTTGGCGTTTGGCGGGTTCACCCACCTTGCGTTCGCCACCGTCGATGAAGGCCACCACAGACGGGGTCGTCCGCTTGCCTTCGCTGTTGTTGATGACCACAGGTTCGTTTCCTTCCATCACTGCAACGCAGCTGTTGGTCGTCCCGAGGTCAATGCCAATGATTTTGCTCATGATGCGAGGTTGTGTGTTTTGATTTTGACCTCCTCAGACCAAACCGCATGCCAACGCCCATGCCAAATCCACATGCTGACATCCTGTCCACTTTCGGGTGCGATGTTCTGCCAAGTCCTGCGAAACCGAGGTCAAAGGCTGACAGCATGTCCGACCCATTCGGAAACGCGGGAGAGGTGGTCGGTCACGTGCAGCATGCGGGATCCGTACCAGCTGAAGGCCTCGCCGTCGACGAGCTGAAACTTCGCCTCGGGAAGGGCGCTGGAAAGCGATTCGACATGTTTGGGAGCAAAGGGGAACGGTTCGGAGGGGAGAAGCCACAGGTTTGTTTGGGCCGCTCCGGTCATGGGATCCTGGGCGAGTGTGGGATAACGGTCTGCGGGGTCGGCGCTTGCGAAGGCGTTGCCGATGCCCCAATGGCGCATGACGTCGTGGATGAAGGTGTCCCGTCCCGCGACCATCCAGGGAGAAGACCAAACTGCGTAGCCCGCCCGTCCCACTTCGGTGCGGGGCGCACCCCACGCTTCGTGGATGCGCGAGGCCCATTCTTGGGCGAGGGCCTCGCGCTCCACAAAGCGTCCCAGCACGGCCATGTCGTGGAGGGCTCCGGCCACGGTGCGGACGTCCGTCACCAGCACCTCGGCACCCGCCGGCAACGCCTCCCGAATTGCCTCGACCTGAGCGCGGTCG
>JBMZHG010000065.1:0-6860 GCA_049616325.1 Flavobacteriales bacterium | reverse complement strand
CAACATCCGCCAGCATCTGCCTGCGATCAAGGGTTACCAACGGGGTTTGACGGAACTGGACTGGATTGGCACGCGCGCTCGTTTGGCCTCCAAGCTTGAAGGAAGCCTCCCCCAAATCCGAAAAAAACCCGGGCTCCACCTCCTGTCGGCTTACCATCCGCTTCTCCAACAAACCAACCGGATTGCAGGAAAAGAAACGCATCCGCAGCACGTTGAACTGCATCGGTCACAACGCATGCTCGTCATCAGCGGGCCCAATGCCGGCGGAAAGAGCATCACCATGAAGACGGTCGGGCTCCTTCAGATGATGGTTCAAAGCGGCCTTCTGGTGCCCTGCCACAACGTCTCCGAAGTGGGGGTTTTCAACGCCATCCTTCCCGACATCGGTGACCACCAAAGCATCGAGAACCAGCTGTCGACCTACAGTTACCGACTTGGTCGCATGCGACATTTTCTGAACGTCGCAGACGCGAAGTCGCTTCTACTCTTGGACGAATTCGGCACAGGGTCTGACCCCGAGTTGGGCGGCGCACTGGCCGAGGTCTTCTTTGAAGAGTTGTACGACAAGGGGGCGTTTGGGGTCGTCACCACACACTACGCCAACATCAAAACGCGCGCCGCAAAACTTCCCGAAGCCTTCAACGGGAGCATGCTCTTCAACCGCGAATCCCTGGCCCCCATGTACCAACTGGAGGTCGGGCAACCGGGGTCGTCGTTCACCTTCGAAGTCGCTGAAATCAACGGAATCGAAGCCAAACTCATCGACCGCGCCAAGGGCAAGCTCGACAAGCGTCGAGTCGAACTCGACGGGCTTCTTGGCGACCTTCACAAGGAAAAGACCAAGCTGGCGAAGTTGACCAACAAGCAGCTTCGAGCTGAATTGGAGGCGGAAAAGGCCACCGCGGAAGCGGAGCGGCTCACAGAAGCGATGGAGGAAAAAGAGCGCAACTTGAACTCGCAATTCGACGCGCTGAACACAGCACGCGTTCGAAGCACCAAGCTGACGCAATTCATCGACCGGTTTGAGTCTGGCAAGCCCAACAAAGCCCTCCTCGAAGAGATCAAAACCTACCTCGCCAAGGAAAAGGCACGTCAGGAGGAACAGGCCAAACGCGGAAAGCCCAAGTCCAAGAATTCAGGCAAGCGTCGGCCCAACCACCAAAGCGAGAAAATTGTGGTGGGCTCGCTCGTTCGGCTTCGCACCGGTCAAGAACGCGGAGACGTCGTCGAAGTAAACGGAGATACCGTGACGGTGATGTTTGGGGCGTTCAAAACGCGCGTCAAGCGCAACCAGCTGACTTGGCTTCGCTGAAATCACTGAACAACGACACGCCGTGTCGTGCTCCATCCGTCGGTCGTGGTCACGGTAATGTAGCGGACGCCAGTTCCCCACAAGGACAAATCCAAAGTGCCTCGAATCGCGCTCCCCTCCCACTCCGCCAAGGGCCGTCCAAGGGCGTCAAAAGCCTGAATCCGTTGAGTTAGGAACCCGTTCCCCAACGCTACACGCACCTCTCCGGACGTGGGGTTGGGTGCCACCGTCAAGCTCGCCAAGAATTGTTCTTCCACCGCGGTGGCCTCGCAGGCGTTGTGAACGTCGCACGTCACATTGCCGTCGACGTCCGTCACGCGGTAGCTTCCATTCACCCGTTCTTCCCCTGTGTCGAAAGGATCAAGAAAGGCCTTGAGCCGCATGGACTCTGGAATGGGGTTCGCCCCGTCCCAGTGGTAACTCACCTTGCCGTAGTAATCCGGAGAATTGGGGCTGTCGCAGAACGACGCCCCACCTGTCAAGGTTCCCAAAATCCGGTGGTTTTCGTCAAAAATCGGCGAACCCGAAGAGCCCGTTTCGGTCACTCCATGGTTGGTCTCCGTGCTCGCCCAAATCACCCGCCAATGAGCCCCCAACGCGTAGACGTTGCTGTTGATCAAGGGGTTGATGAACGTTGAGATTTTCTTGCGGTCTCCGGACGGGTGGTGAATCCCCACCCCGTTGTTGCCGTTGAAACCCGTGGCGTCCCACCCCGCGAAATAAGGAATCCATGAATCGTCGATGGGGTCCTCAACTTCCACGAGCAGGAAGTCGCTCCCGTCAATTTGGTTGCCCACCATGTCGTCGCTGTCCGTCAAATGAATGACCCCTGTCCGTGTGTGCGAATTGATGGACGACGATCCGCCGCAATCGTAGAACTCGTAATTGAATTGCACTTTGAAGAACGGCCAATCGTCGTCCTCGGCGTCGTCGGCGCAGTGGAACGAGCTCAGCATCAACTGACGACAATCTTTGGCTGTGTTGTTTACCATGGACCCCGAGCAGAGAAAGATGCCTCCCGCTTGGGTGATGCGAAGTTTGACCACGGCGTCCTTTTCGCATTCCCAGCTGTCGCCTTCTGGGCAATTGACGTCGACCTGGCACGCTTCCGATCCGCCGCGCTCCGTGGACGTCATCCAAGGCTCAGGAAACCGCTGATGACGTGCAAAATACCCGACACCGCACACTCCCAAGGCCGCGGCCTCCGCCAGACCAACGGGCGCCTCGTAAATGAGCACCAAGGCGTCGCCCGGAACTTCGTTGTTGGTCCAGCGGCGGTGATCGTTGTTTTCGAACGACGTCACCGGCCCCTCGACCCACGTCTCCGAGTACCGTCCCTGGGGGGTCTCAAACCACAGCCGTGCGCCGGCCGGAACGTGGAAATCGTCGAAGTACAAGCAGGTCGCCAAAGCACCTGGGGCCTCCACCGTCAACGTCCAAACTTCGAAGTTTCCTTCGACGGACCGGGTGGCGTGTTCGAACACGTCGAAATGGGTCGGCAACACCAGGCCCACCATGTCGCGGCCGGTCTCTTCGGTTTGGACTTCCATTTCCGCCACAGCCTTGTCAAACAATGGGGTCTCCACCGTCCATGCATTCTGCGCTTGAACGCCCCAAGACATCGCCAACATCGCCAACACAAAACCTGCCCGCGTCGAATGCCAAAAACCCTGAATCTTCGTTCCAATCATGACCCTAAGTTACCGCCAACTCCCCTCCGGTTCCCTTAAATTCACGCATCCATGACGAAACGCACTCTCCTTTTCTTCCCCACCCTCCTCACGTGCTTGACGTTGTTGCCTTTCACCTCGCAAGGACAAGGCGACATGAGCGCGCAGGAGGCAGCCCAAAAGTTTGGCACCCTCATGCGCTACGTCGACCAATTGTACGTCGACAGCGTCAGTGTCCAAGACTTGACCGAATTGGCGATTGTGAAGATGCTCGAAGACCTTGACCCACACTCGGTCTACTTCTCGGCCGAGGAGCTGAAGGAAGCGGACGAACCTCTGAACGGCAATTTTGAAGGCATTGGCGTCCAGTTCAACATCTTCAAAGACACCATCATGGTGGTGTCGCCCATCAGCGGCGGACCTTCGGAACGACTCGGCATCCGCTCGGGGGACCGCATTGTGGAGGTGGACGGCGAAAACGCGGCCGGCATTGGCATCACCAACCGGGACGTCATGAAGCTCTTGAAGGGCCCCAAGGGCACCGTTGTCCAAGTCGGCATCAAGCGCGATGGCGAGTCGGAATTGTTGGAGTTTGACATCGTGCGGGACAAGATTCCGATCTACAGCATTGACGCGGTCCACATGGTGGACAACAAAATCGGTTACATCAAGGTGAGCCGGTTTGCCAAAACGACCATGGACGAGTTCCGCGAAGCAATCTTGACCCTTCAAGACCAAGGAATGAAAGACCTCATCTTGGACTTGCAAGGAAACGGCGGAGGCATGCTTCGTACGGCCATTGACATGTCCGACGAGTTGCTCAGCGGAGACAAGCTTCTTGTCTACACGGAAGGTCGTGCCTTCGAACGAGAAGACACGTTTGCGGAATACAAAGGGTTGTTTGAGAAAGGACGGCTTGTCGTCTTGATCGACGAGGCCTCGGCAAGTGCCAGCGAAATCGTCTCCGGTGCCGTGCAGGACTGGGACCGTGGTTTGGTCATGGGACGTCGAAGCTTTGGCAAGGGTTTGGTTCAACGCCCGATGCGGCTTCCCGACGGAAGCGCAGTGCGGCTGACCGTGCAGAAGTACTACACGCCCTCTGGACGGTGCATTCAAAAGCCCTACGACGACGGCGTCGAGGCCTACCGAAAGGAAAAGTTTGAGCGTTACGAGCGAGGCGAACTCCTCAGCCTCGACAGCCTCGATTTGCCGGACAGTTTGATGTACAAGACGCGCCTCCAAGAACGCGAGGTGTACGGCGGTGGCGGCATCCTTCCCGACATCTTTGTGCCGCTCGACACCACGTTCAATTCCGCCACCTTTTCGCGCATCCTTCGAAAAGGCCTCTGCAGCAAGTACGCCCTCGAACAGGTGGACGCCGACCGCGCCTCGTGGGAGAAACGGCATGACGACGAGGACGATTTTGTGGCCCGCATGGCTTTTTCCGAAGAAGAAATGGCCGAATTCAAAGCGTTTGTCGAAAAAGAAGGCGTCGAAATCGACGAAGCGGAGTGGGCCCGCTCATTGCCCGCCATCCAACTGAGGCTCAAAGCCTTCTACGGAAGAAACATCTACGAAAGCAAGACGTTTTACCGCGTCATCGGCGGTCTGAACGAAGCGCTGCAGGAGGCCGTTCGCGTTTTGAACGACGGAACGTTCAATGCTGCTCCTCTCGCCCACCGAACGTTTTAACGAGAATCCTACTTTTGCAAAAACATCTCAAATTCTAAACCATGCGTTTTTCAATCACCACCTTGACATTGGCTGCATTCGTAGCCGGTTTCACGGCATGCAACGACGGCGGTTCTGAAGTCAAAGCCAAGCCCATCGAGGGCGGCGAAGCCACGACAGAAACCCCGGTCAACGCCAAGCCTGAAAAGTTTGACCCTGCCGCAGACCAAGCCGAAGCACCTGCAGGCCCCACCACCACCATGGTGTTTGACACCTACGAACACGACTTTGGCACCATGGACGAAGGTGATGCCGTCACGCACGTGTTCAAGTTCACGAACACGGGCAGCGAGCCCCTCATTCTCGACAAGTGCAAAGGCTCTTGTGGCTGCACTGTTCCCCAATGCCCCAAAGAGCCAATCGCTCCTGGCGCCAGCGGAGAGATCGAGGTGAAGTTCAACTCGAAGGGAAAGAAGAACAACCAAACGAAGACGGTCACCATCAACGCCAACACCGATCCAGGACAGACTATCCTGAAAATCAAGGCGTTCGTGAACCCTGCCGAGGCGAAGTAAATCGTCCTCGCCGAAAGCGAAAAAAAGGCACCCTTCGGGGTGCCTTTTTTGTGCTTCAAACTTGGGCCGCGAGGGCGGAGAGCAGATGCTTACTGGAGCAGCGCGTCAATGTCCTGTGCCAACTCGTGGTCCTTTCGCGTGACAAGCCCGCCTGCATCGTGCGTGTGCAGTTCGATTCTCACGTAACTGAACGTGTTCACCATCGTGGGGTGGTGTCCGTGCGATTCAGACAAAAAAGCCACCCTCGTCATGAAAGTGAAAGCTTCTTGGAAATCCTTGAACCGGAATTCTCGAACCAGGCGATTGTCGCGTTCTGTCCACATGGCGTTTGGTGCGTTTCTGAGGGCAATGTACAGGAAAAGGCGTGGACTCGCCACGCCTTTCGCTTGAGCAGCCCCAACTTGAATCAGAGCAGACCGCCTTCCGATGCTTCGCCACTCTCCGAGGACGAATCGGCCGACGGCGTCTCGGTGGCGCCTGTCTCGACGAACATCAACAGTTCGCGCATTTTTTCTGCCTGGCGGATGTGTCCACTTCGCTCGTAACCGTAGGCGACGTTTCCAATGAGGCGCCTCACGATGTCCACGCTTCCACAAGGACCGCAATTCTTTTCGTCAACTGGCAACTCCAGGTGACTCAGAAATTCACTCACTTCTGCCTTGTTGATCACGGTGCCTTGGCTGAACGGGTTGATGTAAAACAACACCCCTCCTGGTGCTTGGTTGTCCGGCTGCTCCGATTCGTGATGAATGTGGTGCTCATCGCAGTAGCACAAGATGAAGTGGTTGGGGAGATTGACCCCGTGAATGGGGAGGTTCAGGTCTTGTGCAAGGCTCAAGTACAAAATCCCCAACCCCAACGGGTTGCCCCTCTTCTCCTGCATCACCTCTCCGAGCAAAGCTTGACTCGGGTCAGGTTGCCCGCTCTTGGCGTTGGTGAACCCTTCTACGTCATAGAGGATGTGATTGAGGATTCGCACTTGCTCGAGTGCCGTAAGTTCTTCGTTCAATTCAAGCCAAACGTTGCGCTTCAACTTCTCGTACTCGGCACGCAACGCCTCCATGTCGAGAAGTGGGTCGGCTGCCTTGTGCACCCACAGTGCTCCTTCAATCGCGCATTCAGCACCGGAGTCAAACCAATCACGCAACCCGTTGTGGACAAACGCCCCGTGCAGTCCGTCAACCAACTCATCCATTCGACGCTCGTGCTCGGCACATTGCGCATGGGATTCTCGCGATTCAAGCAGCGCAGGGAGCACAGCCGTGCCTTTGGCAATCAGCTGTTCCCGCACATGTTGGTAAACCCCTTCGTCGGGGTCGTCCAACAATTGAATGAGGGCGTGGATTTCGTTGGGTTGCATGACGCTTGCAGATTGTTAGGGTGCAGTCGTTTCCAAAACTACCCGCCACCTTCATGCTTTCTGAGCGTCGTCCTGTGCAGTTTTCACAGCCTTTGTGTTAATGGCATCGCAACCCGCTGGTCGCTGGCGGGTTATCTTCGGGGAGTGAGTCGTTCTTCATCTCCAACAGCCCGCGCCCCAATCAGCGACCGCATGCGGCTCGGTTACGCCCTGTGTCCCACCGACGCGGTGAGCGACGGGGGCTTGCAGCCGCTCGCCGATGCCCTCCAGGG
>JBMZHG010000064.1:0-6962 GCA_049616325.1 Flavobacteriales bacterium | reverse complement strand
GTGTGAAAGGAAAGTTTTGGTTAACTCATCACACACGCAGAGACACGCTCGAACTCGCAAGAGCGTTGCGCGAATGGCAAGGGCATGCGGCAAAACCACCGCTGCTCAAAGCACCCAAAAGTGCAACCATAGTGCAGGGTGATTACGATTTTGCGCTGCTCTTGCCAGAAGCGCACATGGCACCCTCTCTAGCGAGAAAAATGCTCACAACTTCCAAGAATTTTGCCATTCTTATTCCAACTGATTTGATACATCAAATTGCTCGTTCGAGCCCCGTGGACAACAAGCATGAAGCTTACATCCAAGAGCGGGTGGACCGAGCGTCCAAAATAGTGTTGGCCAGCACCGGCTGCACATGGTTGTTCCGTGTGGCCAAACACGCCAAAATCCAAAGGGTTTTAGCAATCAAAATTCCGGCTCGATTACCTGTGTCCGGATTGCAATTGAAAGAGTTCATTGCAAAACAAGACATGAATGTCATCAAAGCCCATCATCCGGCACATGAAATCCATGTCCGAAGTGACGGCTTGATAATGATTAAGAAGTCAAATGAACAAAGCAAAGCTTTTGTCCCTCAATGTCAAAGACAAAGTCTCATTGAGAAGACTCACCTTGATCTGAATCACCTTGGCGCAGCCAAAATGATTCAAAAGTTAGAGCAATCTTTCACATGGCCAACCTTAAAAAAGGACACCAGAAAATTTGGTGTGTGCCAACAATGTGTGCTCGCAAAAGCCAAAAGAAATTTGTCTCACGGGCGATTCAGTGCCTTAGCACCAAGAGGCCCGCATGAACATTTCAGTGCGGATTTTTACAGCATTGCTGAAACCGAACAAGGAAACAAAGAGATCCTAACAATTGTCGACACGTTTTCGTCCTATGTGCAATTCGTGCCATGCAAGAACCGCACAGCTCAAACGTTTGTCAGGAAATTCCTGAAACATGTAGTGTTCAAAACCGGTGTACCCTTACATTTGCGCACAGATGCTGCACAAGAATTCTTGTCGCATGTGTCCGCATCAATGTGCGAAGGGTTGAAAATCAATCACACATCAACCCTGGGTTACAATCCCACGGGAAATTCACGATGTGAAAGACTTCATGATTTCCTCGGCTCTTGCCTGAGAATCATGCAGGACAACCAATACAAAAATGTGGAGCAAGAGTTGAACTCGATCGCACACTCTTGGAACACCTCCCATTCTGAAACCTTAGGATGCACTCCATTCGAGTTGCACCACGGTGTCAAAGCTCGTTCCGCCGAAGAAGCGTCAATCGCCCGCGGTTCAAGTGACACCGTCCCAACAATTTCATCCGCACTCAGCAATGTCATTAAGCATGCTGCATTGTTCAGGGAGTATGCGAACGCACATGCAAGCCATGTGCGTGACCATCGGATGCACCAGCTCAACAAAGGGCGCACAAAATCTAACCGATTTCGTGTTGGTGACAAGGTGATGGTTTACAAACCACCCAACCAAAACGACACCGTCGTCCGCAAACGCAAGGCCAAACACCTCATGCGTTTTGTCGGACCAGCAAAGGTGGAACAGGTGCTGAACGATTCCGGCACTGCTTTTGGCGTGCGCATGATTGGGTCGAATGACTTTTACAAGCGCACAATTGCCAATCTTCGTCCTTATCCAATCATCAAATCCACTGCCCCGGTGCAAGACGTTGCCCCGGAAGCACAAGGAATTGTGGTTGACGATTTGGATGAACAATTTCACCATGGGAGAATTCCTGTGGGAGAAACAATTGCATTCCGAGATTCCGAGGACACCAATCTGTTCCGCCTCGGAACAGTTGTGTCCAACACATCGGAATGGCACACTGTTCACGTGTTCATTGCCAAAGGCAAAGACCGCAAACGCAAGCGTTTGCAACGCAACCAACTGCAGTTCAAATTGGCGTTCATGGACCCCAAGGACGGCAAGTTAATTGCGGGAGCACGTGATGCAAAACATTACAACGCCAAACCATGGACGGCACAAATTGACAAAGGCTCGAACCTCGTCATTGCCACTGACATTCGTCTGGACAAACAGGGTCGCCTTTCCCAGGCATCCTGTGCCAAACTGTCCATGAATTTTGGAGCAATCACCTATTGAACGAGTTGACACTCACTCTTCGAAAAAACAAGCATGTCACAACATGTGTTCAATCAAAGGGAGAGGACATGAGTCTGTTTAATCACAGCTTCGGCGATGGATCATTAAAAATGATACAGTCCTCAGACCTCTTCCTCGACATCCCACTGAAGAACTTGATGCTGGGGGGATGACACGACCCTCATGTGTCACTGTGTCAGAGTGCCCATGAGGAGAGTCGAACCTGGGAACTCCAGGTTAAACCCTTGTTAGTAGTCTAGTGTAAGAGCAGTCAAGTTAGTCAGTTAGTTTCGGTTTCTCTCTAATGAGCATGACTCACTGTCATGTCTGTCAGAGTGAATTCCCATGTCGTTATTACATTTGAATTGTAACAACCAACTTTTTGGTTCGAAACCTTTGACCAGCCTGCATCGTCTTCGTCCTTCGTCTGCATCCATTGCACGTCTGTCATCTATAGATTCTCTGGATCCGAGAACCTGTGAAGATCAGCTGAGGATTGAAGCATCATGACCGCTGGAAACACCAATCAAAAGAAGGCCAAGAATCGCGTGCCCCGCAAGGTTCGCAAGAGGGCTGGGGCCATCAGAGATCTGGGATCTCAAAAGTCGCTGCCTTCGCACTGGTGGAACTCCAAGCTTGTTGTTGTGCCACCCCACGTGCGCGATTTCGTCAAGGCGGAGAAAGTTCGCCTTCGCAACAATCAAGAGTCTCGTCGGTTCGAAAGAACCGATGATCAGGAGGAGGTGCTCGAGGCTTTGGGTGATTACGCCCAAGCCATTTGCGAACATCTCAAAAAGCTTCTGCCCAATTTTAAAAATTCTGGGGTCGTCACCGACGAGGACAAGAACCTTGTCAATGATGCACTCACTGCGTGCCCCCACGTCAACGCAATTTCAATCAACAACCGTACAATGGTGGATCTGTCCGGAGCAACCCAGCACGTACAGAATGAGTACGTCAGGTGCCGCGACATCATCGAGTTGGCTCTTAAGCAGTACCTTTGGCACTTCGTCGGCCCAAAAACTTTGTCCATTCTCTCGGCCGAATTTGCCAAAAACCCATCAATCACTTTTGTTCAGATCTTGCAGGAGATCTTCACCCTCCCCAAGAAGATTCCCGACACACTGGACCCGATGAATGCCATAATGGCATTCATTCGTCACACCGGGGAAGGTTCAATTGGAATGGCCTCTCGTTTTGCCACACAGATTGAACGGCTAGCTAAGATGGGAATCAACTGGAGAGTCATCGCCAAGTTGGACGAACTGCTTGCGTTCATCCTCAGGCGAAATTTGTCGCCAACAGAGTGGGGGGATTTCCAAAAGTCTGATTGGAACAGCCTGTACCTCGCCGGCACAGTAAGGCTTCAACTGAACGCGGAGCTGGAAGCCGCTGGGAAACCTCCCATTCCAAACGATCAACCCTGCCACGAAGAGATCAAGGAGCTGCCCATGAAAGGCTCCATGGTGGACAGAATTCTGGGCTTCATAAGCGACCAGGATGCCAAGAAACCTTCGAATTATCGGCCCTCCATGAACAGAGAGTTCAATCTCGGAGGAATGGCAATGGTGGGGGATTTTGGGTGGTCAAACAATGCGGAAATGGTAGTTTTGAAGTATCTTTCTCAGCCCACAATTGGGGACAAGCCATTCAACCCAGAGGAATTCCCTCTGGGAAGTTCTCAAAGCAAGTTGCCCAACTTGGTTCAGCCAAACCCGAAAGGGTCCAATGTCAACAATTTCAATGTCCCGGGCAACAACTTCAAGCCCAAAAGGCACAAAAACAGCAAAGGTGAACGCGACCGCCAGTCTCGTTTGCCTGTTTCCCAAGTTCTGTGCAGGTTCCATGCGCAGGGCAAGTGCCAAAGGGGGAAGGAATGCCCTTTCTCCCACGACCTCAACAACAAAAACAGAGGCCGCAATGGCAACTACAATTTCAACTCAAGTTTCAAACAAGCCCGTTCCTACAACAAATCCAAAGACAAGGTCATGCTCAATCGGATTGAAGCTGCCAAGTCCAAGGAGGAACAGGCCAAATTTGAAAAATACAAGAAATTTTACAATGAACACAAGCGACACAAGCGCAAGCTTGAGTCCAAGTCGGAGGGCTCAAATTCGGTCATCCGTCAGGTTCAAAAATTTGCCAAATGGGCCGGGTCGCTCGACAAGTCGTCCAAGCCCAGCAAGCGTGGCAAGCAAGTGGTCAAGTACATGCACCACATGAAAAAGGTGCCTTTTGCCACTCGTGTTACTAAATATTTGGGACTCGGAAACAACCCAAAAACCAATGGCATTGATTGCACCGAAGCTTTCAATCACATCCCAATTGATCTCACTGTCGAAGCAACAGAGCCTTTGCCCACAATATTGAGTTTCAATCAACACATCGATCAGGAACTCGCTGAAGCCTCGGAAACCGAGTGCGACAGCGGCATGTCCGACTTTGACATGGCCAATTCAGGTGTGTGTTTCATGATGCACGCCCCCAACTCCAACAATGATGACATGACGTACGCTTACGCGCACATCGTTAAAAACAACACCGTACACAGGCGACGAGTCGTCCTAGATTCAGGTGCCACCACCAACCTTTTCAAAGAGGGGTGGGCTACAAAATCCGGCGGAGATCCCACTGTGATTCAAGGTTTAAATGGAGCATCACCCTCGGGCGCTGCAGCCGATGCATTGTTGGTTGTGGGCAAATCCGATGTGGTGATGCCCGGATACATTTCAAGTCAGCTGCCTAGCAATTGTGTTGCGTTGCTAGGCAGGCCTGCAATACGCAAATTAATAAATGAACATGATTTTGACATGAATTTTCATCTCAAACAACCCGTTGACTCATGTCATGACCTGTCATGCAATGTGGCGCAAAATGCGCATGAGGCGGGCACGCACAAAAAGCCAACACGCAAACCAAAACGCATGCGTGAGGTGTGGTTGAAACCACCCACTTTGCCCCGGAAGTTGCCCAAACTCCGGAATCGTGGCAAATCATGGTTTTGCCGTGATGGCCCCAAATTTGTGGATGACACATTGTTGTGCTCCACACCCAATGTGGATTCAACAGAAATGGCCTTGGACCAATTCCCCCAACTGACCCCATTTCCACCGCATCCATCATCCAAAGATGAAATTCAAACTTCCACTCCGAAATCATCCAAAAATGAAGTTTGTTCAGCACCAGAAATTGAAACTTCTGAGTTGAAATCCACCTCCAAATCAAAACACACTGTTTTGATTTCCCAAAAACAAATGCTAAAATATTTACAAAGAAAACCAATCAAAGAAGACATCACAAATCATGTGTTGCAGAATCAATTGGCTCACCAAAGGGTCACCATCAACCCCGATTTGCCAACAGAAATAAAAGAGAAAATCTCCGCTCTGTTGGAACAACACAAAAGGGCTTTCCAAACCACAGACACAGGTCTGTGCAAGCCTCTGAATGTTCCACCTGTCATTTTCAAAATGAAAGCAAATGCCAAACAGGTACGGGTGAAACAACAACGTTTCAACCCTGCCACCGAATTGTTGGCAACTCACTTGACACGACAACATTTAAAATCGGGTTTGCTCGAGGATGCACACAAATCATCCTGGTGCTCCCGCACACACTTTGCTTTGAAAGCAGCATCAGGCGAACGCCTTGATGGACCGAATCACAAGGTTCGAGAGTGTGGTGATTATCGGGAGGTTAACGACCAAATCGAAAAGATGGTCACCAATGTGCCTGACGGACCCATGATGGTCCGCAATGTGGCGCGTTTTTCGCACTTCATTGAAACCGATTGGCACACAGCGTACAATGCTTTGCTGGTGGCAGAAAACAACAGGGACATCCTTGCGCGGCACACACCGCTAGGACCCATGCGACCAACCCGTTTACAATTTGGGATCAAAAATGCGCAAGCACTGTTTTACGGTGCCAAATTGCACATCTACAACCGTGATCTAAAACAAGACACACGTGACAACCTTTTCAGTTTCATCGACGATGATCGCAGTGGAAAAACCGCTGAAGAAGGTTGGGACAAGTTTCTTTGTCGTTTGGAAGACCTGCTGAAATGCATGGTCCAAAATGATGCAACCTTGCGCCCAGAAAAAACCAGGATCGGATTCACATCCACTGAGTTTTTTGGCCATGAAATAACAAACCACAAGACTCGCGTGGCCCGCAAAAATTTGCTGCCAGTCGAACAAATGCAAACACCAACATGCGTCGGTGACATCAGACGCGTGTTGGGCGTGTTCGTTCAAAGCAAAGATCACGTGGAAAATTATTCCACTGTGATCAAACCTCTCTCAATGCTCCTCCGCAAAAGCGCAAAATTCGTGTGGGGAAAAGAACAAGAACAATCGTTCGAAAGCATGCGTAAAATCCTTTTGTCACGCCCGTGGTTACACGTGGTCGATTACAAAAAACAATTGCATTTGGATGTTGATGCATCTCAATATGCAATGGGCGCATGTCTTTACCAAATCAACGAAAAAGGAGAAAAGAACATCATTTTGTTTGCTTCCAAAGCGTTCGATGATGAACGTGGCAAAACATTCACAACTGCATCACCCTTTTACAGGGAGGCGCGTGCAGTTGCGCACTTCATGAAAGAAGTGCGAAACTTCACTGCACTCAGCCCTTTCAAACTGTTGGTGCACAGTGATCACCTCCCATTGACATGGATGAAACTGTCCAAACGCAGCACGATCTGTGATTTTGTCCTGTTCGACATGGGGGGAATGGACTATGAAATCCTGTACAAACCAGGAAAATCAAACATCGTGGCGGATGCCCTGTCACGATTTCCAATGATTGGACCGAACAAGTTTCACTTGAAGGGTTTGGTCCAAG
>JBMZHG010000063.1:0-7001 GCA_049616325.1 Flavobacteriales bacterium | reverse complement strand
CGAAGCCTTCCACGATCTGCCCACCTCGTTCAGCTGCCGCGATGTAGCCTTCCGCTTGGTACTTGCGTGCTTCTTCCACGGTGGCCACGGGGATGATTTCTTTGACGCCGTGTTCCATGGCTGTGCAGATCGCCGAAGTTGCACGAAGCACGTCCAACACGACAACCAGTTGAAAATCAGATTCGTAAAGGTGGTACTCCCCAGGGGAAAAACAGACTTCGATTCGGTTCATATTCCGGTTCTCTTCAAGCGACGGGGACATTGTCCGTCAGAAACGCCGCGCTTTAGCCTTGGTAGAAAGGAAACCGTGCCACGTGGCAAGAAACGGTTTTGTTCCGAATCTGGACCAGGAGAGGAGTGCCTTGAGCTGCGAGCGACGCCTCAATGTACGCCATTCCTATCCCGTGACCTAATGACGGGGACATGGTGCCGCTGGTGACCCGGCCAACCACGCGGCCGTCCGGGTCGAGCACGTCGTAGCCTTGGCGCGGGATGCCCCGTTCGTTCATGACGAGGCCCACCAGCTTGGCAGGGGAGCCTTCGGATTTCTCTGTTTCAAGTCGCTCCCGGTCGACAAAGTCCTTGGTGAATTTGGTGATCCAGCCCAAGCCTGCCGCGAGCGGCGAGGTGGTGTCGTCAATGTCGTTTCCGTAAAGGCAGAACCCCATTTCCATTCTCAGTGTGTCGCGTGCACCAAGCCCGCAGGGCGGCACGCCGGCTTCTCGAAGGGCGTCCCACACCGCCTCAGCGCCCTCCAAGGGAAGGTAGATTTCCACGCCTCCAGCACCGGTGTACCCGGTGGCTGAAATCAACACCTGGTGCCCGAGCAAGGTCGCTTCGGTGAAGGTGTAATAAGTCAGTGTTTCCCACGGGGAATGGTCGTTGCGCGCGGGATTCAGGGTTGCGAGTGCGGCGTCGGCCTCCGGTCCTTGCAAGGCGATCAGGGCGTACCGGTCGCTGTCGTCGGTGAGCTGCACGTCGAGGCCGCGTTCGGTGATTTGGGCTTGAATCCATGCCCAATCCTTGTCACGGTTGCTCGCATTCACAACCAACATGTACTTGTCGAAGGCCTGGCGGTAGACCAGCATGTCGTCCACAATGCCTCCGTCGCCGTTGGGCATGCAAGCGTACTGAACCTTGCCGTCCACCAGTTTGCTCGCGTCGTTGGAGCTGATCCATTGAATCAAGGCCAGGGCATCGGGACCTTCCACAAAGAACTCGCCCATGTGGCTGACGTCAAACATGCCGCAGACAGTACGAACGGCCTGGTGTTCGGCATTCAATCCCTCGTACTGCACGGGCATTTCGTACCCGGCGAAGGGGACCATCTTGGCGCCGGCGCGAAGGTGGGCTTCGTGCAGGGCAGTTCTATGCAGCGTCGTGGTTTCCATGCTGCGAAGGTAGCAAGGCGGCTTCCGGTCCGACATGAAAAAGCACGTCCAAGATGGACCTTCCTGGCACAAATCCAAGCCGGTCTTCAAAGACTTGCGGGTAGCGCGGGGTGTTCAAGGAGCGCCAGCGGTTTTTGGGCCTCCAATCGTCTCGGTCTTCACCTGATTCGTAAGCCGCGGACCGTGCAGGAAGGGGGGTGCCCAATTCGTGACATGCCCATTCGAGGGAGGCCCAGGCGGCTTCCAGCAAGGAATTTCCGGGGCGAAGGTGTTGCACGGCCCAAGCCTCGATTTCCGGGAGGTAATGCTCGAAAAATGGGGCGCTGCCGCAGTTGGTGCGCAGGACTTTCATCAAGGCTTCGGGACGTGCCGCATCTGTGAAGAACAGGTCCTGAACTCCACGTGAAGCCGCCGAGCGTCGATGCACAGGAAAGGTGAAGTCGACCGGGCCTTGAGTGTTGACGAGAGCGATTCGGTTGCGCAGGCTCTGCTTGACGTAGTTCTCATGAACACAAACTGTGGCCCCGGGGAGCTTCGCCAACTGAAACCACGTGAGCGGGGGAAACGTGGCGGCGGGAAGGAGGGGAGCTCGTTTCATGCTCGTCCTCCTCGCGTCATTTCACAGCAGTCATCATGCGGTCCCAGCGAATTTTCGATTCGCCGTGTTGGGCGTCGTTCTGCTTGCTAAACCAGATGAACGAGGCTCGACCTACCACGTGGTCTTCCGGCACGAACCCCCACATTCGGCTGTCGGCCGAGCGATGACGGTTGTCTCCCATCATCCAGTACCCATTCATTCCAAACGTGTACGAGGTGGACAGTTTGCCGTCAATCCAGATTTCGCCGTTGGGCTTTTCCACGAGTTCGTGGTCTTCGTAGGCGGTGATCCAACGGCGATAGAGGGCGAGGTTGCGAGGAGTGAGGTCCACGGTGACACCTTTTTCAGGGAGCGTCACTGGCCCGTAGTTGTCCGGGTCCCATTGGTTGAACTCTTCGTCCCAAACGTTGGGAAACATTTCGAGGCGGCCACGGCGGTGGGCGTTGCTCATGGGCTCGACGTTTGTGGCCAGCGATTCCATGGCGCGTGCTTCGCTTTCCGTCAACGCCATGACCGCCGAAATCCCTTCCGGGATGGCGCTCACGGGGCCGAGGTCGAGTTTGGTCAACGCCAACTTCCGAAATGCCATTTGGGCTTCGGCTTGAGTCGAGAACACCACCCGGTACTCCATTTGCAGGCCTTCCGGATTTTCAACCGGTTCCCCGTCGATGTGAAGTTGTCCCTCGACCACGCGAACTGTTTCGCCTGGCAACGCGACGCATCGCTTGACGTAGTTCTCCATCTTGTCCACCGGCCGGGCACGAAGTCCAGGATTTTTCGCAGCTTGAGTTCGTGCTTGGTCCAAATAACGGTCCGGGTTGAGGGCGAAGGTTTGGACGTCGCCACCTGCCCTACGAATGCCCTCTCTTCGAAGCAAGGCATAGTAATCGTGGCCGACCAAATTGGGGTCCACGTAGACGGTGTCGCCGTGCGGGAAGCTGAACACAACGGCGTCGTACCGCTCCACATCGCGCCACCCGGGCAAACGCAGGTTGGGAAGCGAAAACCAATCCGTGTAGCTCGGCGTTAGGCTTCCAGGCAGTGCGTTGTGCACGAACGGCATGGAGAAAGGGGTGCGGGGCAATTTGGGGCCGTAGGACGTTTTGGACACCAGGAGGTAATCGCCCACGAGCATGCTGCCTTCCATGGACGGCGTTGGAATCGTGAAGGGTTCAAACGTCAGCATGCGAAGCGACCCTGCCACCACAGTTGCCCAAATCAAGGCCTCGCTCCATTCGCGTGCCGTGGATTTGCGGGTCTTGGACCAGTCGCGCTTGCCGACCCACGTGTCCTTGCCCTGACGCAATTCCCAAAGGCCCCACCAAGGCAGGGCGCCAAAGATCCACTGGTCTTTCGTGGAGCGACGGCCAAACGCGAGCCCTAGCTCGACATGCATGACGGTCAGCATCAGCAAGTTGATGCCTGGCACGAGCAAGAACAGAACCCAATACCACGGACGCTGAATCAAGTCGAGCCACACCAAGAAATGCAGTCCAGGGACGGCGCCTTTCCAGGATGCGGCTTCGGAATCCTTGCGGCGCATCAACACAGGCAGCGTGGCGAGCTGCAACACAACGGCAAGCGCCAGCAAAATCCAAGGAATGAGGTTCATTGTTGAAAGAGATCAGTCATGGTGTAGAGCCCAAACTCCCGACGGCGATGACGTTCCCACGTCCAGCGAAGGGCCCAGACGGCGCCTTCCGCGAACCCGAGTCGGGATTTGGCTTCGTGCTGCAAAACAACGGAATCACAGGCAGAGTCCCACGCCAAAGCGTGCAAACCCACCACGTCTCCTTCGCGCACGCTTTCGATGTCGACGGGAAGTTTCCACCCGCCGTTTTGAGTGAATTGCTTGAGCGTCAAAGCTGTTCCGCTCGGGGCGTCCTTTTTATGCACGTGGTGAACTTCGCGAATGTGCGCCGTGTAGCCTTCGAGTTGGCTCATGATTTCAGCAGCGCGCGCGGCGATGACGTTGAGTGCGTGAACGCCCGGGCTGAAGTTGGTGCTCCAAAACACCGTTCCGTGCAGGCGGTTAAGCGGTTCTTCGAGTTCTCCCAACCGGTGAAGCCACCCTGTGGTTCCAGTCACCACAGGGACGCCTGCCTCCACGCAGCGCAAAACGTTGTCAAAGGCAGCTTCCGGAGCCGTGGCTTCAAAAACGAGCTCAGTCGGTTCCCAAGGTTGATGGCCACGCACCTGTGCTTTGATGGTGCCGCCGCGACGCTGCCACGCTTCAGCCACAGCGCTGCCAAGTTTTCCTGCGCCCACCACGGTGAGAGGCGGAAGCGAGTTTGGTGCGGGGAGGTCAGGGCTCATGGCGCGGCGATTTCAGGTTCCATGTCAAATGAACGGACGGCACACCCCACGTGGTGCCCAGACGTGCAGAAAGATGATCCGATGTATCCAAGGAACGGAGGAGGGCGCCGGTGTTGGCGTCGAGCACCTGCAGCCCGTGCGCGATCAAAAAACCGAGCACACTGAGGTCCCTGTTGCGCCGGTAAAAAAGGGCGCGGTCTTCAAGTTGGGATTCGGAAAACAAGTTGCCGGCAGCGTCTGTCAGAATCGGCATCGTCGACGGGTCGTCGTCGGTGAGGGCGATGAGGTCGTTCAGGCTCGCGCGCATTTCTTGCGCGTTGTCCCAGGTAGCCCAACCCGCATAGCCCATCCCGGCCCAAACGACGGGCACCTTCCAAACTTGGCGGTTCAGGATTTGGCCCGACCCGGGAAGGCAAGCTGCCCAAACCGTCGTGGTCTTGACGCGCCTCGCCGTGGAATCTTGCGCAGTGGAGGCGGTTGGCATCGCGTCTTGGGCAGCGGCTTGAAACGCGCTTCCCATCAGGAAGATCAACAGCCCCGAGATGCGCAGCCAGTTCATCGGAGCGAAATCAGTCGAGCCCCAATTTCACCAACACGGCCTCCAGTTCTTCGGCTGAGCGGTATTTCAAAGTCAGTTGACCTCCTCCTTGGGGGTTCCGCTTGAGCGAAAGCTTGGCGTGAGTTCCACTCAATTTCAATCGGAGCGTGTCGAGTGCCTGGATTTCATCCTCGCTCAATTCCGTTTCTGCACGTGCCGGTTTTGTGGAGGCTTGGAGTCCTCCTTGTTTCACCCACCGCTCCAATTCACGCACGCTTACCGCGTGGGCCACCGCCTTTTCTGCAAGCGCCACCTGCGTGTAAGGTGCGTCCATTCCCTTCACGCCAGCCAGGGCTTTGGCGTGCCCCAGGCTGAGTGACCCGGAACGGAGCATGTCCTGGATGCGGACGGGCAATTCGAGCATTCGGAGGTAGTTCGCCACGGACGATCGCGCCATTCCAACACGGGAGGCGAGCACGTCTTGGGTCATGCCGCATTCTTCCATGAGGTGCTGGAACGACATGCTCACCTCCAACGGATTGAGGTCTTGGCGTTGAATGTTCTCCACCAGCGCCATTTCGAGCAACGTGCGGTCGTCGGCTTCGCGCACGTAAGCAGGAAGCGCCGTCAGTCCAACCCGTTGCGCCGCTCGAAAACGCCGTTCGCCAGAAATGATTTGGAACTTGGAAGCCCTGACCTTGCGCAACGTGATGGGCTGGATGATGCCATGAGCTTCGATGCTTTCGGAAAGCTCTCGAAGTCCCTGCTCGTCAAATTCCCTTCGCGGTTGGTTGGGGTTGGCTTCGATGTCCGCGACGGCGACGAGTTTGACCGCGTTGATCGAGTCGCGCGTGGAGGAGGGTTGTGCATTGGACTCCGAAGGAAAGCCACGTAAGTCGTCCGGATGCGGTTTCGGAGCCTGACCGGGTGCGCCTCCGAGAAGCGCGTCCAATCCGCGTCCGAGGCCTCTCGGTTTGGTCATGACTGAAGGTATTTGTCCTCCGTCCGGATGTGGGTCATGTGGTTTTTCTGCAACAACTCGCGTGCGAGGTTTAAGTAGTTGATGGACCCTTTGCAAGTCGCGTCGTGCAGAATGATGCTTTCGCCGTGGCTTGGGGCTTCGCCCAAACGCGTGTTCCGGTGGATGACCGTCTGCAACACCAAATCCTGGAAGTGCGTGCGCACCTCCTCGACCACTTGGTTCGCAAGGCGCAACCGCGTGTCGTACATGGTCAACAGGATGCCCTCCACTTCGAGCGACGGGTTCAACTGATTCTGCACAATTTTCACGGTGTTCAACAGCTTGCCCAAGCCTTCAAGGGCGAAGTACTCGCACTGCACTGGGATGACGACACTGTCGGCAGCGGTCAGGGCGTTCAAGGTCAGCAAACCCAACGAAGGCGAGCAGTCAAGAACGATGAAATCGTAATCGTCGCGTACTTCCTCCAAGACCGTCCGAAGTTTTCGTGTCCGATGCTCGGCGTGCACAAGTTCGATTTCCGCGCCCACCAGGTCGAGGTTGGTCGGGAGGATGTCGAGGTTGGGAGAAGAGGAGGGGACGATGGCCTCGCGAGTGGAAGTTTCGCCAAGAATCACTTCGTAGCTCCCGCGAACGACCGTGCGGGGTTCGATGCCAACCCCGCTGGATGCGTTGGCTTGAGGATCAAGGTCGACCAACAGGGTTTTGAATTCCAACACGCCCAAACAGGCGCCCAAGTTGATGGCTGTGGTGGTCTTTCCGACTCCACCTTTTTGGTTGGCAACGGCGATGATTTTGCCCATGTTTGCTGCAGTTTCCGCGTTTGAACGAAGGTACAGCCCACAGGGGTGGAAGAGAGAGAGAGTTGTTCACACTCACCCTGCCCTTTATCAAAGAATCAGAGGTCGTCGAAGGCGATGTCGTCGTCGTTGGACGAACCTTCTTCCGTGGCGGCATCGGGTTGAGCTTCGTCCTCTTGGACCTCGCTCTCTTGAGCCGCTCTCTCCGCAATGGGGTCGCGGAAATCACCCGTTTCCATCAATTCCGCAATCTTGTCTACGGCGTCGAGGAACCCCTCTTCAAACTTCTCAAAGTCCTCGCGGTAGAGGAAGATTTTGTGCTTGGAGTAGCTCACGTTGCCGTGGTCGTCAAACCGCCGCTTGCTCTCCGTGATGGTCA
>JBMZHG010000062.1:0-7206 GCA_049616325.1 Flavobacteriales bacterium | reverse complement strand
CCCTGCCAGCATTGAAGACACACTTGAAGTGAAGAGCCCACTCCTTGTGCCACAATTGCAACACGACACTGGCACCATTCCTGCTCCAATCCTCTCCCTCCATGAAGTGATCAATGAGGACACCTGTTCCGACGAGGAGCCTCTCTCGCTCGGAGCGAAACGGAAGTGGGAGACGCCCACGTCATGCGATCGTGTCCTCCCTTTTCACAACCCTGTGCCAAGAAGCTGCACTCCCTTCCCTCGTCCAAGCAAACGTCCAACTCACACGTTTGAGCGAGGCGTGTCCACGTCCACCAGCGTCTCCCTCGGCGCTGAAGCCCCAGGGATTGTGGCAAACGTGACAGGACACAAGCATCTTCTCACTGACCCTCCATTTCCAACAGGACCTGTCCACAACGCGCCGAAATGCGCACATGCGCCACACTGCGACGAGCTGGCGCACAACGTCGAACAAGGTTCACTTTGCTCGTTGTGCGTCCACCCTGAGGATGGCGTCCTTCCATGCGATGGGTGCTTGCGATTCGATCCGGACTTTAGCATGCGCGGAGCAAGACTTCTCTCGTGTGTTCCTCACACCGCCTTGGTCACATCCGGCTCATTTTTCTCCACAAGCTCCAACGACAAAGGCGACTCTCAAACATCAAAATCGTCTGTCATTTGGGTTTTGGACAGCGGAGCATCAGGGATGTTCACCAACGATGCCACCATCCTCTCCAACAAACAACCAACCGACTCGCGTGTCTCAGGATCCAACGTGAAAAGCAAACCAATGCGTGTCACACACGTCGGTCGCTACGGCATTTTCCCCATCGTGCTCCTCGTCCCATCGATCTCCTCCAATCTGATGAGTGTCAGCATCCTCCGGAAGCTTGGCTTCCATGTGGATTTCATGGCTCTTCGAGTTTCACGTGGCCCCATTGTGTGGGATTTCAAGCACGACAAAGAGCGTGACCTGTTTTTCCTCACACTGCCTCGCGACGAACAAAAAGCTTTCAGCGCCTTGAGCGCAGTCTCTTTCAAGTCATGGAACCTCGCCGAGATCTACCACCGGAGATTCAACCACGTCTCCAGGCGTGCGTTGGCAAACATTGTGAAGTCACATGGTCTCAAAGTTCCTCGCAAGCACTTCAAGCGCATGCGCCTTTGTTCTGGGTGTGCGCTTTGCAAGGCCATCAACCACCCGGTTCCAAACAAGGCTCCTCGTCGCCCGCCTGGCTCACTCAAACAAACAGAGAAGCCCGCCCAAAGACGCAAGGACCTCAACAAGCCTTTCGCCCACATCTCAATTGACACGTGTGGGCCCATCACGCCAAAGTCTTTCCATGGGTCGAACTACTACCACGTTTTCGTCTGCAAACACACAGGCCACGTCCATGTGGCGTGCACTGCGTTGAAGTCAGATGTGGCACAAGAGTTCATCCAGTTTCACAGGCTCCAGGTCACCAACCGCGGTTTCACAACCAAGGTTGTTCGCACCGATGGTGCGCTGGAGCTCACTCGGTCAAAACTTCAACAGTTCTTCTTCCTCAAGGGCATTCAAACTGAAGTCACCCCACCTTTCTCGTCATTTGCCAACGCCCACGCTGAGCGCAGCATTCGCACTGTCACCGAGGGCGTGCGCACCCTTTTGACGGACGCGGGTGTGGCCACAAAGTTTTGGAGCTACGCCGTCGCCGCTTTCCAACATGTGCACAACAGGATTCCTCGCCTTCGCAAGCGAGCACCGTTGCACATCATCACTGGCAACAAACCCAAGATCGACCACGTCAGAATTTTCGGCTCTCGGTGCCACGTTTTCGTGCACCCGCAAGAGCGGTCGAAGTCGCACCGTTTTCAACCCACTGCACGCATTGGCACCTTCTTGGGCTACGTGCATGGGAGCAAAAGTTTTTGGGTGTTGATTGATGGAAGAGTCTACAGCCGACGGTCCGTCAATTTCGATGAGGACATCGAGGCAATGACACTCAAGTTGAAACAAAAACACCACCCTCCTTCCCAGCATCACCCCAGCTCAGTCTCCACCGTGCCGGTTGAGGGGGCGCATCCAATCCAAGGTCATTCTGAGACACCAATGCCAACAGGGCGCACTGGCAATGCGGGAGCACGAGCTCCTGCAATGCCAGACATTGAAGAAATCACTCCTCATGCGGGAGCCAACGACCATTTTTCGCCATTGGCCCCACTCCCTCCAGCAACACCTGCGGCAAAGTCGGGCAAGGCACCTGCTCCCAGTGCACCCAAAGCTGCTGTGCGACGCAGCTCAAGGCGCAACAAGGGAGTCACTCCTCTGCGCATGGGAGTGCACGACGAGTCGCACATGGCCACTTCAAAAAGCGACCCTGTTCACACAATCACCAGAAACGACCTGGATTTCATCTCTCCAACCGACAATTGGGAGACTCACAAGCCTTTTGACGTCATCAGCAAGACCCACATGGCCGCCATGGTCCAGCATGCTCTCACAGCTGCCAAAGCTGCAGACTTCAAGACACCTCGCACTTTCAAGGAAGCCATGAACGGCCCACAATCTGACGAGTGGGCGAAAGCTGTCAAAAGAGAGCTGAAGAGCCTGCGGGAGAAAGGAGTGTGGAAAGTCATTGAAAGGACAAAACAAAAGCCCATTGGAATGAAGTGGGTTTTCAAAGTCAAACAAGATGAGAACGGACATGTCACCAAGTTCAAAGCGCGCCTGGTCTGTCAAGGTTTTCGCCAACGCCATGGTGTGGACTTCTTCGAAACCTACGCTCCAGTTGCCAACTACGGGTCAATTCGGGTCCTCCTGGCAATGGCTGCGTTCATGGACCTTGAAATTCACCAAATGGACGTGGATGTCGCGTTTTTGAACGGGATTCTCAAAGAGACAGTCCATTGCAAGCCACCTCCAGGTGTCACAGTGCCACCTGGGCACGTGCTCCAACTGCTTCGGGCCCTCTACGGGACAAAACAAGCGGCACGTGTTTGGTGGCAGAACATTGATTGCACCTTCCTCAAGAAGCTAGGGTTGAAAAAGAGCCCAGCCGACCCATGTGTCTACTTTCGTCCTGTGTCAAAACCAGGCGACAAGCTCCTCTTCTTGGTTCTTTTCGTTGACGACATCCTCATTTTCTCCGATTGTTTGGACACAATCAAAAAGACAAAAGACACACTGAAGAGCACCTACAGCATGACCGACCAAGGCGAGCTGCGGTGGTGCCTCGGGATGCGAGTCCTTCGAGACCGCAACAACAAAATCATCACTTTGGATCAGCAACGCTACATCCTTGACGTGCTGGAGCGTTTCGGCATGAGTGACTGCAACCCAGTTGCCACTCCAGCCCATCACAAGGACAAGCTCACATCAAAAGATTGCCCTTCCACTCCATCCGAGTTGAAAGAAAGGGACACCTACCACAACCTCTTCAGGTCCATTGTCGGGAGCGTCAGCTACGCGGCACTCTCCACACGACCTGACATTGCCACTGCCACGATCCAATGCGCCAGGTTCAGCCACAACCCTGGCAAGGCACACTTGGCTGCTGCCAAAAGGATCCTGCGCTACCTGAAAGGCACCACAAACATGTGCATCATGTTTGGCGGGAGCACTTTCATGCAACAAAATGAAGAAGTCATGCTTTCGGCTTTTGATCCCCGAGCTGAAGACAACATGCGGCTTGATCTCATGGCTTTCTCTGACTCTGACTGGGCAGGAGATCTCGACAAACGCAAGTCCACCTCAGGTTTCATCTTCTTCATCAATGGCGGCGCAGTGTCATGGAAAAGCAGGACACAAAAGTGTGTTGCACAATCTTCCGCCGAAGCGGAGTACATCGCTTCAAGCGAAACAGCCAAAGAGGCCGTCTGGCTTCGCTCCCTGATTTCAACAGTCAAAGGGCGTGAAATCGAAGAGCCCACAATGCTCAACGTTGACAATCAGGCAGCCATCTCCATCATCAAAAACCCAGTTTGCTCCTCCAGGACCAAACACATCGAGTTGCGCTACCACCTTGTGCGTGACTACTACGAGAGGAAAATCATCACAGTGCAACATGTCCCCACCGAAAGCAATGCTGCGGACCTGTTGACAAAACCTCTCCCACGGATTGTACATTGTCGGCTTCGCGACCTCATCATGAGCTCGGAACCAGTGTCCACAAACACCCAATGAACAACGAACAAACCCACAATGTCTGCGTGTTCCATCCTTCATTCGGATGGATTGCATTTGCGCTGCCGATTTCAACTTGCCATTTTCAAGATTGAAGTTGCCCAGCGCAGGCCTCTGCATTTTTGACACTGCCAAACGTTTTCTGGGTCACCAGGATTTCGGAAACTGGATGGTTCACCACCCACGTCTCCGTGCGGGAGTGTTGTGACCCAAAATGGCACACAGGGGAGGCGACGGCTTGAGAGCCGGTCCCCATGCAGCAGACATCATCAATGGCCCATGCACATGCACTTTCGTGCATGCGTGGGCATCACACACAGTCATCAGGCATCACCACCCGCCATCACGGCGGTGGATGCGAACGCACAAGAGCCCTCTGCCTCCAGATGACAAGAGGGAGGCAACGGCCAGCCCCACAGGCAACTGCCACAGTCACAGTCAAGTCACTGGAAAAGATCTTGCAGTGGATCGCTCTTCACCAATCATTTCGAAAAGATCTGGAGTTCCTCCACAGTCAAAGAGTGACTTCAATTTGTTCCCCCGTGCCAAGGGTTTTGGGGCCGGCACTCACAGTCAATGTTTTTCCCGGCCAAAGAACCACTTGTAGTGTTTTTCAGTGCTCGGGCGCGTTACGCCCGGGCGGTAGTTTTGTTGTGTTTCGCATCAATCAATTCTTCACATCCATTGAGCCGAGCACCCCTCGTCTCAACCACAAAGCAAGAGCTGCCCACGCCCGCCTCACAGCGGTCAGTGCGCCCCGCTCACATCACAGACCAAGTGCATTGCACGCAGCGGACGACTGACATCGCCCCACGGAAGATTGCTGCGTCTGCACACATCAGTGACTACACAGGCACACATTTCCAGTCACGTTAGGCTCTGAGCCCCAAACGCTGAGACACCCCCACGCGCTGCACGACGCTAGCGGTCGACCCAACCGGCCCCGCTTCGCTACGCTACAGGCTACGGCACTACGGCACACCTCTGCACGCCCACGCGCGCTGACAACCCGCAGGCCAACAGACTTACGATCGTCCCCTGCAACTCAAACCTCGGGAAACGCCCCCGCGACCCGCGCTTCTCGCCGAAGTCGCCGCAGCAGAGACAGCAGCCACCGCAGCCTGGCTCGCCCCCTTTGCCTCCACTGGAGACTCTGAACGGAAAGCAGCAAAGCTCTTCGTCCGGCTCTCAGAGCAACCTCTCTTCGGCCCCTTGCCGAGTGCATCCCCTCATCGCTGCTGCTGCCAAAACTCCACCAGCAGTGCAGAACCGCAAGAAGGCCCACGTGGACATTGCCAATCTCATCGACACCGACGGCGTCGACTCTGAATCCGATTGCTGCGTGCCTGCGCCACTTTCTCCACTCCTCTCCGCCGCCCAGAAGAGAGCCGAACACACTCGAGACAAAGCAGAAGGCATCCGTCGTCTCTTCCACCGCGTCCAGAACGACGCCAAGCACGCAGAGAACCTCGCCCGCATCGAGTTCCACGTCAACAAACTCATCTTCCATCGCAAGAAGAAGAAGGAGCTTGACCGCAAGAACAGCGACCTTCGCCGCCTCGCAGTTCACGGCCTCACCGAGGAGCACGAAGACACGCTCCCCCGCGTTCCGCCGAGCCCCGTCTCCCTTTACGCCCAGTGCGAGCGTCACTGGTGCCCCGCAGCCGACCACTCGTTCCTGGACGTCTACCCCATCGTTTGCCCGGACCACCTCCTGAAGGAAGTCAAAGCCCTCGCGGAGCTTCCGGAATCCACCTGCAAGGAAGACATTGAGCGCAACGTGAAGAAACTGCGCTCGCTCAACGACAGACTTGAGCGCGCGCGCGCGATTCACGAGAACCACACCGCTGAGTCGGACCACCTGAACCACCAGACCAGCCGGCTTCTTCGTGACGTCTAGTTTCCAGCTTCGTCATCTCTTCACCCGACCTCGGCACAGCAAACACACATTGTCCTCGGAGGCATCTTCAAGCACAGTTGCATCAGACAGCAAAGGCTCCCTGTCAAAGAATTTTCTTTCGGATCTCCCGCCGAAACTCAACAAAAAAAGGGACTTCACAGATTGGCCTTTGACATTGAGACTTTCGCCTGAGACTTTCGCCTGAGACTTTCGCAGCGCCTAGTTCGAACATCGTCGAACGCGCGAAGCGCAAGCCCGCCGCAGGCGAAAATTTTTTGAAATCGCGTTTTTGAGCAAAACAACAATTTCGACATCTTTTCGAAAAACACGCGAAAAACACATGTTTTCCGACACGAAAGAAGGAGGCGCAGGCATCTACGCGCCTGCTCCCCTAGCGCGCGCCATCAGGCGCCAAGCCACGGCCAACGCAGACGTCTACGCGTTCTACGCCAGCCGTGGGCGCACAGACACATCTGCGGTCGAAAAATTCCACTTCAGCAAAAGACAGCCAGATCAATTCCCAAAAATCAGGGAAATGATCGCGCTGATCCTCAACGAGATTGATCACTCTCGCATTCTCGCACGCCTCATCAGGGGCCTGGACGTGCCCAATGATGAGTCGTCCTGGGCCACTTTTGTGCGGCAAAACAAAATCAAAGAGTCAAGGCACATGTTGCGCACATTGACAATCACCAAGTCGCTCAAAACGAACCGGAAAACACAGTCAGGCGGCTCTTCAGCTCCTCTCGGCGCTGAAGCGCCCCCCGCAGCAACACCCTTGGACCACAAAGAGCTTTCGGAGACCACAAATCGCAGCCACATGGACACTCCCGCTGTGGTCATGCTGATGAACAACTGTCGAGAGCTCCTCTTTTCAGTCGTCTTGACCATCGCCCATGGCATGATCGAGCCCGAGCTTGCAGGCCTGGTCAAATGTTTTGACCGGAACAAGCTCCCTGAGGAGAAACTTGCCAGCCTGCACTCTGGAGGGTGCATCATCAAACAATCAATGGACAAGTTGGAAGCTCGTCTCAAAGTCAACTCCCCACGAGTCCACGCTTTCCTCTCCTCGGTCGAGACGAACAACGATGTGTCCAACGGCCAGCCGCATTTGTGGAAACGCAAACACCAATCCATTTTCGTTTTCTCGGAGCATTTGCTT
>JBMZHG010000061.1:0-7417 GCA_049616325.1 Flavobacteriales bacterium | reverse complement strand
AAAAAGATAATAACAAGAAAAAATCCAAATATTAAAAAATATTTTATTCCATACTTTTCAACAAACTCATCATCTTCAACTAATTTTTGGTTATTTTGTACTCCAAAAAAAGCTGATATAACACTTTGAAATATTTTAATGACTCTCATTTTCAGGTAATTTTTTTATAAAAATTTTTTAGTTATAAATAATTGATTTAATTAAAGTAAATGGTGGTGATGGAGAGACTTGAACTCTCGACCTCAGGATTATGAATCCTGCGCTCTAACCAGCTGAGCTACCCCGCCATTTGGGAGCGCGAAGGTAACACGTTTTAGCTTCAATTCTTGCAACATCTCATGCAGAAAAAGGAAAGGGCTGTCGTATCTTGTGAACCTTCCACGGCCAAGAGAAGTTGACTTTCACAACGGACGAGACGAGCCAAGCCAAGCCGACCTACAAAAGACGAAGACCATGATGACAGCCGAAAAAGTAAAGTTCCAGCTTGAAATTCCTTTGAACAGCTCCAAGGGGGTTCTGTACAACTGCATCAGCACGCCCTCGGGGCTTTCCGAGTGGTTCTGCGACGACGTCAACATCAAAAAGGACGTTCACATTTTCTTTTGGGACGGAAGCGAGGAGTCGGCCCGCATGATCAGCAAGAAAAAAGACGAGTTCGTCAAATTTCGTTGGCTTGAAGCCGAGGACGACGGAGAAGACACGTTTTTCGAGTTCCGAATTCGTGTGGACGAATTGACCGGAGAGAATGCGCTCGTCATCACCGACTTTGCCGACGACGACGAGGTCGAAGATGCCCAAGACTTGTGGCATGCGCAAGTCGACCGTCTACGCCAAGTTCTCGGCTGCTGAGGATCACGGAAGGCTCTTGACGAAAGGCCTCAATCTGGCCGCCATTTCGTCCGACCACGCTCCCCCTCCTTGGGGAGATTCCAAGTCCCAGAGTTGACGGGAAACTTGATCGTTTGGCCTGTTGGTCCAAGACCACAAGCTCCGAATGACGTCGTGTTGTGGGGTTGCCCGCAAGCCGATTTGGGCCTGAAGGCAAAGCCCGTGAGAGGCTGCCTCATCGCACAGTTGGCTTGACCGGTCCTCAGGGAACACCAGCGCGAACTCCCCTCCTTCTGACAAGCACGCGCGCACCACGGCGAACAGGGAACGCAAAGGCAGGGTGTCGTCGTGCCTTGCGAGGTTGCGCTTTCGATCAAGGCTCTTGGGGTGCCCATGAAAAAAGGGAGGGTTGCACACCACCAAATCGGCCGGCTCACTCCACCCCTGTGCGGCTCGAGCGTGAATGCGAATGCGCTCGGAAAAAGGGCTTTTTGCCGCGTTTTCGGCCGCCTGAGCTGCGGCTTCAGGCTCGAGTTCCAAGGCATCCACCACCGCCAAGGGAAACCGTTGCGCAAGCATGAGCGCAAGGATGCCTGAACCCGTGCCGACATCCAGGATTCGCAAAGGCGACGCCTGTTCTTGGGAACTCAAAGCCCCTGCCCAACTGCCCAAGACGAGGGCGTCCGTCCCCACCTTCATGCCGCACGCGTCGTCGCGCACGGTGAATTGCTTGAACTCCTGGATTCTTTGGCCCGAACGTCCCAAATCACTCCAATTCGTGTTCCGAGGAGCCCTCCTGTTGCTTTCTTTCGGCCCACGTGTCGTAGGTCGGGAAATCTTCAACCCGGTCAGCCGGAACCGAAGTCAACGCTTCCACCTCGGTCAAATGGGCGTGGGCGTCAGCCGGAAGACCCTGATACAATGCCGTGCCTTCGGTTTTGTGGGCAATCATCTGGTCATTCACCTCACCCTTGCGCTCCGCAGGGTTTCCAATCACCAAGGAACGGCGAGGCCAGTGGGTCCCCGCTTTGACAAGTGCGAGAGCCCCCACGATGCATTCTTCCCCCAATTCTACGTCGTCGAGAAGAACCGCATTCATTCCTACGAGGCTGTTGCGTCCGACACGCGCGCCGTGCACCATGGCACCGTGCCCGATGTGGGCACCTTCTTCCAAGAGCACCGTTGCCCCAGGAAACATGTGAAGCACGCAACATTCCTGAACGTTGCATCCGCGCTCCAACACAATCTTGCCCCAATCTCCGCGAAGCACTGCTCCAGGACCAACGTAGCAGTCCGGGCCGACCGTCACGTGGCCGATCAGCGTGGCTTGCGGGTGCACGTAGGCCGAGGGGTCGACTACGGGCACCATGTCTCGAAAGGCGTAAATCATTGCTTAGGCCTTGGACGCAGCATTGCGAATCACCACGGCGTACCCCTGCCCCACACCAATGCACAAGGTCACCAGCCCGTAAGATCCTCCCGTTCGTTTCAACTGCCGAGCTGCTGCCAACAGGATGCGAGCGCCGGTCATTCCCAGCGGGTGACCGAGGGCAATCGCCCCGCCGTTGGGGTTGATGCGCGGGTCTTCGTCAGCCAGGTTCCAGCTGCGGATGCAGGCCAAACTCTGTGCCGCGAACGCTTCGTTGAGTTCGATCACGTCGAGGTCGTCCCAACCGAGGCCCGCCTTGGCCAAAGCTCGGCGACTGGCCTCGACAGGCCCGATGCCCATGATCCGAGGAGGAACGCCTACCACGGCCGAGGAGACGATTTCGGCCAAGGGTTCAAGGCCTTGGGATTTCAACCCAGCCTCGTTCGCGAGCAGGAGCGCCGCCGCGCCGTCGTTCAGGCCGCTTGCGTTCCCAGCCGTGACGCTTCCTCCCTCCTTCCGAAAGGCCGGACGGAGCTTTGCCAAAATCTCGGGAGTCGTTCCGGGCTTGATGAATTCGTCCTTTTCGAAGTGAAGCGGGTCTTGCTTGCGGCGCGGAATCTCTACGGGGACAATTTCCTCCGCGAGGCGGCCTTCTTCTTGAGCGGCCGCGGCCTTCATTTGACTGCGGCACGCAAACGCGTCTTGATCTTCCCTGCTGATGCCGTGAAGATCAACGAGGTTTTCAGCGGTTTGGCCCATGCCTTCCGTGCCATACAAGGCATCGAGGCGAGGATTGATGAACCGCCAACCAAAACTCGTGTCGTGCAACTCGACGTCCCGTCCAAACGGCTGGGAAGCCTTGCTCAACACCCACGGCCCACGGGTCATGTGTTCGACACCTCCGGCAACCACGACGTTGGCGTCACCAACGTGCAGCATGCGAGCTGCATGCACCGAGGCGGCGAGACCTGAAGCGCACAGACGGTTGATTGTCTCGGCAGGAACCTCTTGGGGCAAACCTGCAAGCAAGCTCGCCATGCGCCCCACGTTCCGGTTGTCTTCGCCGGCTTGGTTGGCACATCCCATCAACACGTCTCCCACAGCCTGAGGATCCAATTCAGGATGGCGTTTCATCAACGACGACAGCGCGTGTGAAGCCAAGTCGTCGGCGCGTACGGGGGCGAGTGTGCCGCCAAACGAACCAATTGGCGTTCTCACGCCGTCAACCAAATACGCATTCATGCGACGAAGATAGGTGGTCGTGACGCCTTCTTGCCCCAAATTGCGGCATGCGCCTGGGCATTGCATCCACCTTTCCTCCGTACCGCGGAGGCATTGCGTCATTCAACGCAGCCATGGCAGAAGCGCTGCGACAGGCCGGGCACGAGGTGGAATGCGTCACGTGGTCCCGGCAGTACCCCGACCGGCTGTTTCCCGGCACCTCCCAATGGGAGCCTGGAAAAGGACCTGGCGACCTTTCAATGCCCGCCATGCTCGACAGCATGTCGCCCCGAAGTTGGTCGAAGACCGGGGAACACCTGGCCGCTCACGCGGACGTCGTGGTACTCCCGTTCTGGCACGCCGCGCTGGCTCCGGCCCTTGCCGCAGTGGCCCGATCGGCAAAGAAGCACGGGGTTTCTCAAGTTTGGGCCCTCATGCACAACGCTTCGTCGCACGACGGCAACCGCCTCGACCGCACCCTGACGCGACGATTCCTGAACCGGATGGACGACGTCTTGACGCTTAGCGCGCCCGTTTCAGACAGATTGCAAGAGCATCGACCACACACCCTCTTCCACCCGCTCTACGACCACCACGTTTCTCGGCCGAGGAAAGAAGAAGCCCGTCGCCAATTGGGCTTGGCAAAAGGCGAGGTGGTGCATTTGTTCTTCGGTCTGATTCGGCCCTACAAGGGACTTCGCGTGCTGCTTGATGCCCTTGCGAAACTTCCTGAGGAGCACACGCTTGTCGTGGCGGGAGAATGCTACGGCTCTTGGACGCCTTACCAAGACCAAATCAACGCCCTTGGCCTCCAAGACCGCGTCAAGATTCACAACGAGTTCATCGACGAGGACGACGTTCCCGTGTTTTTTTCGGCCGCGGATTTTGTGGTCCTCCCCTACGTTTCCGCTTCCCAAAGCGGCGTGACGGCACTGGCCCTTCACCACTCCGTGAAAGTCATCGCCTCGGACGTGGGGGATTTGGCGAACACGGTGGTTCCGGAATTGACGGGGCGGCTGGTCCCTCCCTCCGACGCCGCGGCGTTGGCAAAGGCCATGGCTGCCCCTTGGACAAGTCAGCCCGCGGACGTGCAAGGCGCATTTGAGCAAGTGAAAAAGCGCCTCAGTTGGTCGGCATGGGCAGGCCGGCTGACGCAACTGGTGGAATCGTCTGCTTCTGAAGCTCGCTGAGCGGACGCAAAAGCGGATCAAACACAAACCTCTGCACCAACACCACCTCCCCGTTGGAGGTGACACCGTACATCTGTTCCCCGTCGTGAACCATTTCGTTCCCTTCCGCATCGCGGTCCAACCCCGTGCGAGGTTTCCAATGCACAATCACGTCAGAGCGACGGCCGTTTCTTCCATAAGCCGTCAATTCAAACGCACCTGAAGCCGCACGAAGGCTGTCTTCCACAGCTTCATCCAAGCGCGACCTGTACGTTTCCAGGTGGACCTTTTTGAATCGCAGAAAATGATCTTGGACACCGGTGGTGTCGGAATACGGCAAAGGATTGCCCTCCAAGTCGGTCAGTGTCAGTTTTCCTGTCTCTTGCGCGGTCAGCGCGTACGATTCCCCGTCCTGCTCAAGGACCCGGACTTCCACGCGAGCAAGGGCGCGCCCAGGGTAATTGAAAATGCCTGTGTGCCTCCACTCCCGTTCAGACGTGAAGAACCGCGTGCTCAGGTAGCCCGTGAACCCTTCCATGTGAACGACGTACGGCTCTGCCGCTCGGCCCTCCTGTGTTTCGAGCACCATGTACGTTCCGGTGTGACTTGGAGTCGCCGTCCCGACGTACCACGTCTTCACGGGGCGATCTCCACCCTGGTAAATCTCAACCTTTTTGCCTCGAGCCGACAACAACCGAATCACGTTGGGACGAGCCGCCTCGGCGACCGGACCTTGCACCGATGCACGTCGAAACGTCTTCAAGAGCAAATTCACCGCATCCTCTCGGGCTTTGTAGGTCCCGTTCAAATCCCAAAGTCGGCCCTGCTCCGGACGCGTCAGCGTAACTTCACCTCCGTCCATGTCGGCAATGAAAATCTTGTCCACCAACGACGTGTCGAGCACGGCAAAATCGGTGCCCTCCACTTCAGACAATTCCCCCTTTCCTCCTTGAAAAAACCAAACACCGCCCGTGACCGCGGTCAGGGCAACGAGAACGTACAAAATGCGAAGGTTGGCATGCATGCTGCGAAGGTCGGTCAAGCGGCGCGTGCAAACAACCGCCGGCGCGACGTCAACACGGCTCCCGCAACAAGGAACACCACGAGCAGCGGCATTCCGACCGCCACGAATTGCCACCCGCTGCGTTCCGCTCGAACGCGTTCCTCGTCCAGTGGCCGGAGCAAAATGGACCGAGATCGGACGCTGATCAACGCGTCCTCCTGCAACAAGTAGTTGATGGCGTTCAGCAAAAACTCCTTGTTGTCGTAGACCACGCGCCGCGCGTACCGGTCGTAGCCGAGAGGCAAAATGCGGCCGTCGCTGCGGAATTTGTTTCGAGCCACATCCCCGTCCGACACCACAATCATGGCTGTCGGTGCGCTGGACTCCCGGAACGCAAAGTCCGCGTCGTCGCGAAGCCGCTCGGGCAGGGATTGCGCGTAATGCGAGCGGAACGATCCTTCCAGCAAGGCCGCAAACACGGCGTTGGGGGTGTTCCCTTCTGCGAAGTAAGACGGGTCAAGGTCCACGATTCCGCTCGAAACGCGAACCGGCACGCGGTAGGTTTTGGCCCGCTCACTCGACGTCAGAAGCACCGTGGAAGTCACCTCTTCTTGCGTGTTCACCAAATCCATGGAGGACACAAAATCAAAGTGAATCGGGTCGAGGTTGTTGGTGATCGGGTGCCCGGTTCCGAGAGGCATTGCCAACGGGGCAAAGTACCAATTGAACAAGCGCATGTTGCGTTGGTTGCCCATCGGCCCCGCGTCAAGCATGATGGGCGCGCACTGCGGGTCGATGATCAAATCCCGGTTGAGCCGCACCCCGTAGTCGAAAAGCTGGTCGTAGAGCCCCAAGGGGTTTTCGACGCCGTACGTCTCGTTGGCGTTGCGGATGCTGTCCAGGTCGGTGAGCACCGGGTCGACCATCCACAGGATTCGCCCCCCGTTCATCAGAAATTGGTCGAGGATGACCTTGTCCTTTTCGGGGAAGGCGCTGTCGGGCTTGGCCACAATCAGCAAGTCGTAACGGTTCGCACGGAACCGCATGCCTTCGAGCTTCTCAGACAACACGTTCAAGCGGCCGTCCAGCTCTACGCGGGCCACGAGGTGGTCCTCTTCCAGGGTCGTGACCAAATCGGCCATGGCCAAATCTTCCAGCTCCCCGTGTCCTTCCAGAATGGCAATGGCTTTCGGCTCGAATGCCGTGCTTTGGCGGATGCCAGACGCCAGGTTGAATTCCAACGTGTTGATGGATCCTTGAATCATGGCCTGGTCCGCCTGAGGAATGTCGCTGCCGAAGAATTGGACGGGCGATTCTTCCCCTCGGTAGCTGATCATGGCTCCAGGCCAAACTGTTTGGAACGCCTGACGGCCGTTGTCCTCGAACGCGATGCGCGTGAACTCCAAGCCGCGTTCGAAGAGGGCTTGCTCGTTTTGGCCAACGGTTTGCGGATCGTCCACGGCGTACACGTCCACGAACTGGAACGTCAGCCGGCCCTCGCTGGCTTGCGCCATCCGCTGCAACATCGACTCCACTTCGCCTTCAAGCCGCTTCCATTCCTGGGGAAGCTCTCCAGTCAAGTAGCACGTCACCAACACGTCGTCTTGGAGGCCCTCAAGAAGCTCCAACGTGCCTTGGGCAAGCGTGTGGCGTTTTTCAGCGGTCAGGTCCAATGCACCGTGAACGAGCTGTCCCAACACAACCAAAATCGCAACCACGGCCGTGGACAACGCCAACGACGTGCCCTCTCGCAAGACCCGCCCCCGCCTTAACGCGAGGACAAAACGGGCAAGAAGCACCGACACGGCCATCCACGCCAAGAAGTAC
>JBMZHG010000060.1:4694-7660 GCA_049616325.1 Flavobacteriales bacterium | reverse complement strand
ATCGCTTACTGGTTGAATGCAAAAAGGGACGCCCGTGGCGTCCCTTTTTGTTGCATCTCACAGCGAAGACAGCTGCATTTTATTCAGCCTCAGCGTAAGGACTCTCCGGAATGGAACTCATGTCCACACGCTGCGCCTTTCCTCCCATGACCTCTTTAAAAACCTGAGCATATTCCGGTTTCAATGCCCCGCCTTTGTCGAGCCATTTGGTCAAAACCACCATCTTGTCCCTCTTTCCTGGGCGTCCCAATGTGACGATTTTGCCGTGCACCGTGCGCAAGCGAAAAGCGCTGTTGAGGATGCTCGCTTTGGCAGATTCCTTGCGGTTCTCCGGAATCTTGTAGATGGACATGGCATCGTCGATCAGCTCCTCGTAGCTCATGGGGCGGTTCCGCGCTCGGAGGCGTTTCTGAATGAAGGCGCCCCAGACGCTCTTGGGCCCGCGCTTTTTGGGTGGCAGCCCCTTCGCGGTCAGGCCTGGCGCTTTGGTTTTTCCTTGCTTGCCTGCGGTCGGGGCGACACCGAACTTTTCAAGCATCAACTCCACGTGCATCAATTCGTTTGAAAGGCGATTTCGCTCTTTCAGAAAATGGTTGCGCAACGAAGAAATTTCTTTCGAAGTAAAATCAATTTTAGCCATGGGGCAATGCCGCAAGAACGAGAGGAAGCGGCCGTTTTAGAAGGTTTGACCTTACAAAGGTATTAGGGTAAAGCCTAGAAAAACAACAAAATTCAATGCCAACCACAAATATCGGAGGGTCGCACATCAAGAGCACGTTAAATGGAGAAGGGAGATGCGTTTCCGCACCTCCCCTCGAAGCTCGGTGTAAGCCGGATTCTGTTCCCCGAAGGGCTCCGCCATTGATCTAATGCGACCTACCCTCTGACTCAGGCGGGACGCCCTCAAACGCCAGTATACATGGTCTTGCAACCCACAAGGTTTACCCAAGCCGCAAGGTCACCCTTACGCTGGTGGGCTCTTACCCCACCTTTTCAGCCTTGCCTGTGCCCGAAGGCCATCGGCGGTTTAAATCTCTGTGGCACTGTCTGTCGCGTTCCGTTGAACGCGCCTTCCCTTTCGGAAAGTGTGGTTCCCTGTGTTGTCCGGACTTTCCTCCCCACCGAAGTGAGGCGGCGGAGTCAACCGAAAGACAAAAATACGACGCGACGGCCTCTTGAAGTAGTTTCGCGCAATGCCTCGATTGTACATGTTGCACAAACCGTTTGGGGTTTTGAGTCAATTCACTCCTGAAGGGAACCGACAGGGGTTGTCGAGCTTGAATTTGGGCTTGCCTCGAGAAGTTTACCCGATGGGACGCTTGGACGCCGACAGCGAAGGGCTGTTGATGCTGACTGACGACAACCGGCTGAAAACCCAAATCTTGGACCCCTCCAACGGCCACGAGCGCACGTACCACGTCCAAGTCGAAGGCACTCCAAGTCCTAAACAACTCGGAGAACTTGAGCTCCCAATGACTTTGAAAATCAAAGGAAAGCAATTTGTTACTCGTGGGTGTCGGGCAGAGAAAATCACGCCAACCTATCCGGAACGGACTCCGCCAATACGCGTCCGCAAGACGGTCCCTGACGCTTGGATTTCCCTGACGTTGACGGAAGGGAAAAACCGGCAAGTTCGACGCATGACTGCCGCCGTGGGCCTTCCTACGCTGAGGTTGATTCGCGTCGCCATGGGACCTTGGGAACTCGGCGATTTGAATTCCGGGGAATGGCGTGAACTAGAACTTGCGTCTTCATGAACGTTCTTGGTTGGATCCTCGCCCCGTTCCGCACGGTCCTTGTGATTGCGCACACGATTTTCTGCAGCCTTGTGGGTCTTGTGGCCATGGCTTTAAACAAAAACAACGGGGATTGGGTCATGTGGAACGTCGGCAGAGTTCTCTGGAGCAGACCCCTTCTGCGAAGGCTCGTCGGTGTGAAGATCGAGGTGCACGTGTCCGCTGAGGCGCAGGCGCTGGCAGACCAAAAAAAGGGCTGCGTTCTCGTGGCCAACCACACCAGCCTGCTCGACATCAACGCCGCTTTCGCGGCCAGCCCGACGCCCATCGTGTTCCTCAGCAAGGCCAGCATTCGAAGGGTTCCGTTGCTCGGAAAGCTCAATGAACTTGCCGGAACCGTGTTCGTGGAGCGCGGAAACCGTGCCTCCTCTGAACGGGCCGTGAACCAACTCACAGAATCGTTGAAAGCCGGACGCAGCGTGCTGGTCTTTCCAGAAGGAACGCGCTCCAAGGACGGAACCTTGCAACCGTTCAAAAAAGGCGCGTTTCACCTTGCCCAAGCCGCGGGGGCTCCCATCGTACCCATGCACATTTCCGGGACATGGGACTTGCTTCCACCCTCTGGCATGTTGATTGGTCCAGCGAAAAAATCTGTGAGGGTAGCCATAGGAGCACCCCTGGCTTATCCGTCACATGCCACACCCAACGAAATGCTCGAACATGCGCAAGCCGCTGTCAAGCTCTTGTCGACCTGAAATCGACCTTTTATTCTAGCTGGATCATGCCTTCCACGATGGCCCGCTGGGCATCGAGACCCGTCGCATTTCGTGCACCTCCCACCAACACCATGCGTGGATGTTGCAATTCCTCCGGGACATGGGACACTTGCCCCGCGCAAACCACCACGTGATCGACCGCCTGAACATGGGTCGTGCCGTCTTCGAGGGTCACGTGAAATCCCTGGTCGTCAATGCGGTCGTAGGACACGCCTGTGATTTGGGTGACGCCGCGTTGTTTCAACGTCGTCCGATGAATCCACCCCGTGGTTTTCCCCAAATCCCGCCCCATCTTTCCTGGACGCCGCTGGTACATGAACACTTCGCGGGAACTCGGCGTACGCTTGGGGGAGGTCAAACCGCCACGGTCCGCCAATTCGGAGTCCACACCCCACGAGGCCATGAAACCGGCTTCGTCCGAATCGTGTGTGAGGAAATCCGCAACGTCAAAACC
>JBMZHG010000060.1:0-4684 GCA_049616325.1 Flavobacteriales bacterium | reverse complement strand
CCAACAATGGCCACGCGTTTCCCCACCTCGACCCGACCTTTCAGGACGTCCGCGTAGCTCACAACTTCAGGTCGGTCTGAACCGGGAATCCGAAGGGCGCGGGGGCGCACGCCCGTGGCCAATACCACCTCGTCAAATTCTCTCACGAGTTCCGTCGTCGCCGTGGTCGAAAGCCGGATCTCCACCCCCACCAGTTCGAGCTGCGTGGAGAAATACCGAATGGTCTCGTTGAATTCCGATTTCCCCGGGATTCTTTGGGCCATCAGAAATTGCCCCCCGAGGCGTTCGGATGCTTCGAATAGAACCACGGACGCCCCGAGTCGGCCGCGCTCAAGTGCCGCGCTCATGCCTGCGGGTCCACCGCCGACCACGGCAATCCGCTTGCCCCTCCACGTGTCCTCAGACCTGCCTCCGCGCTCCGGGTGGGGTTGTTCTTGTTGCGGCCTTGGAATCGCCGAATAGTCCGCTTCGTGGCACGCCCGCGGATTGACCAAACACGACGCCACCTTTTGCTTGAACACGTGGTCGAGGCATGCTTGGTTGCAACCAATGCACGTGTTGATGTCTTGCGGTCGTGCCAGGCGGGCTTTTTTCACCAAGTGCGGATCCGCCAAAAACGGACGCGCCATGCTGATCATGTCTGCGCACCCCTCCGCGAGAGCTTCTTCGCACGTCGATGGATCGTTGAACCGGTTGGTCGTCACCAGCGGCACCTGCACCCTACCCATGAGCTTCTTGGTGACGAACCGGAAGCCGCCACGCGGCACCACAGTCGCAATGGTTGGAATTCGGGCTTCGTGCCACCCGATGCCGGTGTTGATCATGTTGGCTCCGGCTTGCTCGGCGATTTGGGCCAAACGCTCAATCTCTCCCCAATCGCTGCCACCTGCCACCAAATCCAGCATGCTCAAGCGGTACATGACCAAGAAGTCTGGGCCAACCGCTTCCCTGATTCTGGACAGAATCTCGGACGGGAATCGGCAACGACGCTCAAAATCACCGCCCCACTTGTCGTTTCGGAGGTTGGTCTCCGCCGCCACGAATTGGTTGATCAGGTACCCTTCCGACCCCATGATTTCCACGCCGTCGTACCCTGCTTCCCGAGCCAAAACCGCCGAACGCACGAAATCCCGGACGGTACGTTCCACCCCCCAAGCCGTCAACTTCCTGGGCTTGAACCTCGAGATCGGAGACTTCAATCCACTGGGGTCCACGCACAGCGGCGTGTAGGCATACCGGCCTGCGTGCAGGATTTGCATGACAATTCGTCCGCCTTCGGCATGAACAGCGTCGGTGATCGTGCGGTGGTGTGAAACATGTCTGCGCTGGGACATCCGAGAACCGCCCCACGCCACCACGCCTTCCAAGTTGGGCGCAATCCCCCCCGTGACAATCAATCCGGCCTCTCCTGCCGCACGCTCCGCATAAAACCGCGCAAGCTTTTCCATGCCACCCTTCTCCTCTTCCAGCCCCGTGTGCATGCTCCCCATAAGGATGCGGTTGGGCAGCGTCATGAAGCCCAAATCCAAGGGCCGAAAAACGTGCGGATACAGGGTTGAATTCTCCATGCTTCCAAGGTAGGTCAGCCAAGGCCCGCTCCCTACCGTGTTCAAGTCATTCAAGCGTCATTCATCGAATTCCCGGAATTGCTCAATGTCCCCGTCACGAAAACTCTTTCCAGGGATCCACTGAATCTTGAATCTCCCGTTCTCGTCTTTGACTTCCTTGTCGGAATCCTTCATCGCAGCGAGAATGGATTCAAGCGTTGGCTCGCCCTCTTCGACAACTTCATTGGCTTGAACCGTCATGACCCCCGCTCCTGACTTCCATTCGAAGTAAAACCAGTGCTTGGGGTCAAAATGCAAGTAGACGATCACGCGGTTTTTGTCGCGATCAAGAAGCACCTTGCCGCGAACACTCCGCCAGACGTTGTGCTCTCCGAGCGTCGCGATGCCCACCTCACCTTCGCTCACCCACATGTCGTCGAATGTGTCGTAACGCCACTCCATGCCGTGAAGCACCATCGCATGACGGACCTCCTTGGGAACGCCTTTCTTGTACTCGCCCAGCAAGTCCAATTCGTTCATGAGCACGGCAGCCTCGTCGACCCCTACGAATTCGTTCAAAATCGTTTCGTAATTGGTCGACAACGGCCCTGAACCGCTGGCTTGATTCGAGACCTTGATGGCCACGGCGAGATGCTTCAGCACCGGCTCGGGAAGGGGCATGTCCACCACAAGGCCGCCGCGCAGAACCATTTGGCGAGAAGACGTAGAAATGTCGCCGACAAACGTTTGCGTCAACAAGTTTTTGTCCGCCACAGGGAACGATGCTTTTCCTTGTTGGTAGACGTCGCAATTCCCCCGCGACATTTGAGTCAGGTTGCCCGGTAGCTCAGGGTTTTTCAGCTTTTCGTCGCTGCACACCACGTAACGGTCCTTTCGCTTGTCGTAACGCAAAAACCCACGAGGCACGAAAAACGACACGTCGGACCGGACAGGTTTCTTCGTGAAAAAGGTGGAATACATGGACATGATGCCGCCGTCGTTGTACGTCCACCCCACACCTAAATGGGACTTCCCGAGTTCAGTGACGAGCGAATCTACTGGAATGGCCACGTCCTGCGGATCGATGACGCCCTTGAATTCCACCCACTCGTTGGCAAACTCATCGCAGTCAAATTGCATCTGCGCGCCTCCTTGGAATTCCAAATCTTTTCGCCCGGCCTCGAGGTGAACACGCCCTTGGAACGCGAATTGTGGACTCAGAAAGAACTCGTCCCCGCTGCGCACAATCCCCTTTCCGTAGGTGCGGTAAGCCGTGTCCACGGCGAGTTCGTTCAAGCGAATCGGCCACTCAATCCCTTGGGCATCCACGTACGTTTTGCTTGCCGCACCGTCGTATTTGAGTCGTCCCTTGACCGTAACGTTGGCGTCGTACAGCCTGTGGTAACGCGTGACGTCGTTGGCGAAAATTTCAGCACCGCGCAATTCATCCATGACGGCATCGCGACGCACCACCACCACCCCGTCTCCGGGCTTGATTTCCGCATCGGCGACGGCAAGCGATTTGACGTCCATGCAACGCACGAAGGCTTCGTCCACCTTGTACGTCGCCCGGGGGCTCAAGAAATGGAGGCCGTCTTGCTCTTCGTGAAGCGAGAAGAAGTTGCTCTGATCCCGATCAGCCAACTCCTGAAAGGTCATGGCCGACGGATCAATGAGCGTGTTCATCAAGTCCAACCTCTCTTCGTCCATGAACCACGAAAATTCATCCATCAGACATTGGTAACGAATGGCCGGCAGTTCAATCATCGTGGCGCCCTCGCGTGCTTTGAAGTCGCCTCGTCGCAAATCGAAATCCACGTGTGCCACAACATTGTCCGTTCCAAAGGCCACCTCGTTGAGGTCTGACCCCTGAAGCTCAAATGCAGCAACCCCCGCGTCCAAGGTGCGCTCTTTCATGACAAAGTCTTGAGAGGCGAGTTCAGCTCGCTCAAAGTGGAACACCCCTCGACCCGCCATGCCGAGCTCGGACAATTCAAGCTCACCTTTCAGAAAAACATCTTCTCCAAAAAACCTCAGCGAATCAAGCGGCGTGGACCTCACGTAAAGACGTTTGCCGTAGGAATGGAGCCCAAAGTCCGCGACTTTGGCACTGACCAACGGAATGTCGTCGGTGCGTGCCACGTTGTCGTACAACGACGTCGTCCCGTAGGCTGAATCTGGCACCAAGATGTTGTCCTCCCCCTCCAGGTGCGAAGTCAGGAAATCAATGGAACCGGGACCGTGCAGCCCCCCCAAGTTCAACGTCAAGTCTCCTTTGACGGTTCCCAAACCTTGGTACAGGGGAACCCCTTCAGCCGGGGTCGACCTTGTGAAACCCAAGCTGTAGTCGTCCATCAACCGAAGGGGCTCCACGATGTCCGGAACAATTCCCCCAGCCAACAATTCGCCCGTGAATCGCAGGTCTTCGTTGCTGAAGTTGTCCAAGCTGTCGATGACAAACGGATCCAAAGCGTAGTTGAAATCGTCACGGTGGTATGCGCCTCGACAAATTCTTTCCGCATCGTAGTACACGTGACTGACCTCCCGGCTTGTCAAAATCGGATACTGCGTGTAGCGGTCGCTCTTCCAACCTGACTTGTTGTTGGGGTGGTCCACTTCCAACGTGCCAGTGACCTCCTCAATCGTGCTCTCCACCCACCGCAACTGAGGGTTGCCATACGCATCGTATTTTCCCTCAACTTCAACTTGTAGACGCAGTGATTCGGCCAAGTTGACATTCAATTTGAAGGCCTCGTAATCGAAATCAAACTGGGTGCCACGCAGCTGGAACTTGCCGGCACGAACCACACCGTCAAAATCAAAGTTCCGATTCTTGCCAATGGCAACTTCTCCTCGATCTGGAGTAATCCGGACGTCCTGAGCCTCGCTGACACCAAAGGTTCCGATCCCTTTCAAGGCCAAACGGAGGTTGTTCAAACTCAGCACCGCATTCGTAGAAGAGCCCAAAGGGTTCGAGTAAAAGGCAATGACGTCAAAATCAATCACCCCCTTCCGGGCTTTGATGTGGCGCTCTGCCCTTGGCTTCACTTCGCAATAGCGCGTCGACACGTCCAAGTCGACGTACCCGGCGTTGGTTAACCCGATGAGCATCATCCTGGCCTGCTCTTCTTGAAGCC
>JBMZHG010000059.1:0-7928 GCA_049616325.1 Flavobacteriales bacterium | reverse complement strand
CTTCTTCTTTTCAAACGGATCCGCGATCAAGAATTTCGTCGACACCGGCACCCTCGTAATGGAGTCCCTCGAATTGCTCCTCGGCTTTCCAAACGCTGCCTTCATTCATCTCGAATCGTGATTTCGCGTGACGTACTGACCCTGCGCTTCTCACCCTTCCTCAAAAACATTGCGCAAAAAGAAAGCCGCCCCGAAGGGCGGCTTTCCGCAATTGGTTCGCTGATCGCCTTAGTTGGCCACCAACAATTTCTTCGTCGTCACGAACTGCTTCGCGCGCACTTGAACTTGGTACATGCCCGACTCCAAGCTCGATGCAGGAATGTCGATGGTCGTGAACCACCCGTCGACCACAACCCCGTTGTAGAGATCCAAGACCTCTGCACCGCTCATGGTAGTCACCTTGACTTCCACCGTCACAGACGCTTCCTCCGTGCTTAACACAAGGATAGACATGTCGGACGTTGGGTTTGGCTGGAGGCTTTCGATCTTGACCAAATCCTTTGGTGAGGTCAACGAAGTGTCCTCCTGGTCGCTGATCGTGCCTTCGTCGCCTTCGTCGCAGCCTTCGCCGGTCATGTGAACCGTGTACGCGAAGTGCGTTTCGTTTCCAGCGCAATCAGACACCACGTAAGAACGCTCCAAGTCGTATGGCAAGCAGCAGTCGAGGTCTCCGAAGATGTCCCCTGAGCCGCTCACAGCCGAACCGTCGAAGGTACCGTTGTAGTACATCCAAGCGCTGAAGCCGTAGTTGCCATTCTTGTTGTTCGCGCCCTCACCGATCTGGAATCCGAAGTATCCAGAGGCAGGCTGGTGCATGAAGCTCAAGCTCGAGCCTTCGTAGTCACCCCAACCTTCGGCTGAACCGCTGGTGAGCGTGGTGTACATCCACTCGGTGTGGTCGCCCAAACCGCAGTCAGACTTGTAGCTCTGCGCACCTGGCTGAGCAATCCAGTCCTCCCATGACATTGGCGCACCGTAGTGGTTGGTCACCGTCCAACCTGCATTGCTGTTCTCGGTAGACACCACCGTCACCGTGTAGGTCTTGGTGCCGTCGGTGTTGTTGGCCACACGGCCTTCCACCGTCGTGTAGAATTCTGAACCTGGGAAGTTGAAGAGACGCAAGCTGTGCAACGCGTAGTTGTCGCAAGTCTCGCCGTCTGCCATTACTCCTGGGTTCAAAATGTCGCACCAGCTTTCAACCGTTTCGGTTGGGCAGTTTCCGCCGACACATTCTTCGTTGTAGTCCACGGTCGCATCAGCGTCGCAGTTGTCGCTGTAGGTCAACGTGACCGCCTCTGGGATGGTCACATCACCTTCGAGGGATTCGCAGCACACTTCAACAGTCTCGCCGTTCATCAGGCCACCTGCATTCGAAATGGTCGGTGCTGTGGTGTCTTGGACCGTGATGGTCTGCGTCGCAGTCGTGCTGTTGCCGCAATCGTCAGTCGCCGTGAACGTACGCTCGATGCTGTACTCTTGAGCACAGTCCGTGTCAATTGTCACTTCTTCCAACGTGATGGTCACCGTTCCGCAGTTGTCCGTCGCCGAAGCGTCGTCAAACACGAGCTCTTCGTCACACTCCGCAGTGTAATCCGCAGGAATGGTCAATTCAGGTGCCGTCGTGTCTTGGACAGTGATGGTCTGCGTGGCGGTGCTGCTGTTGCCGCAGTCGTCCGTCGCAGTGAACGTGCGCGTGATGGTGAAGTTGCCGGTGCAGTCACCTGCAGTGGTTTCCGACATCACATCGATGGTGACTTCGCCGCAGTTGTCAGACGCCGTGGCGTCGTCCATTGGCATGTCATCACTGCACTCCACCGTGTAGTCTGCTGGCACTGAAGTGAACTCAGGCGCAGTCGTGTCTTCGACAGTGATGGTTTGCGTCAACGTCGTGCTGTTGCCGCACTCGTCCGTGGCAGTGAACTCTCGGGTGATGGTGTAGTTGCCTGCGCAATCACCTTCGATGATCTCTTGGACTTCGTCGATGGTCACTTCACCGCAGTTGTCCGTCGCAGAGGCATCGTCCATTGGCATGTCGTCGCTGCATTCCACCGTGTAGTCGGCAGGGATCGTCAACGCTGGTGCCGTGGTATCCTGAACCGTGATGGTCTGCGTTGCAGTTGTGCTGTTGTCGCAGTTGTCGGTTGCAGTGAAGGTGCGCACAATCTGGTATGACTGCGGACAAGCCCCTTCGATTGTCTCAGTAGACACCGTCACGGTGGCGCCAGAGCAGTTGTCTGAAGCCGTCGCGTCTTCCATCGGCATTTCGTCGCTGCATTCCACGGTGTAATCCGCGGGAACGAAGTCAAACGTGGGTGCCGTTTCGTCCGTCAACGTCAAGATCTGCTCGAACGTGCTGCTGTTGCCGCACTCATCGGTTGCAGTGTAGTTGCGAACGTACTGACCGATTGGCAACACACATCCACCGCTCACTTGCGTGTCCGTCCACGTCAACGTCACGTTGCCACAGTTGTCCGTGGAAGTAGCATGAGCCACCTCTGAGTCGTAGTCCTCACAAGCAATCAAGACTTCGACGTCGCCTGAAATAACAGGTGCCGTGGTGTCTTGGATGGTGATCGTCTGCGTCGCAGTTGAGCTGTTGCCGCACTCGTCAGCTGCCGTGAACGTACGCGTCACGACGTAGCTGTAGGTGCAGCTGTAGGTCGTATCCGCAACCTCAGTGATGGTCACTTCACCGCAGTTGTCCGTCGCAGAAGCGTCATCAAGCGAGTGCTCGTCGCTGCACTCAGCCGTGTAGTCAGCAGGGATGATCAACTCGGGAGCCGTCGTGTCCTGAACCGTGATGGTCTGGGTGTGGCTCGTGGAGTTTCCGCAGTCGTCGCTGACTGACCAAGAACGCGTGATGGTGTAGCTGTGAGGGCAATCGCCATCCGCGGTGGAAGATGCAGGCATCACCGTCACGTCTTGGCAGTTGTCCGAAGCCGTCAAAACGGCCATTTCAGGCACGTTATCGCACTCCACCGTCATGTCACTTGGCAAGGTCTCATTGAACGTTGGTGCCGTGGTGTCCTGGATGGTGATCGTTTGCGTCGCAGAAGTGCTGTTGCCACACTCGTCCGTTGCCGTGAAGGCGCGGGTCACCGTGTATGCTTGGGCACAATCTCCAGCTGTCGTGTCCGCCACAAGCGTGATGGTCACTTCGCCGCAGTTGTCCGTGGCAGAAGCATCCTCGAGTGGGTGCTCGTCGCTGCATTCAGCCGTGTAGTCGGCAGGGATGGTCAAATCGGGAGCCGTCGTGTCCTGAACCGTGATGGTCTGCGTTGCAGTCGTGCTGTTGTCGCAGTCGTCGGTCGCAGTAAACGTGCGCTCGATGGTGTAGCTCTGTGGGCAGTCACCGTCGATGATCTCCGTGGTCAATTCAATGGCCACATCGCCGTCGCAGTTGTCGGTCGCAGATGCGTCGTCGTAGATGATATCCTGATCGCACTCAATCGTGTAATCCGCGGGAATCGTCAATTCAGGAGCCGTGGTGTCCACAAGGCGCAAGAACTGCTCGAAGCTGCTGCTGTTGCCGCATTCGTCGGTCACCGTGTACAAGCGCATGTACATGCCCACGGGCTGGACACATCCACCTGACACTGGGGTGTCGTCGAACGTAATCGTCACGTCACCGCAATCGTCAGAAGCCTCAATGTAGATGTTCTCGTCGGGGTACTCAGAGCACTCGATTTGGACTTCGATGTCGCCTGACACCTCAGGAGCCACGTCGTCGTATACCGTGATGGTCTGCACCGCCGTCATGTTGTTGCCGCAGTCGTCCGCGAACGTGTACGTGCGCTCCACTTGATAGCAACCCGCGCCTTCCACGTTGATGATGGCCGTTTGCTCCCAAGAAACCGCCACATCGGAGTCGCAGTTGTCTGACTCGCTGTGCGAGCCGTACTCGATCGCAGAATCGTAAGAGGCACATGCCACGGAATCGTCTTCCACAGATCCCATTGGAGCCGTTTCGTCCGTCACCGTGATGGTTTGGGTGGCTTCGCCGATGTTTCCGCAACGGTCCTCCACGTACCAAGTACGGGTCAAAGTGCGCGTTCCTTCGGTGTTGTCGTCGTCACCCGTGCAGGTGTACTCCCAAGCGCTGTCCTCGTAAGAAACAGTCAAGCTGTTGGCACCCCAGCAGTCGGTGTCTCCGCAGTTGTCGCTGTAGGAAGGAGAACCTGCTGCAGTTTCAGAAATGTCTGCAGTACAGTCAGCCGCGTCCGCAGACACCGTGTAATCCGCAGGAGCCGTCACTTCAGGAGCCGTCGTGTCAGACAACATCAAGTACTGCTCCACAGTCGTGCTGTTTCCGCAGTCGTCCGTCGCCGTCCAAACCCGCATGATGGTCCACAAGCAACCGCCTGACATGCACATGGACTCCACGGAGTATGTGATGCTTCCGCAATTGTCTGTAGCCGTCAACGGCAAGTAGTTCAGGTCGTCACCATCTCCGTCCGAGCATTCCACCACCGTGGTTGGTGTGTATGGATCGAAGACAGGAGCCGTGGTGTCCACAATCGTGATGGTCTGAACTGCCGTGCTGCTGTTGCCGCACTCGTCCGTTGCAGTGAACGTGCGAGTGACCGTGTAGTCCCCGGTGCACGCACCTGGGGTCGTCACCTCATCCACCGTCACAGAAACCTCGCCGCAATTGTCGGTCGCCGTAGCATCCTCCATGGGGTGCTCGTCGCTGCACTCGGCAGTGTAGTCCGCAGGAACGTAGGTAAACTCAGGCGCCGTCGTATCCACAATGGTGATGACTTGAGTCACCGTGCTTGTGTTTCCACAATCGTCTGTGGCCGTGAAAGTGCGCGTCACAACGTATTGCTGATCGCAGCTTCCTGCTGTCGTGTCGGCCACAACCGCCACGGATGCGCCTCCGCAAATGTCAGATGCCGTTGCGTCGTCGAGCGGATGTGCGTCGCTGCATTCCGCAGTGTAGTCCCCGGGAACGCTGTCAAACGTTGGAGCCGTGGTGTCTTCGATCGTGAAGGTCGCCGTCGTTGAGCTGCTGTTGTCGCAGTCGTCCGTCACCGTGAAGGTCACCGTCACCGAACCCGTTGCGCCACAATCGTCGCTCAAGCCTTCGAAGTCGTTGCTCCACTCAATGTTGCTGCAGTTGTCGGATGCAGAAGCTCCGCCGTTGCTGTTCAACCAAGCGTTGAGTGCATCCGTGTTCCCTGCACCGTCACATTCTTCCGTTGCGTCCGAGGCCGCCGTGTCAATGACAGGTGCTTGGTCGTCGATGAGGGTGATGATCTGCTCAAGCGTGCTCGCGTTGCCACAATCGTCCGTTGCCGTGTAGGTGCGGAGGTACGCGCCCACGGGCGTGATGCAACCGCCGCTCACAGGAGCGTCGGTCCAGGTCAACGTCACCTCACCGCAGTTGTCTGAGGCTAACGCGTAGGCGTCTGCTTCTGAATAGTCCTCACAGTCCTCGGTGATGTTCACGTCTGCCGTGATTACGGGAGACGTGGTGTCCACGACGGTGATCGTTTGCGTGGCGGAGCTGCTGTTGCCGCACTCGTCCGTTGCTGTGAACGTCCGGGTGATGGTGTAGTCGCCGGCACATGCGCCTGGCGTGGTCACCGCGTCTTCTGTAATCGTCACCTCTCCACAGTTATCCATTGCCGAAGCATCCTCCATGGGGTGCTCGTCGCTGCACTCTGCAGTGTAGTCCGCAGGGATCGTCAGTTCAGGCGCAGTGGTGTCAACCACAGTCACAATTTGCTCGTGCACGCTTTCGTTGCCGCAAAGGTCCGTGACCGTCCAACGACGCTGCAAGTAGTAGTTGTCGGGGCATGAGCCTGGGAGCATCACCTCAACACCTTCGCTGACAGTGATTTCCTCGCCGCAGTTGTCTTCGGCCGAGATGGACTCTGGACCCGCCATGGCAGGCACGTTGTCGCATTCCACCGTTTCGTCCGCAGGACCGTCAAGGATGGTCGGAGGAGTGGTGTCGTCACGGGTCACGGTGAACACTTCTGAGAACAACCGACCGCAATCTGAGTCAAAAGCACGGATGTTAAACGCCACAGACTTGTCGCATTGGCCCGTCCCTTCAGTGCAGTCGCCGAGGTCAACCACGATGTCGCCAGACAGGCCTGACATCGCTGATCCGTTGATCATGCCATCCCACTTGAACCAACCGCCAAAGCCGTTTTCGCAGTTGTGGTTGTTGGCTCCTTCACCGAGTTGGAAACGCTTGTTCAAAGAAACAGGCATGTGCTCAAGTTCCAGGTACCCAGTGAGGTCACCGCCAGCCGTCATCACGCTTGGAGCCAGCATGGTGAACACCGTGATTTCATCTTCGTTGACGTCGCAGGGTTGGTACCCTTCCTGGTCTGGATCATCGTTGATGAGAAGGGAGTGGTTGGGATCTTCAGCCAACCAATCCGAGGCAACCTGCCCGTCATTGAATGCCGCGTCAATGTCAAACCACTGTGCGCTGTTTTCGCGGCAATAGACGCGTCCCGTGAGGCGGGCTGTTCCGTCGGCCGAAGAGTACTGGAAGCTCAATGGGCTTGCAGGGTCTTCCACGAAGTAGTCGCTGTCCGCTCCGCCCAGGGCGCTCAAACCGTAAATGCGGATGGCTCCGTCCGTCGCGTCGTATTCGCCTTCACCCAGCTCTGAATCTCGCTTCGCCGTGGTGGCTTCAGCCGTGCAGAGGTCGTCGTTCGGCAGGTCTGAAAGTTGCAGACAAACCGCTTCGTACTCCGAGCCGTCGCATTCGTTGACGGCCATGACGCCTGTCGCGAAGTCGTCGCAAGAAGCGGGGAGGTCCTCGATGCACTCAACCGAGCTGTCAGACAACTCCTGGTTCCAAACCAAGTCCGTTTCGCAGCAGTCGATGCAAGAGCTTCCGTCTCCGTTGCACACACCGCAATCGTCGTAGGCCCCAACGCAGTCGTCCACGTCATCACAGATGCCGTCTTCGTCGACGTCATCGCAATCGACGGGGGGATCCACCGTGGTGCAATTGTCCAACCCGTCAGGATCAGTGTAGAAGGTGTAGACAGGAGTATTTCCTGCCCCATACGCATTCGAAACAACAAAGGACCATACATCGTCGCCATTGAGCACATCGGTCAGATTAAACTCGTCTGTAAAGTACCCGCCATTCGCCGGCCCCCATGTCCCTTGGTAGACGCAGTCACTTGGTGCCGTGATGCCGCAATCGTTATATCCACTCCAATAGGTACATGCACCAGACTCGTCGTTAACAACCACAAAAATGTCATCTGCCCAACAGCCCGAACAAGTCCCGTCCTCATAAATGAAACCTAACACAGGGCCTCCCTGCATGACAAATTCAATTGTCTGGCAACCTCCAACTTCATCCGACGTGTAACAAGTCGCCTCGCCACTGCCACTGCCATCGCAGATGCCATCGCCGTTGCACACGCCGCAGTCGTCATACGCTCCGACGCAATCGTCGACGTCGTCGCAGATGCCATCTGCATCCGCGTCCGCTGCGCAGCCGCCGCCACACACGCCGAGCGCATCAAGCTGGTTGCCATCGCAGTCGCAGTCGCCAGCAGGGATGTCAGAGCATCCGCAGTCGTAGATGGCACCAGGGCCGTTGCAAATGCCACATGCATCCAACGTACCAACGCAATCGTCCGCATCGTCACAGATGCCGTCCGCATCGGCGTCAGCCGTGCAGTCACCGCCACACACGCCGAGCGCGTCGAGCTGGTTTCCGTCGCAGTCGCAGTCGCCGGCCGGGATGTCAGAACATCCGCACTCGTAGATTTCACCGGGACCGTTGCACACGCCACACGCGTCAAGCGCGCCCACGCAATCGTCGACGTCGTCGCAAATGCCGTCGCTGTCGGCGTCCGCCGTGCAGTCCCCGCCGCATACGCCGAGAGCGTCAAGCTGGTTGCCGTCGCAGTCGCAGTCTCCGGCAGGGATGTCCGCACATC
>JBMZHG010000058.1:0-8236 GCA_049616325.1 Flavobacteriales bacterium | reverse complement strand
GCCCTCGACCAAGCGGCGGGCGTGCTCCGGCACGCACGACGCGCGTTGGCGTGCTTGACGCTCGCCGGCTGCGCGACGCTGTCCTACGGTCAAGGGAAGGATAGGGCCGTAAAGACAGGCAGCAAGGAGGGGACGCTGGTCGTGAATTACTATTCATCGGCTCCTGATCCCGAGCTTGAGCAGCTTCGCTCCTTGGCCGTCGATGCCCTTGGGGTCTACTTGCGAGGCCAAATGGCAGTCACCAAAATCGACCTTGGGTGGGAGGCTCCGGTCCGCAGCATCCAAAAAGACATGGAGCGAATCGTGTCTGACCTCATGCGGATTCGTTCGTTTGCAGGTCAGGAGCGCTTTGGTGGGTTTTCGGAAGAAGTTCGCTTCCTGCTCGAAGATTTCCAGGAGCTTGACGTGCGCGACGTCGATCGGATGCGCGGCTCGGGAAGTCGGAGTTTTGAAGAGCGCACCTACGTTTTGCTGGAACAGCGGATCCAGGAGATTTTGCTGCAATGCGGGGTGGAGTTGGGGTGGTTCGTCAACCGAGGCCTGCTCCAAAAAATCGGCACCGTCGAGCAAAACCTGCCTCTGGAGGAACTCGAGAAATGGATGACACGCGACGAAAATCCTTTGGAGCCCCTCGAACTGAACTTTGACCTCGAGACCATGTCGCTTCTCGACCGAGACGGAAACCAAGACCCGAGTGCATGGCCCGACGGCACGGCCTCTACAGGAGCTGGGAATGGAGCTCTTCCAATCGAATGGCAGGCCATGCAGGACATGATGCAGCGCATCTTGACTCTGGTCGAATCTCAAGATGCGCGCATCGCGGCGCTTGAAAGGGGAACCGACGCACCGGGCCTGCAAGACGGAACCCGAGGAACGGGCAACACCGTCAATTCTCCGGGAGACCTTGCCCGCGGCACGTGGCAACCCGAACGGCCGACCCCAAGCACGGACCCGGCGTTGAGCGCACTCAACTTGCCGGCAGCCTTCGACGTGAAGTTTTACGAGGGCAGTTCGCGTTTGACCTTGACGTCCCAGCTTCAGCTGAACGAAGTTGTGGAGTACATGGGGATGTACCCGCAACTGCGGGTCGTGTGCACCGGGCACGCCGACGTGACGGGCGACCGTGCCGCGAATTTGGCCTTGTCGAAGAGGCGCGCGCAGGCCGTGCGATCCCACCTGCTTGAAAGCGGGGTCGCCTCGACGCGGGTGGTTTTGAATTATTTCGGGGAAGAACGTGCGGCCAACCGCGGTGCTTTGGACAGAAGGGTCGAGGTGGCGTTCTTTGTGGGCGATTGACCACCCCCATGAAAATCATTTGCATCGGGCGCAACTACGCCGACCACGCCAAAGAATTGGGCAACCAAGTGCCTGAACAACCCGTGGTCTTCCTCAAGCCCCAAAGCGCCATTCTCAGCCACAAGCACCCGTTTTACATCCCCGAATGGACGCAAGAGGTGCACCACGAACTCGAATTGGTGGTGAAGGTGGATCGGTTGGGGAAAACCATCTCGGAAGAACACGCGCCGCGCTACTACAGCGAAGTGGCGCTGGGCTTGGATTTTACGGCGAGAGACATTCAAGCTCAACTCAAGGCCAAGGGGCATCCTTGGGAGCGCGCCAAAGCGTTCGACGGATCGGCGGTGGTGGGAAGGTTCATGTCGCTGGCGGCGCTCGGCAAGCCCGTTCAGGATTTGCACTTTTCCCTCCGGAACCACGACGACGTCGTGCAGCAAGGTCATACCGAAGACATGCTGTTTTCGGTCAACCGATTGATTTCCGAGGTGTCTCAATTTATGACGTTGAAAGTTGGTGATTTGATCTTCACAGGAACCCCTGCTGGAGTGGGTGCAATTAAATCGGGAGACCGGCTTGTGGGGAACCTCGAAGGGCACGACCTTTTCGCGGTGAACATCAAATGAAAGACGCATGCACGTGTCCCTCATCGGGTTCATGGGGTCTGGAAAGACCACCGTGGGCCAAGCGTTGGCGAAGCGACTCGATCGCCCTTTTGTAGATACAGATGTGGAGGTGGAGCGGATTCTGGGCATGCCTGTTTCTCAAATCTTTGAAGAATTGGGGGAGGCGGCATTTCGCGAGGCCGAGCAAGACGTGCTTTCAGACGCACTTCGTCCCTTGGATCCTGTGGTTTTGGCCACCGGTGGAGGTGCACCTTGTGCAGAAGGAGCGATGGAATGGATGCGCCGTCGATCCTTGGTGATCGGACTCCAACCGCCACTGGAAATCCTCCTCGCGAGGTTGGAGGCGTCGATTTCAACTCGTCCGTTGCTTGCAGGAAAAACGGGAAAGGCACTGGAGCAACATGTCCAGCGCTTGATGCTGACACGGGCCGCGTGCTATGCTTCGGCGCACGTCACCTGGAAAGAAGATTTGAGCAGCGAGGAAGCCCTAGACGATGCCCTTGCCCGGGTGCGTTGGCGTTTGGAGCCTTGACGGCTCGGCAGCTCAGACGGAAGCCGGACGCTCCAAATGAACGGCGGCGTTCTTGGGATTGGACAAGTCCACGGCAATGTGCTCGTTCAAGTGGGTGCTCAACGTGAGCCCGCAATAGTCCGCACGTATTGGGAACGCCCGATGCTTGCGGTCGACCAGGACGGCCGTATGGACTTCACGTGGTCGGCCTTGGAGCAGGAATTGCACGCCGTGAATGAGGGTTCGACCTGAATTGAGTACGTCGTCAATCAAGAGCACAATGCGGTCGGTCAACCTGTCCGGGCTCAAGTTCAGTGAAATGTCGTGGTCCAAGGGCAGGTCTTTGTGCATGGTCAACGTTCCGATGACGATGTCCAAGCTGGACAGTTCCCGCAACCTGCGGGCCAACGCTTCGCAAACGGCCAAGCCTTGTCCGTCCACCCCAACCAAAACCAGCTGCTCCTCTTGGTAATGCACTTCCAAAATCTCACGCGCCATCCGATCCAATTTTCGGACAATGGTCTCGTGGGGCATCACCAGGTCTCGAATTGTGCTCATGCCTGCAAGTTCGGTTGAAATCCCGGGATTCGCTCCATGCGCACCACCGCCTCGACGTGGGCGGTGTGTGGGAATTGGTCGACGAGCTTCAAGGAGTTGATCTCGTATCCGTGCGTGCGCAATTCGTCGAGGTCACGCGCTTGGGTGGCCGGATTGCAACTGACGTAAACGATGCGCTGTGCACCGAGTCGAATGACCTTGCGCAAGGTTTTGGGTGAGATGCCCGCCCGAGGAGGATCCAAAATCACCGTGTGAATTTTGCCCTGATATTCCGGATGCTCGAGCAGGAATTTGCCTGCGTCGGCTGCAACAAAAGTTACCCCAGTCAGGCCATTTTCGGTCGCCGCTTTGCAGGCATCCTCAATGGCCTGGGGCACGATGTCCACCCCGACGACCCGGGTTTTGGCGTGTTTCGCAACGAGCTGTCCGATGGTTCCGGTGCCGCAAAACAAGTCCATGATGACGTCGTTGGGGCGCTGATCCACCCCTTCGAGTGCCAAGGCAAGTACTTCCGAATACAGCCGTTCCGCACTTTTGGGGTTGGTTTGAAAAAACGAGCCCATGCTGATCCCAAAGGACAGCCCGTGCAGCACCTCCGTCACCGTGCTGTCGCCCCAAATCACACGAGGCAAGCCGTCCCGCGCCTCAACCCGTTCGCCTTTGTCGTCATTCACGGTGTGCAAAATCCCTTTCACACGCTCTCCCCACAATTCCCGAATCAGCCCCACAAATCCTTCCTCGTCAAGCGGCGCGTCTGATGTGGTCACAAGGTTGACGAGCAACCCTTGGTCCGCGTAGCTTTTTCGGACCACGAGAAAGCGGAAAAACCCCTCGCGCTTGGGAGGGTGCCATGCGGGCAACCCGGTGCCTTCGCACCACGTGCGGATGCGGTGCAAAGTCGATTCGACCAGCGCGTCAAACAGGCCGCTGTCCTCGTCCAAGTTTTCCACCGCCCACCACGTTCCGCGGTGCTTGAACCCAAGTCCAAAGTCGTCTACCTTCTCGTCCGTCTCCAGGTCATGCCGAATTTCGGAGAAGCTGTACTCCATCTTGTTTCGGTAATGCCAGGTGAGGGGAGAGGCCACCAGGCCTTGGTAGCATTCCTCAATGTTTTCGATGTTCCCGACGCGGCGGTAAAGGTCGAGCGCGGTTTGTTCTTTCCAAGCGTGCTGCTTCTCCAAGGGCACGCTCGCATAGGGGGCACCAGGAATGGGTTGGAATGGCAAATCTGTTTCGTACGGAGCAAGTTCGACCACGCGCAACAGGCGACACTCCGCATGCCGGGACTTGCATTTGACCACCTGGGCCTCCACCGTTTGCTCTGGAAAGGCGTTTTGGACAAACACAACGAACGGTCCCTTTTCCGTTTCCATGCGCGCGATGCCTTTCCCCCCGAAGGCCATGTCTTCGATGGTCAGGGTAAGCACTTGGCCTTTGTGAAAGGCGCGTTTGACGCGGCGATGTCCTCCCATGGGGCGCAAAGGTACGTGCGGAAGTCACCTCGAGATGCGGCAGCCTGAAGCGCTTTCGGTACCTTCGTGACATGGCGTATTCTCGGTCTTTGGGCGCTTCGCGTCTATCGGCATTTCTGGGGATTTTTGCAGGGCTTCTTGCTGGAAGCGCTCCGTTCCAGGCACAGGCTCAGGTGCGCGATGGGGAGTGGACGCTTGCCACGTTCAACATTCGCTACGACAACCCTTCAGACCCTTTGAAGTGGTCGGAGCGTCGCGATGAGGTCGCCCAAATCGTTGGTTTCTACGACATCGTTGGAATTCAGGAAGCGCTTCCCAACCAAGTCCAGGACCTCGCGGATCGTTTGCCCTGGATGGCGCACGTGGGTCGAGGTCGTGACGCCGACGGCGGCGGGGAGGCATGCCCCATCTTTTACCATTTCGGCAAGTGGGAATTGCTCCACCACGAAACGCTGTGGCTCGCTTCCGATTGGCAGCGCCCCGGCGCGGTCGGCTGGTCGGCCGACTTGCCACGAACGGTCACCGTGGCCTGGTTTCATCACCTGGCTACGGGGCGCCGAGTCCGCGTGTACAACACGCACTGGAGCCACGTCTCGGCCGAGGCCCGGGAGGGAAGCGCACGACTCATTGCTGCCCTCGACGCGTTGCACGGCGTCGAAGCCACCGCGGTCCTCGGGGACTTCAACGAAGAGGCGACCGCGGTGGGTCGCACCCTTCTTGCCGAGTCGGGATTCGTGGACACTTACGACGCGGTTCGGGCCCGGTGCCGCAAGTCGTTTCCGTCCTACACCACTTGGAACCCCGAGGGCGCTTCGGGAGGACCTAAAATCGACGCCATCTACGTCAAGGGTCTGGACACACAGTGGACTTGCGTGGACGAAATCGTCAAAAAGGACGTTTTCATCAGCGACCACCTTCCGGTTCATGCCGTGGTTTCTTGGTCACAGTGACGTGAATAACCCGCATTTTTTCCCTGCGTGAGGGCCTAACAGGAATTGTACCTTGTCCTCATGTTGCCTTCACCCAACCTGAAAACCATGGGCACCTGGCCGGTCTTTCTGACGGCCATTTCGACCATTTTGGGCGCGATCTTGTTCTTGCGTTTTGGTTACGCCGTGGCCCACGTGGGGTTGGTGTCAACGCTTGCCATCGTGTTGATCGGCCACCTTGTGACGGTGCCTACCGCCTTGGCCGTGGCGGAAATTGCCACCAACCAAAAGGTGGAGGGCGGAGGTGCTTATTACATGATTTCCAGGTCGTTTGGGCTCAACATAGGTGGAGCCATTGGCTTGGCGTTGTACTTGTCCCAAGCCATCAGTGTGGCCTTCTACGTCATTGCTTTCACCGTGGCCTGCCGAGATTTGTTGCATTGGGCAGACATCGCCCACGGCGTACACGTGGACCCCATGTGGGTCAATTTAGGAGTCATGGCGTCGCTCACGTTGCTGATGATTGGAAAAGGGGCGAACCTTGGGGTGAAGGCCTTGTACGTCGTGGTGCTTTTGCTGTTTGCAGCTTTGGTCCTCTTTTTCGCGGGCAGCGGCCCAGGCAATCCGGATTTGAATCCGATCGGCACCATCCCAGACACGTTGCGGCTTTCCGACGGAACGACAATTCGCCGCTTTTCTTTTTTCGAAGTGTTCACCTTCATTTTCCCCGCCTTCACAGGAATTGCCGCGGGATTGGGGCTGAGCGGGGATTTGAAGGACCCGCGTGTAAGCATTCCCAAGGGCACCATCTGGGCAACTGGAGTGGGGATTGTCGTTTACATCGCCGTCGCCATCAAGCTCTGGTGGTCAGCTCCGCTCGAGGCACTCGCGGCAGACGAACTCTACATGGAGAACATCGCACTTTGGGGCCCCATCGTTCCTGTGGGGCTGGCAGCTGCCGCAATGAGTTCGGCATTGGGTTCGGTGATGGTGGCTCCCCGCACGTTGCAGGCCATCGCATCGGATGGCATTTTCCCAGAAGGGGTCTCGTCCTGGCTGAAAAAGGGTCGGGGTGCAGAACAAGAACCGGTTCGTGCGTCCGTTGCGACTTGCCTGATTGCGTTTGGTTTTGTGCTGATGGGCGACATCAACGCCGTGGCTGAAATCATCTCCATGTTTTTCATGGTGACCTACGGGGCGATTTGCTTGGTTTCGTTTCTGGAGCACATGGCGGCGGATCCGAGTTACCGTCCAACCTTCCGTTCGCATTGGTCAATCAGCCTGCTCGGGGCGGTTTTGTGCGTCGTGCTGATGTTTGGGATGAACCCGACTTACGCCACGGCAAGCTTGTTGATCATGGTTGGCATTCACGCCTGGATTTCCCGGCATGGAGGAGGCCAAAAAGGCATGGTCCGCCTTTTCCGGGGCGTCATCTTCCAAATGCAACGCGCCTTGCAATTGGCGCTGCAGATGAGCGACGACGACGACCTCGAGGAATCCACGGGGTGGCGTCCTTTCGTGCTTGCAATTTCGCCCGACACCTTTCTGCGTCGCGAGGGTTTTGACATGGTGCGGTGGGTGGCATTCCAGCACGGGTTTGGAACGTACATGCACTTCATCAAAGGTTTTCTGAACGAGGAAACGCAAGCAAGTGCGAGGCATGCGCAGGCTGAATTGGTCCAACGCGCTCGTGGAAACAAGAGCCGCGTCCACCTCGACACCATCATCAGTCCGTCTTACACTTCAGCGATTGCCCAATGCATTCAGCTTCCGGGCATTTCCGGCAAGGGCAACAACCTGTTTTTGATGGAGTATGCGCCGGATCATCCGGTGAATCGGGACCAGTTAATCGACAACTTTTCGCTTTTGGCGGCCGCGGGGTTGGACTTGGCGTTGCTTCGGAGCAGCGGGCGTGAGTTTGGGAACAAGCACGACATCCATCTTTGGATCAACCCGGAGGATGCCAGCAACTCGAGTTTGATGATTCTGCTTGCCTACATTTTGCAGGGTCATCCCGACTGGCGCGATTCGAGCATCAGCGTGTTTTTCTTGCACGACGGGGAAAACGCCAAAGAAGAGGAAGAGGCCTTGCGTGCGAGCATCGTGGAAGGGCGTTTGCCCATTGCGGAACAAAACATTGAACATGTCACGCACGATTCGAGTTCCGTACAAACCATCAAGAACAAGTCCGGTGGCGCAGATTTGGTGATTTTGGGATTCAATCAAAACGACATTGACACCATGGGGGAAGACGCATTTGAGCGGTTCAATGGGCTCGGCGAGGTGTTGTTTGTCCACGGACTCAAACCCCTTGTGCTGCAATGAACAACCGCATCCTTCTTTTGCACGGTCCCAACTTGAACTTGTTGGGACAGCGGGATGCAGTCCTGTACGGGAAGCTTACGCTGGCTGAACTCGAGGAAGCCGTACGAAGTCACGCTGCGACCTTGAACGTGGAGTTGGAATGCGTCCAAAGCAACGTCGAGGGCGAACTCATCAACGCGCTCCACGACGCTCCGTCCACATGCCAGGGTGTGGTGTTCAACCCGGGCGGATACACCCACACCTCCGTTGCTTTGCGTGATGCCGTGGAAGCCATTGCCATTCCCACGGTGGAAGTGCATCTGAGCAACATCCACGCCCGGGAAGGGTTTCGGAAAAGGAGTTTGACTGCAGAAGCGGCCATGGCATGCGTGTCTGGCATGGGGCTTGAGGGGTACTTCGCGGCGGTCACAACTTTGGTTCGTCAGTTCCAACCGTAACCTTTCGTTGGATCGGTTTCGAATGCTGCCGGAAGGGAGGGTGCACGAAAGGGTGCTCAAGCACAAGGCCAGGATTGGCAAAGAG
>JBMZHG010000057.1:0-8934 GCA_049616325.1 Flavobacteriales bacterium | reverse complement strand
CCACACTGCGACGAACCGGCGCACACCACCGAGCAAGGCTCACTTTGCTCGTTGTGCATCCATCCTGAGGATGGCACCCTCCCATGCGATGGGTGCTTGCGATTTGACCCGGACTTCAGCGTGCGCGGAACAATGTCCCTCTCGCATGTCTCCACTCCACAATCGCAGTCCTCGTGCCATCTCATCACCTCGTCGGCACTTTCGTCCTCATCCTCGTCTGCGGCTCTCGGGGTCTCTGCGCCCACCCACCCCTCTCCTGCTTCAACAAGCAAAGTGCGGTGGATTGTCGACAGTGGTGCATCCAACATGTTCACACATGATTTGTCTCTCCTCTCGAACGTGCGCCCCACTTCCGTGGCCGTCTCAGGAAGCAACAGCTCCAGCTCACCAATGAGAGCCACTCACGCCGGGCGTTTCGGCATTTTCCCTCACGTCCTCTTCGTGCCATCCATTGCGCAGAACCTCATGTCTGTGAGCATTCTTCGCAAGCTTGGTTTCCATGTCGACTTCATGAAGCTTCGCATCTCGAGGGGGCACATCGTGTGGCCCATTCGGCACCATCATGATTGCAACCTTTTCACGGTGCTTCTTCCTCGTCGCCCTGTGGATGCGTTTGCTCACTCGAACCAAACATCGTTTGTTTCATGGAACCTCGCCGAGGTCTTTCACCGTCGTTTCAACCACATCAGCAAGCGCGCGCTCCTTCGTGTTTTCAAGGTCCACGGCATCACCGTCCCTCGCAAACATCTCAGGCGCATGCGCCTTTGCTCCGGCTGTGCTCTCAGCAAAGCCACCAACGTTCCGGTCCCATCGAGTCTCCCCAAACGAAACATGAAAGACTCAAACGTGAAACCGAAACCTGTCAAGTTCAAAAAGCCTTTCGAACACATCTCCATCGACACTTGTGGGCCGATCTCACCGCAGTCTCACAATGGCTCTGTCTACTACCACGTGTTCGTCTGCAAGGTCACAGGCTTCATCCATGCAGCCTGCACCAAACTCAAATCTGACGTTGCCGATGCGTTCATCGCATTCCATCGGCAAACCGTTGTCAACGGCGGGTTTCGCACGAAGGTTGTGCGAACTGACGGAGCTCTTGAGCTCACTCGTTCTCGCCTCCGCCGCTACGTCGTTCTCAATGGCATTCACTCAGAAGTGACTCCACCTTTCTCGTCTTTTGCGAACGCTCATGCCGAGCGTGCCATCCGAACCGTCACAACTGGGGTTCGAACTCTCCTTGTGGACTCTGGCGTGGCGCCCAAGTTCTGGGGCTACGCCGTGAACGCCTTCACACATGTGCACAATCGTCTCCCCAAGGTTGGGAAGCGCTCTCCCATGCACATGATCACCGGCCGTCTCCCGAAAATCGACTACTTTCGCATCTTCGGTTGCCGTTGCCACGTGTTCATGCATCCTCAAGAACGAGACAAGTCAGATCGGCTTCAGCCCACGTCTCGTGTCGGCACTTTCCTCGGCTACGTCCCCGGCAGCAAGTCTTTCTTCGTTCTCATCGGAGGAACCGTCTTGCGCCGCCGCTCACTTCATTTTGACGAAAACATCGACGACATGATCTTGAAGTGCAAACAACGCCACCCACAACCTGGTGTGGCGTCATCTCCTGTTCCAATCCGTGTGCCAGTCGAGGGGGCATCATCGATTGAGTTTTCTGGCTCAACGCCTCCCACACAGCTGGCATCACCAAAATCTGGGGTCACAAACAACTCTCCGCCTTCCACGAATGCGGGAGATGCGGGAGACACGAGTTTCCACCCATGTGAAGACACAAAGTTTTCTGAGTCGAAACACGATGCCTCCACATCAATTCGTCGAAAACTCCGAATGAATCGAGGTGTCCCTGGTCTCAAGATGGGATTCCACGATGAGAGCCATCTGGTTGCTTCCGTGGAGCCATCACCAACTCTCATTGCGACTGACACAACTCACTCACCCGACAACTTCTGGACCACTGCCTGTCGTGAACATGCACTCACAACCGCCAAAGCTGCGGACTTTGTGACTCCTCGAACTCACAAAGAAGCTGTGAATGGGCCACAAGGCAGCCAATGGGCTCAGTCCATTGACAGAGAGTTGTCCAGCCTGAAAAGCAAAGGTGTCTGGGACGTTGTCCCAGCAACCAAACAGAAACCAATCGGAATGAAATGGGTTTTCAAAGTGAAACAAGACGAGCTTGGGAATGTCGTGAAGTTCAAAAGCCGTCTCGTTTGCCAAGGTTTCCGGCAGCGCCATGGTGTCGACTTCTTTGACACCTACGCGCCTGTCGCGAACTACTCGTCAATCCGCGCCATGCTTGCTTTCGCAGCATTTCATGACCTCGAAATGCACCAAATGGACGTGGATGTCGCATTTCTCAATGGCGTTTTGAAGGAAAGGATTTACTGCCGTCCTCCTCCAGGTGTTGTCGTCCCTCACGGCCACCATCTTCTGCTCAGGCGTGCACTCTACGGCACGAAGCAAGCAGCAAGGGTCTGGTGGCAAAACATTGATGACACATTTCTCAAGTCACTCGGCATGTCCAAAAGCCCAGCCGACCCATGTGTTTACTTCCGGCCCTTGTCCAAATCGAAACAAAAGGGCAAAAACGGGATCCTGATCATCATTCTGTTCGTTGACGACATCATCATTCTCTCTGACAAAATGTCCACAATCAATCACACCAAATCAACTCTCAAAAGCGTCTACTCGATGACCGACCAAGGGGAGCTGCGCTGGTGCCTCGGCATGCGCGTGCTCCGAAACCGCTCTCAGCGAATCGTCACCTTGGACCAACAACGCTACGTCCTTGACATCCTGGAGCGTTTCGGCATGTCCAAATGCAACCCTGTGTCAGTGCCAATGGCCCCCGAACTCCGCTTGTCATCAGCAGACTGCCCATCTTCACCATCTGAGATCAATGACCTCCGATCTTACCACTCCGAGTACCGTGCCATTGTTGGCAGCCTCTCCTACGCAGCACTTTCATCGCGACCCGACATCGCAACAGCGACGATCATTTGTGCCAAATTCGCTCACAACCCTGGTCGCAAACACCTCCTTGCTGCGAAGAAAATCATGCGCTACCTGAGAGGGACTGTCGACACATGCATCACGTTCGGAGGTTCATCTTTCAATGACCCCAATCATGAGCATGCTTTTCCACCTGAACATGACCCTCGGTCAAAGGAAAACATGCATTCACGTCTCTTCGGCTTCTCCGACTCCAATTGGGCCGGCGATCTCGACAAACGCCGATCCACTTCTGGGCACATCTTTTTCAAAAACGGTGGTCCCATTTCCTGGAAGAGCAAAATGCAGACATGCATTGCTCAGTCATCAGCCGAAGCTGAGTACATCGCCGCCAGCGAAGCATCGAAAGAAGCTGTCTGGCTGCGCACACTTCTCGCATCGGTCACATGCAAGCCTTTCATTGAGCCAACTTTGATCAAAGTTGACAATCAAGCTGCAATTTCCATCATCAACAATCCAGTTTGTTCTTCCAAGACCAAACACATTGAAATGCGCTACCACTACGTGCGTCATCTCAAGTCTCGTGGCATCATCGATGTCACACACGTCCCCACGAAACACAACGTCTCGGACATTCTCACCAAGCCTCTTGCGAAAACGACTCACAATTTTCTTCGTGACATTTGCATGGCTCCTCAACCTGTTGTGGAGTCTGGCTGATCATCACTCTTCACGGCCCACATGCGACTAGAAGCGTTGACACCATCTTTCACTGGATCTCCACTGATCTTCATCTTCATCCGGATGATGCTCTCTTTTTGTGCGGGAGCAATGCCATCTTTGGCATTCCCCCCGTGCGGGAGTGTTGTCGCACAATTTGATCAGCAGTGATCAGTGAGCATTGATGGCGTCCCAGTTGCGCGGCTGTGCCACTGTGCACGTGCCACTGTGCACATGCCACTGTGTGTGCATGTCATGCGTTGCATCCATGCAATGTGTGCATGCTGCACATGCGTGACATGCTTTGCATCTGTGCAATGCATGCACACTGTGGCGGGAATCCATTCCCACTCTCTTTTTCTTCTTTTCTGGGCAACATGTCTCAACAATCAAGAGGCATTGTTTGTCATGTTTTCACGCTAAGTTCCACGCTGACTCCGACGTTCCAAGAACATTGGAGCACTGTTCAAGCAGGGCATTTTCGTGCTGAACACACACAGGAACTTTCAACAGTGTTTGTGTGTGTTTGGAAGAACTTCCGGCGAAAATGGGCATGAGCATTTTGCCGTGACATTGTTGGGCAACCGGCAATTTGCAAGGCAAAGTGTTACTGTCGAAGAGTCCGTTCTTGCGCAGTGTCATGATATGTTCGCAAGTCACAGTGACAGTCGAAAAGTTAGCTGTGTGTCACAACATTAGCTGTTGTTCATAGTGTCCAGTGCCGTTTCTCCTCCCACTGTTAAACATTGTGGAGCAGATGGCAACTGAACAGTTGAAAATAAACATAACACAAATCGAACCAACCATTCGATCGAGACTGTTCCGACTGACTTCTGCTCAAGACCAAGTCAAGACTCTCCAGGTGGGCCACGCCCTCCCGTGCGTGCGCCCGCCACACACCGGGATCGGCATTTGCGCCCATCGGGCCAAATGTGCGATCTTAGGTTGTGAGCCCCATTAGCGAATTTTTTCTTTTCCCTTGCGTTTCTCGACGCGTTCCCGTTCCCCTCTTGGAACAACTTGTGCTGCGCGTGCGGAGGTGCCTCTCCCCCTCCTGCGCACGCACGCGCACTCTCTCTCTCTCTCTCCTTCTGCTCCAAGGGCTTCTCCATCAGCTCACTCATCGTTTCATCGTCGCCATCCATCGGAGCCGACTCTTGTTTTCCTCGCCATGTCCGACAACGATTCCATCGACCAGCCCATCGTCGGCATGACAAGACTCGCGCGTCGTCTCGAGCGAAAGGAGCCACGCCGCCGCGTGGGCGGATGGGGCCCGCTGGCGCTCCAGGAGCGTCGTCAGCAGCGTGCGCCGCCCGCCGTCAAGTTGCCCCGCCAATCTGACAGGGCCAAAGTGTTGAGTCAGGCACACGTGCTCTCTCACATCGCCTCCCTCCAGAAAAAGCCGGACCTTGGAGCTGTCGGCCGTCTGCTGGATCAGAATGTCGACCTCTTGAACCCTGCTCATCGACAGACTCTGATGAATGCGCTCCCTCCTGGCGTGTCCGGCGCCATTCAGGAGGGCATCATCGCACAAGCCAAGGCCGACCTCAAGTATGCCCAAACACTGGCGATTCGGAACATGTCTGGAAAGCACGTGTGTGACATTCACCGAGAGTTCCTCCGCACTCAAGAGCTTCTCATCGAGGTCTGCACAGCTCGAAACGACATGACCGACTTGGGTTTGCGCATCGCGCTGACGAAGCACATCGCGACCCTCAGAGAGAAGGTTGAAACACTCAACACGCAGTTTCACGCGGCCATTCGCAAACACCACATGGACTGCGCTGACGCTGTGGACTCCGGGATGCGCTCCTCTCACAGCATCACGATCTACCCTGGAACTGACTCCAACCTCCGACTGTTCGAGGAGCAGCGTCTTGCTGGCCTTCTCGCCACAAATGATTACCCTTCAAGTGTCCACTCCACCACTCCATACGTGTACATTGCTGCCTACGGCCCCGAAAGAATGATCGTCGTTGTGCCGAGGCATTCCAATGCCGCAGCTTTCCAGCTGTGACTCCATTGACACGTGTTTGTTTTTTCTTGGCCATTGTGAGTTCAAAATAAACTGATCCCACACCAAGGTGTGAGGCGGCCTCATCAACAACTCGACCGGCCACTGCTGCTCTGTCATTCACATCGCCGTCTGTGCCAATGTGACCGGCCACTGCCACTTCGTCACTCTCATCGTCGTCTGTGCCAACCGGCCCTCAAACGTGTCATGCGCGCCGATCAGGCGTCATGCGCGTGAGGGCTTGGCGGCCTCTGGTCTCAACCACATGACCGACATGGGCCACAACGTGAACCACAAGCATCATTGCCAACCCATGCACATGCGTGTCAATCTGACATCGCATGCGCACGGACCTGGGATGCCCCGGGCGGTCTCTCCTGCGCGTGTGCTCATCTCACATCACACGCAAGTGGCTGCTGGGGGCTTCCCCTCACGTGTGTGCCGATGTCACATCGCACGCATGTGGGGCCAGTGGCGCCTGGGGGCTTCTCCCACGTGTGTGTCGACCTCACGTCGCACGCGTGTGGCACCAGTGACGCCTGGGGGCTTCCCCCACGTGCGTGTCGACCTCACGTCGCACGCGCATGGGACCAGTGACCACTGGGGGCTCACCTGCACGCGTGTCGACTCAACATCGCACGCGTGCTGGCCCATCGTCTTCGAGCAACTCTCTTGCATGCGTGTCGATCTGACATCGCATGCGCGCGGCCTCTGCGGCCACATCACACATCGTCAACGTGCTCAAACTCTCTTCATTGACAACTGGGCACATCCTGACCTTTTCTCGCATGACGTTCAGTTTGTTTTGCCAACACTGTCACGCCAAAGAACCACTCACGCCCCACTCGGCCACTTTGGCTCACTCTGACACACACACCACTCAAAACCGGTCTCTCAAATGTGTGCGTCTTTCTCTCTTCTGCCATGTGTGCGTGTGCCATGCCTCTCCAGGCACTCCAAAATCGACTCACAAAAGATCAATGTCTTCTCACAAGTCATCTTCTGATGCGGCGACTCTCCGCATCACCACTCCAGCTTCACTGGCCATGGCAGTCCGCCAAACGGCCGCTCGCAACAAGAAGTGGTACGCTTTCTTCGCCTCCCCATCGAGGACGGACGAGTCGAAAGTGGCATCATTTCATTTCTCCATGAGAAATCCTTCTCAATTTGAGTCCATTCGGACCATGGCAGGCATGGTGCTGGCAGAGGTTGACTCCAGTCTCCTCATGTCGCGCCTCATGAAAGGGCACAAGCTTCCTCAAACTCCATCGGAGTGGAAGAAGCAAGTGCGAGAGAACAAGATCCGCCCCATTGGCTCACTTTTGCGCGCCCTTTCGAACCCAAAAAGCACCAAAACCACCAAGCGGACTCTTGTGGCCAAACCTGGCGGCACTCCCGTGAAGCAGAAACCCGGCTCAGCTGCACCTCTCGCTCCCAAGAAGCCAGATGGCAAACAGCCTTCCAAAGCTGTCGAGTCCGGTGAGTCCGGCGACCCATCGCCACCAGCGTCTCCACCCTCGTCGTCTGCACTCGGCTTCGAGGAGGTTGTCACAACCATGGACAATCTTGTCATGGACCAACACGCAATTGACCTTCTCAACCGAAACCTGAACGAGATTGTGTTTCAAGTGTTCCTGACAAGCGCTCACGGTTTCCTCTCAAACGACCTTGCCGGCCACATCCAGCAGTTCAATCGTGACTTCCTGGACGATGACGAGCTTGCGAGCTTGCACAAACCAGGTCGCTCGATTGTGCAAGACGCTCTCGACCATCTCCGAAACAAAGCCATCAAGGTTGAGTCTCCCGAGACCATCCAATTTCTTTCCACGGTCGAGTCTGAGAACAACCTCGACTCCGGCCGAGCTCATCTCTGGAAACTGCCCTCCGATTCTGCCTTTGACCATCAACTCCGTTTGAAAAGGCACTTCAAGCAGTGCGCGAAATGCAACCAGGAAAGGTCAGGCATGTCCAAGGTCTCCTTGCTCGTTGGTCACATCGACTCTGCCCAACGGAAGCACCTCGACACTGACCATTTCAAAGGTGAGAAGACCGAGGCAGATTTCACGTTCAAGCAACTCTGCGACATTCTCCTTGCTTTCGAGCAGTCCACAGCGAAGCGGAAGCAGTGGGAGGACAAGCGCCCCGATTCAGATGCCTTGCGTCGACGCAAGCCTGTTTTCGAAGGCAACCATGCTCTCCTCCTTGACATCAAGCATTCCCCTCGCTCGAATGGACCCTCGAGTTCTCGCAATGGAAAGTCCTACGCTCAAGCTGCCCATGGGCGAGCGAATGAGTGGAAGTCTCAGCGCCCCAACCGCGGCGGCCGTTCCGCGCCCGCCAGCTTTCGCTCGCCCCCAGCAGGTTCAGAGAAGATTCTCTCTGTCAACGAGCTTCGAAACAAAGTGAAGCGCGTGCTCGACAGCGATCGCCTCCACCTTTTTGACTACCTGCTCTCCTGCCACTCGGCCGACCAATCCAGCCGAGACATGTTCGTCAGATGGGTGCACTCGCTTCGCACCAGGTTCGCCAAATTCGCGAACCCTGCAAGTGGCTGCCGCAATTGCAACAAGCCGTTCCTCCCTCGTTTCTTTTGTCCCGGATGCAAGCCTGAGCTGAAAGGGAAACCCTCAAAAGGAAAAATCGTGTCTTTCCTGCGATCTCTGGGGAAAGGTGCGAACGGAGAAAACACCGGCCCGTCTCGCTCTGGCAATCGACGAGCGCATTTCACTGCTGCCACTCATGACGCTCCGGTGCCAGTCTTCAACGAGAACAAGTCAGTCTCCTTCGAGACGTCTCACAGCTCTTTCTTGACCACTGCGGCCACTCATCCTGTCACCTCATCGAGGTGCGTGTTCATCTCCTCAAGTGTCGCAGCCAAAAAGAAGCCACCACGCCCCAAGCACAACTTCATCCTCTCGAGCGATGCTGTCACCAAAAACAAACCTGTGGACAACCCTCGTTTTCACGTCGTCACCAAATCGAAGAAGAGCCCCCGCGGTGACAAGGCGTTGACGAGCTCTCGCCCCTCTTCGCCTTCAAGCACTGACGACGACGACAGCACACTGGACGTCCCTGTGGCGCTCCTGCACGCTGACCCGCAGGGCAGTGAACTGATTGGCATGCCTGACATCTTGGACTCTGCACCGTTGCTTGACTCTTCGAATGCGTCACCACCTTCCCCAGACCCTTTCGAGTGCTGGGAAGGCATCTCAGTCTCTGGTGACGTCCCTTCAGAC
>JBMZHG010000056.1:9090-9343 GCA_049616325.1 Flavobacteriales bacterium | reverse complement strand
GAACGACCGCGGATCGAAATGGTCCGGACGGTGGGCCGACCTCCCGAACGGCCAGGACCCCCGGGGGCGGCGGTCGGTGGCGCTCGACAACCTCCCCACCGCCGCCGCCCCCTTGTGGATCGTGGGGCGGGGCGAACTCGCCGACACCGTCGCCCTCGCCTGGGACAACACTGCCGGTTGGCAGGCCCAAGTTTCGAAGGGAACGCACCGGAAGGTGGTGGACGGGTTTGACGTTTGGGCTTCCTCCCTCGAC
>JBMZHG010000056.1:0-9080 GCA_049616325.1 Flavobacteriales bacterium | reverse complement strand
GATGGGTGAACTGCAGGAGCGCCTATTTCAGACCATTCCGTACGATTGGCAAGCGACGCGGGTGGACCAACAACACCCGGAAATGTTCAGCTGGCTCGGGATGCTCGACCTCAACGTCGAGGTGATTGTGGGGCTGATGGTGCTGATTTCCATTGTCAACATGACGAGCGCGTTGCTCATCATCATTCTTGAGCGTCGCAGCCAAATCGGACTCCTCAAGGCCCTCGGCATGACCGACGACGGGGTGGTCCGAACGTTTCTTTGGCACGCGGCACGGATCCTCGGCATCGGCTTTGCTTGGGGAAACCTCGTCGGCTTGAGCTTGGTCCTGCTCCAGGACACGTTGCATCTCGTTCCACTCGACCCCACCGCCTACTACGTGGATTCCGTCCCCATCTTGGTGGACGTCCCGAGGTTGCTGAAAATGGAGGCTACGGCGTTTGGCCTGTGCGTGGCGGCCATGGTGGCGCCGGCCTTGTGGTCCACGCGAATCCGCCCCGCCTTGACCATGCGAATGACCTGACCCCGATGACCTGGAACTTTGAAACTCACCTGCAACGGTTCGACGTTGGCGACAACGGGGAAGCTTGGCAACACGTCGTGGTGCCGCCTGCCCTGGCGAAAGAGGTGCACGCCTCAGGGCACTCGCGGTTTGTGGTGACGCTGAACGGCACCATTACGTGGCATTGCGCGGTCAACGTCACCTGCGAGGCCGACCACCAAGAGGCCGGCATCTCCTTCCTGTACGTCGCCAAACAGCACATGAAATCAGCCGGGCTTGAGCCAGGGGCTGAGGTGCATGTCTCTCTTACCCCGGACGTGAGCAAATACGGCATGGATGTGCACCCGGAACTGCAGGAGATGTTGGAGGAGGATGCCGCTTTTTTGGCCAAATTCGACGCCATGCTCCCGGGAAAACGACGTGGCCATTTGTTGCAAATCAACAAAGCGAAATCCCCCGAAACGGTCGCCAAACGAATCGCCAAGCTCATGACCGACCTCGGGCTTTCCTTGCTCCTCGCAACCCTCTGCATCGCCTCGATGTCCGGTTGCGCGCAGCCCCAGTTCGAACGCCCCGATTTGGCCGCAGAAGTCAGGCTGGGAAACGAGCGCACCGAGGCCTACCTGCCCTTGCTTGAAGGCAAGCAAATCGCGGTTGTGGGAAATCACACGAGCGTGGTGGGTGGACTTCCTGGAGCCACACATCTCGTCGACACGTTGCTCTCGCTGGGCGTCAACGTGAGGCACGTGTTCGCTCCTGAGCACGGCTTTCGTGGCGAAGCCGCCAACGGCGCGGACATCCACGACGGCGTGGATGCCTTGACGGGGCTGAAGGTGTTTTCCCTCCACGGCAAGCACCGCAAACCCCAGCCTGAACAACTCGAAGGCCTCGACGCAATCGTGTTTGACATCCAAGACGTGGGTGCCCGATTTTACACCTACGTCAGCTCGCTGATGCTCGTGATGGAAGCCTGTGCTGCACAAGGAGTGGACGTCGTGGTTCTGGATCGCCCCAACCCCCACGGCCACCACATGCAAGGGCCCATGCTCGAGTCGGAATTCAAGTCCTTCGTTGGTTGGATTCCCACCCCCATGGTCCACGGAATGACCTTGGGGGAGTTGGCTCTCATGGCCGCAGAAGAAGGTTGGTTCGAGCGGCCTGACGGATGGCGTCCTCAGGTGGTTCCTTGTGAAGGATGGCAACACGGAGACGATTATCAGTTGGCCATTCGGCCCAGCCCCAACTTGCCCTCGGTGGCCTCCATTGACTTGTACCCAAGCCTGTGCCTCTTCGAACCCACCGAAATCAGTGTGGGGCGTGGAACCCCCATGCCGTTTGAGGTGCTGGGGCACCCCGACACCGTTTGGGGCTCTTTCACGTTCACACCGCTTCCTACCCCCGGCGCTGCCCCCCATCCCAAACACGAAGGGAAAACGTGCTACGGCCAACGTCTGATCGGACTCGCCGAGGACTGGCGCAACACCTCACGGACCGCCCACCCAACCGGCCTTCCCGGTTTTTCACTGGAGTTGTTGTGGTCGTGGGCCCAAACGTGGCGATTCAATCACGGCAACAGCCTCGACGGATTTTTCACTTCCCCGTCGTTCTTCGACAAACTCGCCGGCACAGACGACATCCGCCAGGCGCTGGAAAAAGGCATTTCTCTGGCCGAACTTGAATCCCAATGGGCTTCTGCCCATGGAGAATTCTTCGACCGCGCCCAGCCCCACTTCCTTTACGCTTGGAAGTCTCCCGTACCCGGACGTCCATTCTGACCCTTATCTTGCACCCTGAATCTCCTGCCATGAACGTGTCTCGCACCTCCTTTCTTTCGTTTGCCTCCTTGGGGTTGTTCGCCTTGTTGACTTGGACGGGTTGCACCCGTTACGCCCCCTACGACGGGGAGTTTTTTGACTGCCAATGCGGCACACTGGTTTGGGACGGACGCGAACTTGGCATGCGGATGGCCGAAGTGGAACAACTCGATTCCACCACCTACCGATACCATGTGATTGCCGACCTGCGCGACCAAGAGGAACTCGACGCTCGAATGGAGCCTCGCGACGTCATTTTGACGCTGACGACTTCGTTCGTCGGCGCTTCCACGAGCCTCTCCCTTGACGCGGGCGACGCCGCCATGACGGTGCAGGAAGTCGACTCTCCCGGCTCGGAAGTTCCTTGGACGATGAACGGAGCGGATTTGGCCATTTCAGTCTCGGAGGAAGCTCACGTCATGACGTTGAATTCGCTTTCCGCCAAGCGCGGCAACAAAACCGTCGCGGCCAGCGGAGAATTCACTTTCGAGATCGGCGACTGAACCCGGCCCGGGGCTCGGCCCGCAACGGCCCCAGCACCTCACTTCCTGCGACGACGTACACTTCGGACCCCCTCCGGGGCTCGATGACGTGCGTGCCTGTGAAGGCGCCGAAAGCAGGCATGGTCAACCGCCATCCCGCCTCGCAGCCCGTCGACGATTCCACAAAGCACGCCACGCGTTCAGACTGCCGTCCTGAACCGCGCATCCGGACTGCGGGGTGCACGTGACCGCACACGTGAACTCGCGTGCCGCGAGGAAGCGGGTCGTCGGGTTCGTGCGTGAACACCACGCCGTCCCCCTGCCACGAATCCACCACGGTCATGCCCATGCGCTCGTACGTTTCCTCGTTCGCCCGGTCGTGGTTGCCACGCACCAAAATCGCGGAGTCCAACCCAGACGCAAACTCGTCGCGAAGCCAGGCCTGAAAGTCATCCCAAGCCCGGTTGGGCGTGCTGTGAAAAAGGTCGCCCAGAAACAACAAGGTGCGGGGAGCGAGGTCGCGCAGTAGCCCTGTGAGTTCCGACAACGTTTGTTGGTCCACCGTCGGGGGAACCGCCAAACCCTTGGAACGAAAATGCTCTGCCTTGGCCAGATGAAGGTCACTGACCACCAACATCGACCGGTCCGGCCACCACAACGCCCGTCCAGGAAGGAGCCACATAGCGTGGCCTTCCCTACTCCATTCTGCGGCCCCGAAGGGGGTCACATCACGCGTTTTGGGCCTTGATCAAATTCAACGCCGAACCCGCACGGAACCACGCAATTTGCTGGTCGTTGTACGTGTGGTTCGCCACCACCTCGTCCTTCGAACCGTCTTCGTGAACGAATTCGAGCGTCAACGGCTTGCCTGGGGCAAACTGGTCGAGGTCAAGGAAATTGATCGTGTCGTTTTCCTGAATCAGGTCGTAATCCGCTTCGTTGGCAAAGGTCAAACCAAGCATGCCCTGCTTCTTGAGGTTGGTTTCGTGAATGCGTGCGAACGACTTCACCAACACTGCGCGAACGCCCAAGTGACGGGGCTGCATGGCTGCGTGCTCGCGAGAAGACCCTTCTCCGTAGTTGTGGTCCCCCACAACCAAAGTTGGAACACCTGCAGCTTTGTAGGCACGTTGCACGGCGGGAACCTCCCCGTAAGAACCGTCAAGTTGGTTCTTGACCGTGTTGGTCTCCCCGTTGAAGGCGTTGACTGCGCCAGTCAAGGTGTTGTTGGCGATGTTGTCGAGGTGGCCTCGGTAACGCAACCACGGTCCAGCCATGGAAATGTGGTCCGTGGTACACTTGCCCTGAGCCTTGATCAGCAGCTTGGCGCCGGAAATGTTGCCGCCGTCCCACGCCGCGAACGGAGAGAGCAATTGAAGGCGCTCGGAGTCCTCCTTGACCACCACGTTCACACCGCTGCCGTCTTTTGCCGGCGCGAGGTAACCCGCATCCTCGACGTCAAAACCGCGCTTGGGCAATTCGTCGCCCACAGGCTCAAGCAAACGGACAGGCTGTCCGTCGACCCCCGGCAACGTGTCCGTCATGGGGTTGAAACCGAGGTCGCCGGCAATGGTGATGGCCGTGACCAACTCCGGAGACCCCACAAAGGCGTGGGTGTTGGGGTTGCCGTCGGCACGTTTGGCGAAGTTTCGGTTGAAGGAGTGAACGATGCTGTTCTTTTCCTTCTTCTCCGCCCCCTCGCGTGCCCATTGGCCGATGCAAGGTCCGCAAGCGTTGGCAAACACGCTTCCGCCCATCTCTTCAAACGTGCCAATCAGGCCGTCCCGCTCAATCGTGTAGCGAACTTGCTCTGACCCTGGCGTGATGTTGAGTTTGCCCTTGGCTTCGACGCCCAAATCCACCGCCTGCCGCGCAATCGACGCCGCGCGGCTGATGTCTTCGTAGCTGGAGTTCGTGCAGCTTCCGATGAGACCGACTTCGATGTTCGTGGGCCAGCCGTTGGCCGCAGCCACTTCGCGCATCTTGCTGATGGGCGTCGCCAAATCCGGGGTAAACGGGCCGTTCAAATGAGGTTCGAGGGTGCTCAAGTCGATTTCAATGACCTGGTCGAAGTACGCTTCTGGGTTGGCGTAGACTTCGTCGTCGGCCGTCAAATGTGCTTTGATGCCGTTGGCCAAATCCGCCACGTCTGCACGCCCCGTGGCCCGCAGGTAACGATCCATGCTTTCGTCGTACCCGAAGGTCGACGTGGTGGCTCCGATTTCCGCGCCCATGTTGCAGATGGTGCCTTTGCCGGTGCAGCTCAACCCCTTCGCACCTTCGCCGAAGTACTCGACGATGGCACCGGTTCCACCTTTCACAGTGAGAATGCCTGCCACCTTCAAAATGACGTCTTTGGCTGACGCCCAACCCGACAAGGTCCCGGTGAGTTTGACGCCGATCAGTTTGGGGAACTTCAATTCCCAAGGCATGCCTGCCATGACGTCCACGGCGTCGGCGCCGCCGACGCCAACCGCCACCATGCCCAGTCCGCCGGCATTGACCGTGTGCGAGTCCGTGCCGATCATCATTCCTCCCGGGAACGCGTAGTTCTCGAGCACCACTTGGTGGATGATGCCCGCGCCGGGCTTCCAGAACCCAATGCCGTATTTGTCCGAAACCGACTCGAGGAAGTTGTAGACTTCGTTGTTCTTGTTGATGGCTTCTTGCAAATCGCTGTCGGCCTTCACCTTTGCTTGAATCAGGTGATCGCAGTGCACTGTGCTGGGCACCGACACTTTGGGTTTGCCTGCTTGCATGAATTGGAGCAGAGCCATCTGCGCGGTTGCATCTTGCATGGCCACGCGGTCCGGCGCAAAATCGACGTAGTCAACGCCACGCTGGTACACCTGGTTGGGGTTTCCATCCCACAAGTGGGTGTACAGGATTTTTTCAGCCAAGGTCAAGGGACCTCCTTTCAATTCTCGTGCGGCGTTGACGCGCTCGGGGAACCGAGCGTACACGTCGCGAATCATGTCCAAATCAAACGTCATCGTGCGGTGTTTCGCCCGCGAAGATAGTCCGTGCACGTCGGACTGCCCACGCCAAGGGCTACGTACCTTCGTCCAATGGCGATGAAGCGTTCCTTGTTGCGTGAAATGGGGTTGGTGGCCCTGCGGTCCGTGCAAGGCCAAGCGCTTCGAACTTCCCTTACCGTCGGCATCATCGGAGTCGGCATCATGGCCTTGATTGCCATGGTCACGGCCACCGAATCCCTCAAAGCCAACGTTCGTCAGGAATTCTCTTCGCTCGGCACCCAAAGTTTTTCAATCGACCGCATGCGAAGCGGCGGCATGTTTGGCGGGCAACGCCAGGCACCAAGCCCGCCCATTGACTTTCGCGAAGCGACGCGTTTCAAGCGCGAAGCGACCTCCTTTGACGTGTCCGTGTCGGTGTTTGGAACGGGCATGGCCACCGCCACCCGAGGCAACCAACGAACCGACCCCAACGTGAGCGTGCAGGGCGTGGACGAACTGTACCTTCCTGTGAGCGGATTGAAGCTCGCAAAAGGAAGAAATTTCAGTGCCTCCGAGGTGGAAAACGGGGCTTCGGTAGTCCTGTTGGGACAATCGGTGGTGGACAGGCTGTTTGAATCCTGGGAAGACCCTGTGGGCCAGCACGTCTTGGTCGGCGCGCAGCGTTACGTGGTGGCGGGCGTGATGGAGGTGAGGGGAACGTCGTTTGGCATGTCCCAAGACAACCAAATCCTCATGCCGCTTTTGGGCGTTCGGCGGCAGTATTCCGACCAAGGACGCAGCTACAACCTGACGTGCACCGTTGCGAAAGCAGAAGATTTGCCGCAAGCGGCGGAGGAGGCCACGGGGCTCATGCGCATGGTGCGAGGCGACGCGCCAGGCAAACCTCACTCCTTCCGCATCCGACAGAGCAACCAACTCGTCGACACCTTGCTTGAAGCCACGGACGGCATCACCTTGGCGGCCGTGTTCATCGGGTTGATCACCCTGTTTGGGGCGGGAATTGGACTCATGAACATCATGCTCGTCTCTGTCAGCGAACGAACGCGCGAAATCGGCACGCGAAAAAGCCTCGGCGCGTCGAGCCAGGCCATTCGAGCTCAGTTCTTGGTGGAAGTCATGGTCATTGGCCAACTGGGCGGACTGGTTGGGATTCTGCTCGGACTTGGGGCAGGGAACGCCATTGCCTCGTACTTCGAAACCCCGTTCGTCGTGCCGTGGGGCTGGGTGACCGTGGGCGTGGTGCTTTGCCTGCTCACAAGTTTGGCCTCCGGTTACTACCCGGCACGCCTCGCTTCCAGACTCGACCCCATCGTGGCTCTAGGACGAGAATGAACAAGGGGTGGCGCGAAAGGACGTGATTTGCGACCTTTGCCGCCGCATGTCGAAGATTCTCTATACCCTGACGGACGAGGCGCCCGCGTTGGCGACCTACAGTTTTCTTCCCATTGTTCAAGCGTTTGCCGCAAAGGCAGGCGTGGCGGTGGAAACCCGTGACATCTCGCTGAGCGGCCGGATTTTGGCCGCGATGTCGGACGTGTTGCCGGCCGATCAGGCTGTGCACGACGCGTTGGCGGAGTTGGGCGGTTTGGCCCAAACCCCCGAAGCCAACATCGTGAAATTGCCCAACATCAGCGCCTCGATTCCGCAGTTGAAGGCCGCCATTGCTGAATTGCAGGCCCTCGGTTACGCCCTTCCCAACTACCCGGATGAACCTGCCAACGACGAAGAGAAGCGCATCAAGGCGCGCTACGACAAGGTCAAGGGATCTGCGGTAAACCCTGTGTTGCGTGAAGGCAACAGCGACCGCCGCGCGCCCAAGGCCGTCAAGGCCTACGCCAAGAAGCACCCTCACCGCATGGGAGCCTGGTCCTCAGGCAGCCTCGCGCGTGTGGCGAGCATGACGGAGGGGGACTTTTACGGTTCCGAGAAAAGCGTGACGATGCCGGAGGCCACAACGGTGGACATCGTCCACGTGGACGAAAACGGCAACGCCACCACCTTGAAGTCAGGCCTTGCCTTGCAAAAGGGAGAAATCGTCGATTGCGCTTCGCTGTCCATGCGAAAGCTCGAAGCTTTCCTTGCCTCGGAAATCGAGCAGGTGAAGCAAGAAGGCGCGCTGTTTTCATTGCACATGAAGGCCACGATGATGAAGGTGAGCGACCCCATTTTGTTTGGGGCCGCTGTTCGCGCCTTCTTCAAGCCTGTGCTGGAAAAGCACGGGGCCGCCCTCGACGCTGCCGGTGTGGATTTCAACAACGGGTGGGGCGACTTGGTGGCGAAGCTTCCGAGCATGAGCGCCGAGGACCGCGCCGCGATTGAGTCGACAGTGGCCGAGACGATGGCGATGCGCCCAGGTTTAGCCATGGTGAATTCCGACAAAGGAATCACCAATTTGCACGTTCCCTCGGACGTCATCATTGACGCCTCCATGCCGGCCATGATCCGCGAAGGAGGAAAGATGTGGAACGCTGACGGAAACGCTCAGGATGCGGTGGCGGTCATCCCCGACCGCTCTTATGCTGGCGTGTACCAAGCCACAATCGATTTCTGCAAGGCTCACGGCGCCTTGGATCCCGCGACCATGGGAAGCGTGCCCAACGTCGGGCTCATGGCCCAAAAGGCCGAGGAATACGGTTCGCACGACAAGACCTTTCAGATGTCGACTGCAGGCCGTGTGGACGTCGTTGCCGCCGACGGCAGCGTGGCGATGAGCCAAACGGTGGAATCAGGCGACCTGTTCCGAATGTGTCAGGTGAAAGACGCCCCCATCCAGGACTGGGTGAAACTGGCCGTGACACGCGCTCGGGCCACGGGCGACCCTGCCGTGTTTTGGCTGGACGCGAACCGCGCCCACGACGCGCAGCTCATTGCCAAGGTGAATGCATACCTCCCCAACCACGACACCGACGGGTTGGAATTGCACGTTCTCGCTCCGACGGAAGCCACAACGTTTTCTTTGGAACGCATTGCCAAGGGCCTGAACACCATTTCCGTAACCGGAAACGTCTTGCGTGACTACCTCACCGACCTCTTCCCCATTCTCGAGGTGGGCACCTCGGCGAAGATGCTGAGCATCGTGCCGTTGATGAACGGCGGCGGCTTGTTCGAAACCGGCGCAGGAGGCTCAGCCCCCAAGCACGTCCAACAACTCGTCGAAGAGAACTACCTGCGTTGGGACAGCCTCGGCGAATTCATGGCGTTGGTGCCGAGCTTGGAGCACATCGCCACGACCACGGGCAACGGAAACGCCCAAATTCTAGCTGACGCCCTGGACGAAGCCACAACGCGATTCCTCGACGAAGAC
>JBMZHG010000055.1:0-9397 GCA_049616325.1 Flavobacteriales bacterium | reverse complement strand
TGCTGGCGTTTGCGATGGATTTTGGATTGCTTTCGAGCCTTTGTCTCGTTATCTCGCTGTTCTCAATTCTTGGTCTGTTTAAGGGAGACCTTTGGCTCTTCGCTGTTCCGGCATTGTTGTTTTCGGTAACCGTAGAGGGGTGGCTGACGGCACCCATGAGCGCATGCTCGCCGGCCATGTTTTTTGTCGCAGGACTTCTTGGTTCAGCATCAACGAATTTGGCGAATCATCTTCTTCGCGAAGGACATTGACCTACGAGAACTAACTTACACACATTGCTGTCTCACGATGTCCAATCAAAAAGTCATTTTGTTCGAACTCAATGAAGTTCCAGTCAGAATTCTGGATTACTTCATGAGGGCAAGACCGAACAGTTGGTTGACGGAATTTTAACCAACCACCCCGGCCGCCACGGTGAGGTGGGTGGAGGGGTCGACGAGGATGAAGGAGCCGGTGCTGCGGTTGTCCTTGTAGCCGTCCGTGAGGAGGGGGGAAGCGGTTTTGATGCGGACCCGGGCCATGTCGTTGACGCCGATGGTGACATCTTCTTCCACCCGGTGGAGGGTGTTGATGTCGATGCGGTAGAGGACCTCGGTGATCTTGGCTTGCACGTCGCGCGTGGTGTGACGCAGGACGTAGCGGGTAGCGGGGTTGAGCGGCGCTTCGCTGAGCCAGCAAATGCGCGCGTCAAGGGCTTGGGTGCTCTCAGGCTGGTTGTTGGCGCGAACGAGCATGTCGCCGCGGCTGAGGTCGATGTCGTCCGTGAGGGTCATCGTGACGCTCAACGGAGGGAAGGCCTTGTCGAGGGGCGTGTCGCCCACGAGGATTTGGTCGACGGTGCTTTCCTTGCCGCTAGGCAGGGCCACGACTTTGTCGCCGGGCTTGAACACGCCGGAAGCGATGCGGCCGGCGTAGCCGCGGAAGTCGCGGTGGGCGTCGGTTTGGGGTCGGATGACGTACTGGACGGGGAACCGGCAATCCTGGAGGTTGCGGTCGGCGCCGACGTGGACCGTTTCAAGGTGGTGAAGGAGGGTGCCTCCGCCGTACCAAGGCGTGTTGTCGGAGCGGTCCACCACGTTGTCGCCGTGAAGGGCGCTGATCGGAATGAACTTGATGTCCGTGATGTCCAGGCGGGAGGAGAAGTCCTTGTAGGCCGCGACGATTTCGTTGAAGCGGTCTTCGCTGTAGTCCACCAGGTCCATCTTGTTCACGCAGACCACCACGTGGCGGAGGCCCAAGAGGGAGGCGATGAAGCTGTGGCGGTGGGTTTGTTCGAGCAGTCCGTGGCGTGCGTCAATCAGGATGATCGCGAGGTCGGCCGTGGAGGCGCCGGTCACCATGTTCCGGGTGTACTGGATGTGACCCGGAGTGTCTGCGATGATGAACTTGCGCTTGGGGGTGGCGAAGTAGCGGTAGGCCACGTCGATGGTGATGCCCTGTTCGCGTTCCGCTTTCAAGCCGTCGGTAAGGAGGCTGAGGTCGGTGCCGTCGATGCCTTTTTGGCTTGAGGCCGATTCCACGGCCTCGAGCTGGTCCTCAAAAATGCTTTTGCTGTCGTAGAGCAAGCGCCCAATGAGGGTGCTTTTGCCGTCGTCGACACTGCCTGCCGTGGTGAATCGGAGGAGGCCGTTGTGGTCGGGTGTGGTTGCTGCTGCCATTGCTTCGTGCCTTCGCGTGTTCAACGTCGCTGTTTAGAAATACCCTTCTTTTTTGCGGTCCTCCATCGCGCTTTCGCTGCGCTTGTCGTCCATGCGGCCGCCGCGTTCGGTGATTCGGGTTGCTGCGACTTCGTCGATGATTTTTTCGAGGGTGTCGGCGTCGCTTTCAAAGGCGCCGGTGATCGTGAGGTCACCGAGGGTCCGGAAACGGACATGCATCATCTCGGGCGTTTCACCTTCGCGGAGGTTGAGGTAGTCGGAGTGGGCGAGGATTTGGCCTGCGCGGCGGATGCACACGCGGTCGTGCGCGTAGTAGAGCGAAGGCAGGGCGATGTTCTCGCGGAGGATGTAGTTCCACACGTCGAGCTCCGTCCAGTTGTTGAGCGGGAAGACGCGGAAGTGCTCGCCAGGCGCGTGCATGCCGTTGAAGAGGTTCCAAAGCTCGGGGCGTTGGTTCTTGGGGTCCCACTGGCTGAAGTCGTCGCGGTGAGAGAAGAAACGCTCCTTGGCGCGGGCCTTTTCCTCGTCGCGACGGGCGCCCCCGATGCACGCGTCGAACTGGTGTTCTTCGATGGTGTCGATGAGGGTCGTCGTTTGCAGGCGGTTGCGGCTCGCGTTGGCGCCGGTCTCTTCCTGGACTTTGCCCGAGTCGATGGTCGCTTGAACGCTGCCGACGATCAGGCGGGCGCCGAGGCGTTCGACGAGGTTGTCGCGGAATTCGAGGGTTTCGGGGAAGTTGTGGCCGGTGTCGATGTGGACCAACGGCATGGGGATGCGGCCGGGCGCAAAGGCCTTGGCGGCGAGGTGCGTCACGACAATGCTGTCCTTACCTCCTGAGAACAAAATGGCCGGGCGGTCAAATTGCGCGGCGACTTCACGCAGCACGTAGATGGACTCGGCTTCGAGTTCCGTCAGGTGGTCGAGGTTGTAGGTCGTGTCGTTCATGTCGTCGTGTCGTCGTTTTCTTCCCGTCCGAGGCGTCCGTAGCGGAACCAAGCCCGTTCGTGAAGGTAGTACAGCACCATTTTGGTCACCATTTCAAGCCCCCCGATGGTCAAGCCGATGGTGGCGTCACCGGAGACCAGCCAACCCAGCAGGATGGTGTCGACGGTGCCGACGAGTCGCCAGGTGACCGTCTTGGCCAAGTGGCGGATGCGAGATTGTTTGGCGTCCATAATCCTACAAATATAGTGGGAAATTCGAAGCGAGGGTTAGAGGCGTTGTCCGATTGCGTCGAGAACCTCGTGAAGGCTGTCTTCCACGGCCTTTCCTGTGGTGTCAATGTCGATGAAGTTGGCCAGCGGGGCTTCGTAATCGTCCGCGTGCTTGCCTTCCCTTCCGCGCGTCTCGGACGTGTGCACGTAGATCTCGGTGACTTCGGCAGCGGCCTTCAATTCTTCCCGGATTTCGCGGTAAGGGGCCACAAGGCTCACCACCACGGTGTGTCCTTTCGATTGGAGGTACTGGGCGAGCAGCTGGGCGCGACGGATGTTTTCCTCGCGTCCTTCCGGGCTGTAGTCGTGGTTGGTGGTCAAGGCTCGGAGGTCGTCGCCGTCCACGTGAAAGGCTTCTACGCCTTCGGAGGCGAGGTGGGCGAGCATGGCCTTGGCGAGCGTGGTTTTTCCGTGGCCAGGTTGGCCTGTGAACCAGTAGATCATCCGACGGGCTGGGCCAGTTTGAGGGAGAGGGTCTGGGCGCGGTCGGGTCCAACGCTGAGGACGGTGACCGGGACGCCCACGGCCTCTTCAATGAAGGCGACGTAGTCGAGAAGCGTCTGGGGCACTTCCTCGAGGGTGCGGATGCCGGTGAGGTCGCCGGGCCACCCGGGGAGGGTCGTGTAGACGGGCTCGACCTCGTCTGGCTCGATACCGAAGGGGAGGTGGTCGATCTTCTCGCCGCGGTGCATGTAGTGGGTGCAGACGTGGATTTCGTCGAAGCAGCCGAGGACGTCGGCCTTCATCATGCTCAGTTGGGTCGCGCCGTTGACGTCGACCGCGTAGCGCAGTTGCGGGAGGTCGAGCCACCCGCACCGACGGGGACGTCCCGTGGTGGCACCAAACTCGTGCCCTTCCGCCCGCATTTTTTCGCCGACTTCGTCGTGAAGTTCGGTGGGGAAGGGGCCAGATCCGACACGGGTGCAGTAGGCCTTGAAGATGCCGATGACCTCACCGACGCGGTTGGGGGCGATGCCCAGGCCCGTGCAGGCCCCGGCCGAGATCGTGTTGGAGGACGTGACGAAGGGGTAGGTCCCGAAGTCGATGTCGAGCATCGTGCCCTGCGCTCCTTCCGCGAGGATGCGCTTCCCGGCCTTCAACGCGTCGTTGAGTTCGTGTTCGGAGTCGATGAGCTTCAGGGTACGAAGGAAGTCGACCGCGCTGAGCCACTCCGCGTCGTCGAGGGTGTACTCGAAGCCGTCGAACTGGGCGAGCATGCCCTCGTGCTTGTCGCGCAGGGCGTGGTAACGCTCCTCGAAATGCGGGCTCTCGAGATCCCCGACGCGCAGGCCGTTGCGCCCGGTCTTGTCCATGTAGGTGGGGCCGATGCCTTTGAGGGTGCTGCCGATTTTGGCCTTTCCCTTGGCCGCCTCGGACGCCGCATCGAGCAGGCGGTGGGTCGGGAGGATGAGGTGCGCCTTGCGGCTGATGGCCAAACTCGCGGCCACGTCCACCCCCAACCCCACAAGCGCGTCGATCTCTTTCTTGAAGATGATTGGGTCGATGACCACGCCGTTGCCCACCACGTTCAAGGTGTTGGGGCGGAACACGCCGCTGGGGATGGTGTGCAGGACGTGTTTGATTCCGTCAAATTCGAGGGTGTGGCCCGCGTTGGGTCCACCCTGGAAACGTGCGATGACGTCGTACTCGGGGGTGAGTACGTCGACGATTTTGCCTTTGCCTTCGTCGCCCCATTGGAGGCCGAGCAGGACGTCAACTTTCATGCGTTGCAGAAATAGAAGCAGGCTCGGAGGCCTGAGGGGTGGATGCCCGCTTGCGGGCGTAGATGTTCAAACTGTGGTGCATCACCTCGATGTCAAACAACTCCTCGAGGGTGGCTTTGATTTGCTGGATGCGCGGGTCGCAAAACTCCAGTACTTCCCCGGTGTCGGCAAGGATCACGTGGTCGTGCTGCTTGACGCGGTGGCATTTCTCGTATTGCGCACCTTGATCGCCAAACTGGTGGCGCCTCACCAAGTTGCAATCGAGCAGCAGGTCGAGGGTGTTGTACAACGTGGCGCGCGACACGCGGTAGGGCCCTTGTTCCATGACCTCGTACAAGGTGTCCACGTCGAAGTGGCCGTCGTAGCTGTAAATCTGGCGCAGGATGGCGAACCTCTCCGGGGTTTTCCGGTGGCCGTTTTGCTCGAGGTAGGCTTCGAACAGCCCTTCCACTTGCTCGTAAATTTGGTCCTTCGCCATGCAGCCGCGAAGATAGGGCATGTCATTCAGGCAGAGGGCGCTGTTGGGAAGTTTCCCAAGGCCCCAGCCTCGGCGCTTCGCCCACCTCAAACTCCCCCAAATTCTCGCCGTTCCGCAGCGGCCGTATGCTGCCCTTGGGGCTCTGGTTCAGTCCGATGCCCGTCAGCTTGCGGTTCTCGATGCGGAGCGTGATTTCCGCGCACAGCGCGCGGTTCATCCGAACGGTGCCCGACTTGCCCTCCGGCAGCTCGAAGTAGGTCAGTTCTCCGTTACCCAGCACCTTCACTCGGTCCAGTTCCCCTTCGAGAAAATACGCGTCCAAATCGCGTCCCTGAATCCGGTGCGCCAGCGTGTCGTTTGCCGGCGACAGCACCCGAGCGTGGCCCCGCATCTCGAGCAGGGTGGGCCGCTGGTCCTCGAGGAACAGGCGCAGCGAGTCCCCGGACAGCCGGTCGCCGTCCGACCACAGTTCCGGCGCTCCAAACATCCGAATCACATCACCGCCGCCTGGCCCACCCGTGCCGTCTTTCGTGCCGTCTTCCGCGTTGCGCCACGCGAGCGAATCGCCCACGCCCACGAGTTTGTCCTGCACCAGTGTCACGTTTCGCGTGGCGGTCAGGATCCCTCGAGCACGCTGCAATTCGACGGCCGCAAGCAGCAACGTGTCGCCGTTGTCGACCTGCCGCAACCACGCGCGGGCCTCGTCTCGGCCGAGCACAAGGTCCGTGCTGTCGGATTTCTGTTGCAACGCATACGCGCCGTGGACTTCGCTCGCGCCGTTTCCGCTGCGGAGCACCACCTCACGCCAAACTTCGCTTACCTCCTCGTCCCAGCGCAGGCTGTCGCCGTGAACCTCGTCTGCACCGTCCGTCACGACCACGCCTCCCGACATCCAACCCACGGGCTCTTTGCGCTCGGAGTCGCCGTTCGCCCCCTGAGGTTCCGCCAGCACGACGTTGCCGCGGTCGCATTCGAAATTCAGGCCCTCGCTTGCCCACCGGGTCCGACCCAGGAAAACGTACCGCTCCGCCTCGCGCATCCAATGCAAGGAATCGCTCGTCAGCGTGTCGCCTTGCTTCGTGGCTCGCACGTTGCCGCCGAGTTCCATGACCGCGCTGCCCACCGAATACCGGCCCGTTTCGCTGGTCACCGTCCAGCCGTCCTCCGCGATTTGGGCTCCCGACCTGTACCGCGCCCGACGCGCATCGAGTTGGTAGGAAAGGGAGGGAGCTTGAAGCCGGACGTCTTCGTGGGTCAGCACGACTGCGCCTTCCGCCTGGGCCCACTCGTCCCCCGGTCGCAAGGCCAAATAGTCTGCCGTAAGCCGCGTCGACGGCGGCTGATTCATCACCACATTCCCAAACACCTCGACGTCTCCGCTGTCGTACCGCCACGCCGAGTCGCAGGTCAGCACCGCGTCCTTGTGACCCAACGTGACGTTGCCAATGAGGCGCTGCGCTTCGGTGACTGCGGGGTCGCGAAGGATCTGGCCGGCCGTCAGAATCTCCACCGTTTGCGCCAACCCGCTCGAAATGCAGGTCCAGGCTGCGAGTGCAAAGAGAAATGCGCGCATCAACTTTCCTCCTGCAACCGCTCGACCGTGTGCACCCCGGGCACCGCTTCGAGCTTGGTGATGAGGGCGTGCAGGTGGTCCGTGTCGGACACGACCACCCGGACTTTGCCCTCGAAAATGCCGTCTCGGGTTTCAAAACTCACCGCGCGCATGTCGACGCGCATGTCGGCGGAGATGACGTTGGTGACGGCGTGTACGAGGCCGACGTCGTCGATGCCTGTGAAGCCCATGCTGACCTCAAACTGCGCCGCAGCCCGGCTCGCCCAGTCCGCCTTCATGACGCGGTAGGCGTAGCGCGACAAGAGGTTGGTGGCGTTGGGGCAGGAGCGTCGGTGGATCTTGATGCCGCCGCTGACCGTGATGAACCCGAAGACGTCGTCTCCCGGAATCGGGTTGCAGCAGGCGGCAAGGCCGTAGTCGAGCTTTTGTTGGGCATCGCCGATGAGCAAGACGTCGCCGGCCTGCTGTTTCAGTGAGCTCACGCTTGCCGCTTCGGGGTCTGTGGTGCGTGACTTCTTCGAAGGCAGCGGCTCGGGGCCGCGTTCCCATTCCAGTTTGCCGGACTTCATGGCGAAGCCCCCGACGCGGTCGAGGTCGATGCGCCCGGTGGCGATGCGGTGATGAAGTTCGTACTCGGAATCGACCTTGAACTTCCGGAGCATGCCCGTCACGTTGTCGGGGTTGCTGTCGGCCCCGACTTTGCGGAGCCATTTCCGAAGCTTCTCCTTGCCTTCCAGCGCTTGCTTGCGCTCTTCTTCCTTCAGGGCGTGCCGAATCTTGGACCGCGCGCTGGCCGTCACCACGTATTGCAGCCAGTCCTCCTTCGGCGACTGCTTCCGGGAGGTGATGATCTCGACCTGGTCGCCGCTCGTCAGCGGTTCGCTGAGCGGCACGAGCTTGTGGTTGACCTTGGCGCCGATGCACTGCGAACCCACCTTGGTGTGAATGCGGAAGGCGAAGTCGAGCGGCGTGGCGCCGGACGGCAAGGTGATCAGTTCGCCGTTGGGCGTGAAAACGTAGACCTCGTCGGCGAACAGGTTGAGCTTGAATTCGTCGATGAAACTCAGCGCGTCCGCCTCGCCGCCTTCGAGGATTTCCCGAATCTGCCCCAGCCACGCGTCAATCTTGTCGCCCCCCTTGGCGGCAATCGCCTCGGCGCGCTGTTGGGGACTGAGCGAGGGGTCGCTTTCGTTCGAACCGCCGTCCGTCTTGTAGCGCCAGTGGGCCGCAAGGCCGCGCTCGGCCATGTCGTCCATGCGGCGGCTGCGGATTTGGACTTCCACCCACTTGCCAGTAGGCGACATGACGGTGGTGTGGAGCGACTCGTAGCCGTTCGCCTTCGGCAGGCTGATCCAGTCGCGCAAGCGGTCCGGGTTGGGCTGGTAGTAGTCGGTGACGATGCTGTACGTGCGCCAAATGTCCGCCTTCTCGTTCGCCTCGTCCGTGTCCAAGATGATCCGAATCGCAAACACGTCGTACACCTCCTCAAAGCTGACCTTCTTGGTCTGCATCTTGCTCCAAATGCTGAAGACGCTCTTGGGCCGCCCCATCATTTCGTAGGTCAGCCCGGCCTCGTCGAGGCTTTGCTTGATGGGCACCGTAAACGTGTTGATGAAGCGCGTACGCACGGCTTTGGTCTTTCGCAAACGTGCGCTGATCTCGCCGTAATCCTCCGGTTCCTTGTACTTCAGGCTGAGGTCTTCGAGTTCCGTTTTGATGTTGTACAAGCCCAAACGATGCGCAAGCGGCGCATACATGTACAGCGTCTCCGAGGCGATTTTCTGCTGCTTGTCGGGACGCATGTGCTCGAGCGTCCGCATGTTGTCCAAGCGGTCCGCGAGCTTGATCAAGATCACCCGCACGTCGTCGCTCAACGTGAGCAACATCTTCCGGAAGTTCTCGGCCTGGGCGCTCGTCCCCGGCTCGAACACCCCGCTCATCTTCGTCAGCCCGTCCACAATGGCTCGCTCCTTGGGCCCAAACATGCGCTCCACGTCCTCCAGCGTCATGTAGGTGTCCTCCACGGTGTCGTGCAGGAGCGCGCACACGATGCTGATCGTCCCCAAGCCCATCTCCTCGGCCACGACCCGCGCCACCGCGATGGGGTGGTAGATGTACGGTTCCCCGCTCTTGCGCCGGATGTCCTTGTGCGCGTCGAGCGCCACGTCAAACGCCTTGCGAATCGCCTTGCGTTCCGAACGCTTCTTGGAATTTTTCGCCGCACGCAACAGCCCACGGTACCTCCGAAGGATCTCCTGCTTTTCCGCTTCCAAGTCGAATTCCATTCGCCCAAAGTTCGGCAATCGCTTCTCAACCTCACTCGCCGGCGCCTGCCCTAATTTCGCACCATGACCGACGCCTCCTTGACCTCGTGGATTGACGTGCCTGCAGGCCACGATTTCCCGCTCGCCAACCTCCCGTTTGGCATCTTCTCGACGCCTGACCGCTCGGCCCGACCGGGCATGCGCCTCGGCGATTGGGTCCTCGACCTCAGCGCCCTCCACGCACTGGGGTTGTTGAATGACCTCGGGCTGTCCGAGGAAGTGCTTGCCGCCCCGGTGCTCAACCCCCTCATGAAGCTCGGAAAGCCGGCCACCGTCACCCTGCGCAAGCGCGTCCAAGCCCTCATGGCGGCCGACTGCCCGGACCTCCGTGACCAAACCGACGCCCACGCTTCCTGCCTCGTGCCCGTAGCGACCGTCACCATGCACATGCCGGTCGAGGTCGGCGACTACACCGACTTCTATTCG
>JBMZHG010000054.1:0-9655 GCA_049616325.1 Flavobacteriales bacterium | reverse complement strand
GCAGGCCATCAAACCCTGGCAGCCAGGCTCACAACCAAGCAAACCAAATTGGGCCTGTTTCTGTTCCTTTTTGCCATGCTTGCGCTTGGAACTTGGTGGGCCATGGACCTTGTGCCTTGGGGATGGAAATGGGTGCCGTGGATGGGGTGCGCGCCTGCTGCCATGCATCGCACTGTTTCGCAAAATTACAAATCCCTATCTGCTTGGTTAAAAGTGCTTATGGGTTCTTGGTTTGTATTTTTGATTTAATCTCAATCAAGCCTCATCACCGACCGAGTGCAACGGCGCTATGTTAAGCGAAACCTTAACACTGCGTTCACCTTCTCACCTCAGTCTCCCTGGAACTTTGCAAAAATTCTGGGAGCATGATGCGTCTCTTTTCATTTTTTGCCTTGGTGTTGACCGCGGCAACTGCTTGGAGTCAAGGTGCCATCCGCGGCAAAATGACGGATGCCCAAACCGGCGAAACCCTCATCGGTGCGAACGTGGTGATCAAGAACCCTTACCTGGGTGCCATGGCCGACCTCGATGGAAACTTCAGTTTGGACGGACTGGCTCCCGGGACGTACGAAGTCACAGGATCTTTCATTGGCTACACCCCCATCGTGGAGACCGTGACGGTGGCGAACGACGTCGTGATTTTGGACTTCAACTTGTACATCGAGACGTACGTCATCGAGCAAGCCGCGGAAGTGGTGGCCAAAGTGGACCGCTCGCGCGACGTGTACATGGAGAACATCAAGAAGAAGAGCGCGGCGAGCATGGACTTCATCTCCAGCCAACAGATCAAGCAAGCGGGGGACAGCGATGCCGCTGGAGCCATCAAGCGCGTGCCCGGCGTGAGCACGGTTGGAAACTACGTGTTTGTGCGCGGGTTGAGTGACCGTTACATCAAAACGACTTTGAATGGTGCGGAGGTTCCCTCGATGAATCCTCGCCGCAACAGCATCGAGATGGACCTCTTCCCCACCAACCTGGTGGACAATTTGGTCATCATGAAAACCCAGACCGCCAACCTCCCAGGCGACTGGGCCGGCGCGTACATCAGCGTGGAGACCAAGGATTTCCCCGAGCAATTCACCTTGAATTACAGCTCTACGGTCGGCATAAACGACCAAACGACGTTCCAAAACGTGCTGTCTTCCAACGTTGGAAGCACCGACTGGCTCGGTTTTGATGACGGTGGGCGAGCCCTCCCCAACGAAGTTCGTGGTGTGACGTCTGAGGATTGGCCCTACGAGCAGAACGCCAATTTCTACGACGCCTTGGTGTACCTCGGCTACGGGGACCAGCTCACCGAATTGGGAATCAACCAAGGCGACATTGGGTTTGGACCCGGACAGACTCCTCCTTTCGTGGTTCTGCCCCAGTTGGACAACAACGGCGGCGAGCTTGTTGATTTGAGCGGGAGCAACGGCATGAGTGCGTTGGCCTCCGAAGGCATGGCACCGCTCAGCGCACAGATGAACGCGCAGTTGACCGGCATTGGCCAAAGTTTCGGAAACACCTGGGCGGTGAACCGTCGCTCGGCACCGTTGAACTGGAGCCACAGCTTGAGCATGGGCAACCGGACGACGTTGTTTGGGCGTCCACTCGGCTACATCGTGGGCTTGCAATGGGGCCAAAACTTCAACCACTACGACGGTGGAGAGTACGGCCGTTACGCAGGAGGAAGCATCCAGGGAGACAGCCTCGGCTTGGACCGCTACTACAACGACACCCGCTCTGATGCGACGTACAAGTGGAACGCTTTGGTGAACCTCTCCTACAAGCTCAACGAGTTCAACAAGGTCAGCCTGATGGCCATGCCCAACATGAGCGGCACGTCCTCCACGCGTTTGCAGGACGGCATCAACCCGCGAGATCACGACGACTTCCAGCAACAAATCACGCACCGCTACGAGGGACGCGAACTCAACATTTTCCAGGCGCGCGGCGAGCACTTCATGCCTGCGTCAGAGACGAAGATTCGCTGGAACGCCTCCCACGCCCAAGGCACGTTGAACACCCCTGACTTGCGCGTCTTCTTCAACAACTACCGCGTCGAAGAGGGCGACACAACTTACAGCATCAACCAGAGCTTCTACCCCTCTCCCACGCGCTACTTCCGTGTGCTCAACGAAAACCGCACGGACGTCAAGCTTCACGTGGAACAACCCTTGTCGGTGGAATGGGCGGAAGACGCCAAATTCTCTGCCGGCGGCAGCTTTGTACGCACAACGCGAGCTCACGAAGAAAATCAATTTGGGTTTGAGGCGAGCAACCAGAATTTGTTGAACGAGGTCGGTGGCGACCTCGAAGCCTACTTCGCGCCGGAGAACCTGGTGATCAACCCTGCAGACGGTTCCGACTACGTGTCTACCGTACTTTTGACGGACCTCGTCAACACGGACGACGCCCACATGAATGTGATTGGCGGGTACGGCATGATGGACATCCGTCGCAACGAGCGGCTCTCAGGAAACGTCGGCATGCGCGTAGAAGCGGCCGACATGTACATCCGCAGCCGCAAAATCGACATGGTGGACGACCTGACCGAAGAGCAAATTGAAAAGCTCCAAGGCGGATTGAACGAGCTCGACTTCATGCCCAGCTTGAACGTGACGTACGCGTTGGGCGAGCTCGATGCGATCAAGTTGACGAACTTGCGCTTCGGCTACAGCCGCACCATTGCGCGCCCCGTGTTCCGCGAGAAGGCCCCATTCCGTTCGTTCAACTTCGAATGGCTCGAGACCCTGAAGGGCAACCCCAACTTGGGCGAGACGACCATCGACAACCTCGACCTCCGCCTCGAGCGCTTCCCCAACCTCGGTGAAGTCGTCAGCGCGAGCGTGTTCTACAAGCGTTTCACGGACCCCATCGAGCAAACGTCGGTGCTCGCCGCGGTGAACACGGAGTACACGTGGTCCAACGTGCCTTACGCCAACGTTTGGGGTCTTGAGTTCGAAGGTCGAAAGCAGTTGGGCAACCTCAGCCCCAGTTTGGACAACTTCAGCGTGACGGGCAACGTGACCTTGATTAAGTCCGAGGCGCGGATTTGGGACGACGAATTGGAAATGATCCGTGCGACGGATCCCAACCACCCCGACACGCGTCCGTTGTTTGGACAGAGCCCTTACATCGTCAACGCGATGTTGAACTACCAAGGAGACAGCGCCAAGTTCAATGCAGCTGTGGCGTTCAACGTCCAGGGTGACAAGTTGTTCCTCGTTACGGAAGGAGGTGCCCCAGACATCTACCAGCGCCCCACTCCTGCTCTGGACTTCAACGTGTCGCAGCGGTTCGGTGAGAACTTCTCGCTTCGTTTCCGTGCGCGCAACCTCTTGAATCCCTTGGACCGCAAGACGTACACCTTCCAAGGCGTGGACTACAACTGGCTCGCCAACACGAGTGGACGGACGTTCTCCCTGAGCTTGTCCTACACACTTTGAACACTGGGTCAACAATGACTTCATGGCCTCTCCAATTGGAGGGGCCTTTTTTTGTTCGCCACTTAACAATCTCGTAAACCGGGTTTGACCCTGGGGCAGCGTTGGGATGGTCAATTTTGCCTCGTAAACCATTTCACAGCCCAAATCATGTTTCGACTCTTTCTTTCCGCGGCTTTGTTCACCGCCACATCCATGGCCAGCGCACAATGCGACTGCCCCCCTCTTTCTCAACGCACGGACGTCACGGTCACCGACAACGGCGAGGGCACAGGCACCACCACTTGGACGTGCGACAACAACTACATCCTTGACGGGTATGTGTTTGTCAATGCTGGCCAAGCCTTGACCGTGGAGGCCGGAACGGTTGTCAAGGGCGCTGCCGGTTCAGGTGTGGACGCTGCGGCCATGATTGTGGCGAAAGGAGGCCAAATCTTTGCCGAAGGCACGGCCGACTGCCCCATCATCTTTACGTACGGCGGAGATGCCTTGGACGGCTCGACCTCGTACAACACACGAGGCCAGTGGGGCGGTTTGATTGTTTTGGGTGACGCGACCACCAACTTCGGAGGTCCTGCCCAAGTGGAAGGCATCCCGACCGACAACAACCAAGCCACCTACGGCGGAAACAACGACGAAGACAATTCTGGTGTGTTGACCTACGTCAGCATCCGGCACGGCGGGACCCAGCTCGGTGCTGCAAATGAAATCAACGGCTTGACGCTTGCAGGTGTCGGCTCAGGCACAACCATTCATCACGTTGAAATCGTTTCCAACTTGGACGACGGCATTGAGTTCTTCGGTGGAGCTGTCACGGTAGATCACGCGTTGGTAGCCTTCTGTGGAGACGACAGTTTCGACTGGGACCAAGGCTTTCATGGAGGCGGCATGAATTGGTTGGCCGTCCAGGACCAACCTACGGGCGAAGGAGATCGCGGCGGCGAGCTGGACGGCGACGATTCCGACGACAGCAACGTCAGTGCCGACGAAATGCCCTACTCCACTCCTACGGTGGACGGTTGGACTTTGGTAGGCGTTGGCGGACAGCAGGGATTGTTGTTCCGCAACGGCTCCGGTGGTCACGTGAGCAACGGCTTGCTCTGCAACACCGCTGAAGGCATCGAAATCGAAGGACTCGTCGACGAAGTGGAAGACGCTTACGATCGATTCCTCGCGGGCGACCTTACCCTGAGCAACATCGTCGTGACGGGCGGTGTCGATGCCTTGGACTACGACGGAGACCTGGCAGACGGCGACGACGTTCTCAACACCTATGCCAACGAGAACGGCGTGGTGTCGGGAGAAGTGGCCGGGTTGGACGACGTGTTTGACTTTGATCCAACCGGAACGTACGCCGTGGACCAACTCAACCTCGAAGTAGGTCAAGGATCTGGCCACGTATGGGCAGCTGGATGGACGTTTTGTGCTCAACGCGGGCTGTTCGCAACGGTGGCAAGCACAGAGACCCTCCACAGCGCCTCCATGCCTGACGTGAAGTTGTTCCCCAACCCCACCTCAGGCGCAGCTGCCCTTGTCTTGCCTGGCGACAGGGTTGCCCACGTGGTCATCTTGGACATGCAGGGCCGTGTTGTGACCGAAGAGGCCAACGTCCAAGGCCAAATGAACATCCAAGGCTTGGCGAACGGCCATTACGTGATCCGAGTGACCACGGCTTCGGGCACACAAAACGCCAAGCTCCAGGTGATTCGTCGCTGAACCTCAAGTCGAAGAACAAGAAAGCCCAGCCAATTTGGCCGGGCTTTCTCATTTCGCACTTCGGGACTGGTCAGTTGTTGAAGCGCAACTCCTTGACAACTCGCACACCGTCAAAGACGAGCTGGATGCCTGCCACTCCTGCACCCGTCGGAACCTCTCGAAGAGCTCTCCCTGAGAGGTCCGTCAAGGAAGGATGAACGCTTTGAACGGATGAAACGGGGCGTTCGATGGACGACGCTGACGCGGCCTGTTGCCACACCAGCGTGCCCGGAGCGACCCCCACTTCCACTTCGCTCAGAAGCGTGCCGTCCGAGGCTCGGATTTCCACGTGCCCCTCGGCTACAAAGTCGGTCGTGCCTGTACAAATCCACTCCCACTGCGGATGCACCGTCATGCTGTATGCCGATTCCGCGCCCTCATTCAGCCCTTCCATCTCCCACGTCCAGGAATCCAAATCCAGCGAACGCAATCCTGCTTCGCTTTGGACTTGGAGGGCGAGCCTGTCACCAACGACAGCCGACGCATTGCATCCGGCACTGACTCCTTCCAGCACGGTCGTAATCACGTCGGGTGCGCCGTTCAAATCCAGCCTGGAAACCGAGGTGCTCGACCAGTCGCCGTTGTTGACCGTAAGGAGAGAGCCGTTGTGAAAGTGCAGGGCAACGGGATTCGAGCCTCCTTCTCCCAATTCGTACTCCTCGTACGTCCCTTCAGAAAGGTCAAAAACGCCAACCTTGCCCACCTCCGCTTGCCACGCCCAACCGTTGTTCACCCCCACAAATACCTGGCCCTCTGACCACGCAATCTCTTGCGAAGGGTACGCCGGTCCCTCCGCCGAATTCAACTCTCCCCCCCAACTCAAATCGTCGGCGTCAAGCCACGCAACGAAGCTTGACAAGGCAAGGGGCTCGTATGTCGTCGCATCAATGCCTCCGCGGGTCAAATACAGGACCCCTTCCGGGCTCAACGCCAACTCTTGAACGCCCAAAACGTCCGCCTGCGCCACCACGAAGCCCGATTCCAGATTCAATTTCACCACCCGGCCTTCCAAAGCCACAAACGCATGCTCGTTTGTCAACTCCAGGTCGGTGGCAAAACGTGCGTCTTCAAACACGGCAAATTCCTGGTACACCCACGTGTCAGCGTCGACATATCCGAGACTTGGGGGCACCTCAATGCTCCCGTTGACCCAATCGTAACGCCCCTCGTTCAACACCCAAAGCCGATCCTGTGCCGTAGCGATAAATTGCAATCCTGCCGTGAGCATCGCCGTGATCCAAATTGCTTTTTTCATGCCTCGAAATTAAGGCTCCTTTCCCCCGCACATTCAACCAATCAAAAAGGGCCGCCCGTGGGCAGCCCTTTCCGTAGTTCTGTCAGTCTGTTCAGACTGTTCGTTCTCGATTATTCGTACACCGCACCCCAAGCAATGAGGAAGTCCAACAGATCTTGAGTTTGGACCTGTCCGTCGCCGTTGAAGTCGGGACAAACGTTGTACGTGCAACTGCTGTCGTCGAGGGTGGCGAGGTCGTTGTAGTTGTATGCTTCCGCATCCGTACAACCGAGCCACACACAAGATCCCATGTCGAACTCAGCCGAAGCGTCGTAGTTCGAGGCAGTTGGGTACGTACAACCGGTCGTGTTGACATCCATTTCTGCGATTCCCATCGCAACCACAGAACAACCGTCGTTCACCCAATCGATGCCCCAATCCGGTCCGCTGGTGCCGTAGGCAATCAAGAACTCCAAGAGGTCCTCGAGCTGAACGATGCCATCTCCCGTGAAGTCGGCACTTCCAGGTGCGTTGGTGCAGTCTCCACTGTTGGTGTTGGCAAACTCGTTGTAGCTGCTGTAATCTGGCAACACGCAACCCACGAAGTCGCAGCTTCCGTCGTCGTCCGTAGCCAATGGCGTGAAGTTGATTGCGTTGGCGTAGGTGCAACCCGCAATCTCGTTCGCGTCACAGACGCCGTCTCCGTCCAGATCAGACTCGCATCCGCTTGGGCAAACGCCGTTGGCGTCTGGGAAGATGCACGAGCCGTCGTTCAACGTCGCTCCTTCGTCGTAGTTGCATGCCCAAGAGACAATGCAGCCTGCGCACGAGTCGAAGTCGCACGAACCGTTGTCCACTTGTGCACTGTAGTCGAAGTTGCAAGCCGTTTGGTCTGTGCAGCCCGTCGTGAGGTACTCACATGAACCGTTCTCCTCCGTGGCAGAAGGATCGTAGTTCGTGGCGGCCTCATCGGTGCAACCCGTGACTTCGTCTGCGTCGCAAACCATGTCTCCGTCGATGTCCGACAAGCAGTTGCCGTTGCAATCCAATCCAGCAGGTGCGAACAAGCACGAACCGTCTGGGTAAATCGCATTTTCATCGTAGTTGCAAGCCGATGGCGTCACGCAGCCGAAGCACGTGCTGTAGTCGCAAGACCCGTCGTTTTGCGTAGCCTCCGGATCGTAGTTGCAAGCCGTCAATGAAGTGCAACCCAACACATCGTACTGGCACTGACCGTTGTCGATCGTCGCAGACGGATCGAAGTTGGACGCGCCGTCGTCCGTGCACCCGATGCAGCTCGTGTATTCACACGTGCCGTTCTCCGAGGTCGCCTCCAAGTTGAAGTTGCAGGCGTTGGGGTTGGTGCATCCGTAGACCAAGCAAGAGGTGTAGTCGCAACCGCTGTTGATTTGGGCCTCTGGATCGAAGTTGCACGCAAACTCATTCATGCAACCCACCGTGGCACACAACTGCCCTTCGCTGTCGAAGTATGAACAGGGCTCTTCCATGCCGAAGTTGCAAGCCAATTCGTCCAAACAAACGCCGTCGGTCGAAGGCATGCCGTTGAGGCAAGAGAAGTCACAAGTTCCAGGCAAGTAGAAGTCCGCACTTGGGTCGAAGTTGCAAGCGAATGGCAGCGTACAACCTCCCACCTCGATGATGCAGGTTCCGTTGTCGTCGGTCGCAAACGGGCTGTAGTTCGACGCAGCAGGATCCGTGCAACCTGGGATTTCCTCTTCGTCGCAGATTCCATCTCCGTCGAGGTCGTTGAAGCACACCCCGTCGCAGTCCACGAACGAGTTTTCTGGGTAGTCACAGGTCGCAGGAGTGTTCAACGTAGCCGATTCGTCGTAGTTGCAGGCCTCGGGGTCCGTGCAACCCGCGCAGCTCGTGAAGTCACACGACGCGGGATCCAGGTAATCCGCATTTGGATCGTAGTTGCATGCGTAGGTGAACGTACATCCGCCCTGCAAACAGCTGCCGTCGTCGTCCGTGGCGTTCGGGTTGTATGCTGGGTTGGTCGGGTCGGTGCAACCTGCAACCTCAAACTGGTCGCAAATGCCGTCTCCGTCCGCGTCGAGCAAACACACTCCGTCGCAGTCGTAACCGTAGTCCGCAAAGACACAAGAACCGTCGCTCAACGTGGCTTCCTCGTCGTAGTTGCATGCATTCGCATTCATGCAACCTGCACAACTCGTGAATTCACAGGTTCCTGGAACCTGGTAGTCCGCGTTGGCGTCGTAGTTGCAGGCGGAAATGTTGACACAACCTCCGACCAAGCAAGAGCCGTCGTCAACGTTGGCCGCAGGGTTGTAACCTGGGTTCGTTGGATCCGTGCATCCAGCCACTTCAAGGTCGTCGCAGATTCCGTTGTCGTTCTCGTCAGCCAAACAGTTGCCGTCGCAATCGTAACCTGGCAAGGCGAAGTAGCAGTTTTCATCGTCGATGTTCGCGTACTGGTCGTAGTTGCAGGCCTCGGGGTCGGTGCAACCCTCGACAATGGCCACGTACGTGATGATGCTCGTGTACGTCGCTTCGTTTCCACATTCGTCCGTGGCCGTGTAGACCCGTTCAATGGTGTAGTCGTTGGGCAAGTCCACAAGGACTGACTCGATGACAACCCAGCTTGCGTTCTCGTCGCACGCATCCATCACCTCAGCAGAAGGCTCAGGAATCACATCTCCATCCGCTTCGTAAAGCGTGATTGAAGCTGGTTCGGTGGATGTGAACTCAGGAGCCGTGGTGTCCACGATGTACACGTTCTGAACTGCCGTGGTTGAGTTGCCACATCCGTCAGTCGCCGTGTAAGTGCGAACAATCGTAGACTCTTGTGCACAATCACCTGGAACAACCTCTTCCGTCACAGTCACGTCAACCGCGCTGCAAGCGTCGTCCGCTTCGTAAGCCGGAGCCGGCACCTCGTCGGTGCATTCCACGGTCACGTCAGCGACGTTGAGCGATGGAGCTGTCGTGTCCACCTGCGTGACCGTTTGGATGGCCGTGGTGCTGTTGCCAGCGTCGTCCGTCGCAGTGAACGTGCGTGTGATGACCAACAAGCCGGCGCAATCGCCATCCACGGTGGTCTCTTCCACAGTCACCGTGACTTCGCCACAGTTGTCAGAAGCCGTTGCCATTTCGGTCGTCCAAGGCTCACCACATTCCGAAGTCTCGTCCGCAGGAACAAACGTGAACTCAGGTGCCGTTGTGTCCTGAATCGTGATGGTCTGCGTTTGAGAGG
>JBMZHG010000053.1:0-10025 GCA_049616325.1 Flavobacteriales bacterium | reverse complement strand
CCGCTTGGTCGAGGGCAAACATGCCCCAATTTCGGAAAAATTATGTAAATCACTTGCCTTCTCGGCGAAGAACTGTACGTACTGTGTACAAGAGGATCTTCAAATCGAGCAAAAGCGAGATGTTTTCGAGGTACATGATGTCGTACCTCAGGCGCTGCCGCATTTCGTTGACATTCTCGGCGTACCCGTACTTCACTTGTCCCCAAGAGGTGATTCCTGGACGTACCTGTTGTAGACGCAAAAAATGCGGGCTGTGCTGCACGATTTGTTCTGCGAAAAACGCCCGTTCCGGACGCGGCCCCACGAGCGACATCTCCCCTTTCAAAACATTCCAAAACTGAGGAAGCTCATCAAGCCTTGACTTGCGCAGCAATTTGCCAACCGGGGTGATTCGGGGATCTTCCTCCGAACTGAGCTGCGGAGTCATGCCTTCTGCGTTGGGAACCATCGTTCGAAACTTGATGATTTTGAAAGGCTTTCCGTGCAATCCGAGACGCTCCTGTCGGTAAAACACCGGCCCGTCGGAGCCCATGCGAATGCGCACGGCCACCCAGGCCAGCACCGGTGACAACACCACGAGCGCCAACCCCGAACCGACCACGTCCACAAAACGCTTCAGCGCCTTCATTCCGTGACTTAACCCGGCCCGACTCAAGTTCACAAGGGGGACGCCAAAGAGGTTGCTTGAGCGAACCGTGCCGGCCATGTAATCCAAGGCGCCCGGCACCACCAAAATCTCCACACCCTTGCCTTCCAAGATGGCAACCCAACCAAGCATGGCTTCACGCTTCGACACGGAAGTGGTCAGCACGGCACGATCCAATTCGTGGGCATCCAACCACTGCCCGAGCTTGCGCAAATCCGCGCCCAAATCAGCCTCACTCATGCCGGCCAGCACATTCCATCCCTTCCTTCCTGGAGTATCGTGCAGGTCGTTCAAGAATTGCGCGTTGTCTTCGTCGTCTCCCACGAGGATGGTGAAGAAGGCCCATTTGCCGGATTGCACGTTGGCCACCACTTGCGAAGTCCAAACCCACCGCCCCATCATCACCAACGCCACGTGCGTAGACAACCAAACACTGAGGGCCTGGTAGTGGTCCACGTGGGTTTGGGTGACGTCGTCGAGCAACAAGGCGAAGAACAAAATCACCCCACCAAACGCACCTGCACGAATGACCTGCCGAACTTCCAATCCCCGATGACGTCGGCGGACGTCGGCGTACATGCCCATCAAGGCGTGCACGCCCCACCAAAACAGCGGAACGGCCACCATTGCCATCCAGAAATTGGCGTCCGGCTGCATGTCCAATTCCATGCCAAATCGACGCGGTTCCACCACCCCTTTCCGAAAGGCAAAAAGCGTCGCCCAGGCCAATGCTGACCCCAAGGCGTCGCTCGCCAAGTACCGCCACCACCACCGATCCCAGGGACGATTTGAGGCTGCTTTGGGAGCCGACACGTCAATCGTCAAAATGCACGAATTTGAAGTTGTCCAACCAAATGTTCCCTTCGCTTCCGTCGGCAAGGATGTTGGCGTTCAAGCCAATTTCAAAGCTTCCCGCGTCAGGCATCGACGACAAGGCCGGGTACAAGTCGAGGTACATCTTGTTCCAAACGCAGGTTCCGTCTGCTTCGCACGTTGGGTTCAATACCAAAATCCCCAACCTTCCCGCCTGGCTGCCCCCAATGACCTCCAACCCCACCACAAACGGAACATCGCATTTGTAATGAAACTCCAAATAGCAAGGTCGGTCGTCCGGCAGGTTGTAGAACTGTTCGTGGGTCGCTGCGTTGAGCTGGGTGTGGTTGCTGTCCAACCGGATGTAGCCGCAAGCCTCGCCCTCAAACACCTCGGAAGGTTCGGTGATTCGAATCAACTCCGCGTTGCTGCTGGTACTCTCCAAAAACCGGTTTGCCGTCTCGAAATCTTCCGCCAAAATCACGTGGGTCGTCAACGCCTCTGTGTCGACGTACCCGCCTCCAAAAGCGTGGTCCAATTCTGTTTCTGCGTCCCCGTCCAACTCCACCACGTTGGCCTCGTAGAACGGGTAGGGTCGACGCGTGGCCGACACCCCGTTGGCACGAATTCCAGGCACCAACGTGATCGATTGCGCTTCACCTTCGGGAATCGCGACGGTCGCGGGCAACGGGTACACCCCCACCACGTCGGTGGCGCTGTACACCCACACTTCCTCAACGCGGTGCGCCGCGGTCCCCTGGGACAGCGTGGTGGTGAGCTCGTACTCGCTGACGTGAATCAACTCCGGCGCGCCCAAATCCCAGGACGACGATTCGCAGCCCCACAACGCGACGAGCGATGCCGCAGCGCAGCGCATGAACCAGGACGGTGTGGAAGAAGGCGTCGCAAACATCGTGGGTGCGAAGGTACAGCCCTCACACGCATTGCACACACCGCGAAGCCCCGGGCATAAGCATGAGCCTTCCCACCGGAATGTCGTCGCCGCAACGCATGCACTTTCCGTATTTCGCGTCCCGCATCCGTTCCATCGCTTTCTCAAGTTGGGAATGCTCCTCCTCGAGCTGACGCAGAGCCGCTTCGTTGACGCTCCGATTGTTGATCGCGTCCATGCGACTCACCCGACCAATGGCCTCGCTCGGGGGGATGGGCTTGGTGAGCTCGCGGTACTCCGCAATGCGCTCCTCCAGGTCTGCAAGCTTTCGCTGGGCGCGATCTCGGATTTGGGCCAACTCGTGGGAAGTCATGACTTCAAGGTACGAAGATTGTGGACACCGCGGGGACAAATCGCCTTCGTGCGACCGGTCTGAAGTGCGTCCATCCGCCTACTTTTGCCTCACGAAAATTCAACCCCTCAACCCCCTTCCATGAAGTTTTTCATCGACACCGCCAACCTTGACCAAATTCGCGAAGCCCAAGCCCTTGGCATCCTCGACGGCGTGACCACCAACCCCTCCTTGATGGCCAAAGAAGGCATTGCCGGAGACGCTGCGGTGAAGGCGCACTACCAAGCCATCTGCGAAATCGTCGACGGCGATGTGAGCGCGGAGGTCATTTCCACGGACTTTGAGGGCATGGTTCGCGAAGGCGAAGCGCTCGCTGCGCTGCACGAGAACATTGTGGTCAAGGTGCCGATGATTCCCGAGGGCATCAAGGCGATCAGCCACTTCACAGAGAACGGTATCCGCACCAACTGCACGCTCATTTTCTCCCCTGGACAGGCGTTGATTGCAGCCAAGGCCGGAGCGTCGTACGTCAGCCCGTTCATTGGTCGTTTGGACGACATCAGCACGGACGGGATGAACCTCATTGAGGACATTCGAAACATTTTCGACAACTACGACTTCGGGACGGAAATCCTGGCAGCCAGCGTCCGCGGCCCAATGCACGTCATCGAATGCGCGAAACTCGGTGCCGACGTCATGACTGGACCTCTCAGCGCCATCGTGGGGCTAATGAAACACCCGTTGACGGACATCGGTTTGGCCAAGTTCTTGGAGGACCACGCCAAGTCGAACTCGTAACCTTTGCAGCCCGCCACGCGCGGATTGCGAGAAGACATCTGTAGCCCCGCATGGCTCACCTCATCAAGATTCACGACAAGAACCCCGACCCGCGAAAGGTTCGGGAAGTGTTGGACGTGCTGAATCGGGACGGCGTCGTGGTCTGCCCCACGGACACGGTTTACAGTTTCGCGTCGAAATTGGGAAGCGCCAAGGGGTTTGATCGCATCGCCCGAGCCAAGGGAGTCAAGCCGGAAAAGGCCAACTTCTCGTTGTTGTGCGCCGACCTGAGTGACCTAAGCCAATACGCCCAGCACATCAGCAACCCCATGTTCAAGCTGATGAAACGGGCGTTGCCTGGGCCCTACACGTTTGTGCTTCCGGCGTCAAGCGAGGTTCCCAAGCTCTACAAGAGCGGCAAGAAGACCATTGGCATTCGCGTGCCGGATCACCCCGTGGCCCAACACATCCTTCGAGAATTGGGCAAGCCGCTTGTGGTCAGCAGCGTGCACGACGACGACGAGGTCCTGGAATACACCACCGACCCCGAGTTGATTTTGGAGCGGCACAACCACGTCGTTGATTTGGTTGTGGACGGCGGCATGGGCCAAATCGAAGCTTCGACCGTCCTCGACTGCACCGGAGACGTGCCGGAAATCCTCCGAGAAGGGCTCGGTCCTGTGGACGGGTTGTTCTGAGTTGTCCTCAGCGAGATTTTGAGGGCGTAGGTTTGGCTTGGGTCAGTCCCGGGCCCGTGCCGTGAGCATGGGAACAAAGGCCGCGTTGCCGTGGTCCTTTTTCGTGAATTCCCGTTCGCTGATGCGGTCGATGGTCCACATGCGTTGCGTCTCTCCGTCCCCCACAGGAATGACCATGCGCCCCCCGACCTTCAACTGGCCGAGCAAGGCTTGCGGCACGTCCGGAGCACCGCACGTGATGATGATTCCTTCGAAAGGTGCAAACACGGGCTTGCCTTTGTACCCGTCGCCGTAATACAACGCGGGCTTCCACCCCATGGATTTCAGGAGGGGTCCAGCCGTGTCGAAAAGGGCTTTTTGGCGTTCGATGCTGTGAACCTTGAGACCGAGGGCACAGAGGACCGCACATTGGTACCCGCTCCCGGTCCCGATTTCCAGAACCGTGTCGCCCGGATTCGCCGCAAGGAGTTCGCTCTGCTTGGCGACGGTGTGTGGCTGGCTGATGGTTTGACCTGCGGCGATGGGAAACGCCTTGTTGGTGTAGGCAAATTGGGAAAACGCCGAGTCCAGGAAGAAGTGACGCGGCACCCGATCCATCGCCTCCAACACACGCTCGTCCGCAATGCCCATCTCGCGCAATTCGTCCAACAGCTTGCGCCGCTGGCCTTTGTGCATGTACGTGTCCTCCAGGAGTTGCATGACGACCAAACTACACCGCCGATGTACGCCAAATGTGCATGACCTGTGAGCAATTTTCACATTGCGTTGGTGAACAGCGGTACCCCACCCACGTAGCTTCGCATCATGGTAAAGCACTGGTTCAATTGCAAGGTGAGTTCGCGGTCACTCGACAGCGAAGGCGCGGAAGTCAAGAAGGTTGAGCAATTCGTTTTGGACGCCTACACCTACACCGAGGCCGAGACCCGCATGACCCAAATCTGCGAGTACGAGGGCATCCGTCCGTTTGAGATCACGCAATTGACCAAAACCAACCTCATCGAGGTCATCCGCTACCCGGAGTGCGACAAGTGGTTCCGCGTCAAAGTCGCCATGACCACCTTCGACGCTGACCGTGGTTCAGAAAAGGAAAGCAACCAGCACATCCTTCTCAGTGCGACTGACGTGCGCGACGCCTACGACAAGGTTTCCCAGCACATGAACCAGCTCGGGGTGGGCTACGTCATCCCTTCGATTGCGTTTCAGAAAATCGTGGAAGTGTTCCCGCAAGACGAATGGCAAGTGGTGGACGGACAGGAGCAACCTAAAAACGCAAGCCAAGTCCCGGTCGGCCACGAAGAGGCCGCCGAGGAAGCTCCTTTCGAGGCTGATCCCGCCTAAGCCATCACATCATCCAGCTCCACGCGCTGGCGTACGCCTCACGCTCTTGAGCGTGTTCCAACAGCCACCCCAAATAAGGGTCTTGGCTCAACGTTGCGCTGTCGCCTACGAGCATGCAGGCTTTGCGTGCGCGGGTTTGGGCCACGTGCATCCGTCGGCTCTCGCTCAAGAACCCCACTTCCCCTCGGTCGTTGCTGCGTGTCATCGACACAATCATGCCGTCCCGCTCTTGGCCTTGAAATCCGTCCACGGTATGGACGGTCACGTCTGCGCCTGAAGGAACCTCGCCCGCCACGACCCGGGCATGCCAACCTTCGCGAAGCAGTTCAACTTGCGCGGAATACGGCGCTACCACGCCCAAGCTCATGGCGGGATGCAAGCGCAACCAATCGGCAGCCCGATCCAAAACAAACCGCGCTTCTTCCTCGTTGTGCACGCTTCCCCCTTCCTCCGAGCGCGACTCCTCAAACCCGCACCCGGCCGTATCCACCCACAACCAAGGCAGAATCCCTTCCAACGTGACTTGGGCGACGTCGGGGTGGGCCTGCAATTTCCCTTCGTAAAACCGTTCGTTTCCTGCGGACATGATGGATGCGTGCATCCGGTGCTGGACTTCAAGCATCGTGGTGTGCTCGGGATGAGCCGCAATCAAGCGCTCAAGCACGGTGTTTTCCAGGGGCTTGCCGTCCCGACTCTTGACCGTCGGCGGAAGCTGATGCGGGTCGCCACACAACACCAAACGCGGGGCTCTCCGAAGGGCAATCAGCGTTGCCGGAGGGAGTGCTTGTGCGGCCTCGTCTACCACAACCACGTCAAAATTCATGGACCACAACCTGCGGTCGTCGCACCCCACAAGCGTCCCACATACCACGTCCGCTTCGCGAAGAACTTTTTCAGCCAAGTAGACCTCGAGTTCATCAGCCTCTTTCCGCAAATTCCGAGCTTCTGCGCGGGCCGCCCGGCGCGCTTCCCGTTGCTCGCTCCCAAAATTGCGCACGTACCGGTCCGCTTCGCGTTGCCGCTGCTCGGCTTCTTGACGGGTTTTGGTGACCCGACTGAACTCGGGCTGCGATTGCACCACAGCGTCCACAGTCCGGTCTTGCACGTGGACACTCGCCCGCATGGGGTGGCCAACGCGAACCACGTTCAGCCCCACGTCGGCCAAACGCTCCACCAACACATCAACGGCCATGTTCGAAGGTGCGCTCGCAAGAACCTTGTCTCCGGAGGCTACGAGCCCAGCCACCGCAGAAACCAGGGTGCGCGTTTTGCCGGTGCCCGGTGGTCCGTGCAACAAACTCAACGGTGCACGCGACCAAATGACCCTTGCGGCCTCCGCTTGACGTTCGTTCAAGCCTCCTTCGTCTCCTCCAGCCAGATCCTCCGGATGAGGAAGCTCAGGCCACGGAGCGAGGGCCAACACCGCGTCACGCAACAACTTGGACTTCAGCTCCTCGACGTTCACCCAGTGGCTGAGCGCGTGGGCCATGGCCTGGTAACTGCGCTCGTCCGCACGGGCGTCTACCGTCCAAGAAACGTGTTGAATGGCCACACCTTCGGGGCCGTCGCCCTCCAAAATCACATCCATTTCAAGGCCACGCATCTTCATCACGCGGGCCGGCCACGTGCCAATCTCTTCCGCGTCCTTGGCGTCCACCAAGGGCGTCAACAGCACCGCACCTCCCACCCGAAAAATTCCCGGCAGGCCTCCCCCTTCTTTGCATACCAAGCGCCACTTGGCCCCACCAAACGCGTACGACGCCTCCGTCACCTCGACAGGGGACCACGTGAGCCCCTCGGCCCTTCTCACTTTAAGGGAAGACCCCTTGAGAAGTTCGGAAAGCCGGCCTCGTTCTTCGTCCCGCTCGGCCAACAGAGCGTTGGTCCAAGCCGTCAAGACGTCCAAAGGATGTTCCGGCATCCGACCTTCAATCAGTCGACGATGTGGAAGATCCCCTCGAACACGAACGGCCCTTCCCCCTCGTATTCCACTCCCTGGCCGTTGATGTCTGTCACCACGAGTGGGCCTTGTTCCACCGGGATGGTTAGCACGTAGTAATACACGCCTGAAGAAGCCCCGTCCGCTGCGCAGTCCCAAAAAGGCTGCTCTGCAAAGTCGTCGCTTTGGAAAACAACGTTGCCCCAGCGGTTCATCACCGTAAGCTGCACATCCGGGTAGGACTGGATGCCTGGAATGGCAAACCTGTCGTTGAGGCTGTTTGATCCGTAAGGGGACACCACGTTGGGGATGATGATTTCACACGTCCCAATGACAATCTGCGATTGAGCCTCGCAAAGAAGTCCTGGGTAGGCATCAAAGGTTTGGCCTACGGTTGCTGTGAACAACTCCGGTTCGTCCAGCCCTGAAACGAACACGCTCGTGCCCACCGTGTCACTGAGGAACTCTTCCGGTCCCCAAACCACCGACACGTCGCCTTCCACTTCGTTGGCCAACACCATCTCAAGCTCCACCGCCTGTCCGCAAAAGATGTCCGAGGACGTCTGAATGGTGGGGCTGAATTCGACGTACTCCACTTCGAAGGATTGGGAGTAGGTGCATCCAAAGTTGTTGATGGCGGTCGCGGTGTACGTCTGCGGTCCGGCTTCGCCGTTGGTCACGGTTACTTCCGCGCAATTCCAATCGCCCGCCAACACGGTGTTGGAGTTGGCTCCCGGCTCCCAGAACGTGCTGTCGCACAACAGCCCAAACTGCGGCGTAAACGACTGCGTCACGGGATACAACGTGTCTGCAAAATCAATCCCCCATTCAAACACAAAGCCGTTATCTGCTGCCCACAGATCGCAGATTTCCAATTGCCAAATGCCGTTCAACGGACAGCCGTCCAGCGCCCCCCAGGAGGTCTCTGAACTGTACGTACCGGAAGGCAAAGAACCGTCCGCACCTCCAGGTTCAGTCGCCCACGTACCGAGGGTGGCGTCGGCACTCCAGAAGTAATCGTACCCCGTACCAGGCTGAGGGGGAGTATCCCCGTAGATCGGAACACCCAATGACGTTCCAGGTCCCGGATACGAACTGACCAGCAATTCTTGCCCGTTGGGGCAGATGAACGTCACGTCGAGGTCGCCAAGGAACGAGTGCTCCATGTTGACTAAGAAATTCTCAATGCCATCTCCTGCATCTAGCAAAACGGCGCCGGGGAGAAACGAATTGATGCTGATCTCGCTCACAAAACACTCACCCACGTTGTCGGGCAAGGAAATCGCATCCCCGAAGTCGTTGCCTGGCTCAAGCGTGTAGGCCACGCCCTCAACGCTCACCGAAAGCACTACATCTTCGCCCGTACACGCCGTTTCCACCACGGTGGTGTTCCACTCGGGCTCTGTGCTGATGTAGACGAAGTAGTTCGTCGGCTGCACGCTTTCACACCCGTCCGCATCCACAAGCGAAAGCTGCACAAGCTCGATGCCTGGCGTGTCAAAGGTCCAAGCGGCATTGGGGCTGTCGGACTCCAGGTCCACGGTGCCGTCGGCGTTGAAATCCCATTGGTACAGCTCAATGTCTGCGCCCGTCGAGATGGATGCCGCCGCGCTGAAATCGATTTCCTCTCCAGGACACACAGACAACGGGCTGGGGTTGAGTGGATTGACAACAGGAATGGGAGCTTCACAGGGTTGTCCGCAACCGATGATCGCCCCAAAGATGCCCCCAGAATCCGGGTTGGCACTGGACACAAAATGGATGGTCAGACAACCGCTTTCGTTGTTGGATGACGCCACGTGAATGTCGCCCAAAAACGACCCTGTTGCACTGTACGCCAAAACAGGAGCCGCGTTGCTGTCGCCGTCGTAGATGGTCATGAACGATGCGGGGTCCAATTCAAAGTTGATCCACTCCAAAAACACGTTGGTGCCGTCCTCGGGGCAAAGGGTCAACGTGAAATCCTCTGCAGGACCGTATCCTGATCCACCTTGGCCGCTGGTGTCATAAAGCACGCCGGAACATGCTTCCGCATAACCGTCGTTGATCATGACTTGGGCCAGCACATTGGGCGCGCTGCCGGCAAACAATGCGAAGCAAGCAATCGCGGCGCGGGTAAGAACCTGTTGCGTCATTTGACAGGAAAAGAAGTGCGGTTCAACAAGGTTTCAAAGCGCTCTTTCGAAGGAAGAACGACGTACCACCCCTCAGCCGTTTGCAGCCAGGTGAATTCCCCTTCCGCAGGACGGAAAGTCGATTGCAAGACACGGTGCTCCAAAGGCATGTCCTGCCCGCCAGGCAGAATTTGGAAGGCAGGAACCGCCTTTCCTGGGTTTTTCACAACTCGGAGAGCGGGCCCAACCAAACATGCTTCTGCACGCAACGACTCGGAGGCAACCGCCTCCTGAGTGGTAATTCCATGGAATTCAGCCACGGAATGCAATCCCGCCTCCAGGGCCGATGTGGCCGATGTGGCCGATTGGGCTGAAGCAAAACCGATTGCACCCGCGAAGAGGACCGTGGAGAGCGTGACTTTCTGAAAAATGTTCATCGTTTGGAGTTTCGCCTTT
>JBMZHG010000052.1:0-10476 GCA_049616325.1 Flavobacteriales bacterium | reverse complement strand
GGGGAGAAATTTGGGGCAACGAGATGAGTGACGCAATGAATGCAGCTGGCATTTCGTACTATGAAATGATGGATGCTTTGGCGGTGCACTCGGACAACGAGGCCCTGTCCATTCTCCATCAGTACATGATGGGCCCTGAGATGGAGATGTGTATCGAGTTCAATGATCCGATGATGTGCATGTTTTGGGGAGAAATTTGGGGCAACGAGATGAGTGACGCAATGAATGCAGCTGGCATTTCATACTTCGACATGATGGATGCTTTGGCGTTGGCCTCATCGGCTTGCACCGTTTCATGGAGTGACGAAGCGGGCAACAATCTTGGAACAGCGTTTGAGCTTTCAGGTCTTGCTGCCGGCACGTACACAGCTTCTTTGACCCACACCAATGGCTGCACGGATGTGAAGACCATTGAAGTCGGATACTCCTGCGCTGGATGCACAGACCCACTTGCTTGCAACTACTCAGAGGCAGCCAATGTGGATGATGGCACATGCATTTATGCCGAGGGAGGGGTGATAGGATGCACGTATCCGGATGCATGCAATTACAATGAACTCGCCAATGTGGATGATGGCAATTGTGATTTTGGTACTTGTGTTGTTTCAGGATGCACTTATGAAGGTGCCGACAATTACAATGCAGAGGCAACCAATGACGATGGCAGCTGCATTTACGATGAAGCTCTTGATGAAGCCTTCCAAAATGGTTACGACTCAGGGCTCAACGATGCTCCTGAGTGTCCACCCTCTGACAATTCATGTCCAGAGGATTTAAATAATGATGGCGAAGTGTCAACCGCTGACTTGTTGAACTTCCTGAGTGCGTTCGGGGAATCTTGTTGAGGTTCTGTGTGCTCAAGGAGGCCCAAGCATAGAAAAAGGCCCATCCTCAATGGATGGGCCTTTTCAAATCAAATCCGGGTTGATGGTGTTCGGCTTCTGTCCTGCTGGGTCCACCATCCTGTGCATTTTGCATTGTGAATGTATGCTTGTGCAACACCATAGAGCCATAGAGCGTTGGGATTACATGACCACGAGAAACCTCTTGTTGTTGGTTTGCATCAGTGTGTTTTGTGGTTGCAGAGAACATCAGGGTTGTACCGATTCCAACGCCTTGAACCATGATCCGAGTGCTGTCGAGGATGACGGTAGTTGCCTATTTTCTGGTTGTACCGACCCGGATGCGCTCAACTATGATGCTGAAGCTGTTGAAGACGACGGCAGTTGTCAGTTTGGACTTCTCCCTGTCACATTTGACGGGCATGCCTATGAGGTTGTGCAGATCGGTGAACAGGTTTGGTTTGCAGAAAATCTGCGCACGACGGTATATGCCGGAGGTGACGTAATTCCGGAGATGGAATACGCTTCGGATTGGCAATCAACGCCGGGTGGTGCGTGGTGTGTGTTCCCTGAGAATGTCATTGAACGGGGTGAATACATCCAGCAATTCGGATTTCTCTACAACGGACATGTGGTTCGCGATGAGAGAAATGTTTGTCCTTCAGGATGGCATGTGCCGTCAGATGAGGACTGGAGTGAATTGGAGATTCACTTGTCTGAATTAGGATTTGACGGTGCTGAAGGCACCGCACTTAAATCACAGTCAGGATGGGTTTTTGACAGTAGCAATGGACTGAACGCCGTTGGCTTTGATGCACGACCAGCAGGAGCAAGAGGAATGACGGGAGGATTTGATGGTTTCTATGGTGATTTGGGATCTGACGGGTATTGGTGGAGTTCGACGACATACGGAGAAGGGAATTGGTATCGGTGGCTGAATCACGTCGACTCAACGGTCATTCGACAAAGCCATTTTTTGAACTGGGGTTTGTCCATTCGATGTCTGCAAGATTCTCTGTAGGCGGTGGGGTGAATTGCCTTTCAGCCCAAAGCCCATGGCTGTCTTCCTGATTGGCTTTTGTCCTGCGCGGTCCACTTGATGATCGCCTCTTCAGGCGGCCTGAAGAGGCGATTCCCCTCACGGGAAGGGGGCAATCTGCTGGTTTTGGAGGAAGGATACAAGCGGGTGGTCGCACTCGGGAGAAGAAGATTTCAAAACCTCGCGATTCATGTGACCTGGGTTGCACTCCCCTTGGAAGGGAAGTAAATTCTGCTATCTTGGAAAAGTCCCTACTCTCTGCAATGCGTGGTTTCTCCCTGATAAACTCATTGGCCTTCCTCGTGATGATGGCTGCTGGTTGGTTGTCCTTCACCGGGATGGCTCAACAGATTCTGCCTCAACCGGTCACGGAATTGGAGGATTCGGGGGACTTGTGGGAGATGGCGAGGTTGTTGAAGGAAGAGCAACCGGAATACGCGCGGCTGCACGTGGCGGAGGCGAAAAAGGAAGAGGGTGCAGCGGGAAGCTGGGTGCCTTGGAATGCGGACGTGAGTCACTTCATCTACAAACGCCACCCGGAAGATGAGGACGGCTACCTTTTTTTGGACGGGGATTTTCGTTGGGTCATCCACGACCTGGACTCGATGCGGAACACCAGTCGTTCTCAGACCAAAGACATCAGCCTGAACGCTTATCCGACGGTCTTTCGTGAGAAATTTGGTTGGGTCGGGGGGTACGGCTATTTCCGGTTCCACAGGAATTGGTGGATTTTGGGCTCCAACGGTGGGGTAGGCTTGTGGAAAGACCAGGCGACTCCCTTGAGTTTTTCGCACATGGATGCCGCTCCCCCCAACGTCATTCACGGCATCTGGCGTGACGACGAACGGGATTTGTACTGCTACTTCACCAACCGGCATGCGCTCGATGAACCGAACAGCAAGGATGCCAGTTACGAAATCCCAGATTCCCTCAAGGCGCTGATGAGTCGGTTTCAGCTATGGGAAGACTTGGACTTTGGAAAAGGCCAAAATTCCTTTCGCCACGTTGCGGATGTGAACGTCGAGTTGTTTGGGGAGTTCCCTCCGGTCGGCATCGTCGAATCTCAATCGTGGGTCATCCTACATCATTCGCCCAAATGGACCCAGGGTGCTCCAATGAGCTTGGTCAACAAGTCGACTCGGGAGTGGTATTTTCTCAAGCAAGACCACCCACTGCCCATGGGGCCCCAAACTGGGTTGAACGGGTGGATGTTTCGGGGAGACTCGTTGTTAGTTGTCGCCGATGGCGTTGTCGTCAATCGCCTCGACATTTCTGACCACGTCGCGTCCTATGAAACGACACAGGAAGAGTTGTTGCAGCGCAAGTCGCAACTTTTCGTTTCTCCCAAGAGCCACATGGTGGAATCTGCGGCGATTCACCCCGGGTGGATGTGGGCAATTCTGCTTTCTATCACGGCACTTTTGACGGGGCTTGTTGTCCGATCTCGAAAGTTGAGCCTGGTGAAAGAGGAATTGGCCTCGACCTCGACGCAGCTTGAGGTCATTGGCTACTTCTCCCAAAGCATTTTCAGGAAAAACTCGGCCGATGCCATTCTCAACGACATGGCGAATCAAGTGGTCGTGCGCATGGGATTTGACCATTGCTTAATCTACATGCTGGATGAAGAGCGAAGCTGCTGGCAGAAAAAGGCATTTCGAAGCAAATCGGGTTTTGAATCCGAGGTCTTGGAGATGGCCGACAGCGTGGCGTTGAATGAGGGAATTATGGGGGCTGTGGGGATGAGCGGCACGGCGGAGCGCATTTCGCGTCTGGACCGCGATTCCCGCTCCATGTACAAAGATGGGATGCCGCAGTCGGAAATGGCCGTTCCCATCGTCTGCGACGGACGCGTCATTGGCGTGATCGCGAATTTTGTCTCAGCGCCACAGTCCTTCACCGAAAATCACCTCAAAGTCATCCAAAACGTGGCCAACATCTGCGGCCAAAAAATCGGGCGGAGCTTGAGCGAGCGGAGGACCCTAGAGCTTTCACAGGTGTACGAGCAGAACCCGGGTCCGGTCTTGCGGCTTAGCTCAGACGGCATAGTGCTTCTTTCCAACGACAGCGCCAAGAAGAAGTTTGGCGAGGACGCCATGCTCGGGGAGGTTCTGAAATTTCCCGAGTTGGTGGAGGAAGCCAAACGCGCCCTGGACTCCAACCGCATTCGCATTGCCCAATTCAAGCATCGGTCCAAGGTTTACCAGGTTCACCTTCTGCCCAACGTGACCTTCGCTTGTGTGAACGCTTATGCGTCAGACGTCACGGCTTTGCAACAGGCCAAATCCCGCGCAGAGAAAGCGGAGCGTGCCAAGGCCGATTTCTTGTCGGTGATGAGCCATGAGATCCGTACACCGCTCAACGCCATCATTGGATTGAACGACCTGCTGCTGAAAGAAGACCTGACCGAGGACCAGTTGACGCAGTTGCGGTACATGAAATATTCGGGGGGACATCTGTTGTCACTCATCAATGACATCTTGAGTCTTGAAAGCTTGGACAGCGGCAAAGCCGTTTTGAGTCCAGAACCCGTGAATTTGACAGAATTGTTGGAAGGCATCGCTGGATCTTTTCGCGCGCGGGCCCAACAACGAAACACGGAAGTCAAGGTCAACCTGCCAGACCCGGCCTCGGCCTTGGTCATGGCGGACAGGGGGTGGGTGTCTCAAATCGTGCACAATTTGGTGGACAACGCCGTCAAATTCACTTCGCGAGGCACCGTCACGGTGAGCGCCAGAAAAGGCCGAGAAAAGGACAAGTGGGTGGTGACGGTCGAGGATTCGGGCGTTGGAATTCCCAACGAGCACCTCGATCGCATCATGGACCCCTTCGAACAAGTGGCGAACGAGCGAACGAAAAACACGAAGTCGAATCAAGGCACTGGCCTCGGTTTGGCCATTGTGAAGAGGCTGGTGCACCTGCATGGTGGAACCATGACCGTACGCAGCACGTTGGGAGTAGGCTCGGCATTCACGTTGGAGATGACCATGCCGGAAGTGGAGGCTCGCCTTGCAGACGCGCTTCATTCCAAGAAAAAGGCCTTCGGGGCGTCAAAGTCCCTGAACATCTTGGTTGTTGACGACAACCAAATCAATCTGTTGGTGGCAGACCGGATGGTTCAAGCCTTGGGACACCAAACCGTCACTGCGACGGACGGCGAAGACGCCATCGTCAAATGGGAGAAACACAGACCGGATTTGATTTTGATGGACGTCCAGATGCCTGGCATGGATGGACTTGAGGCTACTCGGATCATTCGCAATCGATTGGAGGGAAGTCAGGAAGCCCGGGTTGCCATTATCGCGTTGACAGCGGATGCGGAATCGTCAACACGCCAATTGGCGTTGGAGGCGGGGGTGGACGCTTTCTTGGTCAAACCCATTGATTCCGAGAGGTTAAGCCAAGTCATCGAAGAGAATACCTCTTGATTCATGCCGAGAAGATGGAGGTTGGTCGTCTGTCTAGCCTCCCTCGTCTAAAAAACAACACATAAAGCCAACCCTGCCTTCCGTTTTACGTATTCCATAGAAGAGTCCTATTTTGCTATGACAGCCTCAACACCCCTTCGAGTTTCCCTTGTCTTTCTATTGCTCACACCTTGGGCTGAGGCTGCTTGGAGTCAGTCGTGCTTGGGCGTGGACGCTGAGTTTTCGTGGTTGGATCCCTCCACTGTTCAAGAGGAGGGATGCGGCAGTTGGGGCCCCGCGCTAGAGGCAGATCTGGTTGTTGCTGAATGGCCCACGTTGGAGGCAACGATTTCAGGTCTTTCGAACTCCGAATGGGTGAATGTGGTGATTCAAATCGCGACTCCCGTGGGCTGTCGAACGTGGGTTCATCCCGAAGCGGATGTGGCGTCGAGTTGGTTGACGTCGTGCAACGAATGCCTCGTCGAGGTGTATTCTGTGAGCATGAGTTCCGACTCATCAGGGCTTCTGTTCATGGAGACGTGGGACCCCGACTTGATCAATGCCTCGGGCTTGTGGCAAGCGAAGTGGGGTGCTCTTGCAGGGGAAGTCGGGTTGAATCAACTTCAAATCAACGTTGACGGTGCCGCTTGCGGAGGATGCATGTATCCCTCGGCGTGCAATTACAATGCAGAAGCATTCCTGGACAACGGGTCGTGCGACTTCGACAGTTGTGCGGGATGCACCGATTCAGAAGCGTGCAACTACGATTCTACGGCGACCGTGGACGACGGTTCTTGCGAGGCTCCGCCTTGCGGACCGCCCATTGATCCTCCGGGGTTGGCGCTTGTTCCGGTAAACAATCCCTTTTTTGAGTTGAGTTACGTCGCTGACGATCGCACCCCGTTTTTAACGTCTTATTCGGGCTGGTTTGAAGACAACGACATCGGCGTTGGGGTGTTCAATCCGACGGATGCTGTGGTGGTGCTGGAATTGAGCGTTGCCGGGCCGGGGCAGGAATTCAGCTACAACTTGGGTTCCATGCAACCCATGGCGTCCACAAGTTGGCCAAACTTGGAATTGCCCAACGGCATGTCCTCCCACGACGTGATTTCTGTAGAGTTGCGAACCTCCATGGGGAGCGAGCTGCTGGACCGAATTGGGGACGGCAACGAACCGCTAAGTGAGTTGGCCCTAAACAACATTCCTCGTGCGGCCGGCCAACACAACCTCCTGCGAGAAGGGTGGGTCCTTCGAGGAAACGTTGATTTTTTGGCTGCGACTTGGCGGGTTGTTGAGGAAAACGAGGAGCTTGATTTCTTCAGTTCGTGGACGTTGACGGAGACCATCGATGTGGTGTATCATTCGGAGAGCGGAGAATGCTTGGACTCCAACAACGACGGGGTCTGCGATGCACTTGAATTGCCCGTTTCGTGTGACAACGTGAATGCAGCTAACTACAGTCCTTCGGCGCTCGTGGTCTTGTGCGAAGAGGCTGAGACCTTGGAGTTTTGGGAATCCACATGCTGCAACGACGAGATTGAAACAGGAGGGTTGATTGGGATGCCTCCTCCGGGTTCGTCCTCAGGTCAACCGCCCTCCAATGCGACGATGTGCGGTTCGTCGGCCTCGAAAATCGCCTTTTGCAACGTGGGTCAGAGGGCGTTTGTGCTTGACGACGAGAACCAACGCGTTCGGATTTTAGACTACGGCGACTTGAATGAGCCAAGTCCTCTTGTGAACGGAGTGCTCATGAACATTGACCCCTTGTACGGGTCTTTGGTCCCGAGTGGGGTCGACATTTTCAACGTGGCTCTGCCGGATTCCATCATTTGCTGTTCGACCATGGTTGCGGTAGCCTGGGTGGATACGGCAGTTTTGGATCGACCGGGATTCGTTGGATTGTACGACACGGATGGACAGATGTTGAGTGCCGAATGGGGATGGCTTGAAGCTGGTTGGGGAACGCAAGACGTGACCTTCAGCCCAGACGGAAAGTGGTTGGTGGCCGCAAATGGCGGGGCCGAATATCCAGGTGGTGGCAACCCCTTGGGTTCCTTGACGTGTTGGGACGTTTCCACCTTCACGCAAACGCCGGGGCAAGTTGCCATCGAGGCGTTCCCAAGCTACGAGGTGTCGTTGGAGAGCATAAGTGGGGTAGAAGGCCTCGAAGCGCGTTTGACCTCAAACGGCCAACAAGTGAGCTTGGGGCATCTCTTGGAACCATCCTCGGTTCATTTTGCGCCCAACAACGAGACGTGTTGGGTGAATTGCGGCATCAACAACGCCGTGCTCGAGGTTGATGTAAGCGCACTGGTTTCGGGTGAAAACGCGGTTTTGGGTGCCTACGGATGGGGAACGAGGAACATGTCTTCTGGCGAAGGGTGGGACGGCAAAAACGACGGGGTCTCGGCCTTGGAGGCCTCTAGCTTCCCATGTGTGGGTTGGCGTCAGCCTGGGGACATGCACCTTGTGGAAGCCCAGGGGACGACTTGGATCATCACGGCCAACGAAGGGCAGCCACGTCGCTTGGCGAACGGGAGCCTGCTGATCGAAGAATTGACGTTGTCCGGCGCGGGCAGTGAATACAACGGGTTGCAAATCGACCCCGAACATGGCTACGGCGAATCTGGGTCGTTGAGTGACACAGTCTATGTCTACGGATCTCGGAACTTTTCCATTTGGGCGGTTCCACCTGCCGGTGGCGCTCCTCAACTGGCCTACGACAGCGGTTCCGACATCGAGTCCGTGCTTTCACGTTTGTTGCCCAATCATGCGAATTCACTGAAAACGGCGAACGGCACGGCCGACCAGGCCTCTTCCATTCGGGGACCGGAGCCTTCTTCTGTCACGATGGGATTAATCCAGGGCAAGCCACATCTCTTTGTCGCCTTGGAGCAGATGGGGGGAGCCATGGTCTATGTCTTGGAAAATTTTGGACTGCCAGGCATGAGGGCTTCTTTCCAAGGGTACGCTTCGAACCGGAAGTTTGGTGACCTGACTTCCGACCCTTGCAGCATCGGCGACCTCGGGGCTGAGGATGTCTTGTTTTTGCCGCAAGCCATCACTTCCGCAACTTCGGTGTCCGGGATTTCAGAGGGCTTTGATGCCATTCTCGTAGCCAACGACCAAACGGGCACCTTGTCGACATTCAGTTTGGCTTCGACCCTTAGCATTTCAGGGTGTACGTACTCCACAGCTTCGAATTACATCGTGACGGCAACTGTGGACGACGGCACTTGCGTTTGGGAAGACGGTTGTTTTGGAGACTTGAATGGCAGTGGCGTCGTGGACACCGGAGACTTGCTGGACTTGTTGACGGTATTCAATTCGAGCTGCGATTAATTCTGACGCTCCGGTTTGGCCGCCGCAAGTTCAAGGCCTTGCTACGCTTCGTGCGCTTTCTGCGAAGGGTCGGATAAAATTCCTACCTTGTTGAAATGAAGACATTTACGATGACACTTCCGCTAGGGGTTTTCGGCTTGTTCGCTTTGGTTTGTTCCAATGGCCTTGCTCAGGTCATCACAGCCGTCCCTTGCGATCAAATGAGTCTCGTGGTGAATGTGGGGTCCAACCCAGATTACATCAACGTGTATCACCCAGGGGGCTATTTGACGTGGCCCCCAAGCGAGAATGTGATGGAATGGGAATTCACCGACTCCGAGGGGAACGTGCTTCACGAAGAGGTGCTGGTCAACAACAACTTTGTTTCGTTTTCATTCGAATTGCCGTTGACCGACACGATGTTCGTTTCGGTGCTGTTGACCAACGATTCTGCCTCCCTGAATGGCAATCCCGTGGCATGTCTGATTGAAGACTACCTCTATTGGAACGAAACGGAAATCATTCCTGGGACGTTTCTCGGGAGTTGGACGCTTGGCGGGAGTTTGGGTGTCGATGCCAACGGCGGAGTTGGCTGCGTGGACGAGAGTCAAATCGATCCCGACGTGTTTTGTGCGGAGATCTATGATCCAGTCTGTGGGTGCGACGGGGTGACGTATTCCAATTCCTGCTTCGCGACCTACGCCGGAGGAGTCACTTCGTGGGAGGCCGGGCCGTGTATCGTGGTGGAGTACGGCGGTTGCACGTACTCGCTTGCGTGCAATTACGACCCCGACGCGGCCTTTGACGACGGTTCATGCACCTTCCCGCCGTACGATTGCGCGTTGCAAGAGGGGGGAGGCTGCACCTATCCCGAGGCCAACAACTACAATCCAGAAGCCTTTTTTGACAACGGGTCGTGCGACTTCGACGAGGTGCAACCCTGCCCGGGAGATTTGGACGGAGACGGGAGCATCTCTGTGGCCGACATTTTGCAGTTGTTGACTGCGTTTGGGGCGACCTGCAATTGATCAATTGCCCCAGAGCAGGAGAAAGTCCATCAAGTCGCTGATTTGGACTTCCCCATTTCCATTGAAGTCGGGACAAACTTCGTAATTGCAGCCGCCGTTGTCCACCGTGGCCAACGCGTTGAAATTGAAGGCAGCAGGGTCGGTGCAGCCTGCAAACAGACATAGTCCCATGTCCAACGTTGCCTCAGGCGTGTAGTTCAGAGCACCTGGGTACGAACACCCCACAGCAGGGTCTTCGAAGTCGGGCATGAACCCAAGGGACGCCAACAGAACAGTCCACATTTCCTCTTCGGTGTACGAAGGCACGTTGCACGCGTTTTGGATCCATTCCAGGCCTCCCCAATCAGGTCCGGCCAGCCGGTAGGATTGAAGGAACATCACCAAATCTTCCAACTGGACAAGCCCATCTTGGTTGAAGTCAGCACTGGAGGGCGTGTTCGTGCACGCCCCACTTTCTTCTTCATTGGCCTGTGGATTGTAGGATGCGTAGTCGTCGTCCGTGCAGCCCAAGAAGATGCATGACCCGTCGTCCAACGTGGCCTCGGCATCGTAGTTGGCCGCCGTTTCGTAAATGCATCCGAGGCATGTCTCGTACTCGCAAGACCCGTCGTCTTCCACGGCGGTGCTGGCGTAGTTGCAAGCCCAAACGTCGGTGCATCCGGAACCTTGTTCCTCGTCATCGCAGATGCCATTTCCGTTGGCATCGGCCGCACACGTCCCGCCACATACGCCAAGCGCGTCAAGCTGGTTGCCGTCGCAGTCGCAGTCGCCTTCGGGGATGTCCGCGCATCCGCACTCGTAGATCTCGCCCGGACCGTTGCAGATGCCACACGCGTCGTAAG
>JBMZHG010000051.1:0-10479 GCA_049616325.1 Flavobacteriales bacterium | reverse complement strand
GAGCTACCGCGGGAGCAAGGTGGTGACGTTCCATCGTCACTTTGGGCAGCTCGAAGTACATGCGGAAAACACCAACTTCCTCGTGGATCCCGCGAATGCCTTGAGTAAAGCGGCCGACGCCAACCTCAACACCCCCATTCTTGCGAGCGTCAAGATTGAGGCCGAGGACAGCACGGGCGTGGTGATCTCCGCAGACGGGTTGTTCCTGAGCGAATACCTTCAAATGGTCAAGCCTCCCTCTCGACCCGGACGCAAGTCGGCCTTGGGCAAGCTCAGCAAAACCAAAAGCAAAGTCGTGGCCGTGGCGAACTATCCCGAGAACACCGAGCTGTCGGTCGACTACGTCTACGACAACGGCAGCCCAAGCGTGGGCGGGCCTGAATTCGAGGACGGCAGGTACGTCACCGTGGGGTACCGCCACGCCTTGTTGCCCATGCCTGAGGAGGGCTTCACACCCCGGGCAGACGATCCGCGCATCGGGTTCTTCACCACGGAAGTGGACGACCTGACGGGCGTCAGCGCGGCCCCTTGGCGCGACATGATTCACCGCTGGCGCCTCGAAAAGAAGGACCCGTCGGCTGCCATGTCCGAGCCGGTGGATCCCATCACGTGGTGGATTGAAAACACGACTCCTGAAGAGTTCCGCCCCATCATCAAGGCGGGCGTCGAAAAGTGGAACCAGGCCTTTGAGCCCCTCGGATTCAAAAACGCCGTGGTAGTCAAAATCCAGCCGGACGACGCCGACTGGAACGCGGGCGACGTGCGGTACAACGTCCTGCGCTGGACGGCCTCCCCTTCGCCCCCCTTCTCGGGCTACGGGCCCAGCTTCGTGAACCCCCGCACCGGCGAAATCCTCGGTGCGGACATCATGCTCGAGTATGGCGGAATGGTCGGTCGACTGTGGCGCGCCGAGGTGTTCTCCAAGGCGGGCATGATCGAAGAGGCCATGGACGAAGAATACGCGGCGCTCGACGCCGAAATGGAAGGCCGCTCGTCGCGCGAGATCTTGGCCGAGCAAATGAGTCGCTGCCACGCCGGCACCGTGATGGGCCGCAACAGCTTGCTTGCCGCCGCCGCCATGCGCGCCTACAACTTCACGGACGAAGAGCACGCGGAGTTTGTGCGTCAAACCCTCCACCGCCTCGTCCTGCACGAGGTCGGACACACCCTCGGCATGAGCCACAACATGCACGCCAGCACCATGCTGACGCCGGACGAGTTGAAGGACGCTGCGAAGGTCGCCGAGAACGGCATGTGCAACTCCGTCATGGAATACCCGTCAATCAACTTTGCCCGCAACAAGGCCGAGCAAACGCGTTTCTACGACGACAGTCCCGGCCCCTACGACAAGTGGGTAATCGAGTACGGATACAGCGTGGGACTTGACAATGCCGACGCCGAAGCAGCGCGGTTGAGCGCGATTTTGGAGCGCTCGACGGATCCGCTGCTCCAATTTGGAAACGACGCGGACGACATGCGCGGCACCGGCCGTGGCATCAACCCCGACGTGAACATCTACGACTTGAGCAGCGATCCGGTGGCGTACGCCGCCGAGCGCTGTGAGCTCGTCAACGACCTCCTCCCCACCCTGGTCGAGAACTTCGCTCCGGGCGTGGACAGCCACCAAGAGGTGCTCCGTGCGTACTACGCCTTGACAGGCGAATACGCCACCCAGCTCCGCGTCATGACCCGCCAAATCGCCGGCGTACGCTACAACCGCGCCACCCCGGCCCAGCTCGACGGCGCAGCTCCCTACACGCCCGTGTCGGAGGCCGACCAAAAGGCCGCGATGAAGGCCCTGGCCACCTACGCCTTCGCGCCCAACGCGTTTGAGGCCCAGGCCGACGTGCTGGCCTACCTTCAGGCGCAGCGTCGCGGGTTTGGGTTCTTTGGTGGAGGCGAGGACCCCAAGGTTCACGCCCGCGTGGCCGGTGCCCAACGCGCCGCCATGGCTCACCTCGTTCATCCCAATGTGTTGATGCGCGTTCTCGACAGTGGGCTGTACGGCAACACCTACGACCTCGCCGAGTACATGAACGACCTGACGGACATGATGTTCAAAGCGGACTTGCGCACCTCGGTGAACACGTACCGCCAAGGGCTGCAACTCATGTACGTCAAAGCGCTCATCAAGGCACTCGATGCGAAGTCACGCTTGAACGGAGTGGCCCAAAGCGCGGTCCTCGCGCAGCTCCGTCGCATCGACCGCCAGCAGCGCGACGCGGCCTCGCCCACCGGCCTTACACGAGCGCACCGCGCCCACATTCGTCACCTGATTGAGTTGGCGCTGGACCGGTAAGACGGGGCCCCTGCCCCGCTTTTTTTTGGCCTTTCTCCTTCCTAGCTTGGATGCATGGAGGAGAGTCAGAGGAAATTCCAAGTCATGGGGGGGCGTCTCAACCACGACGTATGCGAGTACATCACCGCCATGACCGGCGAATCCGACGTTCAAGTCCACGTGGGCTGCGACTCCCAAAACCACAAGCGACACACCGTGTACGTCACGACGGTCGTGTTTCGGTTCCCCAACAACGGAGCGCACGTGATTTACCGCAGGGAGCGGTTGCCCAAGATCACCGACATGTGGACCAAACTTTGGGGCGAAACAGAGCGCTCCGTGGCGTTGGCCAACCTCATTCTCGAAGAATGCGGACTGCGTGTCCACCAAATCGACCTCGACTTCAACAGCGACAGCAAATACGCCAGCCACAAGCTGGTGAGTGCCAGCTCCGGGTACATCACTTCCTTGGGGTTTCAATCCAAAGTCAAGCCCGACTTGCTGATGGCCGCGTGGGCCGCCAACGTGCTCTGCCAATAAGGCCAGGCGCCGTCAGCTCCGCCGACCTTTCTTCGTCAAGGATTTCTCAGCCGAGGTCCTGTCCTCCGAAGCGTTCCAGAAGCACCTTGGACCGGTGCTCAAAAATGGCCCGAACGCGGCCGTGCACCAGCCACCCGGTTAGCGCCGAGCCGAGCCAACCGCCCTTGAGTTTGTAGTGGAGGATGTCGTCCATTTGGACTCCGCCTTCCACGGCCTTGAAATGGTGTTGGTGGTGCCACATCGCATAAGGCCCAAAGCGCTGTTCGTCCACGAAGTACTTCCCCTCCTCGCAATGCGTAATCTCCGTGACCCACGTCATGGGGACGTTGAAAAGCGGGCGGACACGGTAGCGGATGATTTGACCTGCGTACGTGCGCTTCTCGTTCTTCGTCAAAATCTCAAACCCCATGTCCGGTGGCGTGATCTCGTCCAAGTTGTCCGGGACACTGAAGAAGGCCCACGCCTCGTCGAGCGAGATAGGAAGAACCAAGGAAGTTCGGAGTTCGTGCATGCGGGGTTAACCCTTTCCACGACCCGCAAGTTCATCGCAAGAAAAATGGAGCACCCGCCGTTGCCGGTGCTCCACTACGATTCACAACGAGGTCCTCCAATGTTCAGATGGACCTTCGGTATCTAATTTACATAATTAAAAGGGGGAATCCTACCGTTCGTCGAAAATATTTTTCTCTTTGGCCCAACTCTTTTGACAACTTTCAGCACCAACCTTGGAGAAAAGAGCGCGACCCACGACGGCCGTTCCGGAAGGACCAAATACCTTTCAATCCCAGAAGTTCTTCGCGTGCACGCGCCATTCGTTTCCATGAAAATCCGTTTCCCAAATCTGACGCCCCACCTCCTCGCTCTCTTTGCAGCGTACGGCTGTGCGGTGCTGGATGTCTGGTCGCAATCCCGAGACGGATGTTCGGAAGTTGATTTGGCCTTTCGCCTGGACATCCGCGTGCCTGACGCGGCCGAATTGGCGTGGGAAGCCACTTGGCCTGACGCCGGCGACGAGCTCCAAACCTGGCGAGCCGAAGGGTTCCGTGCCCTCACCGAGGTGTGGAGAGTTGGGGCGCCCCTCCTTCCGGAACTTGAAGCGCATGCCGTCCGGGCATCTCTCCCTCCGAGCTTGGCCTACGTGGCGCTTTGGAGCGGGGCCGCCAACCCTTTTCAAGCCGAGGGCGTCAGCTTGCTCAACGCTCACGCCTTCCTCGACGCCTTGTCGCCGGAGGATTCCCCGGAAGACTTCCTCGCAAAGGCTTACCATGTCAGTCAATCGGACTGGGCCTTCGACGCTTGGGCAAAGGCGGTGCGCACGGGGCTTCGGCTCATGGAGAACTTTGCCCTTCCGCACGTTCATGTGGTGCAACCGGGCGAAACCGTGTACAGCATTTCGCGCACGTACGGCGTTCCACCTGCCTGCCTGTCGGCAAAAAACGGCGTGTGGGATGACATCCGGCCCGGCCTTCCGCTGCTGATCCCCCAACTCGCACCATGACGTCCTTGACCGACGCACGACCTTGGGTTCATTGGGCTGGAATGTGGCTTGTGCTTCTTGGAACTTGGATGGCTTGGGACCGGGTCGAGCCCGAGGCTCCTTGGGCGCGCACCTCGGGTGAGCCCCTTGAACCGATGCGCCCACTCGCCCTCAAGCCCGCCTTCGAAACACGTGGGTCCGTCACCTCGAAGCACGGTTCACTGGAGGATGCCGACCGCCTCGAAGCCACGGCTTTCCTGGACAGCCTTCCCGACGAGTTTCCGGCGGCATGGCGGATCCAAGGAACGACGGCAGCGTGGTATGCCTTGGCTCGGTTCATGAACCTCCTCCCTGAAGCCGAGCGGCGGCGCGTGGAAGTGTACCATTGGGGGGACAGCCAAATCGAGGGAGACCGCATCACCGGCGTGCTACGAGAATCGTGGCAGCGCCGTTGGGGCGGGCGCGGGCCGGGGTGGGTTCTTCCTGTGACGCCGGCGCCGACCACCGCCACGTTGGAATCCACGACGGGCACCGTCACGCGGCAAGCGGGGTTTGGTCGCGGGCGGAATTTGGAGGCCCTGCGCCTGCCGTTTTTCGCCACCAACTCCGTGCGCGATTCTGCGCGATGGTCGGTGCGCGGCAACGGGGCGTCGAGTCAGTCCCTGACGGGTTGGACCGCAACGGAGGTTTGGGGCGACGTGCTTTCTGGCATCCAAGCCACGTTGCCTTCCGACTCGGGGACGATGACAGAACTGAGCCCCGATGCGAACTGGACGCGTTGGGAGCACGGCCCGGCCGAGAACAAGCTCGAGCTTCGGTTGAAAGCCGCACAACTTCAGGGGGTGTTTCTCGGTTCCGACAAGGGCGTCCTCGTCCACAACCTTCCGTTGCGCGGGTCTTCCGGCACGTTGTTCGACGACGTGCCTGCGCAAGATTGGGCGCACCTGAAAGAACGTCACCCCCCGGATTTGGTCCTCTTGCAATTTGGCGGCAACGCCGTTCCTGGAATTCAGTCCCCCGCGGAAGCACGAGGGTACGCCCGGCGGTTGTCTAAGAACATCGCGCTCCTTCGCGCCACCTTCTCCGGAGTTCCCGTCGTGGTCATCGGCCCGTCGGACATGGGGGAGTCCGAGGAGGAATACCCTGGCTTGGGATGGGTGGTCGCGGCCCTGCAAACCGAGGTGAGTCGCGCGGGCGCACTGTACTGGGACTTGCAGGCGGCAATGGGCGGCGTCGGCAGCATGGCCGAGTGGGCTGACCGAGGCTGGGCCGGTTCCGACCACATTCATTTCACCCGGCGCGGGGCGCGAGAAGTGGGTCGTCGGTTCGAAGAGGCGCTCCACCACGAATGGCGCGCCATGATCCGGCCTTTGTCGAACGACGTCCCTGCTTCGCCATGAGCCAAATCACTTTCACCGCGTGGGAGTTTTGGGCGGCGTTTGCTGGCGTCTTTTTGACGGTGGCGGGGGTGCGGCAAGTTCTTCCTTCTGCCGGCCAAATTCCCAACCTGCGCAAAGGGATGCTGCTCGCGTTCAGCCTCGGCCTGTATGCGGTCGCAGCGCGTCACCTGACGTGGATCTTGGTGGCTTCGGTGGCGGTCAACCACGTCCTCGCCTTGGCCATCCACCGCCAATCGGGCGTCATGCGCACCTCGCTTGCCGCCCTTGCAATCGTCCTCAACGTGGCGGGACTGGCGACGTTCAAGTACGCCTACTTCGTGGCCGACCTGTTCCCTGGAATTTCCGCGAGACTTGCATCGGGAACGTGGAGGCTCGACGAATGGATGCTGCCGTTGGGCATTTCATTCTACACATTTCAGGCCATCAGTTACGTGGTGGACGTTCACCGAAGAACAGTCGAACAACCCGCGTCCTTTCTGTCCTTTGCGACGTACATCACCTTTTTCCCGCAACTCGTTGCCGGCCCCATCGTCCGGGCCTCCCATTTCCTGCCCCAACTCGAATCGCCCAATTGGGTTGCCTCGCGCGGCGAGGACCGTCGACACGTGCAGCTCATCCTTTCTGGGCTGCTGAAAAAGGTCTTGCTCGGGGACTTGGTGGGTGCGTGGGTTGTGGACCCCGCCTTCGACCGACCTGGAGAATGGTTTTCTTGGGAAGTGCTTTTGGCCCTTTACGGCTACAGCCTGCAGGTTTACGCCGATTTCAGCGGGTACACTGACATGGCCAAAGGCATGGCTGGGCTTCTGGGCATCCACCTGCCCGAGAACTTTCGCTTCCCCTACCGAGCAACATCGCCCTCGGAGTTTTGGCGGCGTTGGCACATGACGTTGTCCTCGTGGTGGAAGGACTACGTGTACATTCCACTTGGAGGCAACCGCCAATTGAGTGCCGTCAGCGCCACCTTGACCTTGGGAGCGCTGATTGTTGCAGCGTGGGCTTGGGGCGAATTGGGTGGGTGGCTGGTTGTGGCGGGTGGGGCGCTGCTGGTGTCTGCCGCCATGTTGATGTCGCTCAGCTTCTCGCGACGCGTGGCCACGGCCGTGAACGTGTTTCTTGTCATGCTCGTGGGCGGCCTTTGGCACGGCGCTCACCTCAACTTTGTCATGTGGGGGGCGCTGAACGGCCTTGTGCTGGCAGGATGGGTGCTTCTCCCCAAAACCCCCGGCTTCTTCCCACGACGTTTTCTTGGATGGTTCGTCACCTTCCACACGGTGGTCTTTTCTCGGATTTGGTTTCGCGCTGGGTCGTTGATCTCATGGGACGAGTCCACCTCCGCCCCGCATCCGGAATACGCTTGGGATACGGCACTGACCCTGTTGCACCAAATGCAACTTCCCGCCCCGAATTGGGGAGACTTGGTTTGGGCTCCTTCCTACCTCGCGGGCTTGGTTTTAATGGGAGCCGGCTACGTCCTGCATCTGCTGCCTCCTTCTTGGCGCAGCTTGCTGCAAGAAAAAACCACGTCACTCCCGATGTGGGCGACGTGGTGTTTGTGGTGCGCCGCAACGGCGCTGGCTGTGTGGTGCAGTTCAAGCTACCACAAGCCTTTCATTTACTGGCAATTTTAAATCAGCGACCGGGCTGTGCCGCAGGCTGAACTTGCTGGTATGCACTGCAGGACTGCTGTCCGGCGGTAGAGCAAGAGGCAAAAGTGGCGACGATCATCGCTGCTCCGAGGAGCCAAGCAAACATGGAAAGTTGACGCGTTTTCATGGGTGAAAAATGGTTCTGTTTTTTGACAAAGTCAAGGCCTTGTTTTGCGGTGTTTTGAACACGGGTCGGTGTAATTTGCGGTCCATGTCTCCACACCGCATCCTCAACGGCGTCTTGGGCGCGTTGTTGTGTTACAACCTCGCTTTCTTTGTGTTCCACTTGACCGACCAAGCCCGTGCTTGGAGAGACGCACTGGAAGGCGTGCAGTCACTGCTCAACATCTTTGAGCTGATCGCAGTCGTTTCGCTTTTTGTGGACCTGGTTCGACGTTTTGACGAAATCCCCGAAAAGTGGCAAACGCCGCGAGTGGCGGCCGTTGGCCTGAGCGTGGCCGGCATGTTCTTCAAGTGGTTCATCCTCTACCTCCAACTGAGCTACCTCGTGGATTGATCGGAAGTCCGTCGGCTGTCAGTCTTCGTCCAAATGGTATTCCATCTCCCCTGGCGGCAAAGCGCGGGGCATCATGCGGAAGACCTGGTATCGTTGCTTGACGTACAAGATGAATTCGTATTGCGACCAGCGCTTGAGCAAGTCGTCTCCGGGATCACAAAACCGCGCGAACGCATCGAATTCCCAAGCTTCGAGCTCGACAATGTCGTAGTCCACGTACTTCGTGAAAAGCTCTTGGAGCAGCTCCCGGCGACGGTCGTCGTTCTCCAACTGAGCAACCGCACGGCGGCTTTGGGGTTCACGGGCAAACGCCTCGTACAAGAACGTGATGGGGCTCTGAAGGGCGTTGATTCCTGAAACTCGGAAGTCCTCTTCCTTGTACCCCAAAGCCTGAATGTCTTGGACAATCTGTTGCAGGGTTCGCGGCGCGATGACTTCGGCTGTCCCCACCTCCACGGAGAGGACACGCAGTCGGACCGCCATGCGCGACCCGTCCACCACGACGCGCTCCCTGGTTTGGTACCCCACGGCCCCAAACACAAGGGTATCCCCCAAGCATGCGCGCACCAAAAATTCACGGTCGCTCCCCACAAATTCGCCCGCGCTCGTCCTGCGGTTCACCACCATCGACGACGGAATCCATCGGCCGTTGTCGTCGGCTACCGAACCTGAAATGACCACCGCGCTGTCGCACAAAGCGCTCGAGGAATCGACTTGCGCGACTCCCGCGCCGACCCCAATCAACATGGCCAACATTGCAGTTGTAAACTCCCGGTGCATGCCGACAAAGTACGGGCAGTTTGCTCGGGCGCGGTCCGGCCTTTCACGTATCTTCCCAACATGAGTGCCAAGAACCGTGAACGGGACACTGCGCGCGATCGAGCAAGGAAAAACGCCGCCGGCATCATTCGCCAAGCCACCTCTTGGACGCCTGAAACGCTGGCAGAAGCCTTGACCGAAGGGCACCGCGACGCGTTGGCGCAAGCCATCACGTGGGTGGAGAGCTCGTTGCCAGAACACCAGCCGCGCATCGAGTCCTTGCTTCGTTTGACGTCGGTCCCACGCAGCAGCCTACGAATCGGGTTTACAGGCATTCCAGGCGCGGGCAAAAGCACGTTGATTGAACGGTTTGGGCTGGAGGCCCTGAAACGAGGATGGCGCGTCGCCGTGTTGGCCGTGGACCCCTCCTCCCAACGAACCGGAGGGTCCCTTCTTGGAGACAAGACACGCATGACAGACTTGTCCAAGCACGCCGATGCGTTCGTTCGACCCTCTGCCGCATCCAACACCCTCGGAGGCGTGGCCCGAGCCACCTCGGAAGCCATCCAGCTTTGCGAAGCTGCCGGATACGACTTGATTCTCGTGGAAACGGTTGGCGTCGGACAAAGTGAAGTTGCCGTGAGAAGCATGGTCGACATGTTCTGCCTCCTCTTGATCGGAGGGGCGGGCGACGACGTGCAGGGCATCAAGCGCGGCGTGGTGGAGATGGCGGACTTTTTGGTGGTGCACAAGGCGGAACAAGAGCGCTTGGCAGCATGCCGAGACACTGCACAAGCTTACCGTCACGCCCTCCATGTCTTCGGACAGCCGCCTTCAGGGACGCCTGTCGAGGTAATGCTGGCTTCGAGCCTCACAGGAGAAGGACACGAGGCCATTTGGACGCACGTCGAATCCCTCAAGGCCACGTGGATGGATTCAGGTTGGTGGAACCAGCAACGTGAGTTGCAACGCCTCGAAGCCTTTCAACGTCACGCCCGTCAACTCCTGGTAGAAGCCCACATGCACCAGACATCCGAATCCTGGAAGCGGCTTGAAACCGAGGTTGCGAGAGGCGACACTAGTCCGTTTGCCGCGGCACGCAAGTGGGTGCAGATGAACGCCCTTGATCCGTGAACGCCGTTCTTGTCGGAATGGGAGTAATCGCCGGGTTGGCTTCCGGCGTCGCCGTCGGCAGGCTGCGTGGCGTTGCGAGCAAGAAGTCCGCACTCCCTGACATGGACCGCCTGTACGAAAGGATGGTTCATGCACGAAACATGGGCATGCGCCTCCAAGAATTGGGCCTCCGACAAAGGGATCTGAGGACCACCCAAGACAACAACCGCCACCTGGAAGAACTGCGCCGCGAAGTGGAATGGATGTTGGACCTTGTGCAATCGAGGTTGCTCGCCGCATCCAGCCCGCGTGATTGGGAGGACTTGGAAACGCTCCTTGGCGCGGTTTCCAAATCGCTTCGCCACATGCTCGAAGTGGGTCAATTCCCAGAGATGGCTCTCGAAGATTTCTTGCCCGCCGAAGAACAAATCCGTGGCACCCTGTCCAGCATTACACACCTCCCCAATTCCGACCTATCACGAGACCTAAATAAATATCAAATTACTGAAAACGAGGTAAATAAGATTATTCAGATAAACCTTTTGATTCAACAGTATCGCGCGGCATACGACCGACAATTTGCCGACAAAGGAATCGCCTGATGGCGGGGTCACTCAAGCTCGGGAAACCGTGGAAACCGCCTCTGCAAGGGTGACCTCGTGTTGGCTTCCCTCCCGCATGTCCTTCAACGTCACCGTGCCAGAAGCCAGCTCCGCCTCTCCCACAATCGCCACCCACCGAGTGCCGCG
>JBMZHG010000050.1:3905-10760 GCA_049616325.1 Flavobacteriales bacterium | reverse complement strand
AACACTTCCTCTTTCGTGTGGTCGCCGAACAACAACGCCACCTGATCCCACAGCTCGTCCGGCAGCGTGTCTTTGCCCTTAAGCTCAACCAACCCTTGCGCCCAAGTGAGCAAACGCGACTCCACGATTTCGTCGTGGTTGGGGATCGTGGTTGGGGCGAAATCAATGTCCAGCGTGTACGCCAACCGGTTGAGGTGCGCGTGTTCGCGACCTCCCATGAGCACCATCGAAATTCCCTTTTTGCCTGCGCGGGCCGTCCGGCCCGAGCGGTGCGCGTACTGCGCTGCTTCGCCCGGAAGGGAATGATGAAAGACGTGGGTCAAGTCGTCCACGTCGATGCCGCGTGCCGCAACGTCGGTAGCGACAAGCATTTGAAGGCTCTTGTTCTTGAAGCGCTGCATGACACGGTCCCGCTGCACTTGCGACATCTCGCCGTGCAAGCAATCTGCACTGTACCCCCGCTTGAGAAGCTCCTCGGCCAGCGCTTGGGTGTCGCGACGCGTCCTGCAAAACACCACTCCGTACAACTCCGGGTCCATGTCCAGAAAACGCGCAATGGCTTCGGTTTTGTCCGAGTGCCTCACCAACGCATACCGGTGTTCGATGTTCTTGTTGACCGTCGATTCCGCGTTGACCTGAACCTCCTTGGGGTTCACCATGTACGTCTTGACGATGCGACGGATCTCCTTGGGCATCGTGGCGGAAAACAGCCACGTGCGCTTTTCCTTGGGTGTGAATTCCAGGATGGTGTCCAGTTCTTCCTTGAAGCCCATGTTGAGCATTTCGTCGGCCTCGTCCAAGACCAAACACCCAATCTCCTCCAACGCCACAGCCTTGCGCTTGATCAAATCAATCAAGCGGCCCGGCGTGGCAATCACGACGTGGGTGGGCGACTTCAATGCCTTGATCTGCATGCTGATGTTGGCTCCACCGTACACCGCCAAAGCCTTGACCCCTTTCTTGTGCTTGGAGTACAAGTCGATTTGTTCGGCGATTTGCTGTCCGAGCTCGCGGGTGGGTGCAAGCACGAGAGCTTGTACGTGCCTTTGACTTGGGTCGATGCGCTCCAAAAGCGGCAGCCCAAACGCGGCGGTTTTCCCGGTTCCGGTTTGGGCCAAACCAATGAAATCTCCTTCCCCCTCCAACAGGAGTGGAATGGCTTGTCCTTGAATGTCCGTGGGGGTCTCAAAGCCAAGTTCAGCGATGGCTTGGAGGATGGGGGCCGAAAGGCCGAGGTCGTCGAAAGAATGCAAAAGGGCGGGGTGTTCGGGTGCAAAGGTCGACCATTCTTGGTCGCTCTGACGAACGAAAGGTGATTTGGGACCAATGGCGTTCGGAAAAAAGAAAGAACCTGAGACGCCCAGAGCCGTTCGTTGCGAGACTTAGTCGCGTCCTATCTGGCGCCCTCCAATCACACGTATCCCCCACCACAGCAGACCGACAACGAGCCCCGCCATTCCCACATTGAACAGGGACTCAGCCCCCATCAAGTGATTGAGCTTGAACGTGAGTCCAAGCAGCGCGCTTGCCAATCCCAACAACATCAATACAAGGGCGCTTTTAGGTGGATGCATGGGGCAAAAGTACGGCTTAAAAGACGCCGCCGCAGGCGCATCCAGATGTTCGCATCTTTACGCATGCTCTTTCAACTCCCATCTCGTTTCGGCTGGCCTTGTGCTGCGCTCGTTTGGACGGTTTTGTGGACCTTGCTCGCATGCACGTCCGCCTTTGACCGCCCGTCGCTCGAACTTGGGAACTGGGAACTGCTCTTGCCCAACGATTCGGTTTGGGTGGACGCCGCCGTGCCTGGAGACGTGATGCTCGATTTGCAGCGGCACGGGATCTTGCCGAACCCTTTTCAAGGGACCCACGAGCGCGACGTGCAGTGGGTGGAACTGGAGGACTGGACCTACCGCACGGTTCTTCCGGCGCCCACTGTGTGGCAGAAACAAGGCATTCAGCACCCCGTACTTTCCTTCCCGGGACTGGATACCTACGCGAGCGTTTACCTCGACGATTCGCTCGTTGCCACCTCGAACAACGCTTACCGGAGCTGCCGCATCCCGATTGCCACGGCGTCCGATCCGTGCACGCTCAAGGTCGTTCTTCATTCCCCGGTCGATCGAGGTCTTGAAGAGCTGAATGCCTTGCCTCGCGTGGTCCCCGTGAGCAACGAGATGAAACCCATTGGGAGCCAAACCAGCGCAGTCACCCGCAAGCCCGCTTTTCAATTTGGGTGGGACTGGGCACCGCGCCTGGCTTCCGCGGGCATCACTCAAGCCGTCCGAATCGAAGATTTTCGCCAGCCTAAACGCGCCGACGCACGAATCGAAGTCGCCCTGCGCGGGGACTCTGTGGCGACGGTGGCGGCACAGGAAATCGGCGATTGGCCAGACGGCACCTGGACGTTGTTTGCGCCCAACGGCTCGATCCTAAAAGCTTCGGACCCGGCCACGTTTTCGGTAATCCACCCTGAGCTTTGGTGGCCCAACGGCATGGGGGAGCAACCGCTGTACCGACTGGTTTGGGAGCCGCATGAGGCCGGATTCCACGCCGTCGAATGGCAGCTCGGGATTCGCGAAGTGACATGGAAGCGTGAGCCTGACGCGTGGGGACATTCGTTTGAATGCCACGTCAACGGCCAACGGGTTCAGGCCAGAGGGGCAAACGTCATCCCCGGAGATTACTTCACCGCCCGCGCCTTGGGGCGCGATACGGTGCTGTTGAGGCAAGCCCTGGAGGCCAACATGAACATGATCCGCGTGTGGGGCGGCGCATCGTACCCAAGCGACGGGTACTTCGACTTCTGCGACAGGGAAGGGATCCTGGTGTGGCAGGATTTCATGTTTGCCTGCATGATGGTGGCGGGCGACTCGGCCTTCTTTGACAACGTCGAACAAGAAGCACGTGAGCAAGTGAAGCGCCTTCAGTCCCACCCGTCGATGGCACTTTGGTGCGGCAACAACGAGTCCCAGCGCGCTTGGGAAACGTGGGGATGGCAAGACATGTACGACCTGCACGGCGTGGATTCCATTGCCACCGCTGACGACTACTGGTCCATGTTCCACGAACTCTTGCCCGCTGTCGTTTCAGATCATTCAAGCACCGCGTATTGGCCTTCTTCGCCCACCCACGATTGGGCCCTGCCTCAGCGCGTGCGTGAATCCGGCGACGACCATGCGTGGCACGTTTGGTTTGACACTTTGGACTTCAGTCATTTCTCAGAGCATCGCGGTCGATTTGCAAGCGAGTACGGACTTCAGAGCCTCCCGCACATTGCGACTTTGCGGGAGGCCGGCATCCGTGAATTCAAGGACGAAGCGCTCCAGTTCCGCCAACGTTCAAGCATGGAATGGCTCAAGCCTGGTCTGGACGGCTGGGGCATGATGCGCATTTACGCCCGGAGGTACACGGCAGACCCGGCAGCGCGGGACGAGGTCCACACGCAACTGGACCGCTGGATTTATTTGACGCAACTCACCCAAGCCTTGGGCATTCGCGAAGCGCTGGAGAGGCACCGCGCAAGCAAAGGGAAATACGCCGGTTCGCTGTACTGGCAACTGAACGACGTTTGGCCAACGGTGTCGTGGTCCACAGTCGACCATGCAGGACGCTGGAAATTGGCGCACCACGCTGCCCGCCGAGCCAACCAACCGAGAAGCGTCCTCTCCGACCGAACCGATTCTAAAGGACGTCGTTTCGTCGTTGCCAATTCTTCTCCTGAACCGATTTCCGGGTCTCAGCTGAGCTTCGTCCATCGGTCTCTCGACGGTCAGCGCACGTCACGAGAAGTGCATGAGATTTCGTTGGGCGCTTTTGGCGATGTCGCCTTGGAAATCGAACACAGACCTGCTCCTCAAACCGTCACGTCGTGGGTGTGGACAGATTCCAATGGACGCGAACTGGACCGCGGCGAGCGTCTGCATGACAAGCCCGCTGAACTCCCCTGGCCTCGCGCCACAGTCCAGGTCCAATCCCAAGGCAACGAACTTGTCCTGACCACCGACTCCGTGGCTTACGGAGTACGGGTCTCGACGGACGTCCCCGGCCGATTCAGCGACAACGGATTCATGCTCTTTCCCGACGACGAACGGCAAATCACCTTCCTTCCTGACGAGCCCAACCGCACATTGGCTTCCCACGAAATTCTCGTGGAGCATTTTGCCGAGTTTCAGCGCCCTTGAAGGACCACTTCATTTGCGGAAAACGTATTACCAAGGCAACCGCAACGCCCTGACCTCGTCCTCAAAAAACTGCACGAGCGATTCCCTTAAGTCGGGGTCCAACGAATCGCGCATCGAGCGAATGTTGCTCTGCAATTGGGCCACCGAAACGGCCCCAGGAATGACTGTACTGACCTGTTCAAACGAGGTGCAGAACAAGAGCGCCGCTGAAATCAAAGGCACTTCATTGCCGAGGATTTGGCCCACGCGATCGACCAGCTCCGCGCGCTGCCGAATCTCGTCCTCAGACCAGCGAGCACGCACGCCAGTGAATTGGCTCGTCGCCGAATATTTGCCCGTCAGCCACCCTGAGTCGAAGGGGATTTTGGCAATGACTGTCGCACCTTTTTCTTGCACCAAGTCAAAGGCCCCGATGCAATCCTGGTGCAGGATGTTGAAGAAGGATTGAATGACTTTGGCGTTGGTGGTGGTGAGAAGCGTCTTGATTTCATCTTGCGCGTCCACAGAGGCACCGTAGGCCAAAATCTTGCCCTCTTCCACAAGCCTTTCGAGCACCTCGTAATGGTCGTTCTTGTTGCCGTCCAGGAGATCTGCAGGCGGGCTGTGAATGATGACCGAGTCGAGGTAATCCATTTTAAGCCGCCTCAGGCTGCGCTCCACCGACCCCTGAATCAGGTCCGCGCTGAAATCCACTTCTCCGGTGTCGAGCCGCCCAAACTTTGAGTTGACGACAATCGTCCCTCGATCCAGCGATCCGAGCACATTCCCCAAGCGCGATTCACTCGTGCCGTGGCCGTAGTTGGGAGCTGTATCAAAGAAGTTGATGCCTGCGTCCAAGGCCGTTCGAATCATGCGGTCCGCCTCGTCGCTGGACACTGCCTGCCATCCGCATTCTACCCCAAGTTGCCAAGCCCCAAAGCCCAGTTCTGAGACTTTGATTCCACCTTTCAAGTACGTTCGGTTGTTCATGGTGGCCAAAATTAGGTCCGGGATGTCCTGCGCGCCCGGAAAGATTGTCCCAATCCAACTCAACTGCAATTCAGTTTGGTAGACGATATTTCGTACTTTACATGTTCAAATCGCGTTTTCATCGAGCGCCACCCAAAACCAAGCACATGAACGTGCCGTTCATTTACCGTCAGAGCGCTTTGCTTGCGAGCTTTCTTTCGATCCTAAGCGCATCCAGCCAATGCTCGGACAATGCACTTGTGATGACTTCGAACCAACCGGGTTATGGAGTGACGATTGAATTGGATTCCGCTCATGTGGATGGTGATTTGGCGGGATACGCAACGTACCGTTTGTATTTGACCACGCTCCACGTCGATGACGTGGTAAGCTCAGTCGTCGGCGACAACGAATTTCCGCTTTCGCTGTCAACCACTGGCACATTTTTCCAAGAGCCCATTTTCGGCGGCCCTACTCCGGAGATGATCACTCCTATGGCTCTTGACCTGTGGCCAGCCTTGACATTCGACAGCTGGGTAACACTCGGGATTGACGGAGCTGCATCCGTTGGAAACGGGGAAGTCAATGTATCTCTCCTGCCCGGGACATGGGTCGACGAATTTGAAGATGGGAACGGCTTTTTTGTCGACTCTCCGGAGGGTTCAGGGTGGTACACGTTGCCACCGAATGCTGCGAATGGTTTGGCTGGAGATGATCGCAAAGTTTTGATTGCGCAACTCACCACCAACGGCCATGTCAGTGGTTCCCTGCGTACCCAAGTCTTCCTTCATGGAAACCTTGAAACGGACGTCCGTGTCGACCTGACGTTTGACAGCCAATTGCCCGAAGACGCCATTTGTGGCTGCACGGATGAGTCTGCCAACAATTACGACCCCCTCGCCACGGCAGACAACGGTTCTTGTGAATTCGACATCGCAGGATGCCTGATTTCGTTTGCCTGCAACTACGACCCCAATGCCACTCAGGACGACGGGTCGTGCGAATTTGAAAGCTGCATCGTCTTCGGGTGCACGGATCCTTCGGCGTGCAACTTTGACCCCGAAGCGGATTTCAACGACGGAGGGTGCGTCTACCCCAACTTCCCCTACGATTGCGACGGCAACTGCTTCAACGACGGCGACGAAGACGGCGTCTGCGACGAGTTTGAGGTCTTCGGGTGCACCGACCCCGAAGCCTGCAACTACCAGGCTGGAGCAACCGACGACGACGACTCATGCACCTACGACTGCTTGGGGTGCACCAACAGCGCCGCATGCAACTACGACCCGGAAGCCCTCATTGACGACGGGTCCTGCGAGTTCGCAAGCTGCGTCGCCGTGGGATGCACCGACCCAGAAGCATGCAACTACGACCCCGAAGCGCAATTCGACGACGGATCCTGCGCGGGCATTCCTGAAGGCGACTGCGACTGCAACGGAAACCAACTCGACGCCCTCGGAGTCTGCGGAGGAAACTGCTTGGCCGACGAAAACAACAACGGCATCTGCGACGACGTGGAGCAAGCTGGATGCACCTCTCCACTGGCCTGCAACTTCAACCCCGACGCCACCACAGAGGACGGAAGTTGCGACTTCCTGAGCTGCATCGCCTTTGGGTGCACCGATCCTTTGGCGTGCAACTTTGACCCCGAAGCGGATTTCGACGACGGAGGGTGCGTCTACCCCAACTTCCCCTACGATTGCGACGGCAACTGCTTCAACGA
>JBMZHG010000050.1:0-3812 GCA_049616325.1 Flavobacteriales bacterium | reverse complement strand
GAGTTCACAAGCTGCGTCGCCGTGGGATGCACCGACCCAGAAGCATGCAACTACGATCCCGAAGCAGAATTTGAGGATGGCTCGTGTTTTTATCCGGATGCTTGTGGCATCTGCGAAGGACCTGGACCCATTTACGAGTGCGGGTGCTTTGATGTCCCCTCAGGCGACTGCGACTGCAGCGGAAACCAACTCGACGCCCTCGGAGTCTGCGGAGGAGACTGCCTGGCCGACGAAAACGGCAACGGCATTTGCGATGTGAATGAAATTGCGGGGTGCACCGACCCTTCAGCCCTGAACTACAACTCGGCGGCCACATTGGACAACGGGACTTGTGTGCCCAACATCCCTGGCTGCATCAACCCGTCTGCATGCAACTACGAACCCGAAGCCACCGTCAGCAACGGGTCGTGCGATTACGAGTCATGTGTTGGATGCACCAACCTCGCCGCGTGCAATTACAACCCTGAAGCAACCATTTCTGCCAACGCGACTTGCACATACCCTGAGGCCGACAACGTTGATTGCAATGGCAACTGCCTCTTTGATGCGGATGACGACGGCATTTGTGACGAAGATGAAGTCAGCGGTTGCACAGATCCTGCCGCGACCAATTTTGATGCGAATGCCACCGAAGACGACGGAACGTGTGTTGTGGCTGTCCTGGGATGCACCAATGCCTTCGCCTGCAACTACAACCCTTCTGCCAACGTCAACGACGGTTCGTGCGACTACGATTCCTGTGTGGGCTGTACAGATCCAGAGGCATGCAATTACGACCCTGAAGCAACCGTCTCCGCGAACAACACCTGCACCGAACCGATTGAAGACTACCTGGATTGTGACGGTCAATGCCTTTTTGATTCCGATGGAGATGGAATTTGTGATGAGTTGGAAATACAAGGATGCACAGATCCTGAAGCCTTCAACTACGAAAGCGAGGCAACAGACGACGACGGTTCATGTGTTGGAGTCATTGAAGGTTGCCTTGCCCCCAATGCATGCAACTACAATGCCTCTGCCAATGTCAGTGACGGCTCTTGCGAATACGAAAGCTGTGTGGGTTGCACCCTTGAAGGTGCATGCAACTACGACCCCAACGCCACTATTTCAGCCAACGGCACATGCACCTACCCGGAGGAGTCAAACCTCGATTGCGACGGGAATTGTCTTTCCGACAGCGACAACGACGGGGTTTGCGACGAAGACGAGGTGGGAGGCTGCACGGACCCGGAAGCCTTCAATTTTGAAAGCAACGCAACCGACGACAACGGGTCGTGCATCGCTGTAATGCCTGGCTGCCTGCAGAGCAATGCATGCAATTTTGATCCTGAAGCCAACGTCAGTGACGGATCATGTGAGTTTGACTCTTGTGCAGGATGCACGCTTGAAAACGCGTGCAACTACGACGCAACGGCCAGCATTCAGGACAATGGAACGTGTGAATTTCCGGAAGAAGACTATTTGTCTTGCGACGGCTCTTGCTTGAACGACAGCGACGGGGACGACGTGTGCGACGAATTGGAGGTGTTGGGTTGCACCAACCCCGAAGCCCAAAACTTCAATCCCAACGCCACGGAAGACAACGGCAACTGCATTGTTCTTTTGGGAGGGTGTTTGATCCCGATTGCGTGCAATTATGACCCGTCGGCCGACTACGACTACAACATTGCTTCCGAATGCGATTTTGAAAGTTGTGCTGGCTGCACCGTGCCCGTTGCTTGCAACTACGACCCTTCGGCAAGTGTCCCAGCAAACAGCACGTGCATCTTCGCTCCGCAGTTTTACGATTGCGACGGAAACTGCAACCAAGATTCCGACGGGGACGGAGTGTGCAACCAATTGGAGGTGGACGGTTGCACGGACGCTTCTGCTTCCAATTACGACAACGAAGCCACAGACGACGACGGCTCATGCACCTACCTCGTAGGAGGCTGCACCCTCCCCTTTGCATGCAACTACGACCCTGATGTGGATTACTACCTGCCGGGATCTTGCGACTTCAGTTGTCTGGGCCAAATGTCCATGCTTGAAGCGTGCAACGACCTGCTCGCGTGCAACTTCGGTGCAGACGAGCCATGCGTCTACTTCGATGAGGACGGGGAACTGTGCGTGACATTCGGGTGCACCGATCCATCGGCTTGCAATTTTGACGAAGCAGCCATGCTTCCAGACGGCTCGTGCGACTACGACACGTGCGTAGGCTGCATGGAACCTGACGCATGCAACTACAACCCGGAAGCGCTCACGGACGACGGTTCGTGTGAATACGAGACTTGTGCCGGCTGCACGAATGGTTTGGCCATCAACTTTGACGAGACAGCAAGCCTTGACGACGGCAGCTGCATCCTCCCGGGATGCACAATTGCAGGAGCTTGCAACTACGATGAAACTGCGGGCTTCAACGACGGAAGTTGCGACTTCCTGACCTGCGCAGGGTGCACGCTTTTGGGTGCATGCAACTACGACCCGGAGGCCGCCATCTCCAACAATTCGCTTTGCACCTACCCTGTCGAAGCCTTCTTGAATTGCGATGGCTCCTGTTTGAATGACAGCGATGGCGACGGAATCTGTGATGAATTGGAAGTGGCAGGGTGCACTGACCCTGAGGCTTTCAACTTCGACGTCGACGCGACGGACGACGACGGGTCATGCGAAGCTACGGTGGTAGGTTGCCTGGCCTCTGCGGCCTGCAACTACAACCCCCTCGCCAATGTCAGTGACGGTTCCTGCGAGTATGTGTCGTGTGCGGGATGCACGCTGCCGGAGGCCTGCAATTTTGCTCCTGCAGCCACCATTGCGGTGAATTCCACGTGCACGTGGCCAGCCGAAGATTACTTGGATTGCTCAGGAGCTTGCCTCAACGACCTCGACGGAGATGGCATTTGCGACGAAATCGAAGTTTCAGGATGCACGGACCAGACCGCTCTGAACTACGATGCAGATGCCACGGACGATGACGGTTCCTGCGTCGCTGCTGTTCTGGGTTGTTTGAACCCGGGGGCATGCAACTACAATGCGTCAGCCAACGTGAGCGATGGCTCGTGCGAATTTGATTCCTGTGTCGGCTGCATGTTGGAAGATGCTTGCAACTTTGAGGCTTCTGCGACCATTCCTGACAACGGCACATGCACCTACCCAACTGAAGATTACCTCGACTGCAGCGGCCAATGCTTGCAAGACTCGGACGGGGATGGCACGTGCGATGAAGTTGAAGTTTTTGGCTGTACCCAACCCGATGCACTCAATTTTGACTTAGACGCAACCGAAGACGACGGATCGTGCATCTCGCCCTCCCCCGGATGCTTGAATCCTGGTGCGTGCAACTACAATGCGAACGCGAACACAAGCAATGGCTCGTGTGAATTCGAGACCTGCTCGGGGTGTTTGCTTGAAGCAGCATGCAATTACGATCCAGACGCGACAATCGCGGCCAATTCCGAATGCACCTACCCCTCGGAAGTTTACCTGAATTGCGAAGGAGATTGTTTGGCCGATGCAGACTTGGATGGGGTGTGCGACGAAGAAGAGATTCTGGGGTGCACCGATCCGACTGCCTTGAATTTTGATGCCGAGGCGACCGACAATGACGGCTCCTGCATCGAAGAAATCCCCGGATGCCTCAACCCAACTGCGTGCAATTACAACCCTGAAGCCAACACTTCGAACGGCACTTGTGACTACGAAAGTTGCATCGGATGCATGATTGAATCTGCTTGCAACTACAGCACAAACTACACGGTCGCGGCCAATTCAACTTGCACCTACCCTGCCACCCCATATGTCGATTGCGAGGGTGTCTGCTTGAACGACAT
>JBMZHG010000049.1:0-10923 GCA_049616325.1 Flavobacteriales bacterium | reverse complement strand
TCATTAAGCCTGAGAAAACCCCCGAAACTGACATTCCGGTCGACCGGAACAAATGGGATGTGGGTGCACCACAAAAAGAACTGTTCCCCAATGCGGAAGAAACTCGCCCTGCAGACGTTCCATCAAACGAAGGGCAACAAGAAATGCCTCAGGAAAGCTTGAATCACCAAGAAATCACCTCTGAGCACGACCTTGACGCTCAAGACGAATTTGTCATCTACAACCTCGACGACGTGCCCGAGCCACAGGACCTCACGCCAGAAACGCCCAACGTTTCTGACGCTGAAACCACGGCGGAACCATCCACGTTCAACGTTGCCGAGGAACCGGCCGCCGAATCTGCTCCCGCTCCGTCGGTGCAGCCATCCAAGGAGACCTTTGCCGAGCGCCAACGCCAAATCACGCGCAGCCTAGCCGAATTCAAAAGCAAACTAAACCTGCCCGGACGCATCGCGGACTTGGAAAACGAACCCGCCTACAAGCGTCGGAACATTTCCATTGACGACACGCCGCAGAGCGCCGACTCCCAAGTCAGCCGCATGCGCCTCAACGAAGAGGTCGACGAGGAAGGCAACCGTCGTGTTGAGCTCCGCAACGACAACCCCTTCTTGCACGACAACGTCGACTGATGAGCACCCTCGCTGACCAAATCTCCGACGGCATCAAGGATGCCATGCGCGCAAAGGACCGCGCCCGCCTCGCAGCCCTGCGCGACATCAAGAGCAAAATTCTCCTGGAAGCCACCAAGGACGGCGCCGGCGACCAGGTCGACGACGCCACCACGATGACCATCCTGAGCAAACTGGTCAAGCAACGAAACGAAACCGCGACCTTGTACCGGGATCAGGGACGACCCGACCTCGCCGAAGAGGAGGAGGCGCAAGCCCAGGTCATCCAAGAATTCCTCCCTGCCGCGTTGACCGAAGACGAAATCGAAGCCAAAGTGAAGGAAATCATCGCCTCCACAGAAGCGTCTTCCATGGCCGACATGGGCAAGGTGATGGGACTGGCCTCGGCCGCCATGGCTGGCCAAGCGGACGGCAAAGTCATTTCTGGATTTGTCCGAAAAATCCTCTCCTCCTAACAGATTGCCCAGACCGAGCTTGCACCAACGCCTCCACCTCAGGGGGCGTTTTTCTTTTGCATTAATTTTAATGTAGATACATCTATTGTGCCTACATTTGAGCCATGAAGACGGCCGATGCCCTCCAAATGCGCTCCTTTTCTTCGGAGCAACAACGCGTTGTGTTGACGGTTCTTCACACCGCCTCCAATTTGATGAACCTCCACCGAACCTTGCTGAAGCCGCACGGCATCACTCCGGAACAATTCAACATCCTTCGAATTCTTCGGGGCCAAAAGGGAAAGCCAATCGCCCTGCGTGACATCACCTCACGGATGATCGATCCCAACAGCAACACGTCGCGCTTGGTGGACAAACTCTTGACCAAAAACCTCGTGGAGCGTACGTCCTGCCCTCAAGACCGGAGACGCGTCGACATCGGCTTGACTTCCGCAGGAGAACGAACCATTCAACATCTTTCAGGGTTAATGGAAGAATCTTTGACCAACCTTGAGGCTGTATGGGCATCCAACGAAGCTGCTCGTGTGAGCGACTTCCTGGACCGCTGGAACCAAACTCTAAACTCTTGATACATTCTCAATTTCATCGCCATGAAAAACATTCTCATCCTGGCTGTCGCAGCCTTCCTCGCCGGAACTGTTGGGGCAACCAACGACAACACCACGCGCTACCGCGTTAACAAAAAAGCTTCCACCGTGACCTGGAATGCGACCAAAGTCACCGGAGAGCACAGCGGAACGGTCGGCATTCAAAACGGTACCCTCTCGGTCACGGAAGGGCAACTTGTTGCCGCCAACATCATCGTCGACATGCAATCCATCGCATGCACCGACCTCGAAGGTGAATGGGGCACCAAGCTCGTTGGCCACCTCAACAGCGAAGACTTCTTCCACGTTTCGGAGCACAAAACCTCTTCCTTCACCTTGCGTGACATCACCCCGCTGGCCAAAGCCGAAGGCGATGCCACTCACAGCATAACAGGCGATTTCACCATCCGTGGAATCACCAAGAGCGTCACGTTCACCGCCAGGGTGACTGAAAACGATTCTGAATTGACCGTTGCCGGAAGCGCCGTCCTAGATCGCTCCCAATTCGATGTCAAATACGGCTCAGGTTCGTTCTTCGACGACCTCGGAGACAACCTGATCCACGACAACTTCACCGTTGGATTCAATTTGGTCGCTGACGCGCAGTAAGCCAGCCACAAACCTCCTAGAATTTCCTGGAAAGAGCTCGCCGTTGGCGGGCTCTTTTTCGTTCAAAGTAAAACTCGCTTCAAGGCCCCAAGGACCTTACTCGGGCAACACCAGACGCACGTCGATTCCTGTGACCACAAGGTTCAACCAATTCCTCGCCAACCCGGACACAGAACCAGACTGCCACGTGTTTTCTGCCCAGGCGTCCCTCCCCAGTGGACTGGACCAAAACCACCCCACGTACCACCCTGCGCGATCTTTTTCAGCCGCCTTCTGCAATCCCACTTCCGCCAAAACAGGAACGGTGACAAAGCGAGTGCGTCCCTGATAGGCTTGGATGACGTGGTCGGCACCGTCGGTTTGGACGAGTTGAGAAACCACCGTTTCAGAGGTTTTCCATTCCAACCCCAAGCCACCACTTGCTTGCAACTCAAGCCCATTCCAATTCAAGGGAACCCGAATTCCCGCGAGAAGAGGAATGCGGTAGGCCAGGCTGCGCATCGAAGGCAGAGTATCTTGAGTCTGGACGCCCACGGTGTCGTTGCGGTACGCCAGCACCAAGCTGTGCTCGCGACGCACCCATTCGATGCCGCCTCCCAGCGTCCACCCGTCTTTGAGCCTTCGGTGAATGCGCAAACCCAGTTCGTTTCCCAGCCGCGGGGTCCAAGATGCGTCGATTCCTTGACCTTGCACCAAAGTCGGTGCCATGCCCAAGTGGGGAACGTGAACGCGAGCGACCACGTCCAACTCCCACGGCAAACCGTCCGGTTGGGCGTGCGCCGAACTGGCCGTCAACCACCCAAGCAACGCCAACCCCAACACCGCTGCGGTGAACACCAACAACCCGTAACGCCACCCGCGATGTGGGATGAAGTGGGACCGAAATTCTGCGTAAACCAAGTGGTTGGCTTTCATGGCGGACTTGAAATGGGTTTTGGGCACTCCAAACATCGTTACGCCATCTTCCTCGTGCCTTTCGTAGGGCACGCCGGCCTCTTCACAGCGCTCCAAAAAGCGCGCTGCGTAGTGGGGTTCTCGAAATTCAAACACATGGTACCTCGTGTCCCCCGGATGCGTGTAATGGTTGACCCAACGCATCACACCGTTGGACGGGACTCGTGGTGACGGTCTCCTCCCGGCTCCCCTTTCCATCGGGTGACAAACTCGAGAGGCCACCTGTGCGACTGCGGCCAATCGCCTGCAGGATAGCCCACGTAAAACAACCCCATGACTTTGCCCCCCTCCGGCAAACCCAATGTCTCCCGAACCTCAGGTAAGCGCATGAATCCGGGCGTGGTCCACTTGGCTCCCAGGCCGTATGCCGTGCAGGTCAGGTGCATGTTCTGCACTGCCGATGCGACGGCCCATTCTTCATCCTCTGGCGAAATCCGTCCCTTGACGTCGGGCACCATGCCCACGCCAATAACGCAATTGCACGTTTCAAAGCGGCGACGAAGCTTCTCCAATTTGACTTCGTTTACCTGTTCGCCGACGAACGAAGTGTACCATTCTGGCAAGGCCCCTTTCAGCTCATCCAAAGCCTCTCCCAGAAACACGGTAAACCTCCATGGCTGGGTCATCCCATGGGTGGGAGCCCAAGATCCCGCGCGGAGGATTTCTTCCACTACGTCTCGATGCACCTTGCGTGCAGAAAACGCTTCGGGCGCAAACGACCTCCGATCTTTGATCAAGGTCGACACGTCGCTGAGGTTGTGTCGCATGGGACAAAGGTAGCCACGAGTTGGAGCTCCCCTTCGTCACCCCATCCAAGAACCGCTGTTGATGTCGAGCGCTTGGCCGGTAAACGTCTCAATTCTGGCCTTGTCGCAGCCCTTTCCCAAACCCGAAAACAGGAAATCCACCCACTGTGCGATTTCAGCCGGCGTGCTAACGCGCTTGGCAGGCAAGATTTCCTCCTGCTGCGCCTTGGATTCTTCGTAGGAAATTCCTTGAGCTTCTGCCATCGCTTGGATACTCGCCTGAGCCATCTCCGTTTCTACCCAACCTGGACAAATCGCATTGACCATGATGCCTTCAGGCGACCACTCTGTTGCCAACGACCGAACCAAACCCAGCAAACCCGTTTTGCTCGCAACGTAGGCAGACTGTCCCGGAACGCCGAATCTGGCCAAGACACTGCTCGTCACCAAGGCATGCTTTGTCCCAGAGGACTGGGAGAGGTAAGGGTAACACGCCTGCAACGTGTTGTACGTTCCAGTCAAATTGATTTGTATGATTTCGTCCCATCGGTCGTGTTCACCAAAGGTGTTGGGTCCTCCCACTCCTGCGTTTGCGAAAACTCCCACCAAAGGACATTCATCAAGACAAGCTTGCGGACTCTTTAACCACGAAACCAGGTCATTTCGTTGGGACACATCGATTGATGCAAAGGCATGGCTGTCTCGATTCGGCAGTGTGCTCCACACTTCCTCCAAAGGTTGCAACCGCCTTCCCACCAAAAGCAAGCGTACGCCGGACCGATTCGCAAGCCTCAAAGCCGTCGCCTTACCAATTCCCGAGCCTGCACCCGTAATCAAAATAGTGTTCATGAATTCAAAGAAACAAAAAGGCCCGGCTTGCGCCGGGCCTTTCCTATGATGATGATTTTCAGATTAGCAAATCTGACCGAATGCCGTCAAGAATTCGAGCAAGTCAGCCGTAGAGACTGATCCGTCGCCGTTCAAATCCGCCGGGCATGGGTTTGCAATGTCGAAGCTGCAAGAACCGTCGTCGGACACGGCAGCCTGGTCGTAGTTGTCTGCATCAGGGTACGTGCAACCTGAGCATCCGTCGAACACACATGACTCGAGGTCAGAGATGTTCGTGGCAGGGTTGTAGTTGCATGCGCAAGCGATGTCGCAACCCACAACACACTGGTCACCTGAACCCACGTTGAACGTGGCTGACTCGTCTGCACCACCGGAGACAAGTCCAGCGAACGCACCTGTAATGTTCCAGCTCATTTCGTAAGCCCAAGAACCACCCACCGCAGTGATGATGTAGCAACCGTCAGGCAAGCAGTACGAATCCACACCAGAAGAACCTGATTCAATCGTACCGGTGCCAATTTCGTTGCCAGCCACGTCAGTCAAAACGTAGTAGCCGCCGTTCCATCCGTCGCCGAAGCTGTCGTTCATGTTCACATTAACGCAGTTGTCGTAGCAGCAAGATCCATCGTCGATGGTGGCATCCGCGTCGTAGCTGCAAGAAGTCGAGTCTGTGCAACCGGCGCATGTCACGTATTCACAAGAACCGTCTTCATCCGTAGCTGATGGATCGTAGTTGCAAGCACCAGTGTCCGTGCAACCGCAAACCGCTCCACCCACAGAGATCGTGATGCCTGCAGTAGGTCCGCCAGAAGTCAGCACGGAGCCGTCTTCCGTCAACACTTCCCAAGACACTTCGGATGGCCAATCGCCGTCCGTCACTTCCACGCTGTAGCAGCCTGGGTCGAGGCAGAACAAGTCGTAGCCGTATTCTGGGCCGGTGAAGTTGTCGTTGTCCACAAAGAAGCCTGCTTCGTCGAGCGTACCCGTAGCCACGGTGTCACCCGCGAGGCTTGTAATGGTGTAAACTGAACCGTTCCAACCGTCGCCGAAGGAGTCGTTCATGTAGAATTGAACAGCAGTACCCGTCGTGTCATCACAAACGCAGCTCCAGAGGTCGCAAGAACCGTCGTCAACGTTGGCATCTGGGTTGTAGTTGCACGCGATGTTGGACATGCAGCCTTCCACAACAGGGACGCACGTGAAGTCGATGTCAAATGCACCGTTGTCGTCCGTGGTTGGGTTGCCGTCGGTGTCTTGAGCACCCACGTACACGTAGTACAGCAAACCTGGTTCTGAAATGAACTGGAAGTTGACGTCGTCTGAGTCGAACAACGTGCAAACTCCGGTACCGTCTGACGACGTGGCACTGGCGAAGCACGTGAAGTCACCCGCGATGTAAATGGGGTCTGTGCTGTAAGGAGCAATGCTGATGGTCGCAGTTCCAAAATCGCCGTCGTCAAGTCCGGCAAGACCCATCACGTCACCCAAGCCGTCCGTAAACGTTGCGCCTGCGCCATTCCATCCGTCGCCGTAGGCGTCGTACATGTTCAAAGTGTAGTCACCCGCCTCCAAGCAGATTTCACCGCTTGCTGGGGCAGCACCACTCAAAATGAGGCTGTCTCCGAGGTAGAACTCCCAAGAAATTTCGCTGTCCCAAGAACCGCCACCAATGCTGTATGACGTGGTGACCAGTGAGTCGCAAGGATCTGCAGGAGGCGTGTCGATGCCACCGCCACCGCACAGGGTGTCAGTCGTGTAGATGTTGATTTTGCTGTCAATGGCAGATCCACAAGTGCTGAGCGTGTGCAAAGAGCTGTCACCCACGAAGGTGTACCAAACGCCGGCACCAGGAGCAGCTTCACAACCAACAACGTTCAAGGGAGCACCCTCGTTGGTAGAACCACCCGTTGAACCACTCGTCACAGCATTGCACTCCAGCGTGATTGCATCCGCGCAAGAATCGTTTGGCTGCGTCACACCATTGAAATCACAAGAACCGTCGTCTTGGTTGGCTTCAGGGTTGTAGTTGTTGGCAGAAGAGTCCGTGCACCCGAGGATGATACCCGTCGTGGTGAATTCGAAATCACCGCACGTGCTCTGGTCGTCTGTCCACACCACGAAGTAGTAGTCCGTGTTGGGTTCGAGGTTTGGCAGGAAGCTTTCCACAGAACCTGCACACGTGCCGGTCACCGTGCATCCCACGAATGGTCCGAGGTCGTCGCATGAGTTGCCCGTCAACATGGCAAAACCAACCAAGTCGTTGGAGATGTTGGTGGTGTTGAAGTAGAACGTGTTGTAGTTCGCGCTGTTGAACGTGAAGTACACAGCATACGCCGTTCCCGTTCCTTCCCAAGGGAGGTAGAGTTCTTCCGCGTTTGCCCCGCATAGGTTGCCGGTGAAGGTCTCGCCGGTCACCTGTGCAATTGCACCGTCGCAGTCGTCGTTTTCTGGAGAAGTGGTTTGGGCTGGGTTGCAAGAAGCCGCAATCACGAACTCACTTCCACCCGTGCCTTCCACGCGCACGTAGTAATCGACACCCGTGTAGGCTGACCAAGTCAGGGTTGAGTGGAAACCAGTGGCACATCCGCTTTCGTTTTGAGCGAAAATGTTCAAGTTGCCGTCCATGTCCATCGTGAACACGGCAAGGTCGGTGTTCGTCGAGTAGTCGGTGCCAGTAGCGTTGGCAGGCGTGTCGCACGTGGTCATGGTGATTTGCTGATCCGCATCCGAGTTGATCACGTACCAGACGGCCGCGTCGAGCAATCCAGGAGCCGTTTCGTTTCCGAACTCGGTTCCACCGAGACCTTCGTTGTCATTTGCATATTGGAGCGTACCTGAGAGGCTCGCCCCGCAGAACATCGCCTCCGCGTTCGCGACATCGTCGTTTGCAGGTGGCAACTCACAAGAACCGTCGTCCGTAGACGCAGAGGGGTTGAAGTTGTTCGCTGCAGGGTCGGTGCATCCTTCAAAGTCACACTGACCAGTCAAGGTAAAGTCAACGCCGTAGTCAGCAAGCACACCCACGGTACCGTAGTTGGTGCCAAACTGGTCGTACAAGTTCATGCTCACCTCGCTTGGCCACGTGTCGTCCGTAGTTTGGAAGCTGTAGCATCCAGGAGCCAAACAAGCAAAGTCCGTAGCGAACGTGAGTCCGTCGCCGTTTTCAGACGTGTTGAGGTCGCCGCTGACTTCGAGAGCACCAGTGCTCAGGTTGTACACGTAGTAGGCTGCCCCTTGCCATCCGTCGCCGTAGCTGTCGAACATGTCAATGTAGAAGACAAACGTTCCTGGGTCGCAGTAGATGCAACCGTCGTCGATGGTCGCGTTGGGATCGTAGTTGGCTGCTGAGCTGTCCATGCAACCAATGCACGAGTAGTCGCATGAACCATCGTTCAGGTCTGAACCATCGTAGTTGCAAGCACCCGGATCACTGCAACCGCTAGTGCAGGTGCCCGTGCCGAAGGTACCTTCGTCTCCGTCACCTGAAGCGAGCACTTCACCGGTAATGGCGTTGGTCAACGTCCAGTCCGTTTCGCCGGGGTAGTTGTCAGGAATCAAGGTTACCGTAACGCAAGACAGGCTGTCCTCCACGCAGAAAAGCGTGGTCTCAAAGTCGCCGAAGTCACCACCAGAAACCACCTCTGTGCCGTCCACCGAAACAGAGTATGAACCTTCGCCGTAAGCGCAGCAAATGCCGTCACCAAAGCTGTCCGTGATGGTGAAGTTGTAGTAAATGCCCGTGCAGTAAACACACAAAGAGTTGTCGGACACAGTGCAGTCATCGCAGTAGTTGAGCGCAGTCTCGTCGGTGCAGCCAATGCAGCTGTAATCGCACGTGCCGTTGTCAAGCGTAGCCGTGTCGTCGTAGTTGCACGCCACTGGGTCGATGCAACCTGCGCACGTCAAGTACTCGCAAGAGCCGTCGTTCAAGTTTGATCCTTCAAGGTAGTTGCACGCAGAAGTGTCGGTGCATCCGGCGACAACACAGTCGTCAGATCCAGCCCAGAAGAAAATGGTTCCGGCACCGCCGCCAGAGTTCACCGTGTTGCCTGCCGCGTCGGAGACAACCCAAGAACCCTCACTGGCGTAGGCAGGGATTACAATTTGTCCGGTGTAGCAACCTTCCGCAAAGCAACCCGTGATGGTCAGTTGATCGCCGCTTGCAAATTCGACAGAATCGCCGTTCAAGATGAGACCACCGAAATCACCAGCCCAAGACCAACCGTCGCCGAAGCTGTCATAAAGATTGATGGTCATGGTGTTGTCCAAACAGCAAGAACCGTCGTCCACAGTCGCGTTTGGGTTGTAGTTGTCTGCTGCAGGGTCAGTGCAACCGGGCACGTCGCTGCTTACGGTCAAGACAATGCTTCCCTGACCGCCTTCCACGGCCAACGAACCAATCAGAATACCGTTGTTGTAGAAATTGGCCTCAGCTCCGTTCCAGCCGTCTCCGTAAGAATCAAGACCGATGAACGTGTAATCACCGGGTGCCAAGCACCAGGTTCCAGCTTCGCCAGCACCACCCGTGAAAAGGTTGTTGCCAGCCGCATCGTTGAGCTGCCAGGAAATTTCAGAGGGCCACGAACCGTTGCTGATCGAATAGTCGATCGCAATTTCGCCGTCAGCACACTGACCCCAAGCTCCAGTTGAGAAGAGAAGTGCGAACGCACCGAGGGCGGTCGCGAGCTTCGTGTACATGTTGAACATTAGAACAGGTTTTGGTTTAGATCAAACAATTAATTTTCAAATCATATCCGCCGAAACGGCGCGTCTTTCCTGAGAAGGACGAACAGAATCGAGCGGGGTTGCCTCACAATTTGGTCGGGACAAGAGTCTCGTTCCCACCTCATTCAGCGCGTTAAATGTAGAGGAGTGACCCGAAAAAAACAACGTTCGTTAACGAAAACTTGACGCACAAGGCCGTGAGTTGGTCGAGAAAAAGCTCAAATTGGTCGGTTTTCTTACGCACAACTCACTGAATCTCAAAAAGGTGCGATTGAACCGTCGAGCGAGAAAATTGTTTGCGGGCGCGCTACCACATGTGGGCGTGCCACGAATCGGCGAGTCGGACGACGGCGCGCGTTCGCAGGGCACCGAGGTTGGGGATGGTGGCGTCGAAGATTTGGGCGTCGTCGGTGAGGGTGCCGGCCTTGCGCATGGCCCAAAAATCGTGGAGCCGCGAGCGCGTCCAATGCCCGGAGGCGTCGAGGTAGAGCACCCAGGAACGGTCGAAGAGGTCCAGGTCGGCAAGGGAAGGCGCGGCTTGCGGGAGGGCGCGGAGGGCGGCGACAGAAGCGTCGATGCTGCAGCCGGTCGGGGTTTGGGCTGACTCGTCCACGGCCAAAACCACCAGCTGGTTCAAGAGGACGGCAGCTTCCGCGCGCAACGGGGCCCCATGCGCAACCCACGTCGACACAAAGGCCTGCAGGTGGGCGTTCGTGGCCCGGAGCTCGTCGGCCGTCAGCGGTCGGTTGGCGGTGTAAATCCACACGCGCGCCGCGTCGGGCAGCGTCAAGGCCTGCACATCGTCGCGCAGCTGGGATTCGTTGGCGGAAAGCGGGGGGGCGTCGAACGCATTCATGGTTGCGAAGTTCGGGAAAGAAACCACGGCACAAGCACCACCATCACCGACGGGAGCGGCGATTGCAGGAAGCCAAGCATGTCGCGCGCCAAGGCGTACCAAGGCTCTCCCGGACTCGACAACCCCAGCCCGACCATGGGCACGCCTGCCGTCACATAAATGAGGACGAGCCACGGCACGCGCTCCGGCACGCCCGTCGCCCGCAAAAACAACACGTCGAGCACGAAGAAGATGAGCAGGATGGCGGCGGACAGGCCCCACTTGAACGCCACGAGTTGGGCGCGGGTCAGGCCGTGGAAGAACGGCCACGTGTCGCGGCTGACGTAAAAGTTGTGGCGTCCTGCCGGCGCGTGGGCGTCCCACCACGTCGCCCGCGTGGGCGCGTCGTCGTTCCAGAATTGTTGGGCATCTCCGACGCGCAGGTAGTGGTTCACCTTGATCTTCGATTGTTCCTGCAACAGCCCAAACCCCAACATCGCCCCCAACACCACCAGCCACCAAGGCTTGCGCCAG
>JBMZHG010000048.1:10988-11224 GCA_049616325.1 Flavobacteriales bacterium | reverse complement strand
CGTGCGTCGCCAGGCGTACGCTAGTCATTGTTGAAATACCACCCTTTGCTTATCTAGGGCCTAATCCATTTAAATGGAGACAGTGCGTGGTGGGTAGTTTGACTGGGGTGGTCGCCTCCAAAAGAGTAACGGAGGCTTCTAAAGGTACCCTCAGCACGCTTGGTAACCGTGCGTAGAGTGCAATGGCATAAGGGTGCTTGACTGAGAGACCTACAAGTCGATCAGGTTGGAAACAA
>JBMZHG010000048.1:0-10900 GCA_049616325.1 Flavobacteriales bacterium | reverse complement strand
CACATCCTGGGGCTGGAGAAGGTCCCAAGGGTTGGGCTGTTCGCCCATTAAAGTGGCACGCGAGCTGGGTTCAGAACGTCGTGAGACAGTTCGGTCTCTATCTGTTGTGGGCGTTTGAAACTTGAGCGGACCTGACCCTAGTACGAGAGGACCGGGTTGGACATACCTCTGGTGTATCTGTTGTGGCGCCAGCTGCACTGCAGAGTAGCTACGTATGGATGAGATAAGCACTGAAAGCATCTAAGTGCGAAACTCACCGCGAGATGAGGTTTCATTGAGGGTCGTTGAAGACGACAACGTTGATAGGCCGCAGGTGTAAAGGCAGTGATGTCAAAGCCGAGCGGTACTAATTACCCGAAAGCTTATCAGTCTCTAATCTTCTACCAGTATGTCATCCCATTTGTGGGTGATTCCAATGAGCGCATTGGTTATCGCCTACATAATCGTTAGGTGTCTATTGCGGTGAGGTCCACCTCTTCCCATTCCGAACAGAGAAGTTAAGCTCACCAGCGCAGATGGTACTGCTAAGGCGGGAGAGTATGTCGACGCCATCCTTGGGGCCCTTCGGGGCCCCTTTTTTTTTGCCCTGTTTTAGACGAATTTCGCGCGAACATGAACAACCTCGTTGCCATTGTAGGCCGCCCCAACGTGGGCAAGTCCACACTTTTTAATCGATTGACCGAGACTCGCGAAGCGATTACGGACGACACGAGTGGGACGACGCGTGATCGGAAGTACGGTACTGTGATTTGGACGGAGCACCAGTTTAACGTGATTGATACCGGGGGGTGGATCACGAAAAGCGACGACAGTTTTGAGGCAGCAATTCGCGGGCAGGTGGAGATCAGCCTGGAGGAGGCGGACTTAATCTTGTTTATGGTTGAGATTTCGGTGGGAGTGACGGACTTGGATTTGGACATTGCCAATTTGCTGCGTCGAACTGGAAAGCCTGTGATGTTGGTTTGCAACAAGGTAGATACGTCGGCGCACGACGTTGGCGCGGAGGAATTTTACAGGTTGGGATTGGTGGACGAGATTTATCGGATTTCGGCGAACAACGGATACGGTACGGGCGAATTGCTTGATGCTGTTGTGGCGGCATTGCCAGTGATGCCAGAGGAAGAGGAGTTGGGGTTGCCTAAGCTTGCGGTGGTAGGCAAGCCCAACGTCGGCAAAAGCACTTTCATCAACACCATCTTGGGGGAGGAACGAAACATCGTGACCGACATCGCGGGGACGACGCGAGACAGCGTGCATACACGTTACCAGATGTTTGGGTTTGATTTTGAGATTGTCGACACGGCGGGTTTGAGGAAGAAGAGGCAGATCACGGATCATTTGGAGTTTTACAGCACCGTAAGAACCATCAAGGCCATTGACGAGAGCGACGTCTGCTTGTTGATGTTGGACGGCAGTGACCCGATGGGACGTCAAGATTTGAACATCTTCTGGCAGATCGTCGAAAGTTACCGCGGTGTGGTGGTGGTGGTGAACAAATGGGATTTGGTGGAAAAGGACACCAACACCATGAACAAGATGGAGGACATGATTCGTGAGAGAACATCTCCGTTTACGGACATTCCCATTGTTTTCACCTCGAATGTCAAAAAGCAAAGGGTGCTGAAGGCACTGGAAACAGCGTTGGAGGTCAGGCAAGCTCGGGCATCCAAGGTGCCAACGAGTGAGTTGAATGACGTCTTGTTGCCCATCATTGAGCATTATCCTCCGCCGGCCTGGAAGGGCAAATACGTGAAAATCAAGTACGTCACGCAGATTCCGTCGCAAACGCCGACGTTTGCCTTCTTCTGCAACCTGCCCCAGTACATCCGCGATCCCTACAAGCGCTTTTTGGAAAACCAGCTCCGCGAACATTACGACTTCACAGGGGTGCCCATTCGCTTGTTCTTCCGCAAGAAGTAAGTTCTCCAAAACAGGCGCAAAGCTGCGCGGGCTTCCAGTGTTACATTTGAAGGTTGCCGGCATGAGCTGACAGAAATGAAGACCAACGAGCATGAGCTACTTTTTTACCTCTGAATCTGTTTCAGAAGGGCACCCAGACAAGGTGTCGGATGCCATTTCGGATGCGTTGATTGACCACTTTTTGGCCTTTGACGCCTCTTCTAAAGTGGCCTGCGAAACGTTGGTCACCACCGGACAAGTGATGCTCGCTGGGGAGGTGAAATCGACGGCGTACATTGACGTGCAGAAAATTGCACGTGACACGATTGCGTCGATTGGTTACACAAAGAGCGAATACCAGTTTGATGCTGCCTCTTGCGGAGTGTTGAGTGCCATCCATGAGCAGAGTCCTGACATCAATCAGGGCGTGGAGAGAGCCAACCCGGAGGATCAGGGTGCGGGCGACCAGGGGATGATGTTTGGCTACGCTTGTCGAGAAACAGACAACTACATGCCTTTGGCCCTCGAATTGTCCCATCGGTTGCTCAAGGAGTTGGCTGCAATTCGGAAGGAGGGCAAGGAAATGACGTACCTGCGGCCGGATTCCAAAAGCCAGGTAACCATTGAGTACGAAGACGACGGTGCACCCAAGCGAATTGAGGCGATTGTGGTGAGCACGCAGCACGATGAATTTGGTGACGGAGACCAAGCCATGTTGGGTCAGATTAAAGAGGATGTCGCCAACATCCTGATCCCCAGAGTGAAGGAGTCAATGAGCGCACGTGTTCAAGAACTGTTCAAGGGCGACCACAAATTGCATGTGAATCCGACGGGCAAGTTTGTCATCGGGGGGCCGCACGGAGACACGGGCCTCACAGGGCGCAAGATCATCGTGGACACCTACGGAGGAAAGGGGGCACACGGCGGAGGCGCATTCAGTGGAAAGGACCCTTCGAAAGTGGACCGCTCTGCGGCTTACGCAACACGACACGTTGCCAAGAATTTGGTGGCTGCTGGTGTGTGTGACGAAGCGCTTGTTCAGGTCGCCTACGCCATTGGTGTGGCCGATCCGGTGGGCCTGTACATTAACACGTATGGAACCTCCAGGGTAGGAGTGTCCGACGGGGAAATTGCGGAGCGCATTGCGTCGATTTTTCCCATGCGACCTTACCACATTGAGCAGCGTTTTAAGCTGCGCACGCCGATTTACACCGAGACCGCTGCTTACGGGCACATGGGGCGGACTTGCGAGACAGTAACCAAGCGCTTTGAGGCGCACGCGGGAGGCGAGGTGAAAGAAGTTACCGTGGAGTTGTTCCCTTGGGAAAAGCTCGACAAGGTGGAAGAGGTCAAGGCGGCTTTTGGGCTTTGACCTCTGCAGACAACCTCTCCCTTAGAAGACAAAGTCGTAGCCTTTCAGCTTCATCAAGCTGTAGGCTTCGACGTCAAAGCTGAAGAGCAGGCTGCCTTTGTGTTGGCCGTAGCCTGAGCCATCCGACTTTCTCTCGAGGTCAATCAGAAGCTTTGACTTGAACAGCTTTTTCCGGAAGTTGCGCTTGTCAAACGATTTGCCCATCGCCTTCTCGTAGAGGTTTTGGAGTTGACCCAACGTAAATTCTTTTGGGAGCAAGTCAAACCCCACAGGCCTCCGACGTACGCGCCGCTTGAGCCGTTCACGTGCATAGTCTACGATTTCGTTGTGGTCGAAAGCGAGGTCTGGCACTTCTGCGACAGGTGCCCAATGCATGCCGTGCTGTTCCCATTCTTCCGTTCTGAAGTCGTCCGTGTGCACCAACGCGTAGTGTGCGATGTTAACCACGCGGCCTCCCGGGTGTCGGAACACTTGACCAAATGCGCGCAGTTGTTCCACCGTACTCGGGTTGTCGTATCCAAAAAGGTCGCTGAACATTTTTTTCGCGGACAACAAGAGTTCTTCGTTTGCCTTCAGATAACGACTCGGCAGAAACAAGGCTCCTTGGAAGGGAGGGCGTGTGCTCCGAGCCAAGAGGATTTTCAAATCAACTCCGTCAAAACCAAAGACGACAAGGCTCGTGGACAACGACACGCTGAAGTCCGGTTCCTCTTGCGGAAACTGCAACATTTCTCCCATGGTGCAAAGTTAGACTTGGCAAATGAGGTGAACAATGGCCGAGGGGTGGGTTGTGCAAAACAGGGGTGAAAACATGTGAACAACGGACGTGAAGTCCAACGTACCTTTCACCTCCCATGTTTGACTCCCCCTCGTCCTCCAACCTTCCCTCTTCCCAGGGACGCACTCGCGACCTTGGGCGGACAGGTAACGCCCTTGTTCCCGGGGCCAAGATCCAACCCCAAGCCAAGGAACTTGAGGAGGTTGTGCTTGGTGCCATGATGATGGAGAAGGCCGCGGTGAATGCGGTGATTGACGTGCTTCAGCCTGAAAGTTTCTACGTCGAAGCACACGGAGAAGTGTTTCGGGCCATTCAATCCCTGTTCAACAAGTCCGAGCCGATTGACTTGTTGACGGTCACGGAGCAATTGCGAAGCGACGGAAAGCTCGACATGTTGGGAGGAAGCCACCGTGTAGCCGAGTTGACAACCAGGGTCGCCAGCAGTGCCAACGTTGAATTTCACGCCAGAATCATTGCTCAGAAGCACATTCAAAGGGAGTTGATTCGGGTGTCAAACACCATCATTGAAAAGGCGTACGACGAAACGTCGGACGTGTTCGATTTGTTGGACGAAGCGGAAAGCAAGTTGTTCGAAGTTGCTGAGGGAAACATTCGCAAGAGTTACGAGAGCATGGGTGCCGTGATGAAGCAAGCATTGGAGGACATTGAAGCAGCTCGCAACAACGAAGATGGCGTCAGCGGTGTGCCTTCAGGGTTTCATGATTTGGACAAATTGACAGGCGGTTGGCAACGTTCGGACATGATTGTCCTTGCGGCTCGGCCGGGCATGGGGAAGACGGCGTTTGTCTTGTCAATGGCGCGCAACATGGCTGTGGATCACCAAATCCCAGTGGCCGTGTTCAGCCTTGAAATGTCTGCTGTTCAGCTGGTGCAGCGTCTGATTTCTTCGGAGACGGAAATCAACAGCGACAAGTTCCGAAAAGGGAATTTGGAGGAACACGAGTACCAGCAATTGTACACACGGGTGGGCAAATTGAGCGACGCTCCGTTGTTCATTGACGACACGCCTGGCTTGAACATCTTTGAGCTGCGTGCCAAGTGCCGGAGATTGAAGGCCCAGCATGGAATCGACTTGGTGGTCATCGACTACCTGCAGCTGATGAGTGCGGGATCGGACAAGGGCAACCGGGAACAAGAAATCTCGAGCATTTCGAGGTCCATCAAGTCGATTGCCAAGGAGCTTGACGTGCCCATTATCGCCCTGTCCCAGTTGAGCCGGAACGTGGAGACACGGGGAGGCGATAAGCGTCCGTTGCTCTCGGATTTGCGGGAATCTGGCGCCATTGAGCAGGACGCCGACATCGTGGCCTTCATCTACCGAGCCGAGTACTACGGAATTACCGAGCACCCTGATGGCATTGACACGGCAGGGCTGGGGGAATTGATCTTGGCCAAACACAGGCACGGAGCCTTGGACACAATCAAAATGAAATTCGTGCAGCGCTTGGCCAAATTCACCAATTACGACACCTTCGCAGAGTCGGCCATGTTAGGCAACGCGATGCAACCCAACGCGGCGTTCAGCGAACCCAAGACCATCACGGTGGGCTCCAAAATGAACGACGACACCTCCTCGGGAGACGGGGCGCCGTTCTAACTCGTGGCAGCGCCGCTGCAGTGTATCTTGGTCGTTCATGGAAAAGCTTCGAAAAGCAGGGCTGGTGCTGATGGGTTGCTTGGCGTTTCAAGTCCTTTGGGGAGCGCGGATATTGGTGCCCATGGACGAGAGCCAAACCAACCACCTCAAAGCCTATGGGGTGGCGTTTTGGGTATTGGAGAACGGCGTGGAAGTGGAATGGCTTCTCAACTACCGCGGGGGAAGCTTTTTGATGCCCAACATTCCGGAGATTCAAAACGAGTGTGTCATTCGCGGCGTTTCGCATCAAGTGATCGCTGACGTCCAGGCAGGGCAGATTTTGCAAGAAATCGCGGATCCGGAGGTCAACATGGAACGCGTGAAATTGGAGGTGACGCCCAAAATTGCGGTTTACAGTCCGGACGGCAAGCAGCCTTGGGACGACGCAGTAACGCTGGTGCTGACGTACGCGGAGATTCCGTACGACGTGGTGTACGACACCGAAATTTTGACGGGTGAGTTGCCCAAGTACGACTGGTTGCACCTTCATCACGAAGACTTCACCGGACAGTACGGAAAATTTTACAAGGCCTACCGAAGTGCTTCTTGGTACCAAGAGGAAGTGGCACGGCAAAGTGGCACCGCAGAAATCATGGGCTTCCAAAAGGTCAGTGAAATGAAGCGGAATGTGGCGACCAACATTCGCGACTTCGTGGTTGGAGGCGGGTTCTTGTTCACCATGTGTTCAGGAACGGACAGCTACGACATCGCTCTTGCTGCTCAACAAGTTGACATCTGTGCTCCGATGTTCGACGGGGACCCAGCCGACCCGGCGGCGCAGGCGAAGCTCAAGTTTGAGGACGGCTTGGCGTTCCAGGATTACCAGCTCGAAATGGATCCGTTGGTTTACGAGTTTTCGAGCATTGACGGAACCAAGGACCACGGGGACATCAAGCCAATCAACGACTTTTTTACGTTGTTTGATTTTTCCGCGAAGTGGGACATCGTACCCACGATGCTCACGCAGAGCCACGAGCGCGTGATCGCCGGCTTCATGGGGCAAACCACGTCTTTCCGCAAAGAGTACATTCGGCCAGATGTGACTGTGATGGGTGACAATCGCAACCTGCCCACAGCCAAATACATTCACGGCACGATGGGTTTGGGTCAGTGGACGTACTACGGCGGGCACGATCCAGAGGATTACCGGCATTTGGTCAACGACCCTCCGACAGACTTAAACCTGCACCCAAATTCGCCAGGATACCGCCTCATATTGAACAACATCTTGTTCCCAGCAGCGAAGAAAAAAGATCGGAAAACGTAAGTGAGTCGAGGAGTTGCCCTTGCTTTAGCGCTTGATGGTGCAAGTCAGGGTCACGAGGTTCAACTCGTCGTGATGAGGCTCGACGAGGTATTCAATTGGGCCTTCAGTTCGTTTGGCAATGCTGAGAAGTCCCAACCCTGCGTTTCCACGTTCGGGGTTTTGTTCGCCTTGGCAAAGCACGTCAATGTAGGCTTTGCGAAGCTCCGCGTGGGTGAGGTTGTTGAGGTTTCCGATTCGCTGACCCAACTCCTCAGAAGCCACGGTGTCCATGAGGTTGCCGCAATGCAACTGGTACCCTACGGGTGTGTTTTCAAGGGTCAAAAAAACAGAGTTCTCCCCGTGCTCGTCAATGAATCCGTGGTGAATGACGTTTTGGATTGTTTCAATCAAGACAGACATGACCCGCTTGATCTCTATGCGGCTTCCTCCCGCATGACTCAAACTTCGTTCAGCCAAACTCAACAAGTGAGGGATCATGTCGCCGTCTACGTTTCCGGCAAAGGACAAGACCACACCAAGCGCCTTGCCTTCCGTGTAGGAAGCTAAGGGGACGCGAAGCTTCTTCTGAAGCATCGGCACAAGTATGGTGGACTCCTTTCTCATAAAACAGGCTTCTTCGACGAAATGACGATAATCACCCATGAAGAAAACAATGCAATCTACGAGAAAGTTGCTCTTGTGTTAGAACGTTTTGTCTATTCGCCCTGCCGCTTTATCCACACACATAATTTTGAGTCTTTCCGAGAGCCGAACAGATTGGGATGTTGAGCGATCAAACAAACCCGCGAATGCAGGATTCTGGAACCAAGGGAAGGCCTTCTGGCGTGCGGATCATTTGGTAGAACAGCGGGTGCATGAAATTCAAGGTGCGACGAAATTGCCGTCCTGCGAAGTGGCATTTCCATACTTCAAGTGCAATGCGCTTTGTGGTGTTCCAGGCGTAGGGGCTGAATCCCATGGGCCTTGAAAACCGTTCGACCCACATGCGGGCTTGTGGGAGTGACTGAATCGAACAAGGCTGAGCAACGAGGGCGGGGTTGAGGGGGAGTGCCATGGGAACGGGGTTTGATTGGTTCAACGAGATTTCCTGAACCAAAGGGAAACAAGCACTCCGCAATGGATTTACGGACCCCAGAAAAAGTTGAACTCAGTTCGTCTGTGGCGGTGTCGATTGTCGGGCCAACGCGGCTTGAAGTTTGTCGGTGACGGACTTCCGAATGTGCGCGGGAGACAAGACAGTGAGTTCACTCGCGTGAGCTTGCAGCCACTGCAGAAGCTCAAATGTGGGCATGACTTCGAGCGTAACGTGAATGCGTTCTTTTGTGTGAACGACACGTTGCGATTGGTGGAGCGGCTGGGATTCAAGGTATTTGGCGAGGACGGGGTCGCATTCAAACTCCACACGTTCGGGTTGTCCGTCGCCGACCACCGTGATGCCCATGGCGTGCGCAAAGTAATCCTGCGGCTTGAAGCCCTTGTCCACACTGAATCGGATGTCGGGGTCGATTTGGAGTCCCGTGATGCGGTCGCACCCAAACGTCCGAATGTGACCCCGAGCGGGATCCCAGCCCAGCAAGTACCACCGGTTCCGGTACTCTTTCAGCAAGTACGGATGGAGGTGGTAACTCGTGGATGTGTTGGATGAATCCTTGAATTTGCTGTACTCTAAACGAACCGAGTGCCTTTCCCGAATGGCTTGCAAAAGCGGGGCGAGGTGCTCGGAACCCGCCGCGTGGGGCGTGCTCTCAAACTGGATGAATTTGTCGACGCCGTCGTCATCGAGGTTGGGAGAAACCGCGAGGCGGTCCGCAATCTTGCCCAGCGCTTGGTCGAACTGCTGAAAAATCGGCAGGTCTCGGAATTGGATGAGGGTGTTGGTGGCAAAGCGAATGGCGTCCAGGTCGTCGTCGTTCAGCTGCACGTCGTTGATGCTGTAGCCCTCTTCCGTGTAATGGTAGCCACGTTCGTCTCGGTGGTATTCGATGGGAGCGTAGTAGCCCAAATCGGCCTCGTTCCGCATCGCCCACAGGTCCTTCTCGACGGTTGAAATGCTGATGTGCTCCCCGTCGCTTCCGTACAGGGCATCTTCGCAAGCTTGCCGCAGGTCTTCCTTGGTTGGGAAGGGCTTGCCCGGGTTGGTCAGGCAACGGTCAATGATGCGGTAGCGGAGCAGGGCGTACTTGTTCGCGGGCATGGGTCAGAAATTCGCGGCTGACGCGGGCGGGTTGAATTGCTTCATCATGGAGATGCCGCGGGGAACGTACTGCGGGTCGTGCGTGCGTGGAAGTCCGGTTTTGGGGTAGGGTTGTCCGGTGTTGTGCATGTGGAAGCAGTCCTTGAATCGGCCTTCCCGCATGACGTTGCCGTACGTTTGGTTGATCCAGTCGGCGCCGTGTTCCACGCCGTCGGCCCCCCGAATGTCCCGAATGTTGACGTCGAGCAAGATGCATTTGTACCCCATCAATTGGAAGGGTCCCCAGGATGTCGCGAGGTTGCGCAAAGCGTCGTCGGACGCGTCCGCCAAATGAGCCGGTGTGACGTTTTCGTAGTTGGGACGCTTGCCATCCCGGACTTGTTTTAGGCGGTTGAACACGTGGGGTTCGAACCGTGCTCCGGCCGGTTTTTTGCCTGAACACTCCAGCATGAGCAACGACATGAGGTAGCTGTAGTCGAGGTCGTATTTGGCGGCGGCTCGCTGGACTTCTTGGCTGTAAAAAGATTCGGCAGCGGCTTTTCCAGCGCGGTCGCCGGCCGCGTGCCACGGCGTCACGAAATGCGCCTGGTAGTACTTCCATCCCACAAACAGGCCGCCAAACACGAGCAAGGCCGACACGAAGTGGCCGAGGCGATTTCGGTCGAGCTTGGAGGTGCGTTTGCGGGACTTTCGCTTCGCCATGCCTCAAAGGGAAATCAATTCGTGAATCCAACGGACCAAGGGGAGAACGGCGAGGGCGGGGAGGGCGTCGACCAAGGGCCATTGCGGGAGTCCGTGTGCCTTGACGCCGAGCAGTTGAAAGCCGATGCCGAGCATGAGGATGCCTCCGAGTGCACTGAGTTCGGTGATCAAGGCGGGATCCATACCTTGTCCAGCAAGGGCGAAGGCGAGGGTGAGTGCGCCTTGGAAGCCGAAGACGCCAAGGGCAGACCAAAGCACACCTCGCCCAAGGGTGGCGGCCAAAAAAGCGCTTGAAATGAGGTCCATCGTGCCCTTGATGAGGAGAAGGTCGGGTTTGTGCAAGAGGCCGTCTTCCATGCAGCCAACAAGTGTCATGGAACCCAAGCAAAACAACATCATGGCCTCCAGGAAGCCCCGAGAGGAGGAGGAATCTGAGTTTCCGGAGGGGGTTACCCAGCGGGAGAGCTGGGACTGAAGGCCGAGGGTGTGACCGAGCAAGGTGCCCAAAACCAAGGCGAGGAAAAGGTCGATGGGCGAGGTTGTTTCGAGGGCCATCAGGCTGCCGATGGTCAAGGTAAAAAGCCCGAGCACGACAAAGATCTTGTCCTTCAGGTCGGAGGACCAACGGGCGCCGAGGGCGAGGCCGGCAGAGGCGCCGACCGCCACAGCGACGGTGTTGAAGAGTGTGCCGACCATGCTGTGAAGTTACCTTTGGGCTTTGAAGGGCTGGACTCGCATCGAGGCCGGTCGTCAACATCGACGCGTTGAAGTTCACACTCGAAACCACAGACCCCGGGTCCAAGGCCCGTGCCGGCGTGCTGTCCACCGACCACGGGGACATCCAAACGCCCATTTTCATGCCTGTGGGTACGATCGGAACGGTTCGTGCTGTGCCGCAGACGGAGCTGAAAGAAGTGGTGGACGCAGACATCATCCTTGGCAACACCTACCACTTGCATTTGCGTCCGGGAACGGATGTGTTGGAAGAGGTTGGGGGGCTGCACAAATTCATGAACTGGGGTCGACCTATC
>JBMZHG010000047.1:0-11440 GCA_049616325.1 Flavobacteriales bacterium | reverse complement strand
TCCAGCAACGAGCGAAGCGACGTCCAACGTGACAATGCGCTTGTTAAACAGCACACGACTCACTTTTTTCTCCACGATTCTCAAGGCCAAACCTTCAGCAATGGCGCTTTTGCCCACCCCGGGTTCACCCATCAAGATCGGGTTGTTCTTTTTCCGACGGCTCAGGATTTGTGAAACACGCTCGATTTCCTTGGCACGGCCCACAATGGGGTCCAACCGACCTTCTTCCGCGAGGCGGGTTAAGTCACGACCAAAATTGTCGAGCACGGGTGTCTTGGACTTGGGGTCGCCTTTCCGGCTTGCCGGCCCACCACCGCTCTGACTGCCGCCGTAGTCGCTTCCGCCCTCCGAGGAGGAATCGTCGTCAGACAAGGAGTGATCTGCCCGTGGGGCTTGTTTGCCGCCGTTCTCTGACAGCAAGTTTTCGAATTCTTCTTTCGCCACGTCGTAATCGATGTTGAATGCGTGAATGCTCTTGGTTGCTACGTTGTCTTCGTCCTTCAAAATGCTGAGAAGGAGGTGCTCGGTGCCAATGACTCCGCTCTTGAAGATTTTGGCCTCGAGGTAGGTGATTTTCAGAATTTTCTCCGCCTGTTTCACCAAGGGAATGTTGCCAGACGAGCCCCCTTGTTTGACCGAGCTCGGGCGAACTGAGCCTTCGACGAGCTTGCGCAATTTCTGCAGGTCGCAATTGAGCCCTTCAAGGATGCGCACAGCCGTTCCTTCTCCCTCTTTGATGATGCCCAAAAGCAGGTGCTCCACACCAATGTAATTGTGCCCCAACCTCAGGGCTTCTTCTCGGCTCAGCGAGATGACCTCGCGCACTCGCGGTGAAAATTTTGCGTCCATGTCGTGTTGTCAAGTTCGACCTCAAGTCGACCAGTTTGTTCTAGGAAAGGTAGTCGGAATTTTGGGACTCCGCAGGACTTCCTGTTGGCTGTCCTCAAAGCTAGGAGTCACCCTTGGCCACCTCTCTGAATCCGACCAATGTTTTCCACATGGCTTTTGCGTCAATTGTGAGTAAGTGTGGCGCGCGGAATCCAAGCAACGGCAAGGTGTAGGCGTATTTTTGAGGGACAAACAAGACGTGTTTTTCGGGCTCGTGAATGCAGCCGTGGAAGGGGCGTCCCGAGCGTGTGAAATGCGTCGTTTAAAGGCGCTTGACTGGATCTTATGGCAGAAGGAGAAAAAATCATTCAAATCAACATCTCAGACGAGATGAAGTCGGCCTACATCGACTACTCGATGTCGGTCATAGTAAGCCGGGCCTTGCCGGACGTGCGAGACGGGTTGAAACCTGTTCATCGTCGCGTGTTGTACGGCATGTTGGATTTGGGCGTCTTGTCCAACCGTCCCTACAAGAAGTCCGCGAGGATTGTGGGGGAGGTGCTGGGAAAGTACCACCCGCACGGGGACAGCTCGGTGTACGACACCATGGTTCGAATGGCGCAGCATTGGTCACTTCGCTACCCCATGGTCGACGGACAAGGAAACTTCGGTTCAATTGACGGAGACAATCCTGCAGCCATGCGTTACACCGAGGCACGTCTCCGGAAAGTCGCCGAGGACATGCTCGCGGACCTCGAAAAAGAGACGGTGGATTTCCGGCCGAACTTCGACGAGAGCCTGAAAGAACCCACTGTCTTGCCGGCCAAAATCCCGAATTTGCTCGTCAATGGCGCTGCAGGGATTGCGGTGGGGATGGCCACCAACATGCCGCCGCACAACCTCACCGAAGTGGTGGACGGCATGGTCCATTTGGTGGACAATCCGGACTGCACCGTTGACGATTTGATGGAATTTGTGAAAGCTCCTGACTTCCCAACGGGAGGGGTGATTCACGGAATCGAAGGGGTGCGTGACGCATTCCACACTGGACGAGGTCGGGTCGTGATGCGGGGCCGAGCTCGATTCGAAGAGACCAAGACTGGCCGCGAGATGATCATCGTGGAAGAGATTCCATACCAGGTCAACAAAGCGGACATGGTTCGCAAGACTGCTGACTTGGTCAACGACAAGAAGATTGAGGGCATTTCTGAAATCCGGGACGAAAGCGATCGAAACGGGATGCGCATTGTCTACGAACTGAAGCGAGATGCCATTCCCAACGTGGTCTTGAACAAGTTGTACAAGTACACGCAGCTTCAGACCTCGTTTTCGGTAAACAACATCGCTCTGGTGGCGGGTAGGCCTGAATTGCTCAACTTGAAGCAAATGATGGCGCACTACGTCGAACATCGCCACGAAGTGGTGGTTCGCCGGACGCAATTTGATTTGGGCAAGGCGGAAGAGCGCGCCCACATCTTGCAAGGTCTCATTATCGCCCTCGACAACATCGACGAAGTCATCGCGCTGATCCGGGCAAGCAAGACTCCTGAAGAGGCGCGCAACGGCCTCATGGAAAAGTTTGAGCTGAGCGAGATTCAGTCTCGAGCGATCCTGGACATGAGACTGCAGAAGCTCACCGGTCTTGAACGCGACAAACTGCGCGCCGAATACGACGATTTGATGACGTTGATTGCCGATTTGAAGGACATTCTCGACCGCGTTGAACGGCGAATGGACATCATCAAGGCCGAGTTGTTGGAGGTCAAGGAGAAGTTTGGGGACGAACGCCGCTCCACCATTGAATACAGCAGCGCCGACTTGAGCATTGAGGACATGATTCCGGACGAGCAGGTGGTAGTCACCATCAGCCACGCGGGTTACATCAAGCGCACCCGTCTTGCAGAGTACCGAGCTCAAGGCAGGGGCGGTGTGGGGTCAAAGGGAAGCACCACACGCGAAGAGGATTTCCTGGAAAGCATCTTCACGGCGACCAACCACAACTGGCTGCTGATTTTCACCGCGAAAGGTCGGTGTTTCTGGATGCGGATTTTTGAAGTTCCAGAGGGCAGCAAGCAAAGCAAGGGGCGTGCGATTGTCAACCTCATCAACATCGAGGGCGACGACAAAGTGCTGGCTTACATCCCCGTGAAGGACCTGAAAGATGAGGAATACGTCAACGGCAACTTCGTGATTCTCTGCACGAAGAAAGGACTCATCAAGAAGACGAGCCTCGAGGCATACAGCCGTCCGCGTTCCAACGGCATCAACGCGGTCACCATCCGAGAGGGCGACGAACTTCTCTCAGCACGGTTGACCAACGGCGACTCCGAAATCATCATGGGCTTGCGTTCAGGCAAGGCCATTCGTTTCCACGAATCCACGGCACGTGCAGTAGGTCGCACGGCGATGGGAGTGAAGGGGGTGACCCTTGGAGGCCCCAACGACGAGGTCATTGGCATGGTGTGCATCAACGACGCCTCAAGTGACATTCTCGTGGTTTCGGAGAACGGGTACGGAAAGCGTTCCGCAGTGGACGACTACCGCATCACCAACCGCGGCGGAAAAGGAGTGAAGACCCTGCAAGTCACACAAAAGACCGGCGAGCTCATTTCCATCCTGAACGTCACAGACGATAACGACTTGATGATCATCAACAAGTCTGGGATCACCATCCGAATGGCCGTGGAAGAGCTTCGCGTCATGGGGCGCGCAACCCAAGGCGTTCGGTTGATCAGCTTGCGCGGAAAGGACGCCATCGCGGCCATTTGCAAGGTGCCTAAATCGGACGAAGAAGAAGTCTTGGAAGAAGGCACGGAAGCAAGCGCAGAAGGTCCGAGCGAATCGGACACAAGCTCCGAGGAAGGTCAAGCGCCGGCTGAAGAAGGTGGCGATGAGGCGTGATGGGCAATTTGGCACGACGTTTGACCTTGGCATCATGTACTTTTGACCTCGCATTTCCACCTGAAAGGAACACGAAACACAACCTCATGCACAAAACAGCAACCCTCCTGGCCTTGGCGATTTGCGTTCAAGGATTCGCACAAAAGGAAGTGGTTTCCGCGTACAACGCCAACAAAGAGGGCGATTACGCGTCGGCCGTGACCTACATCGAACAGGCCATCGAAAACCCCAAGGCCAACATCAAGAACAAGACGTGGCGCTACCGTGGCGAAATCTACTTGAACGTAAGCCGTGACAGTTCCCTGTTTGCAGCCTACCCGGATGCCTTGGAATTGTCCAAGGAGAGCTACATGAAGGCCCGAGAGCTTGACGCCAAAGGGTCGTACGCTCAAGAAATTCAAATTGGCTTAGGCCAAGTTCAGATGGCGGCGAGCAATACAGGAATTGGGAATTACAACACGGGCGACTTCGGACGTGCAGGCACGTTGTTTGACCTGAGCGCGGAGATTGCTTCTGCTTTCGACGCTGTGGACACCATGGCCATTTACAATTCAGCCTTGTGTTACGAGAAAGCGGGCGAAGTGGATTTGGCAGTCGCGCGTTATCAGGCCTGCGCGGACATTGAATACCAGGTCCCCAACGTGTTCTTGTTCATCAGCAACTTGTACCGCGACAACGGCCGGGAAGAGGAAGCCCTTCAGACGCTCAAGTCAGCGCGTGAATTGTACCCACGTGAGCAGAGCTTGATCATCGAAGAGCTCAACATCTACTTGACCAACGAGGAATTTGACAAGGCCAAAGAAAACTTGACCCTTGCAGCAGAACAGGATCCGACCAACGAGATTCTGTGGTTCAGCTTGGGCAGCGTCTTGGACAACCTCGGAAATTCCGACGAAGCGATTGAAGCGTACAAAAAGGCGCTTGAAATCAAGGCAGATTACTTTGACGCCAATTACAACCTAGGTGCACTGTATTTCAACCAGGCGGTGCAAGGAATCAATGCGGCCAACGACATGTGGAAACCACGCATGACCAAAACCGAGTCCGCCGAGCAGAAGCGTTTGGAAGATGAGGCCAAGCAGCTTTTTGTTACTGCCCGGCCTTATTTGGAGGCAGCACATGCCGTGGAAGCAGACGATTTGGAGACGATGCGTTCGCTCCGGGATGTCTATGCTCGCACTGGTGAAGACGACAAACTCTTGGACATATCGGCCAAGATCAAGGCGCAGTCCAACTGAACATAGGGAAAGGGGCTGAAGAGCCCTTTTCTTTCGCGCATTGCTAATAACATAATGTATATTATCATTCAGAAGGGTCTGAGAACTGATTCTGTGTGATTTGTGAGAAAACACAGGCAATCGCCTTGTTTTGATACGGATGCGTTAAATTTGCAGTCCTGGAGGTTTGGCAGAGTTGGTCGATTGCACCGGTCTTGAAAACCGGCGTACCGCAAGGTACCGGGGGTTCGAATCCCTCAGCCTCCGCAAAAAGAACCGGCACATGTGTCGGTTTTTTTGTGCCCAAGCCTGAGATCCGCCAATGCGAACTAATTTGTAGTCGTCATCACCAAAGTGAACAGAAATTCATTCTACGTGCCGAAGTCCGTTTTCATTTCATTTGAGCGATTCTCACGGGCTGTTATATCAGGGCCTGTCGCACGGTTCGTTCTCTTGTCCTGCCTTGTGGCATTCTCAACGGCTCAAACGACTGGCCAGTCCAATTGGTCAGCCGAAGCACTGGTACAACGCATGCCAAGCGGCAATGCTTACGTTGAAGTCCAAACCGCGTGGACATCGGATGTGAAAACGCCGAGCGACAGCGTGACAATCACGTCTTTGGTGGTTCGCGGCGACGAGGTGTTCTCGTTTTCCAAAGATCGCGTTCTCTTGCGGCCTGCGGTGTTGGATACGCTCGCGCTGGAGCACGTGCACGTGCGTAGGTTGCCCATTCCCACAGGAACGGCGCGTGTGGAGTGGTCTGTGGTGTTCAACGACTCGGCTGTTTGGCTACATAATGAAAGCGTGCGCGTTCCTGTAGGTGGAGCGCCAGAATTCGCCGATCCGTTGCTGATTCGAACGCATTCCAAGGCGACGGCTGAAACGGAACCCAACCTCATTCACAGCGGGCTGGCCTTGCTTCCGGAGGTTGGTCGGAACATCCCTCTGGACGCCTCGTCGGCCTCTTTCTACGTGGAATTGCATGGCTTGGCGGACGTTGTTGGCCTCGATTCGTTGTTTTTGCTGGCCTTTGGCTGGGCGGACGACACGGGCGATTGGCAACCTTCCTGGACCAAATATGCGCGCCTCAAGGCCGCGCAGGTGGTCCCGGTGTTTGAGTCGTTGCCATGCAGCCCCTCCTCCCCGTCTGTGCATTCTCCCACCTTGAAGCTTGAAGCTCGAACGCGCGACGGGCATGTGGTGGTGTCGCGTGACGTTGTTTTGGGCCCAAGAAATTCAACGGGACAAGGGTTGGATGCCGAGGGCATCTTGGACGAGTCATGGCTCCCTTCCCTCTCCGAGTATACGACGGTCGAGTTGCTGGTGAAACACGTGGAAGACCACTTTGCCATGGCGACGACCAACGAACAGAACACGATGCAGCACACCTTGCTTGCAAACCGGGATGTCGCTGAAATGAAGAGGTATTTGACTGGGTTTTGGATGGAGCGAAGTTCTTCTGTTGCCGAAGCGGATGCCCGCCATCGCCAGTACATGGAGCGAATTTCTTTTGTGGACGAGATGTACGGGGAATGCAAATACGGCCAAGGAAGTTTGACGGAGATGGGCAACGTCTATTTGCGCTTCGGCAAGCCCAACACCGTGGTTCAACGTCACCACGAGACGGACTATTACCCGTACGAGATTTGGCATTACCACAAGGCTGGGCGGTTCAACAACAAGCGATTCCTCTTTTATGCGCCTCACGTGGTTGCGGAGTGCTTTGAAATGCTGCACAGCGACATGCTCGGAGAACGTCAAAACGAAGATTGGCTCGCTCAATTGCGTTCGCGTGAAAATCGCCTCCGGGTCTCGGAGTCCATGGAGAACCGCTTGAACCCCCGTGATTCGTTTTCCCGGGAAGAGCCGGAGGATTTGTTCTACAACCCGAGATGACAAAGGCCACAAATCCCCATGTTGCGGTGGTTGTTCTGAATTGGAACGGCATTCATCACTTGCAGACCTACCTCCCCTCGGTGGTGACCAACACGCCGGACGAGGTGGATCTTTGGGTTGCGGACAACGGAAGCACGGACGAAAGCGTGTCCTGGCTTCGCGAGGCATACCCTGACCGTGTCAAGGTCTTGGAATTGCATGAGAACTACGGGTTCGCCGAAGGCTACAACCGTGCGCTTGAAACTGTGCGCGCAGAGCTGTATGTCCTGCTTAATTCAGACGTTCGAGTGAGTGGAGGTTGGTTGTGGCCTGTGGTGGAAACCATGAACGACGCGGGCTGGGACGTCGCAAGTCCACGGATTGTCCAGGACGCAGATCCTACACGGTGTGAGCACGCAGGTGCAGCTGGGGGGTGGATGGACCGCGACGGCTTTCCGTTTTGCCTTGGAAGGATGTTTGGGGATGTGGAAGTGGTGGACGATTGGCATCGGCGCGATCGGGAAGTGTTTTGGGCCTCTGGCGCGTGTTTTTTCATTCGTGCATCAACTTGGCAAAGGTTGGGTGGCTTTGATGGTTCCCTTTTCGCGCACATGGAAGAAATTGACTTGTGCTGGCGCGTGAAAAACGACGGTGGACGTGTGGGATGCGTTGGCACCGCCGAAGTGAGGCACCTCGGCGGCGGTACCCTGCAGACAGCAAGCCCCTTCAAGACGTATTTGAATTTCCGGAACAACTTGATCGTGATGTTGAAAAACCGAGACGGTTTTTGGCCCGCGTTCATGTTTCGACGCATGACGTTGGACGGAATCGCCGCCTGGCGCTTTCTCTTGGGGGGCGATGTCAGGAATTTCCTCGCGGTGGGGAAAGCGCATTTTGCCTTTTACTCGCGACTGGGAAGCACCCTGAGAATGCGCCGCCGCTTGCGTAAGTCAGCTCGTCGCCGGCCGAACACGACTGGTTGGTGGTCTGGCAGTGTGTTGTGGGCGCATTTCATTCGGGGCAAGAAGAAAGCCCGAGACTTGCAGCTTCCGGAGGTCGCCTGACGACAGCAAAGGCCGGATTGTCGCGCATCAACCCGGTGCGAAGCGGATTCCTTCAAATGCCTTTTTCGTCCCGTGAATTGGACGGTTTCGTTTGCGCTGGGGATGTGGGGCTGCTTGCTGCTGGACGGAGCATTTGAAGCGCTCTACTGCACACTTGCCTTGTTGTTGTCAGTCCTTTCTCACCGGCAATGGAAGAACGCTTGGAGATGGGTGGTTTGCGGTTGGTGCATTTCTTGGGCAGTGCTGAGGTTGGACGCTGGACAAATCAGCCCTCCCCCTTCCAGCGCTTCAGCATCCTGGGTGTTGCTTCGTCCACGCTTTTTGCCGTCAGTGACCAACGGCGACGTGCCGGCAGCGCAGTCGCGCGGATTTTGGGATTTCGTCGACAAGAACGGAGGTCGCGGCCGGGTCTGGATGGCTGCGGAATGGGAAGGTCACGCGGCGCGTTGGGGGTTGGTGGTCCGGCGCACCGTCTCTCCCTCGGACATCACTTCCTCTTTCGACTTCAGGGGCTTTTTGTATCGGGCTGGGGTGAATTCAGAGGCCCAATTGGTGGCGTGGGGAAACCCCGTGCCCGGTTCAGCATTTGACCGTTGGTCCTTTCGCTGGGGGACCATGTGGCGAAAACATCTGACGAACACCTTCCACGAGACGGGATACGGCCTCATCCTTGGGGTGTTTGCCGGAGACAAAGCAGCCGTTGGTCGAGACGTGATTGGGGCGTTTCAAGAATTGGGTGTGGCCCATTTGTTGGCTGTAAGTGGGTACCACGTGGGCCTCGTTGCAAGTTTGTTTGCCTGGCTGTTGCGTCTTCAAAACCGCATTTTGAGACGGCTAAGTGTGCTCGGGGTCCTTGGAGCTGGCCTTTTTGTTGCGGCATGCGGCTTCCCCGTTTCTGGAGTGCGTTCCTTGGTGATGTTTTCGTTGGTTTGGTTCAGCCTTGTTCGCGGTCGAAGAGGGGATGTTTGGTCTGCTTGGGGAACGGCTGCTTGTTGGACGGTTCTTGCCGACCACCATGTTGCCAAAAGTCTCGGGGGTCAATTGAGTTTCTTGGCGACTGCAAGCCTGATTGCGCTAAAAGGCCCCTTGTTGTGGTGGAAAGTTCCTTGGCGCGCTCAATGGGCCACTGCCCCGCTCACGATTTCTTCGTTCTCCGTTTTCCCATGTGCATTTTACCTCTCTAACCTGGTGGCGGTTCCAGTCATGATGGCCTTGGGCGTGTTTGTTGCCTTGGGCGTCATGGGGTTGGATTGGGCGGGGATGTGGGCTGAGCGGCTTGCTTCTGCGGTTGCTTCCGGTTCAGTGTGGTTGGTGGAGTCCTGCGATTTGAGTTTGAGCAACCGCCGAATGTCAGGCTGGGTGGGCAGGATGGTTCTGGTGCCGATTTCGATGTTTTGGGTAATTCGTTTGATATCCGATCCCGTACGGAGGAGGACCTTTCGCATGGCGGTGTGCGGATGCTGCCTCCTGGCTTTGGCTACAAAACCGTTTCTGGGTGAACACCCGACCACAATGTGGCAGCTCCGAGGTTGGCCGTCTTGCGCAATGGTTACAGACGGGTATGGGGCTTGTGCGTGGTGCGAGGAGCGATCTGTCGAGTCGGCAAAGGAGGCCTGCCGAGGAATGGGCTTGGAGGGACCTTGCGAGGTTTGTGGTGCGAATGGTCCCTTGCCTTTTACGCAAAAAAAATGGATCCCTCCACCTTTTCAGGCGTGGATCCATCGCGAAGCCTCCAAGTCCACGAGTGCACTCGTGCCGCTGGAATAGCTTAGTTCAATTTCAAGAGGTTGGTCAAAACTTGGTCGACGTAGCCTTCCCATTCAGGGATGTCGGCAATGGGAAGGATCGCGTTGACACGGTTGTTGCGCCGTGAATAAATGGCCTCCACAAAAAAGCCGTTGACTTCGAAAATGCAGAGGATGTACCTGTTTTCGATGATGCGCTGCGCCAAACAAACGCCGTGGTCCCACATGTAGCTGGTCTTTTGATCCAAGGGGAGCCTGTTGAATGTGTCGAGTTTCATGGACGGAGAGGATGTGGTGGTTCAATGTCTCTCTTCCCTACGAGGACGGCTCCCCCAAGGTTTCACTTGGCGGGTTGTCTTGTACTTTTCCCCCATGAAAGAGCCTGCCCGCTTGCACCTTGTCGAATGTCCTCGTGACGCCATTCAAGGCTGGCCCTACCCCATTTCAACGGAGGACAAACTCGCGTATTACCGCGTTTTGCTCAGGGTCGGATTCGACACGTTGGACATGGGGAGCTTCGTGTCCCCCAAGGCAATTCCAGCCATGGCGGATACGGGAACGGTGCTGAGTCAGTTGGAAGACGAAGGGATTTGGGACCAAACAGCCACGAAAGCACTTGTCATTGTGGCCAACGAACGCGGCGTTCGCGATGCCGTCGAGTACGATTCCGTCCGCGCGATTGGCTTTCCCCTGAGTTTGTCCGAGACGTTTCAAGAGCGAAACACCCGGGCCTCTGTAGAGGAGGCGTGGCGACGGCTCGACGTGATCGCGTCTCATTGCGCCAATCGAGGCAAAGACCTGGTTGTTTACTTAAGCATGGCTTTTGGAAACCCTTACGGCAACGATTGGTCGGAGGACATGCCTGCTTTGTGGACTCAAAAGTTGCTCGACCGCCTCTCCCCCTCTGTGGTTTCCTTGGCAGATACGGTGGGTGCGGCTACGCCAGATTTGGTTGAACGCGTCTTTCGGACGGCGAGTGAAGCAGTGGGTTCCGAAGTGCTCGGCGCGCATCTCCACCTGCACCCCTTGGAGGGCATCGAAAAAATCAAAGCAGCTCACCGAGGTGGCTGCTTTCGCATGGATGGGGCATTGCGCGGGGTGGGAGGATGTCCCATGGCCCAAGATGACCTTGTGGGCAACGCACCAACAGAATTGATGGTCCAATGGGCTTGCGAATCGGAACTGTGGAGCGTGAAGGACGCGACTTCGTTGGATCAAGCTCAGTCGCTCGCCGCGGACTTGTTCGGCTAGCTTCAGGCGCGTTGGTCAGTTGAGACCGTAGGACATCAATTTGAAGCAAAACGTGGAGGTGGCGAGTTCAATGGTCTCGACCTTGGACGTGCTGATGTGAATGCGGTAGTGTCTCATGTCGGGCATCTACGCCTTGACACGAACAAATGTTTCATTCATCGACGAAAAGCCGTGTTTCGTGGCAATTCTGCATCTAAAGGAAGGCCAATATGCTCGTTGCAATTCCCAGGCAGGTTGCGGCAAACTTGCGCCGATTGAACGCGTGCCCCTCTCCTGCTTCGAAGAGGACTGTCGTGCCGATGTGAAGAAGGATGCCCACAACCAACGCTTGCATCCAAGCTGGGAAAACGGCGGAAAGCTCCGTGGGAAGCGTGTGAAAGATGCCCTCAAAAGCCAGCATGCCGATCAAAGGAGACAATCCGAAAGCTGCCAGCACCAGCCAAGCCGTTCGTTTGGCCACATGCCGTTCAATCATCATGGCCATGAGCACCATGGCCACAGGAACCTTGTGCAGGATGAGCCCCACCGTCAGTCCCCAATCGATGAGGTCCAAGGACAG
>JBMZHG010000046.1:262-12323 GCA_049616325.1 Flavobacteriales bacterium | reverse complement strand
GGCCTACGAATACACGCCTGCTGCCGAGGAGGAGATGTGGCGGCTCAAGACCCGTGCCTCCGGCCACGGGTTCGGCAGCGGGAACAACTGCGCGGAATTCTGCTACAACACCCACAGTGTTAACGTGAACGGGGAGGAGGAGTGGAGCTGGGAAATCATGCAAGAATGCGCGGACAACCCGCTCTACCCCCAGGGGGGCACATGGATCTACGACCGCGCGGGCTGGTGCCCAGGCGCACCCGTAAAAACGCAGGACTTCGAACTGACTCCCCTCGTGGCCGGGCAAGACAGCTTTACCGTGGAGTACGACATCACTTACGACCCCTTCGGAAACTACCGCATGGAAGGCCAAATCATCGGCTACGGCGCTCCCAACTTGGCTCATGACGTTGAGATCATGGACATCCTTGCGCCCAACGACGACAAACTTCTGTCCCGCCTGAACCCGGTTTGCGAGAATCCCGTGGTGTTGATTCGCAACAACGGCACGGAGCCGCTTGGCTCCGTAACCTTCACCTACGGCATCACTGGAGAGTCCCTCGCCACGGAAGTGGTGACCTTTGACGAACCCCTAGCCTTTCTCGAATCTCGAGAAGTGGAATTGCCTTATGACGCGTCTCCGTATTACGTCGGGGACGACGAGGAAACCCTCAGGTTCGAGGTGCAAGTTGAAGTCGCCGACGCCACGGACGAGGAGCCCTCCAACGGCTGGATGAGCACGACGTTCCGACGCCCCCCGACCTGGCAATACACCAACCTCGACGACAACCGCATGATTGTTTGGACCAAGACCAACAACGTCCCGGGAGAAACGACGGTTGAAATTCGACACGCCAACGGCAACCTTTACTGGGCGCGGAGTTACAGTGAGGCCAACACCACCTACCGCGACACCATCGTCCTCAACCAGGGGTGTTACCGCTTTACGGTGAACGACTCGGGCGACGACGGAATCGACTTTTGGGCGAACAACGACGGCTCCGGGTACGTCCGCTTGAAGCGCGTCTCGGGAGGCAACTTTCACATTTTCGAATCGGACTTTGGGAAGTCCATTTCGCAGGCCTTCTATTTCGCGACCAACCTCTACAGCAACGTCGAAGAGCTTGAGGCCTCCGGCGATCTTGCTGTGTTTCCCAACCCCGTCAACGAGACGCTGACGTTGTTGCCGGCCGGTTGGAGCGGCAACGCAGAGTGGGAGGTGTACGGCGTGCATGGCCAGTTGCTGGATCACGGTACGTGGTGGTCGCAATCCGGAATGCGCTCGTCGCTCGACGCCTCAGCGTGGCCCTCGGGCACCTTGGTGGTCGTGGTGCGTCACAACGACTCAAAATGGGCGCGTTGGGTAGTGAAGGAGTGATTTTGAGGGGGTTCCTGTGGTTTGTTGTGGCTTTTTGAGGCAATAACCCCTTTTTGTGGAGGGGGTGTTGATGAATTTTTGATGATTTTTTGAACAGGACCCCCCTTGTGCGGTTTTCAGGGGTGTATTTTTGCGAAAAATTTCATCGATGAGCCTCAACCGTCAACAAGCTTTGCACGAGGTGTTGGACCGAGTTCCCAACCACCGCCAGCGACCCGCCAACAAGATTTCCGAATACTTCGGAGAAAATGTCTTCAACCTCCACGTCATGCGTTCTTACCTGCCTGACGAAGCCTACGAAGGTATTGTTGAAGCGATGGAAAAAGGCACGCCAATCAGCCGCAAGGTTGCGGACCAAACCGCGTCTGCGATGAAAGAGTGGGCCATCAGTCGAGGCGCGACGCACTACACGCACTGGTTTCAGCCGTTGACGGGGAGCACCGCTGAGAAACACGACAGCTTCATCGCTCCTACGGCCGACGGTCGTGCAATTGAAAAGTTTGACGGGTCGTTGCTTGTTCAACAAGAGCCCGACGCGTCGTCCTTCCCCAGCGGCGGAATTCGAAACACGTTTGAGGCGCGGGGTTACACCTTGTGGGATCCAACGTCTCCTGCCTTTGTGTGGGGAGAGACGCTTTGCATCCCCACCATCTTCATCAGTTACACAGGCCACGCGCTGGACAACAAGATGCCGTTGCTCAAGGCGCTTTCTGCCGTGGACGCCGCCGCGACCTCGGTGTGCCAATATTTCGACCGCAACATCACCAAGGTGTTTGCCACCTTGGGGTGGGAGCAGGAGTACTTTTTGGTGGACAAGGCGTTGTACGCCGCTCGCCCGGACTTGGCGATGACGGGTCGCGCGTTGTTTGGTGCAGCACCTGCGAAGGGTCAACAGCTCGACGACCACTACTTCGGAGCGATTCCTGAGCGCGTCTCGGCGTTCATGAAGGACTTCGAGATGGAGGCTCACAAACTTGGCATCCCTGTGACCACGCGTCACAACGAAGTTGCTCCGAACCAGTTTGAGCTGGCGCCGGTTTTTGAGGAAGCCAACTTGGCCAACGACCACAACTTGATGCTCATGGAGCTCCTTGAAAAAGTAGCTCGACGTCACGATTTCCGCATTCTTCTTCACGAGAAGCCCTTCGCAGGAGTCAACGGGTCCGGAAAGCACAACAACTGGTCGTTGGGCACCAACACCGGTGTGAACTTGCTCAAACCAGGAAACAACCCCAAGACCAACCTTCGTTTCTTGACGTTCTTCGTCAACACGCTTGCCGCGCTGCAACGCCACGCGGACGTGGTGCGCGCCTCGATTGCAAGTGTGGGCAACGACCACCGCTTGGGGGCCAACGAAGCTCCACCGGCAATCATGTCAGCGTTCATTGGTTCCCAACTCTCGGAATTGCTCGACGCGTTGGAATCCAGCATCAAGGCCGGCAAATTGACCCCCGCAGACAAAACCGCCCTCAAACTTGAGATCGGCCGCATTCCCGAAGTATTGCTGGACAACACGGACCGCAACCGCACCTCCCCGTTCGCCTTCACCGGAAACAAGTTCGAGTTGCGCGCCGCCGGCTCCACGGCCAACTGTGCGGTGCCCATGACGGTGTTGAACACCATTGTGGCAGAGCAATTGACTTTGTTCAAGGCAGCCGTCGATGCACGCATCGCCAAAGGCGACAAGAAGGACGACGCGTTGTTGAAGGAGCTACAAAAGCTCATCAAGGAGTCCAAGGCCATTCGTTTTGAAGGAAACGGTTACGGAGAGGAGTGGCTGAAAGAGGCGAAGAAGCGCGGCTTGAGCAACTTGACGGACACCCCAGCTGCACTGGAAGTTTGGGGTCGCAAAGAGGTGTCAGCGCTCTTCGAATCGCTGAACGTGTTGACGCCGGAGGAATTGCACGCTCGCCAAGAGGTGGAGTACGAGAAGTACATTATGAAACGCCAAATCGAGGCGCGCATTGTGGGGGACATGGCGAGCAACATTGTGTTGCCTGCGGCAATTGCCTACCAAAACGTGCTCATTGACAACATTGCTGGCCTGACGGACATCTTTGGAAAGGGAAGCGATGCGATGACCGCGGGTCAACGTGAAATCTTGGCCACTGTTTCTGAAACGTTAGGTGCCCTGCACAGTTCGGTCTCCAAATTGCGCGAGGAGCGAGGCAAAATCAACAAGATTGAAGATTTCGCGAAACGCGCGGGCAAGTACGGTTCGGTCGTGACCCCGTTGATCGAAGAAGTCGGTCAACACTGTGCGAAACTTGAACAGCTTGTGGACAACGAGATTTGGCCTTTGCCCAAGTTCCAAGAGATGTTGTTTACCCGCTAACGAAGCTTTGTTCACGAAATGAAGAAGGCGTCTCCACTTGGAGGCGCCTTTTTTCGTTACTTTCACCCCTTGATTCACCAAGCCTAATTTGGAATGCCTCACAACCTGCAAGCATCCGTGGCACGCTTGAGTGCCACCCTCTTTCTCTCCATGTTCGCTGCCATGGCGGTTTTCGCGCAAAGCGACCTCACGGCAGAAGCGGACCGCGCCTTTGAACGTCGCGGGTATTTTGAAGCTGCCCGCGAGTACGTGGCGCTCTATGCCAAAATCAAGTCGGACGTCGACCTCAAGGGGTACTGCGCGTACCAAGCCGGAGAGGCGTACCGACTACACCACGAGCCAGAGATGGCCACGGAGTGGTACGACAAAGCCATTGGCTTGAAGTACGGAAACCGCGAAAACCGAATCTTCCTTGTGTACGGGGACGCCCTCCGAGATCAAGAAGCGTTTGACGAGGCCATTGAGATGTATGCGCGATACCAAAGCGAAGGCGGCGATTCCCAAGTTGCCGAAGACCGCATTGAGCAGGCGGACTTGGCAGCCATCATGATTGAAGAGCCTGAGAGCCGTTACATCGTCGAGCCCATGGTGATTTTGAACTCGGCGTCGTACGATTTCTGTCCCACGTTCACAGGCAAGGACCAAGACGAATTGGTCTTCGCTTCTTCGCGTGAGTCCGCAACGGGTACCGCAGAGGATCCAATTACGGGTCAATCGTACATGGATTTGTTCCACAGCGATCTTGACAAAAAGGGACGTTGGAGCGAGCCTGAACCACTCAGCAACACCATTTGCACGGAGCACAACGAAGGTGGGGCATGTTTTGACAGCAAGGGGAAGACGATCTTTTTCACGCGTTGCATGGAAGTCGACGGGTCCAACTTGGCGTGTGACATTTTCATGGCAAAGAAGCAAGGGAATGGGTACGGCGCGTCCATGCCTCTTGGCCTGATCAACCGAGACGAAAACGACAGTTCCCAAGTGGGTCACCCCACGTTGTCTCCAGACGACAACATTTTGATTTTTGCCTCAGACATGCCCGGCGGGTTTGGCGGCAAGGACTTGTGGTACGTGGAGGCCAACGACGGTTCATTCGCGGGGTCCATCCCTCAGAATTTGGGCGCAAGCATCAACACGGCTGGGGACGACATGTTCCCTCATTACCGTGACAACGGCGACTTGTACTGGTCCACCAACGGTCGGGAAGGTCTTGGGGAGTTGGACATTTGGAAGGCGGAAGCCCGTGAGGGCAAATTGGCGTGGGCTGAACCAAAGGCCTTGCCTTACCCCTTGAACTCGGCTTCCGACGACTTTGCAGTTGCCTTCCGCGAAGGTGTGGAGGAGGGAATGTTCGCCTCGAACCGGGTCGGAGGAAAAGGAGTGGATGACTTGTATTCGTTCAAATTGCCGCCGCTTGAATTTTGCTACCAAGCGTACGTCTACGACTACGACACCGGCATGCCGCTTTCTGGAGCTGCGGTGACGCTGGAGTCCAAGGACGGTTCGTCCAACGCCTTCACCACCGATTCGGAGGGTGAACTCGCGCTTTGCGACGGGGAGATTGGGGAAGGAATGACGTTCAGCGTCGACGTTTCTTTTGAAGGGTACATCGGCACGGGCGACATGTTGACAACCGAAGGATTGACCGAGTCCACTACGTTGGCTCGCGAATACCTCTTGAAGGAAATCGTCTTGAACAAGGAATACGACATGCCGGTGGTTCTTTACCCGCTTGGCAGTGCGGATTTGTTGATTGATGCCTCGGTCAATTCTGCAGATTCGTTGAACTACCTCGTGGACTTGCTTGAGCGCAATGAAAACTTGGTGATTCAACTGGAAGCTCATACGGACAGTCGCGGCAGCTCCTCGGCCAACAAAAAGTTGAGTCAAGACCGTGCGGAGACCTGCGTCAACTACCTCGCGGAAAAAGGCGTTGCGTCTGAACGTATGGTTCCGGTAGGGTACGGCGAAGACGCCTTGTTGGTGAGCGATGCGGAAATCAACCGTTTGCCGGAGTCTGAGCGCGAGCGCGCCCACCAGCGCAACCGTCGGACGGTGTTCAAGATCATTCGCTTCGATTACAAGCCGGGCGAATAAGCTGTGAGTGACGCGAGGTACGCTGCTCGCGGTGTTTCCGCAGGCAAGGAGGAGGTTCATGCGGCCATAGCCGGAATTGACAAAGGGCTTTTTCCGAAAGCTTTCTGCAAGGTTGTGCCAGATTACCTGACGGGAAGTGAAGACCACTGCGTCGTCATGCACGCGGACGGCGCGGGCACCAAGTCTTCCCTGGCTTACATGTACTGGAAGGAGACAGGCGACTTAAGCGTGTGGCGAGGAATTGCTCAAGACGCGTTGATCATGAACGTCGACGACCTTCTTTGCGTGGGTTGCACTGGACCGATTTTGGTGTCAAGCACGATTGGCAGAAACAAGCACCTTGTTCCTGGGGAGGTCATCAAAGAGATTATTCAAGGGACGGAATCCCTGCTCGCGGATTTGAGGGAGCAAGGGTTGGACATTCGTTCCACCGGAGGGGAGACAGCTGACGTTGGCGATTTGGTTCGCACGGTCATCGTGGATTCCACGGTGGTGGCAAGAATGAAGCGGTCGGACGTCATTGACAACGGAAGAATCGCGACGGGAGACGTGGTGGTTGGGTTGGCGAGCGACGGTCAGGCCACGTACGAGAAAGAGTACAACGGTGGCATGGGGAGCAACGGGTTGACGAGCGCACGGCACGACGTTTTTGGCAAACCGCTGCAGACCAAATATCCGGAAAGCTTCGATCCAGGGACAGATTCGGAATTCGTTTACACCGGGTCGTTTGGGTTGACCGACGACGTTGAGGGAGTGCCGCTGGATGCGGGCAAACTTGTGCTTTCCGCAACTCGTACGTATGCCCCGGTGGTTCAAGCGTTTTTAGCCCAACACCGGGAACAGGTGAAGGGCATGGTGCATTGCTCTGGCGGTGCCCAGACCAAGGTTCTTCATTTTTTGCAACCGGGCTTGCATGTCGTCAAGGACAACATGCTGCCAATCCCCGTTCTTTTTGAAACGATTCAGTCAGAATCGGGGACGGCGTGGGAGGAAATGTACAAGGTGTTCAACATGGGCCACCGCCTCGAAGTCTACACCGACGAAGGCACCGCGCAAGCACTTGTTGAGCTAAGCCGGTCTTTTGGGATTGCGGCGCAGGTGGTCGGGCGTGTGGAAGCGTGCGAGGGCGAAGCCCAAGTCACCGTGAAAGGGCCTCACGGAACCTTCAATTACCGATAAATCATGGCGTTGGACCGCGAATCCATCGGCGGTTGGGTGGCCAAACTTCAAGGCATTTCCGACCGCTTTTCCGAAGTGGAAAAACGCGTTTCCGACCCGGAAGTTGCAGCGGACATGAGCTTATTTAAGCCCCTCATGGTGGAGCATCGTCGGCTTCGACCAATGGCAGAGAAGGCCCTTGAATTGGAAACGTGGTTGGCCAATTGGGACGAAGCCATGGATTGGTCTCGATCCGCGGACGACGACATGCGTGCAATGGGGCGGGCCGAGTGCGACCGCTTGGCGCCAATGCTCGAACAAGGCGTGGAGGAGGCCAAATGGATGTTGCTGCCCCACGACGCGACAGACGACCGAGATGCCATCCTCGAGGTTCGAGGGGGTACCGGGGGGGACGAGGCGGCTTTGTTTGCGGGAGATTTGATTCGCATGTACCTCAAGCACGCTGAAAACCGCGGGTGGAAACACGAGTGGGTCAGTGTGAATGAAGGAACGGTCGGAGGCTTCAAAGAGGCGGTGGTGAGGTTGGAAGGAGACGGGGTCTTTGGATGGTTGAAGTTCGAAAGGGGGGTCCATCGCGTGCAACGCGTGCCTGAGACCGAAAGCCAAGGACGGGTTCACACCAGCGCCGCCACAGTGGCGGTTCTTCCGGTGGCCCAGGACGTGGATGTGGAACTGAATTTAAATGACGTTCGGAAGGACACGTTTCGCGCGAGCGGTGCGGGCGGTCAGCATGTGAACAAAACGGAAAGTGCGGTGCGCTTGACGCACGTACCCACGGGCACTGTGGTGGAATGCCAAGACGGCCGGTCTCAGCATCAGAATTACGACCGTGCGCTCGAGGTGTTGCGGAGTCGCCTTTACGACGCAGCCCGTGAGGCGGCCGAGGCGGAACGTGCTGCCGAGCGGAAATCGCAGGTCAGTTCCGGGGACCGAAGCGCGAAAATCAGAACGTACAATTTCCCGCAAGGCCGAGTGACGGACCACCGAATCGGCCTGACGCTGCATGCCTTGCCGGCCATTCTGGGCGGGGATTTGGATCCGGTCATTGAAGCCCTTCACGTGGCAGACCGCGCTGAACGGTTGAAAAATCTTTGACAACCCGTGCGCCAATGATTGGTTGACAAGGCACTGCACCAAGGCGCTTTTCGGAACTTTGTCCCATGGCTCACCCACGCACGTCTCCACGTCCACCTGCTTCAGAATTGACCACAACGGGGGGGCTTTTTGAGGCCATTTGTGCCAAGGGCTCTTACCTCTGCGTGGGATTGGACCCTGATCCCAATCGCATTCCCGCTTCCTTTGGTTCGGGAGTCGAAGGGATGGAGGCCTTTTGTCGCACGATTGTGGAATCGACGCTGCCATACGCCGTGGCGTTCAAGCCCAACTTGGCGTTTTTTGAACAGTACGGCTCGGCGGGTTGGGCGGCCTTGGAACGGGTGGTGGAGGCAATTCCGTCTGACGTTTTGGTCATCGCCGATGCCAAACGCGGAGACATCGGAAACACGGCGACCAAGTATGCGAGCGCCATGTTCCACGGGTTGGGTGCCGATGCGGTTACCGTGGCTCCGTACATGGGGCGCGACAGTGTGGAGCCCTTTACGGCATTTTCGGACCGTTGGACGGTGCTTCTTGCGCTTACGTCCAATCCGGGCGCCGAGGATTTTGAATTTCACGGGGAGCGTCCTCTTTTTCAGGAAGTGCTTCGCAAAACCCAAACCTACCGAAATGCCGATCGGTTGATGTACGTCGTGGGTGCCACTCGGCCGGCCTTGTTTCAGGACATTCGTGTTGAGGTGCCCCAGGCTTTTTTGCTGGTGCCAGGCGTAGGTGCGCAGGGCGGCAGCGTGACGGATGTGGCGCAGTTTGGACTGAACGACCGTTGTGGATTGTTGGTCAACAGTTCGCGTGGCATCCTGTACGCAGCAGGTTCCGAAGCCACCCAAGCTCAAGTGCGGCAAGCGAGCGCTGAGGCTGCAGAAGCTTTGGCGACTGAAATGCGGTCCACCTTGGTCCATCGAGGTCTTCTTTAATCCCAACCACAAAATTCACGCTGCCGTTTGCAAAACGCGATGCACAATGGCGAAAGAGACAGCGGCGGGCTTCGTAGATTCGGAGAATGATGTTCCCGTTTCGCATGTTTCCACGAATTTACCTCGCCTTGGCGTTTGTGTTTGGGGTGGTTGTGTTCGGAAGCGTGGGCTACGTGTTTGTGGAAGGATACACGTGGGTGGAGGCGTTGTACATGACGGTCATCACGGTTTCGACAGTGGGTTTTGGGGAGGTGAGGGAGTTAAGCGACAACGGTATGGTGTTCACCACGGTGCTCATCATGGGGAGTTTGGGCACCTTTGCGTATTCCATCTCCGCCTTGACCACGTATTTTGTGAACGGCGAATACCGAAACACTTTTAAAGAGGCACGATTGAAACACGAAGTAGATAAACTCACTGGACACGTCATTGTCTGTGGATTGGGCCGGGTGGGGGAGATGGCTGTGCAGGAATTGCTCGATCACGCCACGCCTGTCGTGGTTCTTGAAGGCGATGTCGAGAAGGCGGAGCGCTTGGCAGCTGAGGGCATGCTGGTCATTTCAGGTGACGCGACCCGAGACGAAAACCTCGAAAGCGCAGGAATCACGCGCGCCAAGTCGGTCATCACCACGCTGCCCGACGACGCCCAAAACCTGTACGTCGTTCTCGCGGCTCGGGAAATGGCGCCCGGCATCCACATCATCAGCCGCGCTTCCAAATCCAATTCCGTCAGCAAGCTTCGTGTTGCTGGCGCCAACAACGTCATCATGCCAGACAAAGTGGGCGGTGCCCACATGGCGTCGTTGGTGGTCATGCCGGACGTTCTCGAATTTCTAGACCACGTTCGCATTCAAGGCGCCGACGCCATCAACCTCGAAGAGATTCCCGTCAACGTGCTTCCCCAAGGACTCAAGGCCGCCACGTTGGGTGAACTCGACGCTCGAAACCGTGTCGGTGTGAATGTCGTGGGGATGAAAAAGTCGGACGGCCATTTCGTCATCAATCCCGACCGCGACACCCCGCTCGACGATGCGTGCAAGCTCTTTGTGCTCGGCACTGCTGACCAAATTCGCACCCTGAATCGACTTCTTGGAATACAACCTCCTCAAGCCTGATCAAAACCCTTCTTTCTCGATGATTCACCGTCTCTCACTCCTTGCTCTCATGTTCCTGCCCTTGTTGGCTTCCGCGCAACAAACCGTGGATGAAAAAATCAATGCCTTCATGGAGCCCGTCACCAATGCCATCATGAAGGTCATCTTCTTTACGGTCCCGGTTGGAGGGGGGATGGAAGTGCCATTCGTGTTGATTTGGTTGCTCGCAGGTGCGCTTATTTTCACGGTGTACAACCGCTTTGTCAATGTCACGGCTTTCCGGCACGCGCTTGACGTGGTGCGCGGCAAGTTTGACGACCCCAACCACAAAGGTGAAGTCAGCCACTTTCAAGCCTTGACCGCTGCGCTGTCTGGAACCGTTGGTGTCGGAAACATCGCAGGTGTGGCCGTGGCGGTTTCTTTGGGTGGTCCTGGAGCCACCTTTTGGATGATTGTGGCTGGTCTGCTGGGCATGAGTTCCAAGTTTGTGGAGTGCACCTTGGGCACCAAGTACCGTCGGGTCAACGAGGACGGAAGTGTGTCAGGAGGTCCCATGTACTACCTGCGTGATGGCCTGGCCAAGCAGAACAAAAAAGGGCTTGGAGCGGTGCTCGCGGCGTTGTTTGCCATCGCCTGCATCGGGGGATCTTTCGGGGGCGGAAACATGGTTCAAATCAACCAAGCTACAAGTCAATTGATTGCCGTAACAGGTGGCGAATCTTCGATGTTTTTTGGGAACGGCTGGATTTTTGGACTTGTCATGTCCGCTCTTGTGGCGGTGATCATTCTTGGCGGCATCAAGAGCATTGCTCGCGTCACCGACAAAGTGGTGCCTTTCATGGTCGGCATCTACATCCTTGGGGCGCTCGCCGTGATTTTCGGCAACCTCGGAGAGGTGCCGGTGGCTTTTGGTAAAATTTTCAGCGGCGCCTTCAGCAGCGATGCGATGTACGGAGGCCTCGTAGGAGTGTTGATTCAAGGATTCAAGCGCGCGGCCTTCTCGAATGAGGCGGGCATCGGTTCCGCGTCAATTGCACACAGTGCAGCAAAGACCGACGAGCCCGTGAGCGAAGGTGTGGTGGCCCTTTTGGAGCCATTCATCGACACCGTGGTCATCTGCACTATGACTGCGCTGGTCATTGTTATTTCGGATTACGGCATGTACGACCAAGCTGGAGTCCTTGCCAGTGCTCAAGCTGGTGAGCTTCAGGCCATCAACTTGACCTCTTCTGCATTCAGCCAAACGTTGTCATGGTTCCCAGTGGTCTTGTCTGTGGCTGTGATCTTGTTTGCTTTGAGCACGATGATCAGCTGGAGCTACTACGGGTTGAAAGCATGGACCTATTTGTTCGGTGAGACACGAGCCATGGACATCACGTACAAAGCGCTTTTCTGCGTCTTTGTGGTTGTCGGTTCCGCGATAAGCGCCCAAAGTGTTTTTGACTTTGGCGATGCGATGATTTTCGCCATGTGCTTCCCGAATGTTCTGGGTTTGTATTTCTTAATGGGGGAGGTGCGAGAAGATCTGGGGGATTACATGAGGAGGGTGAAGAGTGGGGAAATCAAGCGGTACGACTGACGATTCGAATTCCTTTTTTGGAACTCAGCACGCGCGCTTCCGTGAATGGGGTTGGGCCTGCTTGTTGTTGACCGCAGGTGCTTTGAACCACGTTTGGGGAACGGCTCGTTGGGAAGCAAGTCTTTCAGCGGTTCCCAAATCTTCCGCGTCAGATTTGATGTGTTGGCTGGAAGAAATTCCAGCCTACGTCATCCCTTTTCGCAGTCCGTCGCGTTTCCGAACCAACCCGAGAATTTCCGTTCGGGCGACAGGTGAAATCGACCGAAATCGGCGTGAATCGTCTCAACCCTTGGAGGTCTCTGTTGAATTGAACTCAGCCACAGTTGAAGAGCTTCAGTCCTTACCAGGCATTGGCGCAGTCCTGTCTGCGCGGACGATCAAATACCGGGA
>JBMZHG010000046.1:0-252 GCA_049616325.1 Flavobacteriales bacterium | reverse complement strand
GTCGCTTGGAGGCTTTTTCAGTGTGGATCAATGGAGAAGTGTGTACGGATTGGATTCATTGGTCTTTGTTGCGAACAGATCCCGCGTCCACGTTGATGTCGATTTGCTGCAACCGATGTGCTTGGACACCATGAGTTTTGCGTCGTTGACAGCCCACCCTTCTTTCGATTTTCTCGCGGCAAGACGTGTGCTTCGAGCTTGGGGGAGAGGCAATGTGAGCGAGGATGTGTTTTGGGAACGCCTGCACCCTTC
>JBMZHG010000045.1:0-12466 GCA_049616325.1 Flavobacteriales bacterium | reverse complement strand
AGGACTTAATCCTTGGCCGCATTCATCAATTCCTTGATCCCGCCGACGCTGCTCATCAGGCCGCTCGCCTCGTAAGGCATGAAGACCGTTTTCGAGCCAGCTCCGCCGTCGCGCAAGACCTGGTCCATCATCTCGATGTACTTCACCGCGATCAAATACTGGGTGGGATCCGCCTTGGACGTTTCGACTGCCGCTGCGATTCGACGAATGGCTTCGGCTTCCGCCTCGGCCACGGCCAAACGTGCCTGAGCCTCCCCTTCGGCCTTCAAAATGCGCGCTTGCTTTTGGCCTTCTGCCTGATTGATGTCAGCGCCCTTTCGCCCCTCTGCTTCGAGGATGGCGGCCGTCTTGGTGCCTTCCGCATCGATGATTTGGGCGCGGCGAGTGCGCTCGGCACGCATCTGCTTTTCCATCGCCTCCTTGATGTCCGTCGGCGGGTTGATGTCTTGCAACTCCACGCGATTCACCTTCACCCCCCACTTGTTGGTCGCCTCATCGAGGATGGTGCGAAGCTTCATGTTGATGGTGTCCCGAGAGGTCAAGCACTCGTCCAATTCCAGTTCGCCGATGACATTTCGAAGCGTGGTTTGGGTCAGTTTTTCAATGGCGTTGGGCAGGTTGTTGATCTCGTACACCGATTTGACGGGGTCGGTGATTTGGAAGTAGATCAACGCATTGATCTCCGTCACGACGTTGTCCTTGGTGATCACTCCCTGTTTGGGAAAGTCAAACACGGTCTCCCGCAAGTCCACGCGGTCGCGCATTTTGTACTGCGTCACACGCCTGCCGTCGGGCAGTTCGCCCGCCAAGCGCCAAACGATTTCACGCGGTCGATCCACAATCGGGATGATGATGTTGATGCCGGCATTTAGCGTGGTTCGGTACTTGCCGAGACGTTCGATGACCATGCTTTCGCTTTGTCGAACGATGCGAACGCCTTTGACCACAATGACCATGGCAAGCAACAGGAAAATCAGGGCGAGTACAGAGGTGGGGGTCATGAGTTGGGTTTTTGTGTAGTGACGACGAGGGTGTTGCTTTCGACACGCTCAATCCAAACGGCGGCGTTCTCCTGGGCAAATTCCGCCTCGGATCGGTTCGAAAGTTCGGCACGCCAATCGTCGCCGTCCACTTTGCACCGACCCAATCCGGTTTTGCCATCAAAGGGAACCGTGACGACGCATTCGCGGCCGACCAAGGCTTCCACACCTGACACGGCTTCATCGGAGTAGGCGAGTCGGAGTGCGATGGGGCGAAGGAAGAGAAAGGCCACAAGGCTCATGGCAGCGGCACTCACCAATTGAACCGTTAGGCCCGCCCCCACAGCGGAGGCGATGGACGCGGCAAGCGCCCCAACGCCGAGGCATGCCAGCACAAATCCAGGCACAAAAATTTCAAGGATGACCAGCGCCATGGCGGCTGCAAGCCAGAGTTGCCAAACTTCCCATTGCATGGCAGAAAGATAAACGTTAGTCCACCACGTGCAAGGCCCCTTCGAACACCGCCGGCGCCTCGCCGATGTAGGGTGTCTCGCCCCCGTTGCCGTCCGACAACACCAGCGGCACAGGCAGCTCAGGGAGCCGAAGGATGTAGTGGTAGACCCCGGACGAAGCTCCTTCCGCCTTCGGGTTCCAGCCGTCGCTCAAATCGTAGCGATCGTTCTCGTAAACCAGGTTGCCCCAGCGATTGAAAATTTGGATGCTGGCGTTGGGGAACACCTGCAATCCAGGGATGTAGAATCGGTCGTTGACCCCCGACGAGGAATAAGGACTCACCACGTTGGGAATCAACACGCTGCAAGTTTTCTCCACCACCCAAAAGCTTCCTTCCGCCTCAAAGCAAGGCGGGTTGGTGGTCATTGACACGTGGTAAAGTCCCGGTTCTTGGACCACCAATTCTTCATTGAAACTGACCGTGTCAGGCTCCGTGGAACCCAACGCGTCGTGCGTCCAAACGTACTCCACCAGGTTGTCTTGCGGCTGAGAAACCACCGCATCGGGATCCAAACGCACGTCCTCTCCCACGCAAATCTCCACCTCGAATTCATCCCAACCCACGGGAGGGAACACCACCTCGAAATATTGCTCCAGCGATCCTTCCCCGGCGTTTCCACAAGGGTCTTCCACCAACAACGAGTTTTCTGTGATTTCCAATTCGTACGTTCCAGACACACTCAACGGGGCCGGCAACGTCAAGGTGAAGGAATCGGAGGTGTTCCCGCCCGAATTGGCCACCACAGACTGAATTGGCGTGGTCTCGCCGTCCGGAGCGTGCAGCACGAAATCGACCGGCTCCACGGTGGCCGAAACCAGCGGCTCCGAAAACGTCACCACAAACTCCTGCAACACGCAATCCGTTTCAAGCGATTGAAGGACAGGCGGCTCTTGGTCGTAAAGGACTGCGGTAGATTGCCCAAAATCAATGGTGTACCCGTTCAAGCTGTTGCTCCAGTTCATCACCACCAAGGCGTACGTCGACCCTTCCGCGACGGGCAAATCGGCGTTGAAAGGTGGCCCGTTGGCGTTGCCAGGCCCGTTGGTGTTGCCTGTTCCGCCGTTCGCCGTGCTGATTCCCGTGGGGCCGTTCGTTCCAAACTCTCCGTAAGAATTGCAGCCCACCTCGGGGGAAATCACTCCCAACGTTGCGCCGATTCCTGCGCAGCCCCCTTCCGTGATGTCAAACAATCCCCAATCGTAGTCGTCCACAGGGTCGAGGGGGTCGAGCACGAAGCTCAAAAACCCGTCTTCGTACACGGTGAACGTGTACCAGATGCTGCTCTGCTCCAAGAAGGCGTTGCACGCCCCGGTGTACTCGTACACGTCCCCTGTGTTGAAGGAGGCCTCCGTTTCTGAATACACATCACCACACAGGACGATGGCTCCGTCGCAGTCACTGGTCGTTTGGGCCCAAGCATGCGAAGCACAAATCGCAAGCAAAGCAAAAATCAATCGATTCATGATGAACAAGGTAGGGAAGCAGAAGGCACAAACTCAACCGCGGTTCAACTCGAAGGCCACGCGACGGCAATGTGGCGTACCTTCCTCGGCATGAGCTTCCGCACGCTTTGGTTCTGGGCACTTGCTTTTGCCGCCCTTGTGGGATGCCGCAAGGATCCTGTGCATCCGACGCCGGAAAATCGGGTACCCGTGTTGCCCGAAGTAGAGTTTGATTACAGTGCGTTGAGCTACCCCGAGTCTTGGTTGGCGGACCCGGCGCTCCAGTTGTTCGGGAGCGGTCAAGGCATCACCGTCACAGATGCCGGAGCCACACTTGGCCGGGTGCTGTTTTACGACACGGAACTTTCCAGCAACCGCGAAGTGTCTTGCGCGACGTGCCACCAGCAGGCGCACGGTTTCGCTGACCCCGCGATACGTTCGCGCGGGGTGTCAGAGGTTTTGACGCCGCGCAACTCCATGGGGCTCGCGAATTTTCGGTACCAGAGGCGGCTGTTTTGGGACCAGCGCGTCAACGGCCTCCTCAACCAAGTGTTGCTCCCCATCCAGCACCCTGACGAGCTTGGGATGGACCTGGATTCGATGGTGGTTCGGTTGGCGGCTACCACCTATTACCCCGAGCTGTTCGAGCGCGCCTTCGGGGACAGCGTGCCAAGTGCGTCGGGGGTGGCGGATGCCCTGTCTCAATTTCTGATGTGTTTTCAGTCGAGTGCCTCCCGTTACGACGCAGGGTTGGTGGACGGCTTCGCTCGTTTCTCCGAATCGGAATTGCTCGGAAAGTCGGTGTTTTTCAACGGCGAAACGCGCTGCAACCAATGCCACATGAACCGGACGTTCTTGTCCAACCAAGCGTTCATCAACGGCCTCGAAACCAACTACGCGACAGCAGGCGACGCAGGCATTGGCGACCTCACAGGACAACCGGACGACGACGGTCGCTTCAAAACAGTTTCGCTTCGAAACATCGGTCTGACCGCCCCCTACATGCACGACGGACGGTTTGGAACGTTGCGTGACGTCGTGGACTTCTACAGCGACAACATCCAACCGCATCCCTACCTAGACGAGCGCCTCAGCGCAACCGGTACCGGCCCCCTCGGTCAAGATCCATACCGCCTCGAGCTTACCGAAGCGGAAAGAGTTGGTTTGGTCGACTTCCTGCACACACTAAGCGACACAGTCATGATGGAGGCGTGGTGGTTGAGTGATCCGTTTTGACTTTCGTCGTTGAACGGAATGAAAAAGTGCAACTCCCCACACCAAGGCACGTCGACTTTTCAAGCTAGGAACCAAGCCAACCCACCCAGGACGGCAGCACCCACACCGCCCAAACCCAAGCCAGAAGCACGGCCACGAGGTTGAGCACCAAACCCACTCGGGCCATTTCGCCCATCCGGATTTGGCCGCTTCCGAAGATGATGGCGTTGGGGGGCGTGGCCATCGGAAGCATGAAAGCGCAACTGCTGGCCATCGTCACCGGCACCACGAGCAACAACGGATCTACACCCCAATTCAAAGCCACTTGGCCCACCACAGGAACCATGACCACGGTCAGGGCGAGGTTGCTCATCACCTCGGTCAACAAGAGTGAAGCAGCTGCAAAAACAAGGACCAACAACGCCACGGGCCATCCTTGCTGAGCCGCAATAGCCGAAGCCGCCATGTCAAGCACGCCGGCTGATTTGAGCGCGCCTGCGAGCGTAAGTCCCCCTCCAAAGAGAAGCAGGATGTCCCAAGGAAGTCGCCGAGCCTCTTCCCACGTCATCAGAGGTGTGCCTGTCTTCCCTGAAGGCAGGACAAACAGCGCCACCCCAGCCGTCATGGCGATGGACGTGTCTGAAAGCGGCCAACCCCAGCATGCCACGAGCCACCGACGCGTCATCCACAAAAGCGCAGTCGACACAAACACGGCACCCACGCGGCGCTCCGCCGGGGTCCAGGCGCCGAGGTTTGTGAGTTCATTGCGCAAACCCTCCACCCCGTGTTCAAGCGGCTCTGGCCGAACGCGACACAACACACGCGTCAACAAAAAGTACGTAGCCCACAGCATCAGCGCCGAGAACGGCAAGGCCATCGCGGTCCATTCCAAGAAGGGCACGGAAAGGGCAAAATGCTCCTCGAGCAAGCCAGCCATGGCCACGTTGGGCGGCGTCCCCACCAGCGTGGCAATGCCGCCGAGGTTGGCGGCGTAGGCCGTTCCAAGAAGCAAGGCCACTCCGAGTCTCGGGTGCTTGTCGGATTCCACTTTGCCCAGCACAGACAACGCAATGGGCAGCATCATCAGGGTCGTTGCGGTGTTCGAAATCCACATGCTTAGTGCAGCGGTCGCAAGCATAAAGCCCCCGACCAACCGCCGCGGCCGTCCTCCCGCCGCCACGAGCACGGTCAAGGCAAACCGCCGATGCAAGTTCCAGCGCTCCAACGCCAAGGCGAGGAGAAATCCCCCCAGAAACAGGAACACGTAATGGGAACCGTACGGCGCCGTGGTGGCGGCCACGTCTGAAATCCCAAGCAACGGAAAGAGCGCAATCGGAAGCAAAGACGTGACGCCCAAAGGCACGGCCTCCGCCACCCACCACACAAGCATCCAGGTCGCCGCTGCCAGCACACACGCCACGTCGTCGGGCGCACCAAAGCCGTGCAACAATGCAGCCACAAGTGCGGCACCCAGCGGACCAGATAATTGTGCCCAAAGCCGACGTGTCATGGCTGCAAGGATAACCACGTTTGGGCGGACAACTGCCCTTCACACGGTACCTTGCCTCCATGGAACTGCCCCTCTTCCAAGTCGACGCCTTCACGAACCAGGTGTTCAGCGGCAACCCTGCCTGCGTCATGCCCTTGGAGGAAATGCTTCCCGACGAGATTCTTCTCCAACTCGCCCAAGAAAACGCGGTCGCGGAGACGGCGTTTCTCTTCGGCGGGAAAGGATGCTACCGGCTTCGGTGGTTCACCCCGGATTTGGAAATGGACTTGTGCGGACACGCCACGTTGGCCTCAGCGCACGTCGTCCTTACCCACCTGGAGCCCAACCTCGACGAAGTAGCTTTCGAGACCCTCAGCGGAACCTTGGTGGTCACAAGGCACCCGAGGGGGTACGAAATGGTGTTGCCCAACCGCGCGCCTGAACCGGCCATCTTGCCCGTGGAATTGGGCGAGGCCTTGAGCAAACAACCGCGTGAGGTGTTCAAGGCCAGGGATTACCTCCTCGTCTACGAACACGAAACGGATGTCGTCAACTTGACGGTCGATCGCTCCTTGTTTGACCGCATCAACCTCGGCACAGGAGGCGTAATTGTCACCGCGCCTGGGATGCAATGCGACTTCGTGTCTCGTTTTTTCACGCCTCAAGCGACAATTTTGGAAGACCCTGTAACCGGGTCAGCGCATTGCACCTCAGGGCCTTTTTGGGCCGAGCGACTTGGGTCGACGCTGCTGCACGCCGTGCAGCGGTCCTCCCGAGGTGGGGAATTGCACCTCCAAATTTTGCCGGAACATGTCCTCGTTTCAGGGCAGGCAGTCACCTACCTCGAAGGTCAGGTGAGGTTGAACCTCTAAGCGAGGCGCTTGTTTTCCTGGCATGCTCGCCTCCCTCGCCACCCAACTTCTTCGCTTGCGATTCAGTGCCCTCTGTTCTGCCCTGCTGACCTCTTGCTCGGGAGAAGAACCAACTACGTGGCAAGCCGTGGAATGGCGATTTGGCCTTCACGAGACCAACACGTGGCGTCCGCTCAACGACGGGGTCATGGGCGGCATGTCGACCGGGAGGATTGTTTGGGCGGAGGAGTCCTTGGTTTGGGGTGGAGCCACTTCCTTGGCCAACAACGGAGGATTCGCTTCCATCCGGAGCCCTTGGGGGGAGACCAACCTGACAGGAATGACTCAGGTTGTGGTGGTTTGCCGCGGATATGGAGGTCCGTTCAAGTTGACCCTGGAGACGTCTGAACGCTGGTGGATGCCCTACGCGTACACTTCCTTCGAGCCGTCCTCGGAGTGGGAGGAAATCGTCCTTCATCTCCCTGATTTTCAATGGAGTCAAGCCCAAATGGGCGACCTAAAAGCCGTGTCGGGGTCGGAGCTTGGAAGCGTGCTTCGGGTCGGATTGATGAAGTACGACGGCACCGCCCAGCCCTTTGAATTGGAGGTCCGGTCGATCTCGTTTCAGGGCGCCGACTGACGGCCCGCGGGGTGCGCGGACTCGTGGGACGTCAACCACAACAGCGCCTCGCCAAACCGCGCCCCCCAGTCCGACTCGAAGTGCTTCGCCCCGCGGTACGCCCGCACAGTGAAGGTCTGCTGCAACGAATCGAGGTACGCTCCCATGTCGTCGACCCCCGGCTGCAATTGCGCCTCGAGTCCTACCGAGCCGTTGTCAATCCACACAGGCACGCGGGTTCCAGCCCAGTCGCGGGCGCGCAACGAATCGACGTAGCTGAAGCCGTTGTAGGCAAAGGCCGGGGACATGCACATGGCGGAAGCGAAGACGTCGGGGTGCCGCTCGGCCGCGATGAAGGAGATCAGTCCCCCCATCGAGGCGCCGGCCACGGTGACGGGCAGGTCCCGTGACATGCCGGCCATCGAACGGACGCGCGGAACGAGTTCCTCGGCGAGCCATGCCACGTAGGTCGCTCCGTCCGGGCCCGGACCATAATCGCTGGACCGGTCAGCGGTGCAGGCGACGGCAAGCACAGCCGTTCGCGGCACCTCCCCCTCCCGAACGAGCCTGTCCAGCACCTCGTCGACGCCCCAATCCACCCCGAAGTTGGCGGTGGCCGGATCGACGACGTTTTGGCCGTCGTGCATCACGACGAGGCGCGAGACGGGCGTCGGCGGATCCGTCTCGGGAGGCCACCACAACCAAACGTTGCGCGGCAACAGCCCCGGCGGTGTAAACTCGCCGAGGGAATCGAGGCGGCCCGTGATTTGGCCCACCACCCGTGGCGCGGATTCAGAAGAACTCCACCCCGTGACGGTGTCCACCAGCAGCGTGTCGCGGTCCAGGACAATCGTCGCGTTGCCTCGCTTGAAGCCATCCCGATCCAAGGCTTCGTGGTCCCACGTTCCCAAAGTGTACTTGAATTCGAGGGTGGCATCTTCCACCCAAGCGGACTTCTCCCAGGTTTGGCCCCCCACGTACTCCATGCGCAGCCCGTCAGGCCGCCAAGGACCCCATCCGGCGGGAGAGCCCGCGACGAACACGGCCGAATCCGTTGACAACCCAGGAGCGTGCAGCTGAAACTTCACCACCGTGTACGGCCGGTTGGGCACGAAATCCGAGGGCGGCGACGCTTCGGTCAAAATCTGCTTCTGCAAGCCTGCGAGCGCCGCGAGGACGACAAACGGCGCCACGCTGAACACCACCGCGGCAACGGGTTTCTTCAGGGCGAAAAACAACCATTGAAGCACCAACCCCAGACCAAGCGCACCCAAAGCAAGGACCAGGCTGCCGATCAACCCCCAAGCCTTGGGATCGCCGAACACCTCGGCAGAGGTGAACATCATCGGCGACATGCCCAACGCCCCCAAAGTGAAAAAACCCAGCACCAACTCGGCACAAGTCGCCAACACCAACCACAACGCAAGAGCGATCCGCATGCTGCAAAGTACATCCCGCTCGGCCCCTAGCCCCTTCACTGCGGAACAATCAGGTTCTGAACCTGCGGGGTTTGTAACTTTTGTTACGCTGCACTACTTTGCGACCAACCCTTACGCTTTATTTCATGAAAACTTCCACAACGCTCACCATTCTTGGTGTGTACCAAACCCTCATTGGCTGCATGGCCATGTTCTTTGCGTCCTCCATGGCGGAGATGGCCCTGGCCGAATCCTACGCGGGCGACGCCAACCTTGTTCACCTCGCCACCAACATGCACGTGGGTGTCGGACACGCCTTCTTCATGATTGGCATTCTGCTGTTGGCCTCTCGGAAGGCAGGCATTGCGGTGGCCAAAACCATCCTCCTCGCCTACCTCATCGGCATCGCCGCAATGTTTGTCGTGATGAACATGGTTATCGGCCAGAGCGAGCTGATGAACTTCGGCATCGAGATGGTCGCGCCTGACATGGTGTTCTTCGTGCTGGCCCTTTACGGCTACTTCAAGGCGAAGTAATTGTTCTCAACCCCAACCTTTACCCCATGAATCCATTGGTGATCGTGGCCGGCATTCCGACGGCCCTGGCTTTGTTTGGCGTCATTCGCCGCAACCGTTTCTTTTTTCTGCTCGGCTACTTCCTGTACGCCTTGATTGTCATTCCCAACGAGCTCACCACCTACGCGAGCAACGGGGACATCCAACATTTGGCCCTCGCTGCGATTTGGTTTTGCCAAGCGATTGTGGCCTTTCCCAACAAATTGAATTACGACGGATCCAAGGTGTTCAAGTCGTTCGCCATCAAGGTGTTTCTCACGTTGAGCATCGTCAACCTCTTCGGAGTCCTGCTCATCCAGTCCATGCCTGCGAGCTTGGAGTTGACGGAGGGAACCAAAACGATTGCGGCGACCTACCACGGCATCCTTGCAGTGCTTCCGCTGGTCGGCATCTTTTTGATGGCGACGGACCGCATCCCGGTCGGCACCAACGAGTGAGGTTCATTGGGATCTCACTTACGACATGGGGTTTGAACCCCTGCTACCAGGATGAAAACCTCGCATCCTCACCCCTGTGCGTACGGAGCCATGCCTAGCTTTATCACATGCATTTGATGCGTCCCTTGTTGTTCTTGTGTTGGGTCGGTACATATCCTGCACTCGCCCAGTACACCATGCCCAGCGAGGAATCCATGCACGAAGGAACTTGGCTTCAATGGCCGCACAACTACACGTATGGTTCAGGTGCTGAAGAGGTGGAATCGAGTTGGATCGAAATGACGGTTGCATTGTCATTGGCAGAGCGTGTGCACATCATCGCCTACAACGAGGATGAAGTCTCTCACATCTCAGCGCTGCTTGAAGGCGCTCAGGTCGACATGTCTCAAGTCGACATGTACGTGTGCCCCACCGATGACTTTTGGGTGAGGGACAACGGCCCCATTTTTGTGGAAGACGAACAAGGACAATGGGTGGTATTGGACTGGGGGTTCAATGGTTGGGGCGGAGACGCTCCGTTCGTGCTGGATGATGCCGTTCCCTTGGTCGTCGCCAATCAGTTGGATTGCCCTGCAATTGATCTCAGCGCAGTGGTGCTCGAAGGAGGAGCCATTGAAATTGACGGTCAAGGCACCTTGATGGCGACACGCTCGTCGGTTACTGGAGACGACCGAAACCCAGGACTGACAGAGGCTGATATTGAAAGCTACTTCGAGACCTACTTGGGAGTGGAACAGGTCATTTGGTTGGACGGTCAGTTTGGGGGAAACGAGGACATCACTGACCAACACATCGATGGGTTTGTCAAATTCACGGGAGACCATACCATGGTCACCATGAGCAACTCGGACCTGGCATACTGGAATGTCGCGGCGGGCGACCGAAACATCATTGACCAAGCGGAGAATGCGGCGGGAACACCCTACATCCGTGTCAATCTGCCGCTGACGCAATACCCGGTGCAAACAACATGGGGCCTGAACCTGGGGTTTCGCAGCTCCTACGTGAATTATTACGTCGGCAATGCGGTTGTACTCGTCCCAGAATACAATGACCCCATGGATGCTGTCTCCCTAGAAATCATACAGACCCTCTATCCTTCGCGAACCGCCATCGGCATCAACTGTCAAAACATGCTTCAATGGGGAGGCATGGTCCACTGTGTCACCCAGCAACAGCCGCTTGGTACAGGAAGCCTTTACCTCGAGGAACTGACACCCGTCCAACAACATGGAGGCATCCTCCATTTCATCGATCTCCTAGGGCGCGAGGTGCACTCTCCTCAACCAGGGCATTTCTACATCAAGCGATACGTAAATGGACGCACTGAAAAAGTACTGATCGCGGAGTGACCAACGTCTAGGCCCAACGAGGGCTAGAAGCAAAACCCCCGCCTCTCGGGGAAAGCGGGGAATTCGTGTTGCAGTTGCATGGGATTACCTCCCTTCGGTCGGTGAACCCGGGAGGAGGCTCGTTACCCAAGCTGCGAAAGGCACGCCGCCGAGGGCGGCGGCCTTTTTTTGCGTTCCTCCCGCCACCGTAAAGCAAGCTTTCCGCGCCGGATTGAACGCAAAAAAGGCACCCGGTTGGGTGCCTTTCTTGCTTGTAGCCCGTAGGGACAACACACCCAACATCTCAGTCCCCTGCCATTGCTGACAATTCACAGGTTGCTCACACCATGTGGGGCGTTTTGTGGGACGTTTTGAATATCATCAAGGGCAGGATTAAGGCCAAATCAAAAACAAGACATAGAACGTCATCAGTTATGGCTCTCAATTATTCAATCCATTACTGATTTGGTGTATGCAATTCTGCGGGACGCTTTTCTCATCAGAACATTGATTAAATCTTCTGAGGATGATCCCAGACCACCATTCAAGTTTTTGAGATACGAGCACATCAATTCCCCATTTTCCCCTTCATAGATGCTAAGGTTTACAACCGCCTTTTCAGTTGAACCGCCGACTCCAAAAAGGACGCCAAGCGCAATGGCTGCCCCTTGTGACATGGGCTTATTCGTTTCAAACGTGCCCATAATTATCGCGTCGATCCCCAAAATTTCACAGATTTCTTGGGGTTCATAGGCTGGAAGCATTTCTGGCGTAACCCCTGCTTTGAGCAATTTTGCTCGGGTCACGTTCGGAGCTTGAACATCTACTTTTAAGGAACCACGCTTTTTACGTTTCAGGAACCACGAGTGCATCGCGCCCTGAATCCCCTCCCCTTCAGCAATCTCCATACGCTCCAATTGCTCTGGCGAAATATCCTTCATTTGTCGAGGGCGCAAGGTAACAGTCGCGTCGAAAGGCAAAATGGCAATCGTTTCGTGAGTCGCCGCAAGGGCTGGAAATCGGGGATCCTCATAAAAATTCGTTTGTGAAAACCCAAGGACCTGAAACGAAAGGAGAACAGTGAGAAATATGATGTTTTTCATTGGTGATTGAATTGTTTTATTCATGAAATGTACCCTTTTTTCCTTTAACCAACTGTACCAATTTCGCACGCCAACCGTCGAGAAAAACCAGGCTTAAAAAAAGGCCTCAACGGAATTTGAAACCCGTTCAAGTTTGTGAGACCACAATTGGCGCCACGTTTAGAAGATGACACTCCCGCTCAAGCCTCCACGTAATGAATTTCAATGAGTAGAAATTCTTGTTCGGTTAGCACGAGACAACTGAGTTTGTTATGCCCAGAATAAACGCCGGAATTGTGTTTCGGACGTTCTTGTGGGGCGTTTTGTGGGACGTTTAGAAATCTCGCCTTAACACAAAAACCTTGTTATCAGCACTTTAAAATTAGTCATAGCCCGTTCAGGGCTACATACTTTTTCAGAACGAAAACCTCCGAAACACCAGTAAAATCAAGGGTTTGGGCACAAAAAAAGACCCCTCAAAGGGTCTTTTTAGGTAGCCCGTAGGGGATTTGA
>JBMZHG010000044.1:0-13309 GCA_049616325.1 Flavobacteriales bacterium | reverse complement strand
GGTTCGTTTTCGGTGCAGGACTGGCTGAGCGTGGGGTTTGTCGTGCTGTTCACCACCTTTTTTGTGTACTTGCTCAACATCTACGCCCTGGGCAAGGTGCAGCCTACGGTGGTCAGCATTTACATCTACCTCCAGCCCTTGTTGGTTGGGGTCATGGTTTGGCTTGCCGCGCAGGTGGGTGGGGCGGATTACATGGCAGACATGGGATGGCTGCAGGCGTGCTGTGCGGCAGTCATCGCCACCGGGGTGTGGCTCGTGAGCATGCCGCCTCGGGGTGTCGCGAGGATGCGGGGGTAGTCAGCGGGTTTGGGCTGGGTTCAGCGTACCTTGGGTGCCATGGCGATTCAAAAACCCTTCAACTTGACGGCGTGGATCGAAGAGAACCGCGACCTGCTCAAGCCGCCCGTGGGCAACAAAAACCTGTACGTCGAAAGCGGCGATTACATCGTGATGATTGTGGCGGGTCCCAATGCGCGGAAGGATTACCACTACAACGAGACCGAAGAGCTGTTCTACCAGCTTGAAGGCCAAATCACCGTCCGCATCCAAGACGAAGGCCAGGCGGTCGACATGAAACTCGGCCCGGGGGACATGTACCTGCATCCGGCGGGCGTGCCGCACAGCCCGATGCGCGAGGCTGGCTCGCTGGGTCTGGTCATTGAACGCAAGCGCAAAGGCACGCCGATGAAGGACGGGCTGCTGTGGTTCTGCGACGAATGCAATCACAAGCTGCATGAGACGTACTTCGAACTGACCAACATCGAAAAGGACTTCTTGCCGCGTTTCCGCGAATTTTATGGCAGCAAGGAGATGCGAACCTGCGATTCGTGCGGCCACGTGATGGAGGCCGACCCGAGGTTTGTCGATTGAGTCCCGATCGAACGCAACCTTGATTGTGCGTGCAGCGTCCTGATTTTAAATCCCTTACGACATGCGTTTTTTCACCCTCACTTTGGCCGCGCTGGCCTTGACCTTTTCAGCAGTTGCGCAACCGGTGTGTGCACCCACGTGGCTCTGGTTCGATGTGGAACCTGCTCCTGGAACGACGGTGGAATCGGTCTATTTCTGGGTCACACCGCTCAACGGATTGACAGTGGTGCTCGCGGAAGGTGACCTCGGGTTTTGGAACGGAGGCACCTCGACTTCCGAAGCCCAAGCTTGCTTGCCTGAAGGCTGCTACTACGTGGGGTTGACGGTTCCGGAAGGGGCCACGTGGGAGGCGCATGCCGACTTTGTGGTGGACGACCTCAGTTGGGACATGACCGACATGGAACCGCAATACGACGAGGCGGGCAACGTTTCCGGGTACACGTTTTGCGTCAACAGCGCGTGGAGCGGCGGTTGCGAGGTGGAAATCAGCACGGAAGTGGGGGTCGGCCCCAACGGTGCGTATCTGTTTGAGGCGACTGGAGGTCCAGAGGGGGCGTACTACACGTGGTACGTGAACGGCTCGATGGCGCAATCCAGCGAGAACCCGATGTTCGATTGGATTGACATGCTGGGTGCCCCAACCTGGGAGATTTGTGTGCTCATGGACACGCCAATTGGATGCGTGGCGGAAGACTGCGTGACGCCTGCGGACTTGGTGCAGGATTGCACCCTTGAATTGGCGGGAGGCGTGAACCCTTCAGGTGGAGGGGTCTTCGAAGCCTACAACTACCCGGACGACGTGCTGATCAACTGGTCCATTGACGGCAACTGGCTGAATTTTGGTGGCCCCGTGCTCGAACTCGGTCCGGACATGCTTGCCGGCGTGTCGACGGTGTGCGCGTTTTTTTACAAGACTCCGGACTGTCCTTACGGCGCGTGGGCGTGCATCGAGCTTGAGAACACAGGAGGCGGCTGCATCGACGAATCGCTCATCGACCCGGAGATGGCCTGCACCGAGGAGTGGGACCCCGTGTGCGGATGCGACGGCGTGACGTATAGCAACGCTTGTTTTGCCACCTATTACGGCGGCGTGACTTCCTACGTCGGAGGTGAATGCGGTTCGAACGATTGCATCGACGAATCGCTCATCGACCCCAACGCCATTTGTCCTGCGGTGTGGAACCCTGTCTGTGGGTGCGACGGCGTCACCTACGCCAACCCGTGTGAGGCCGAGAATTACGGAGGCGTGACGGAATTCACGTTCGGCGAATGCGGATCCAAAGGAGGCTGCGATCCAGTAATCGAAGCGTGGCCCAGCGACGTGCCCGGCGTTTGGAATTTCCAAGTTTACGACGCGTCCAACCCCAACGGAGGACCGCTTGCTGACGCCGTACTTGGTTGGACTTTCTCCAACGGCCAAGTGGCGGAAGGCGGTGCGGACGGCACGGTTCAAGTGGCGTTTTGGAACACCAACGATTACGTGTCGGTGGCGTGCGTCCAAGTGATGTGCCAGGGTGCGGTAGTGGAGACGTGCCTCGAGTTGGCGTGGCCCATGGACGGGGTGGAATGCGAAAATGTCTTGGTGGCCGTGAATGCAGAATGGGGCACGCCTGCTGGGGTCGACCCCCTGGCCTTGGAGTTGGTGCTGAGCATGGTGGACCTTGATTTGGACGTGGATTTAGGCCAAACCCTGGAAGGTGGCTCATTCAACGAGACGCTCACCTTCTGTTTGCCGGTCGGGTTCTGCTACGAGCTTGAGGCGGCGATTGGGAACGTCGATTTGACGGACGTCAACGTGTTCGAGATTGCGGCTGGAATTGGCCAGGAACTGCCTGCCTGGCAGGACGTGCTCGCGGCCCTGACCGGAACCGACGCCTCGTGGTCGATCTCTCTGGGGGTGGACGTGCTGGAAGGCTGCGACGACGAAACTGGGATGGACGTGATTTCAGAGGCGTGGGGAGTCTTGAGCTACCCGAACCCAACTTCAGGAGACGTGACGGTGGCTGCACCGCGAGGAGCGGCGATGACCCTTCGCAATGCGCTTGGACAGGTCGTTGACGCGTGGACGCAATCCGAGTCCCGTGAGCCGCGATCCTGGGCCGAATTGCCTGCGGGCGGCTACGTGCTGGAAGGGGAGCAGTCTGACGTGCGCCTTAGGACAAGCGTCATGATTCTGCACTGATTTGGGAGATTTCAAGGGGTGTCTTTAATTGCGCCTCATGAATTGTACTCGAAGCCTTCTCTTTCTCGTCACGGTGTAGGGTTCCGTCGCGGCCCAGTCCGACGCACTGCAACACCTCCCTCAGGTTCCCGTTTAACAGCGGCACGCGGTGCCCTTGACGCACCGGGCGGTCGCCGAGTTTGAAACGTCTCCGCTTCGACCTCGCGGACTTGGCCGCATGAGAGGACCTCGAGGTCATTGACGTCGCGAGCGCGGAAGACCTGCAAAGTCCTGTTGTGACGGCTTTTCCCAACCCTGCTACGGACGCGGTTCGGTTCTCAGGATGGGACGGAGAGCCGGTTCGTGTGGTCCTGCGAAACGCCCTTGGCCAAACCCTGGTCGACCTTCCCCGAGTTCAGCCCGGAGAGGCCATCGAGCTGCTTGCAACGTGGCGTGGGGTGGTCCTCGCAGAGTTGACCGGAAACGGCTGGACGGCGCGACCAGTCTTGGTCTTGAATTGAGGCCTCGCTTCGCAAGGCGTGCCCTACCTTCGCGAGGTCACGAACGACGACGTTCGCTCCTACACGAAGACATGAAACTGCATGCGTTTTGATCGCCTGAACAACTTGACCGGGTGGGCCGTTTGGGCCCTTGCCACGGTGGTTTATTTCCTGACTGTTGAACCGACCGCCAGTTTTTGGGACTGCGGTGAGTTTATCGCCTCCGCCTACAAACTCGAAGTTGGCCACCCTCCAGGCGCGCCTTTCTTCATGTTGTTGGCGCGCTTCTTGATGATCCCCATGAGCCCGGAATCGGCGGCACTTGCGGCGAACGGCTTGTCCGTGCTCAGCAGTTCGTTCACCATCTTGTTCCTGTTTTGGAGCGTCACGCACTTGGCCAAACGCCTTTCAGGAGAAGACCACCCCGAGGGCGGAACGGCATGGGCCATCCTCGGAGCCGGCGCCGTGGGTGCGCTGGCGTACGCGTTCAGCGACTCGTTTTGGTTCAGTGCGGTCGAAGGCGAGGTGTATGCGTTGTCAAGCTTGTTTACGGCGCTGGTGTTTTGGGCCATCCTCAAATGGGAGAACGTAGCCGACCAGCCCGGTTCGGCAAAGTGGATCATCCTCATCGCCTACCTCATGGGTCTTTCGATCGGGGTGCACCTGTTGAACTTGCTTGCCATCCCGGCCATTGCGTTGGTGTACTTCTATCGAAACCACGAATTTTCATGGAAAGGCCTCGTTTTGACAGGGGTCGTGGCGGTCGTGCTGCTGGGGTTTGTTCAAGAGGCGTTGATCAAGGGCGCAGTGCAGTTGGCGGGCAGCTTTGAGTTGTTTTTCGTGAACGACCTCGGGATGCCGTTCAATTCGGGAGCCTTGGTTTACCTCACGTTGCTCGTGGGAGGCATCGTGGCCTTGGTGGTGGTGAGCCAGCGCAAGGGATGGTGGGCGGTCAACACCTTGACGTTGGGCATGGCGATGGTGCTTTTGGGCTACAGCTCCTTTGCCACCATCATGATTCGCTCTGCGGCCAACCCTCCGATGGACGAGAACGACCCGGAGAACCTCTTCGCGCTCTTGAGTTACTTGAGCCGCGAACAATACGGCGACCGGCCTTTGCTGACAGGGCAATTTTGGGACACGCCAACGTCTTTGGACAAGCCCTACCTCGACGGCGAACCGGCGTGGGTGAAGAGCTACAGCGTGACCCAAAAGCGAGGTCCAGTTAACCGCCGCGTCAAGAGCTTCAAAGGCGAGTACGCGGCTGAACAATTCGTTCAGGCCAATCCGGATGAGAAGTACTTCATCGTGGAGGAATACGTCGACAGCGGAGAGAAACGCGGTTCGAAGCCCAACTACAACCCGGACTTCACCATGGTGTTCCCTCGGATGTACAGCTCGACAGGGTCCCACATTCCAGAGTACAAGAAGTGGAGCAATTACAAAGGATTCAACTCGCCGACGTACTACACAAGCCCACTCGTGGAAGTGGCCATGACGCGAAAGGAGTTCCTTGCCCACGTCGAAAGAGACATCCTCGGTGGGCGCATGGAACGGGCGGAACTCGACCGCGTCTTGCGCCGGTTGTTTGCGGACTACGGCCAACGGTTCGACACAAACTTTGAGCTCCAAAGCAAGGACGTTCTCCTCGTGCGCAATCCCGAGACGGGTCAAATGAATTCCGCCCCGCTTTCGAACCCGGACATGCGGTCGAGCCTCTCGCGTTACGTCGTCGACCAACTTGACCAAGGGTTGGACAACGGAAAGGGCTACGTTCAGCGGCTCGAACGAACCAAACGGCAACAAGAAGACGACCTCCGTCGCCTCACCCAACGCGCGAATCAATCCCGCAGCCAAGACGACATTCGCCGCGCGTTGCAGGCGGAGGGTCGGTTGAATAACACCCTCAAAGAACTCGTGCCAACGCAGGGAGAAAACTTGCGGTTCTTCACCGACTACCAGGTGGGGTGGATGTACTTCCGCTATTTCTTCTGGAATTTCATCGGCAAGCAAAACGACACCCAGGGCCACGGAGATTTTATCGACGGAAATTGGCTTAGCGGGGTGGACTTCATCGACGCCGAACGCTTGGGCAACCGAAGCTCTCTGACGCAGGAAATGAAGGACAACCGGGGCTGGAATCGCTTTTTCTACCTTCCGCTGATTCTCGGGTTGCTCGGCTTGGCGTTTCAAGCTTTCCGCGACCCCAAGGGAGCCTCTGTGGTTGGTCTGTTGTTTTTGATGACTGGCCTGGCCATTGTCGTTTACCTCAACCAAACCCCGTTGCAACCCCGCGAGCGGGACTACGCGTACGTCGGGTCGTTCTACGGCTTCGCCATGTGGATTGGCCTTGGGGTCATGGCCCTGTTCGAGGCAGCGCGCCGTCCGGACGTCAAAGCCCACATGCAGGGGTTGGCGTTGCCGTTGGTGGCAGGCGTGGTGTTCTTCGTGATGGAAGCGCTTTCAGGAGGTTCTCATGCGCTTTCCTACAGCGTTTTGTTCATGGGCGTCGTGGCGGCTGTGATGTACGCGGTTTCGTGGGCCCTCGGAAAGTCCTCCATGGGCGACTCGACCCGCGCGGGAGTTGTCGTTGCCTTGTGCGCGATGGTGCCGCTGCTTCTCGCCTCGGAAGGCTGGGACGATCACAGCCGTGCCCGCCGCCGCACAGGGGTTGACATGGCCAAGAACTACCTCAACTCGTTGGCGCCCAACGCCATCATCTTCACCAACGGCGACAACGACACCTTCCCACTGTGGTACGCTCAGGAGGTGGAGGGCATTCGCACGGACGTGCGGGTGTGCAACTTGAGCCTGCTCAACACCGATTGGTACATCGACCAGATGCGCCGCCGTGCTTACGAAAGTGCGCCCCTGCCCATCCTGATGGACGAAGAAAAGTACCGCCAAGGCACGCGTGACGTGGTTTTGGTCGACCGAAGCAGCACGCCCATGAACCTCAAGCAGGCCATGGAATACACACTCGACGACGACAACTTGCTGGCTTACCCAGGCCAAAAAGGCTACTTCAACCTGCCCACCAACACGTTCCGAATCCCGGTGGATTCGGCAGCGGCTCTTCGCTCTGGCTTGGTGAGTCCTGAGGAGGCCAAGTACCTCGTTGACGCGGTGGAATGGACGTTGACCAACGGCAGCGGGTCGACGCCGACTTACGTCACCAAGAACCACTACGCGGCACTGAACATGATTGCGAACAACGATTGGGAGCGCCCCATCTACTTTGCAGTTACGACGGGTCCGGAGAGCTACCTCGGTCTTCAGGACCACTTCCGTTTGGAGGGCTTGGCGTACCGGTTGGTGCCGCTGAAGTATCCTCAAAACGAGAACCCCAACATCCTCGGGGCCATTGGCACGGACATCATGTACGAGAACGTCATGGACAAGTGGGAATGGGGAGGCATGGACGACATTGAGAACGGCATTTACATGGACGAAAACAACCGGCGCATGGTGACCAACGTCCGGTTGCAGATGTCCAACTTGGCTGAGACCTTGTTGAAAGAGAAAGATCCGCAGCGTGCCCTTTCCGTCCTCGACGAATTGCTCCGAGGCACGCCCAAGGAAAACGTGCCGTTCAGCCGTGTCATGATGCCGGTCGCCGAGTCGTACCTGCAGTTGGCAGGGAGTCCAGCGGTGGCTCCCAACGCAGCCTCGTTGTCGGCTGAGGACCGGGAGCATGCATGGGAAATGGCACAAGAAGTGACGGATCACTTCATGGCCATGCAGGAAGAACAGGTGGCCTACTTCACGTCCTTGGAGCCCGAGTTTTACTTCGCGGCAGAGCGAGAAATTCAGTTCGCTCTTCAGGTGGGGGACCGTCTGGTGCGTGTCATGAAGTACTTCCACGCCGAGTCGGAGGAAGTCAAGACCCTTGAAGGAAGGTTGACCGACATGGAAGCCGCCGTGGAAGCGTACGAGCGGAATTTGATTGACCTCGGAGATTTCGAATTCTGAGCATGGATGCTGGCGGGAACACCCGAGCGCGAATCGCAGTGTTGGCTTCCGGCTCAGGCTCCAACGCCGAAGTTCTCATGGAGCACTTTGCTTCGGGATCGGGGTCGGGAGTAGGAGAGGTGGTGTGGGTGTGTACGAACCGTCAGGACGCCGGGGTGCGGGAACGCGCGGCCCGGCTCGGGGTTCCTGAAAGTCATGTCTCCAAGGCTGACATGGAGTCGGGCCGGCTGCTTGAAGAGCTGCGAGCGAGAGAGGTGGATTGGGTCGCCTTGGCGGGTTTTCTGTTGCGTGTTCCTGCGTCGGTGTGCGCTGCATTTGAGGGGCGTATGGTCAACATCCATCCCGCCTTGTTGCCCAACTTTGGGGGGAAAGGGATGTTTGGCATGAACGTGCATCGCGCGGTTCATCAGGCAGGGGAGAAGCGTTCGGGCATGACCATTCACTGGGTGAACGAGGCGTACGACGAGGGAGACATCTTGTTTCAAGGCGAAGTCGACCTGGCGCCCGAGGATGGGCCTGAGGACATTGCGGCCAAAGTCCTTGAATTGGAACACCGGCACTACCCGACTGTGCTCGAGGGGCTGATTCGAACGACGCAAGGCACGGAGGTGCGCGACGGATCTCATTTGAAATCGCACAAGTCGTGATGGCAAAAGTCACGATGTACACCGACGGAGGCGCAAGCGGAAACCCAGGTCCGGGAGGCTACGGGACGCTGCTCATGTACGGCGAACACGTGAAGGAGATGAGTGAGGGTTTTCGGCTCACGACGAACAACCGCATGGAGTTGCTTGCAGTCATCGTCGGGTTAGAGGCGCTTACCCGAGAGGGTGTGGAGGTCGAGGTTTATTCGGATTCGAAGTACGTCGTGGATGCGGTCATGAAGCGCTGGGTCTTCAATTGGGAGAAGAAGGGCTACAAGGACAAGAAGAACTCCGATTTGTGGCAACGGTTCTTGCGCATCTATCGAAAGCACAAGGTCACCTTTCATTGGGTCAAGGGCCACGCAGGCAATCCGCTGAACGAGCGCGTGGACGCCATGGCGGTGGCTGCGTACCAAACCGGGAACTTGTTGACCGACACCTGGTACGAAGAGAACGAAGCCTGAGCGACGACGAGGTCCGAGGGGTTATCTTTGGGGCGCAACCCAATGAACATGCGAACAGACCTCTACCAAGGCCACGACTACTACAACATGGACGAGCTCCTGACCGAGGAGCACAAGTTGATCCGCGACACCGCGCGTGCGTGGGTGAAGCAGGAAGTCAGCCCCATCATCGAAGATGCCGCTGAGCGTTGCGAATTCCCGAAGCACCTGTTGCCTGGGTTGGGGGAGATTGGGGCGTTTGGGCCTTACATCCCAGAGGAGTATGGGGGAGCCGGCCTTGATCAAATCGCCTACGGCCTGATCATGCAGGAGCTCGAGCGCTGCGACAGCGGCTTGCGTTCAACGGCTTCCGTGCAGAGCTCGCTGGTGATGTACCCCATTTGGAAGTACGGTTCCGAGGAGCAGAAGCAGAAGTTCTTGCCCAAACTCGCGACCGGCGAGTGGATGGGTTGCTTCGGACTGACCGAGCCTGATCACGGCTCCAACCCCGGAGGCATGGTCACCAACTACAAGGAAGACGGCGACGACATCATCCTCAACGGGGCCAAGATGTGGATCTCCAACGCGCCATTTGCTCAGCTTGCAGTGGTTTGGGCCAAGAACGAGGAAGGCCGAATTCACGGCGTGATTGTCGAGCGCGGCATGGAGGGTTTCAGCACGCCCACGATGAAGGGCAAGTGGAGCTTGCGCGCGTCCGACACGGGAGAATTGATCTTCGACAACGTACGCGTTCCGAAGGCCAACATCCTGCCTGGCCGTTCCGGTCTCGGAGCTCCTCTGAGCTGTTTGGACAGCGCCCGTTACGGCATTGCTTGGGGCGCCATCGGCGCGGCACTGGATTGCTACGACGTGGGGTTGCGGTACGCGAAGGAGCGGACGCAGTTTGGCCGCCCCATTGCCGGATTTCAGTTGCAACAGAAAAAACTCGCCGAGGCAATCACGGAGATCACGAAGGCTCAGTTGCTGACGCACCGACTCGGCGTGCTCCGCAACGAAGGCCGTGCGACGTCGGCCCAAATCTCCATGGCCAAGCGGAACAACGTGGACATGGCAATCAACATCGCACGCGAAATGCGTCAGGTGCTGGGCGGCATGGGCATCATGAACGAGTACCCCATCATGCGCCACATGGCCAACCTCGAGTCGGTCATCACCTACGAAGGCACGCACGACATTCATTTGCTGATCACGGGCCTCGACATCACGGGCGAGAACGCGTTCAAGTAAGGTTCGGGCTCAGCGCACCGCGAAACGGTCGGCGTCTTCAAGGAAGGGCAGTTTGGCTCGAAACGCCTCAAGTTCGTTGCGGTCGAGCACGGCACGTAGGGTTGCAGGCGTGCCGAGTGATCCGGCATCTTGAAGGAGCTTTCCTGCAAAATCAACGACGAGGCTGTCGCCGGCGTACTGGTGGCCGTTGGCGTCAGAACCGCATCGGTTGACCCCCACCACGAAACACTGGTTCTCAATTGCGCGGGCCTGCAGAAGGGTTCGCCATGCCTCTCGCCGAGGCGCGGGCCAATTGGCCACGTACAAGGCAAGGTCGTACGGTTGGGGACCGTGGTTTCGAACGAATCCCGGGAAGCGTAAATCGTAACACACTTGAAGCAAGATGCGCCACCCGCGCCAAAGCACCTCCACACGGTCTCGCCCTGCGGTGTAGTTTTCGTGTTCTCCCGCCAAGGTGAACAAGTGACGCTTGTCGTAGTTGTGCAGGTCGCCCTCGGGGGTGGCAAACCACATGCGATTGACGGCGCGGCCGTCGGCGGTTGAGGCTGCGACGCTTCCAGCGAGCGCCACCCCGTGCTCGGCGGCCAGGCGAAGCATCCACGACGAGGTCGGTCCATGACCCTCTTCGTTGAGCAACTCGACCCCATCCACGTTCATCGAAAAGCCCGTGGTGAACATCTCGGGAAGAACAATCAAATCGGCGACTTGGTCTTGGACCGTCTCGGAAATGAGGCCCTCGAAATGTGAGCGGTTTGCGTCCGGGTCCTGCCAAGCAAGGTCGGTTTGAAGGGCCACAACGCGCAACTGGGTCTTCGGATTGGGCGGGGAGGAAGGAGCGACTTCTTCCGGTTGGGCCGGGCTGGTGCCTGACTCCACGGGAATGGCTCGAAGTAGCCCGATGGCCTGGTCGATCGTGGCGTCTTCTTTTGCGAAGCACAGGCGCACGGCAGGTTCCCAGGACGGCCCAAACGCGCTCATCGGGATGGTCGCGATGCCGTGCTCGCGGGTCCACCGACGTGCCAAGTCCCCGTCCGATTCCCCAGGCTTCAGATACGCCCCGACCCCCACGACTTGGAAATAGCCGCCTTCGGCGGGCTCCCACGTGAGTGCGGTGCCTTCGAGGCCCGCCAACAGCCGGTCCCGCTTCTGGGCGTAAATGGGGCCGACGGTTTCAAGGTGAGTCGCGGCAGCCTGGGAGGACAGGTAGGTCACGAGCCCGGCCTGAAAAGGCGCGCCGGTCGAGAACACGTCGTATTGATGGATTTTCCGGAGTTCCGAAGTTGCGTCGGCGGGGGCGGCCAGCCACCCGATTTTCCATCCCGTGGCGTGAAACAACTTTCCAAAGCTGCCTGCGACGAGGGTGCGGGAGCGGAGGCGAGGATGCAAGGCGGGCACGGGTGCGGGACGGCCGTCGTGCACCATCGGCCCGTACACCTCGTCGCTGATCAACCACGCGTCCGTGCTTTCCAAGGCGTCGGCCAGTTGGTCCAGCATGGCTTGGGTGGTGAGTTTGCCGGTGGGGTTGTGCGGGCTGTTCAAGATCACGAGGCGCGTTCGAGGTGACACAGCACGGGCGAGGTCGCGGCCGTTCATTTGGCCTTGCGCGTCGAGCAACGGCACGCGTACGACGCGGGCCTGATTCAGCTCGGCGACTGGCGCATACAGGTCGTAGCAGGGGTCCTGCAGGACCACCTCGTCGCCGGGCTGCAACAGGGCGGACATGGCGGCGAACAGGACGCTTGAAGCGCCTGCTCCCACGGTGATTTCCGTGTCGGGGCAGTAGCCTGCTCCGGCGTGGTACGTCTCCGCGATCCAGCGACGCAGGTCCCGGTTGCCGGGCATGGGGGCGTACTGGTTGTGTCCGTCCTCGAGCGCTCGGGCGACCGCTTGCCGCAACGCGGTTGGCGTGTCGAGGTCAGGAAACCCTTGGGCCACGTTGAGCGCACCGCATTCAAGTGCGAGGGCGGACATCTCGGTGAAAATCGTCGTGCCAACCTCGGGCAACTTCGAGAGGGGCATGCGGGGGGGTGAACTGTTCATCGCAACACCGCGAATTTCACGACGGCGCCCTCCTTGCCGTTTCGGTCGGTGGCGAACGCGAGGTACACCCCGTACGGCGCTTGCCTGCCGTCTTCCATTTTTCCGTCCCAGGTCGCACGGCCGCCGTTGCTTTCAAGCACGGCGATTCGGTTTCCAGTCGCGTCGGTGATGTGAACCGTGCTTTGGTAAGCCAAACCGTCAATCACAATCGGCCCTTCGTGGTCCGCGCGTATGGGGTTGGGCATGATGCGCACGTCTTGCATTTCCCGATCCCAGTTGGTGGCCTCTCCGCGATACGACATGAGGCCTTTGGCCGTGCCGAGGTACACCTCGCCTGAGCCGTAGTCCATGGCGATGTCTTGAATGTCGTTGGAGGGAAGCGGGCTGTTGTCCACGGTGAAGTGACGGTCGGTGGTGAGGCCGTCTGACGCAAGTACGTAAACGCCCGACCCCTGCGTGCCGACCCACTTGCGGTTTCCCGCGTCGATGATCAGGGATTGAACGACGTCCGTTTCGAGCAAGTACTGCAAGTTTCCGTCTTGGGAGATGAGGATTTGGCTTGCGTTCACGTCGTCCCCAAACACCGTCGAGCTTTGGTAAAAAACGCACGGGCCGTTGGCCGTTCCCACCCAAATCTCGTCGTCCAAATCTTCTTCGATGCAGAACACGTCGTTGGAGGGCAGACCTCCCTGACCCGGAGTTTTCGTCAAAATGGTCCAATTGTCGTCCACAGGGTTTTCAGGAGTTCCGGCGGGGTCGTACACCAACACGCCGTTGCCGCGCGGCAGCACCGCCCAGACGTAGCCGTCGCGGGTGACTTCGATGTCGCCGAATAGGAGGTTTTGGCCTTCGTCGCCCAAATTCATCCCCACCGTGGTGCCGTCCGGAAGCATGACGTGGAGGCACGTGGTGGTCCAAGGCGTGGTGAACCACAAGTTGCCGTCCGTGTCGAAGTCCACGCCGCTCACGGCAGAGCGTGGCGACCCACCGACTTCGGACAACTCCATGCTCGAGTTTTCCGCGTTCAGGACACGGACCACCTGGCCGTCGCGGAGTTCGAGGAGTCCTTCTTCGTACGATGCGAAGACGACGTGAGAGGGGTCCGTGGGGTCAATGCTGACGTCCAAAATGTCTTTCACGCCCGCCACGTCGTTGGCGTTTTCAGGCAAGGCAGGCACGTGCCAGTCGCGTTCGCGGTATTGGAACAAGCCGTCCGACCGGTACTGGGGGGTCCAGGAGGCACTCACCGCGCCGGTGGCCACCCACAGGTTGTCGTTCCAGCAGTCCATCCGACGCACCGCCGCGTTGGGGGGACCGTCTGGTCGGTTGGTGCGGGTGGGAATGCTCGACGCCGTGGGTTGCGGAACCCACGTCACCACGCCGCCCACGTTGCTTGCCATCCAAACTCGACCCTGGGGGTCGTTTTCTGCG
>JBMZHG010000043.1:0-13745 GCA_049616325.1 Flavobacteriales bacterium | reverse complement strand
CCATTTACCTGATGCCCAACGTCACGACGGAAGGGTCCGTACGTCGCAACAGGGCAGCTCGTTCCGCCACCTGGTGACTGGAATTAGGCGAATCGACTGAGTCGATTAGGCCGCGAGCGCGTAGGAAGTGTTGTCATTTCTGACGGAAGATTTGAGATTAACGAGCGACATCTCCAAGAGCTCGACATGCTTCCCCGATTTGGTCATCTTGCTGTCAAATCCAAAATCGGCCCCAAAAATCAAAGAACACCCGCCCCTCAGAGCGGACCTCAAATCTACGTCAACACCGCATCGTGGGCAAGATGTGTTATGCAGATTCATTGGGCGCGGGGGGAGTTCGTTTACATTTGGTCTTATGAAGATTGGCGTTGTGCGCGAAGGCAAAGTGCCGCCGGACCAGCGGGTGCCCCTCACCCCTGCTCAATGTGCGGAAGTGAAGCGACTTTACCCGGAGGTCGAGCTGGTGGTGGAAGCGAGCGAGGTGCGCCGCATCGCCGACGACGAATACCGCGAAGAAGGGATTGAGGTGGTCGACACGCTGGTGGGTGCAGGCTGCGACGTGCTTCTCGGCGTCAAGGAAGTGCCCCTGAACGAGTTGATTCCGGACACGACTTACCTGTTTTTCAGCCACACGTACAAGCTGCAGCCCTACAACGCCAAACTCCTTCGCACCATTGTGGACAAGCGCATCCGCCTGATCGACTACGAACTGATCAAGCGCGCGAGCGGCAAGCGGGTCATTGGGTTTGGACGTTGGGCCGGAATCGTTGGGGCGTACAACGCCCTTCGTGCGTGGGGCCTTCGGCACCGTTCCTTCGAACTCCCAAAGGCCATTGAATGCGAGGACATGAAGGACATGGTTGGTCACGCAAAAGCGGTGGACCTGCCTTCCGACATGAAAATTGTGCTGACGGGAGGAGGCCGAGTGGGCATGGGAGCCCACGAATTGCTCACCGCCCTGGGCCTTCGCGAGGTGCACGCCGACGCGTTTTTGAAAGAGGACTTCAACGAGGCCGTCTTCACGCGCCTAGACGTGGAACAATACAACGCCCGAAGGGATGGCAGGGCCTTCGACATGAACGATTTCATTGCTGACCCCACGGAGTTCAAGAGCACGTTCATGAACTACGCCGAGGTGGCCGACTTGTACATCGCAGGACATTACTGGGCCGAGGGTTCGCCGTTCCTGTTTACCCGCAACGACATGAAGCAAGAATCGTGGCGCGTGAAAGTGGTGGCGGACGTCAGCTGCGACATCGACGGGCCGGTGGCGTGCACGATTCGTCCAAGCACCATTGCCGACCCGCTTTACGGTTACGACCCGGTTGCTGAGAGCGAATGCGCTTTCGACGCCCCGAAAGGAGTTACCGTGATGGCCGTAGACAACCTTCCGTGCGAATTGCCGCGAGATGCAAGCCACGGCTTTGGAAAAGACCTGTTGGCGCATGTCTTGCCGCTCTTGGTCGGCGGCGACCGAGACAACATGTTGACCAACGCGACGGAAACGACGCTGGACGGGGTGCTCGCTCCCCGATACCGGTACTTGCAGGAGTACATCGACCGCGCTTAACTGCGCATGAGCGCGCAAAAATCAGCCTCTCTTACTGGGCGACGAAGACGTAGGTCAGGCGACCTTCCTGCCGCTTGGGTGCGTCGGACGAAGCGTTGAAGCGGGCGCGACGGGCGCTGCGCAGCGCGGCTGCCCCGAAGCAACTTTCCGGGTCGCCCGAGGCGAGCGAGGCTTCGAGGACCGTGCCGTTGGCGGCCACGACGATTGCGACGTCGATTTGGGCTCCACCCTCACAGGTGTACCCCGGGACGTCCAAATCGCGCCCCTTCCGTCCTTCCAAGCTGTATCGCACGGTCACCAACCCGTCGTACTGGGCGTCCCAAGACTCGAAGGTCTCTCCGACCTGCTGTCGCGTCACGTCCGCGGCACCGGCCGTCTCGAACGTTTTTTCTTCAGCCGAAAGTCGGGCAAACTCCGCCGCCTCCATCGCGCGCAATTCGGCTTCTACCTGAGCCTCCAATTCCGCTTCGGAGACGTCCGACGTCGAGCGCGCCTCGGACGAGGCCTCAGCTTGGGCATCCGCACGGAGGTTGGCCACTTTTTGGGCCATTTGAGCTCGGAGTTGATCTTCAAAGGACTGCTGCTGCGCGGCGACCGCCTGTGACGCGTCCAACATGGTGACCTCCGTGAAAGTCTCGCTCGGCGGGATGCCTTCGCTCACTGGCCAAACCACCAGCGCGCCAAGCACGACAACGTGAAGAAGCAACGTGTAGACAACGGCCTTGCGCACCAAGCCCATGCCTCAATCGTAGGAGAGGTTGGTTTCCAGTTCCCAGCGGGTCTTGGTGATGCTCTTGTCCCCGCAGAAGTAATAGGTCCCGGTCTTCATGACCACCTTGCGGTAGCGCTGCACCACGTCGCCTTCGCGCACTGTGCGCATGATGACCAACCCGTTTTGGATGTCGTAGCTGGTCTCCTGAACCCCTTGCGGGATGTCTCGGTCTTCCGGAGAAAGCAATGCGGGCACGCCACGTTCTTGAGAGGCCTCCACGGTCATTTCCAAGTCAAGCAACGAGCTCTGAGCGCCGTTCTTCAACCGCGCCGCGCCTTGGGTCTTCAACAACGCGTCGGACTGCTTCCTCGCCTCGATTTCTGCGAGCTTAGCGGCTCGTTCGCGTCGGTGCTCTGCTTCGCGACCGCCGTATTCGGTCCCGACCTGACGCCCCGTAGTTCCACGTGAGCCCGAAGCCACCTGATGCAAGGCCTCGGCCTCTTTCCGGCGCGAATTGTACGCCTGCTGACCTCGATTTGCCAGATCCCGTTGCGCGTCCTCGTAATCGCCCACCATCCGATCCCGATCCTGACCGTCGGAGTTCGCGGTCAAGCCCGTTCCGTTGTCGAGGTCCAGCACCTGGCGACGCGCGTCCCGAGCACGGTCCCGTGCTTCGGCGTTCCAGCGTTCTTGCTGCATCGCCACGTCGTCTTTGGTGTCCTGAACTTCGGCAGCCATGGCTTGACGTTCTGACTCCAAGGCTTGTCGGTAATACGCCTCTGCCTCGTCCTCAGCCTTTCCAGAGCGTTGGGACAAATTCTGAGCGCGGGCCTGCGCTTGGGCCTTGCGTGCTTCCTTTTCCGCTTCGCGGGCAGCCTGACGCTCTTCCCATTCCCGTTGACGTGCCTCCCGTTCGAGTCGGTCGGCGTCGAGTTGAGCCTGTTGCTCCGCTGAGGCCGCGTCCTGCGCGGCTTGTCGGCGCTCGAATTCTGCGTCACGCGCAGCTTGGCGCTGAGCCTCTGCTTCGCGCTCCGCTTCGTCTGCCGATTCTTGGTCAGCTTGAGCTGCGGCCTCGCGTTCACGCGCCGCGCGAGCGTCTTCTTCCGCTTGGGCCTGGGCCAAGCGCTCTTCTGCTTCTCGTTGAGCTTGGGCCTGCGCTGCGGCACGTGCAGCCGCCTCCTCGGCACGTTGTGCTGCCTCGGCTGCCTCTTGAGCCTCCCGTTGGGCGCGTGCCGCTTCTTCTTCTGCGGCCCGAGCTGCATCGGCCTCGGCTTGACGCTCCGCCTCTTCGGCCGCGGCTGCAGCGGCCTCGGCAGCCGCAGCTTCTTCTTCCGCGCGCCGTAGGGCGTCGAGTTTCGACGTCACCCGTTCCAGTCCTGCCTGAGCGGCTGCATCGCCGGGCTTGAAATTCAACGCCTTTTCGAACTCGTCTTTCGCGTCGTCCCACCGCTCTCGCGATTCCGCGCGGTCGGCGTCTTCCATGGCGTTGTCGTAGCGCATTTGGGCTCGCTCCAAATCGTCAGCAAGCTCCGCCAAGCGGTCAAATTCCGCGTCAATCCGGCGGCGCATGTCGTTGGTGTGATCCAAGTCGAACTGGATCCGGCCGCTGCGGTCGTCAAACGACGCGATGCCAATGGGCGTCTCCAGAATACTCTCGTCAAACCCTTCGACCTTGTCGAACAGAGACATGTCCAAATCAAACATGAACCCGTCGTTCAACTCGTCCTCCGGGGTGTGTGCGCTTTCGATGGCCACGCGCTTGGAGACCATGCCGTCGGCGCTGAACTCGATGACGTAGTTGTTGCGAAGAGGCAAATCGAGGAAGTACTTGCCGTTGCGGTCGACCTGGATTTGGTCAAACGCCTCCCCGTTTCGCGTCACAGAAACCGTGACGTTGTCCAGCTTGACTTTGGTGTCCTCGTGCTTCAAATTGCCGCTCACCACGAGCGACTCGGATTGCGCCCACATCGAAGTGGAAGACATCAGAAAAACGAGCAGCACAACGAGTCCTTGAAACCAAGGGCGCGTCGCTGAGGGTGGTGTCGCGTAGGTTTGCATCGTGGCAGGTCAGCCGAAAAATACGGGTTTCCCTCCAAAACGAGTGGTTCCCGCCGCAGGTTTCAGTTTTTGGGAAACCCGCGGTTGGCTGGACGGGTTGGATGCGGTCGTTGTTGGCGGCGGGCTTGTGGGCACAAGCGCTGCACTTCACCTCCGCGCCAAACATCCTTCCTGGCGAATTGCCGTGCTCGACCGTTCGAGCCTCGGCGGAGCCACCACGCGCAACGCGGGATTTGCCTGCTTCGGCAGTCCGTCCGAGTTGCTCGAGGACTGGCGCACCCTCGGCCCGGAAGCCACGGTGAACCTGGTCAGGATGCGGTGGGATGGCTTGCATCTGCTGCGCACGACTTGGGGCGACGAGGCCCTGGGTTACCGTCCGTCGGGGTCGGTGGAAGCCTTCACGAATCCGGAGCTTTTCGAATCGTGCGCGCAAGCACTCCCGGAAATGAACGACGCCCTGGAGGACATCTTCGGCGAGCAACCCTTCCACCTCCTGGCCTCGCATTCTGGCTTGGCGGAATTGGCTGGGGCGACTGGGAGCCCCTTGGAAGGCGATTTGGACACCGGCAAACTAGCCCGCGTCCTTCACAGCGCCCTTGAACAAGCCCAAATCCCGTGCCTCGCAGGCCTGTCCGTGCAAGGCCTGTCCTCGGCGAACGGGCTTTGGAGCCTCGAAACCAACCTCGGCGTCGTGCACGCACCCCGCGTCGTCGTCGCCACCAACGCCTGGGCCGCCACGCTCCTGGACGTGGACGTGGCACCCGTCGACAACCACGTGCTGGTTTCTCACCCCCTTCCCGACCTCGCGTTGCGCCACACGGTGCATCACGACCGCGGCTACGTGTACGCTCGGGAGGTTGAGGGACGCGTCTTGATTGGCGGCGGCCGGCACTGGGACTGCTCCAACGAGGACGAGCGTGCAGAAAGGTTGGCCGACTGGGCGCGGCGGCACATTCAAGGCGCCGCATCGTTCGAAGTCGCCCACCGCTGGGTAGGACAGCTCGGGATCGGCACGAGTCGTCAGCCCGTGGTCCAAACCGTTGCCCCGGGCCTCGTGGCAGGAGTCCGGATGGGCGGAATGGGCGTAGCCATTGGCACCCACGTCGGACAACAACTCGCCGACCTTCTGTAACCTTTCCGGAAGAATGGACGTAAGGGCATCCCAACCCTACCTCCATTCTCATGAAGGACATTCAGACACTTCCCCGAATCGCGCGCCTTTCCGCGCTTTGCTTGACCCTCGGCTTGGTTGGACTCGCATCTGCGCAGCCGAGCCTTCAAGTCTTTTCGGGAACCACGGCCACGGCCGACATGAACGCCTCGCTCAGCCGAGGCGCCTCCATGTCTCAGCCTGTCGGGTCGTTCTTGTCCGTGGATTTGGACTTCCTCCAAGCCCGAGCCTTCAACGACCAAGGGGTTGCTGTGCAGCGCACTTCCATGCAAAGCTTGGGTGCCGGTGTGCGGTACACGCCGTTTTCTGCGGAAACGCATGCGATCCGTCCTTGGGCGGGAGCAGGGCTGAGTTGGCAAACGACTGCCAAGCACGCCGACGCCCAATCGGCGGACGGCGAAACGTACCATTTGTGGGACGACGGGTTGCTTTACGCCACCCCTCAACCGATTCCCATGCCGGACGTCGACCTTCCCGACCCCTTGGAACGGGACAACGTGTACGAGACGATGCTGGATCGAAACACCCGCGTGGCCGTTCCGCTTCGTGCGGGCGTCGACGTTCAATTGACGCGCCGAATCCACGCGACGTTGGCGGTGACGACTTTGCCCGGAGGCGGGGCCGGATGGACCACCGCACAAGCCGGGGTTGGTTTCCAGCTCGGACGAGGAAAGACCTACTTGAAGACGTTGCTCCCAGAGGAATTTTTGGCCCTTGGAAACGACGCCGACGGCGACGGTGTGAAAGACACGAAAGACCTCTGTGGCGGCACGGAGATCGGCGCGATTGTCGACAAGTTCGGTTGCGCCATCGACACGGATGCCGACGGAGTGCCGGACCACCGCGACCTCGAATTGAACAGCCCTGACCTGCTGGTGAACGACGACGGCGTGTCCATCTCGCTCGCCGAATGGAAAGCGATGTACGCCCCAGAAAAGGGCGACCCCACGACGTTTGCTCAAGACAGCGCCACAGTCATCTCCGAGCTCACCGCAGCTCAGATGGCCCAAATGCTGTCAAACACTGGCAACACCGCCGCCAACGCGGAACAGGAATTGCTGCGCGACTTGCGTGAGAAGGTGTACAACCCCGAGATTTCCTACCGGGTGCAGTACGGCGCGTACTTGGCCGCCTTCGCGCCCTCTACAGACATGTACACCCACGACCGAGTGGAAGCCGTGGACGGCGACCGCGGCCTGACCCTTCATGTCGGGACGGCGTTTGAGCGGTTGAGCGAAGCACGTCATTCCTTGAATGCCGCCAAAGCAGCCAGCCACACGGACGCGTTTGTGACCGCGTACCACAACGGGGTGCGCATCACGCTCGACGAAGCCGCCGCGCTGGAAGCCTTGCGCCAAGAGGCCGTGCAAGAAGCCGAAGAGACGTACCACGTGTCCGAAGTCCATTTCCACGTCCAGCTCGGACGTTACACGGCAGGTGTCCCTGTGGACGTGCTGAACGCCTTCTTGCAGATGGGCCAAATCGAGCAACGCCTCGAGAACGACGGCACGCACCGCTACCTCACCGCGGGTGTGGGCGCGGAAGAAACAGCTCGCAGGCACTTGGCTTCAGCCGTAGAATTGGGATTCGGCGACGCCTTCTTGGTGGCCGAAATTGACGGAGTTCAAGCATCCATTTCTGCCGCGCGACAAGCGTTGACGGACATGGACGCCAACCTGACGGCTGCAAAATGAATTCAACAATTCAACTTAACCATTGAAAAGGACCGCGGCCCGGGCTGCCTTACGGCCGTCCATTGCTGCGGAAAGAATTCCACCGGCATACCCTCCTCCCTCGCCGGTGGGATAGAATTGTCGGAGACCTGGATGCTGCAAAGTGTCCGGGTCTCTTGGGATTCGGACGGGGCTGCTCGTGCGCGATTCGGGTCCTGCCACCACCGCGTCAGGGTGAAGAAAGCCCTTCATTTTCCGCCCAAACGCACGAAACCCCTCTTGCAAGCTGTGCGCCACCAAGGCCGGGAGCACCTGATCCAACCGTGCGGCAACGACGCCGGGGACGTACGACGTTTTTGGCAGGCTTGAGGAGGCCTTCCCTGCGACGAAGTCCACGAGGCGCTGGGCAGGGGCAGCTTGCGTTTGGCCTCCGGCAACCCAGCACGCATGCTCCACGCTCTTTTGGAACTCCAGCCCACCCAACGGACCTGTGAATCCCATCGGCTCCCAGTCTTCCGGCCCCACTTGAACGACCATGCCAGAATTGGCGTACGGGTTGTTGCGCTTGGACGGCGACCAACCGTTGGTGACCACTTCTTGGGTGTCTGTCGCGCACGGAGCCATGATGCCTCCAGGACACATGCAAAAGCTGTGCACCCCCCGCCCTTCCACTTGGCAAACGAGGTTGTAGCTCGCCGGCGGCAAACGGTCTTCGACAGGTTCTCCGTGGTACTGCACGTGGTCAACCCACGACTGCGGATGCTCGACACGCACCCCGAGCGCAAACGGCTTGGGCGCGAGTTCCAACCCTTTGCTGTGGAGCAGTTCAAAGATGTCGCGGGCGCTGTGCCCCGTGGCCAAAATCACCGCCTCCCCATGCACCTTCAATCGCTCCCCTGAAGCAACGTGTTCGACCTCAACCCCCACGCACGTTCCGTCCACGTCCAGCACATCCACGACCCGGGTTTCGAAGCGCACCTCCCCGCCAGCCCGCTCCACCGTTTCGCGCATGGCCGTGACCACGGCAGGCAAGCGATTCGTGCCGATGTGGGGATGCGCTTCGACGAGAATTCGGGGGTCGGCACCGTGCACGACGAGCCATTCGAGGGCCTCGCGAATGTCCCCGCGCTTTTTGCTGCGCGTGTAGAGTTTCCCGTCGCTGTACGTGCCCGCGCCGCCCTCTCCGAAGCAGTAATTGGAGTCGGGGTGCACGACGTGTTCTTTGTTCAAGCGGGCCAAATCCCGGCGCCGCGCCCGCACGTCCTTCCCTCGCTCCAACACGATCGGACGCACCCCGTGGCGCAGGCATTCCAACGCCGCGTAGAGCCCTGCCGGCCCCGCCCCCACGACAATCACTTCTCGCGCACCCTTCGGCACCGGCTCCCAAACCCAGTCCTGCATTTCGCGTTCCGAAGCCCGCTCGCCCCACGCCACCAACAACTGCGCCTGGACCGGCCTTTTGCGGGCATCCCAACTCTGACGCAGCACCCTGACCTCCGTGTCGTGGGGCAACGCAGGGCGACCCTCTTTGGCCAATTGACGGTTCACCGCAGCGTGCAATGCAGCAGGCTGACTGACCTCCTCGGGGAGAACGCGCACCTGGATTTGTGAAGAAGAAGCGTCCATCTGTTGAGTGCGAAGATACCCGCACATCCTACCTTCGTGTGCCATGTCGGAAATGTTCCCGAACAACCCCCAGCGCTTCGACCCCAAGGGCCTCGGCGATGCAGATCAACTCAAGCTTTACGAGAAGCTCTTGTTGCCTCGCATGATTGAGGAGAAGATGATGTCCCAGTTGCGCCAAGGCAAGATCAGCAAGTGGTTCAGCGGGATGGGCCAAGAAGCCATTTCCGTGGGGGTTGCAGCCGCCATGCCCGAGGACAAGTTCATCTTTCCCATGCACCGCAACCTCGGCATTTTCACCACGCGCAACGTGCCGCTCGACCGCCTCTTCGCCCAATTCCAAGGCAAGGATCACGGGTTCACGAAAGGACGTGACCGCAGTTTTCACTTCGGGAGCCGCGAGCATCGCATCGTTGGCATGATCAGTCACCTTGGTCCCCAGCTCGGATTGGCCGACGGTGTGGCCCTTGCGGAAAAGCTCGACGGCACAGGTGGATGCTCCTTCGTGTTCACGGGGGACGGCGGTGCGTCAGAAGGCGATTTCCACGAGGCGGTGAACGTGGCGGCGGTTTGGCAGCTGCCCGTCATTATCGGCATTGAAAACAATTCCTGGGGGTTGTCAACTCCCAGCGAGCAGCAGTTCAGATGCGCCCACTTCACCGACAAAGCCGTCGGCTACGGCATTCCCGAAGAGGACGCCATTCAAGTGGACGGAAACGACCTGTTTGACGTGTACCACAAAGTGCGTGATTCGGTTGAATCTTTGAAAGAGAACCCGAGACCTATCATGTTGGAATTCAAAACATTCCGAATGAGAGGTCACGAAGAAGCCTCAGGAACAAAATACTACCCCGAAGGTCTCATTGACTCCTGGGCACAAGTGGATCCGGTGGACCGCTTGAGGGAGACGTTGATGGCGCGGGGGGTGCTTAACGACGCCACGGAGGACCGCCTCCGCACCGAGATCAAAACCGCCATTGAAGCCGGTTTGAAAGGAGCTGCGGCAGAACCTCTGATTGAAGCCGACACGAAGGAAGAACTCGTCGACCGATTCGCACCGGGCACCCCTGCGGGACTCGTTGAGCCGCCTTCCGGACCGAGCCGCGATTTGCGATTCATCGACGCCATCACGGAAGGCCTGCGCACGAGCATGGAAAAAAACGACGGGCTCGTGCTGATGGGGCAAGACATTGGCCCGTACGGCGGGGTCTTTAAAGTGACGGACGGGTTTGTCGATGCGTTTGGCGAGGACCGAGTCCGAAACACGCCCCTTTGCGAATCCGCAATCGTGGGCGCCGGCCTCGGACTCTCCATCGCAGGCAAGAAGGCCATGGTGGAGATGCAATTCAGCGACTTTGTCACCTGCGGTTTCAACCAAATCGTCAACAACCTCGCCAAGATCCACTGGCGCTGGGGCCAAGCGGCCGACGTCGTTGTTCGCATGCCCACCGGTGGCGGTGTCGGCGCAGGGCCGTACCACAGCCAAAGCACCGAAGCTTGGTTCTTCCACGTGCCCGGATTGAAGATTGCGTACCCCTCCACCCCAGCCGACGCAAAGGGGCTTTTGAGAATGGCGATTGAGGACCCCAACCCGGTCTTGTTCTTTGAGCATAAGTTTTTGTACCGCAGCCTGACCGGGCCGGTGCCGGAGGAAGACTACTTGCTGGAGTTTGGCGTGGGACGCATCGTTCGCGAAGGCCACGACGCCACGCTCATCACCTACGGCTTGGGCGTGCAATGGGCAGAGCAGGTGCTTGACGCGCATCCGGAATGGAGCGTCGAGGTCATCGACTTGCGAACGCTGTTGCCTTGGGACGAAGAGCTCGTCGTGAAGAGCGTGTCAAAAACGGGAAAAGCGTTGGTGCTGCACGAAGACACCATGACGGGCGGCATTGGCGCGGAAATCAGCTCGAGGATTCACGAACAGTGCTTCGAACAGCTCGACGCCCCCGTGGCGCGCACCGCGAGTTTGGACACGGCCTTCCCCTTTGCGGGGGATCTGGAACGGAACTTCTTGGCGAACGCCCGTCTCGAGAGCGACCTCGAGGCGTTGCTTGCTCGCTGAGAATCAGCGGCGCGCGCGCTGCACCACGCGCGGGTTCTTGATCATGGCCTCGACCTGCTTGATGTCGTTCTTCAGCATGCCCTTGGTGTCGAGGCGCTTGGCTTCCTGAATCATGATCATCGCCTTCTTGCGGTCTTGTTTGGCACTCATGCACACCGCGAGGTTCAGCTTCACCGCCGCCTTGTCGTGGTCCTGCTTGAGGCCAAGCGTGAGGGACTTGCGCAGGTGCGACTCCGCTTCGTTGAGGTTCGATTGCATCGTGACGCTGCCGAGGAGAAAGTGGTAGTAGCCGCGTTGCCCAGGCCAAAGTTGGTCGGGCTTGATGCGGTTCAGCCACTTGACCGCTTCTTCCATGCGCTGCATTCTGAGGTTCGCAAACGCCACCACCAACCGCACGCTCCGCAAATTCACCAGAACGAGCACGATGGAAAGGAGTGTCATTCCGACGGCTGCGCCCCAACTGCCCTCGGTGTACAACAACACGGTGTAGGCGAGAGATGCGGCGGCGACGAGGAGTTTGAGAATGCGGGTAAGCATGGGGAGAATTTTGGGCTGAATCGTTCGCAAAACTACTCCACAGGCGGTGTACCTTCGTTTCATGAGTCAAATCATGCGCTTGCGTGTCATTCTTGACACCGAAGACGACGTGTTCCGCGACATCGACATCGCGACCGACGCCCCCCTGATGCACCTGCATTTCGCGGTGTTGGACGCCTTCGGCTGGGAGGCCGGCGAGCTTGCGTCGTTCTTTCAAAGCGACGAATCGTGGAGCCGAGGCAAAGAGTTCTCGCTCCTTGACATGAGTGACCCGATGGCGGACGAAGGGGCTCAACCCAAGGACGCCATGAACCAAAGCACCGTCGGCCACCTCATCCCTGAGCTCGGGCAGCGCGCGATCTACGTGTACGATTTCTTGCGCATGTGGTGCTTCTACGTCGAGCCGTTGTCGCTCGGCGACGCCGACCCGGACGCGGCGTATCCGGCGCTGTGTCACGAGTTTGGCACCCCTCCGGCGTTTGACAGCAAGGATGGAGACCTTCTCGAAGGCATGGATTTGCCAAGCGAGCCGGAGGACGACGGAAAGCCCTACCGCACAGGCGACCCTGAACTTGACGCCTACCTCGACGACGAGGACGACGACGAATACGGTGGCGGTGAACACCTCTCCATCGACGACCTTGACGACCTAATCTGATTGATGAGCGCGACGGAGGCTGCGAATCCTGGAGTGGTGGTGTCGGTGGTGGGGCCCACGGCGTCAGGCAAAACGGAACTCGCTGTCGCCCTTGCTCAACGCCTCGAAACAGAGATCGTCAATGCGGACGCCCGCCAAGTCTACCGAGGAATGGCCATCGGCACCGCCCAACCGACGGCTGCCGAACGTGACGCTGCGCCGCATCACCTCGTCGATTTCCTCGAACCCACCGAACTGTACAGCGCCGGTGCATTTGAAGCGCAGGCGGTGCCGCTCTTGACCCGGCTCTGTGCCGAACGCGGATCGGCCATCTTGGCCGGTGGCTCGGGGATGTACGTCAAGGCCGCACTCGAAGGACTTGACCCGCTCCCGGCCGATTTGGACCTGCGCCGGATCCTGAACCGCGAGGTGGCTGACCTGGGGTTGCCTGCGCTTGTGGCGCGGCTCGAAAAACTCGACCCCGACCACGTGGCCGTCTTGGACACGTCCAACCCCCAGCGCGTGGTGAGGGCGCTTGAAGTGTGTTTGGCCTCGGGACGCCCCTTTTCCAGCTTCCACTCTGGAAACCAAAAAACCCGCCCGTGGCACGTCGTCTCCGTGGGACTGAATCCCAACCGGGAAGAATTGCGCGAACGAATCGCGCGCCGAACCCACGCCATGATGGAGGCGGGCTGGCTGGAAGAAACCCGGAAGCTTTTGCCCCTTCGCCACGAAAACGCATTGAACACCGTGGGCTACAAAGAGTTGTTTCAACACTTGGAGGGCACCCTTGCCCTCGACGAAGCCGTCCGCCTTGTGATTACCCACACCCGACAATTTGCCAAACGCCAAATGACGTGGTTCCGCAAAGATTCGTCCACCACATGGTTTGATTTTCCGGCCGCCTCGCGCGACGAGGCACTCAGCCGCGCCGTGGAGCACGTTCAACGCGAAGTGGAAAAATTGCGGGGCACTCCCCTGCCCCAACTCGGCGGAAAATGAAACCCGGGGCTCCCATCGACCATTACGACGCCCGCGTTGCCGAAGACCTTGAATTCGACGTGGTCCAGGAGCTCTTGGCCGAGCTTGCAGGATGCCCGTCGAGCGCTGAACGGGCTCGCAACCTCGTCCCAAGCAAGGACCGAATTTGGGTCATCGAACGGCTGCACGAAACCGACGAAATGCGTCGGATTCGTTCCGGGGGGCACGGGTTTCCCCTGATTGAATTTGACGAACTCGACCGCGAGATCAAGCTCCTCAGCGTGCGGGACAGTGTCCTCGACGAGGCCGGTTGCCGCCGGATTGCCACGGCCTCTCGCGTCATGAACTTGGTCTTGGAGGTCCTGTCCCAATCTGACGACCCGTGGCCGCGCCTCGAAAAAGTCGTTGAAGGCCAAGAACCCAACGAAGCGCTCATCGAAGCCATTGACGCCGTGTTCGACGCCAAAGGAAACATTCGCGACGACGCCTCTCCCGAATTGTCGGCCATTCGACAGGACATGACGGCCGTGCGACGAAAAATCAACCGAGCCTTTCTGCGCGCCATGAAGCACACCCAGGAACGGGGATTCCTCGCAGACATTCGGGAGGGTTTCGTGCAAGAGCGTCGCGCCTTGGCCGTTCTGAGCAGCTACAAGCGCCAAATCAGCGGCGCCGTGCTCGGATCGTCCAACACGGGTTCCGTCACCTTCATCGAGCC
>JBMZHG010000042.1:0-13852 GCA_049616325.1 Flavobacteriales bacterium | reverse complement strand
TCTTTTTTTTAGCTGGTCCTTGCCTTAGCGAGGACGGGCACACACGAAGGTCAAGCCTTCGCTCTGAATCACCTCGGGGCTGCCGACGGGATTTCCGTCGCTGTCCGTAACCTGCTTCACTCGTCCGTGCAAGTTGATCAAGCCGTTGACCTCGCCTTGCGTAGTCAATTGCATCAACAGAATGCGCTTCGAGGGGCCGGCAGCGGCTTGACGCTTGTCTGGGGTGACAAACCACGCTCCGTCGTTGGTCGCCAACTCCCCTCCTTGATCGAACACGCTCAGCGCTTCCTCCATGATGAAGCCTGACACGGCGTTCATGTAGTTGTCTTCCGCGCCAATGGTCACCCACGAATCGTAGAGCAACGACTCGTCCATGGTCGCGTCGTACCGCTGGACGTCCGCAGACAACGGCCCGCCCTTGGGGTGCTGGTAAAAAGGCTTCGTGGAACTCACCTTCATGGGAGCCGAGGCTTCCCCGTACACGGCGTCAAGGATGTCTCCTTCGTTCTCCATCACGGCATAGACCCGGTAGGTGTCGCCGGGAACCAATCCTTGGTTGTCAATGTAGTCCACTTCCAAGCGCACAACTTGTGCCGAAGCGGTAGCGGCAGCCGCGAGGGCCAAGCCGAAGGTCAAAAATTTGTTCATCGTCGTTGAGTTGTCAAGGGCAGCGCCCGCCCCAAGATACGTCAAGCCCAGGGTTACTTCAAGATGCGATCGCTTGCTCGAACCTTTCGTCCGCTGCTCGGACGGCTTCGAAACGCGGAACGCGTAGGCACAAAGTACCCAAATGACAATTCATGTGAATGGGAACTCAGCAGGTTGTCCCCCACGGTGATGTCGTAGTTGTACCCCAACGTGAAGGCCCCGTAGTTAAGCCCCGTGCTCAGCACGAAGGCATCTTGCGGTCGGAACCCCACCCCAAACCACGAGGTGCCGTTGACAATGGCCCGAACATTGAGATCAAGTTGCGCGGACGTTGCGTCGGTCATGCGGAACAACGCGCTTCCCTGAGCCGCCACCAATCGACTTACGTTGTAGAGGTACGACCCCATGAGGTGGTAGTGACGCACCATGCGGTTGGCGTCGTCGTCCACACCGGCGAGGTTCAACTTGTCTTGAATCAAATTGAACACCGCCATTCCAAAGTAGTAGTCTTTGCCGTAGACCATCATGCCCGCGTTGAAATCAATGCCAAACGTCGACTCCACCGTGCCTGGCAAGCTCTCGTCTCCCTGTTGGTAAACCTCGAGGTCGGTGCCGTCGAACACGAATTGGTTTCCCTTCATGCTCAAGCCAAACGACACCGCGTCCTGGTTGTTCAACAAAATGCTGTAGGCGCCGGTAAGTTCCATTCCGGTCTGGCGAATGGCCCCTCCCATGTCGTCGTTGTAAAGCACAAAACCTGCACCCACGCCGTTGGGCATGGCTTGGTGACCACTCAACAGCATGGTCGTAGGACCTCCACTGAACCCCGCCCATTGGTTCCGGTAGGTGGACGACAGCACCGTGCCTGGCTCGGTCCCTGCAACTGCCGGGTTGGCCAAGTACGTGTTGGTCACAAACTGAGAGCGGCGGAGCTGCTGTTGCGCAACTGCGGACCACGATGCGGCGCCGAGGGCCACCAACAAGACGAGTGCGTTTTTCATGATCCTCAGTACTTCAAGGTTACGGTTCCACGAATGGGCAAGGCCTGCGGGAACAATTCAATGGTGTAGTAGTAGTCGGCCACAGGCAACCTTGCTCCGTTGAATCGGCCGTCCCACCGTTCCATTCCTCCGGTGGTTTCGAAGACCTTTTGGCCCCAGCGGTTGAAGACAAAAACCTGCGATTCCGGATAATCTTCCAGACCTCCAACCACCCAGTCGTCGTTCTTGCCGTCGTCGTTGGGCGTCAAGGCGTCTGCAATGAACAAGCAACCTTCGATGGCCTCCACCGTTTGAGACGCCGTCCGACGGCACCCCACAGCATCCGTGACGGTGACCGTGTAGGTGTCTTCCGTCAACCCGACCGCCGTGGAGGTGGACTGACTGAAGGGGTCGCTCCAAGCGAACGTGAACGGGGCCTCTCCTCCGTTGACGCTCACCGTGGCCGTTCCGTCTGCGGCATTCCAGCATGTCACAGGCGAGGTCAAGGTGCTCAGCGCCATGTCGGTCACGAAATCGATGCCGATGCTGAACGACTCGGCGTAACTGCAGCCGATTTGGTCTGTCACCAAGGCTGTGTAGGTCATCTCGCTCAAGTTGTTGAGGTTGGCGACGTTCCCTGCGGTGTCGAGCACCACCCAATCGTATTCCTGGTCAGAAACGGTGCCTCCAATGGGGAACACGTCGGCCGAGCCGTTGCTCATTCCAGTGCACGTCGCGTTCGACGCCGCGATCAAAAAGTCCAGCGGCGCGGGAGCCTCCACTTCGAACAGCGCCGTCAATTGGCACCCTGACGTGTCGGTGACTGTCGCCACGTAATCCCCGGCACAGAGGCCAATGGAATCCAGCGACAACCCGCCCGTCGAGGTGTTGAAGTACGTCACGTCCAAAGGTCCCATGCCGCCCTGTGCGGCAAGCGCCACCTCGCCGTCGCAATCCAGCCCGCACGAGGGGTTGGTGATGTCTCCGAGGGTGATTTCGAGGGGTGCCGGCTCTTCGATGACAATCAGTTCCTGCTCCGATTGGCAATCGAAGTCGTCAAAGACGTTGACGAGGTACGTGCCGGGGCCAAGGTCGAGAAGCCCGTCCGCAACAAGCACCGTTTCGTTCTGGTTGGTCAAATACAAATCCCCAGAACCGCCTGACGCTTCGGCCACAATGAATCCGTCCGAATCCCCCGCACAAACCACGTCGCCGTAGCTCAACGCCACTTCGATGGCCTCGGGGCAGTTCACGTACAGAGTGTCTTTCAGCACGCAGCCGTTGGCGTCGCTGACGGTGAACACGAACTCACCGTCCCCGTCCTGGCAGACCAGCCCGTCCCAGACAAGGCCCGTTTCGTTTTCTGTGGGAGCGATGTTTTGGCCGTTGGGGTTGACGGCGCTTACCGTCAAATTGCCCGTCCCACCCAGCAACGTCGAGTCGGGAAGCACCACCGTGGCGTCGGCCTCTCCGTAGCACGAGTTGTCGTCGGCCAAGGTGATTGCCGCCTCGATGGCCGGCGGCGAGCTGACTGTGAAGTAGGTCGTGTCTCGGCAGCCGTATTGGTTGACCACCTGAACTTCGTAATCGCCTTGAGTCAGCCCAGGGAATTGGTTCGAAGCCGTTTGGCTGAGCACTTCCTCCCCGAGAAGAAGCGTGTACGTGGTTTCCTCCGCGTCTTGATCCAACCCCAAAAACTCCACTTCCACGTCCGTCGACACGCCTGCACACGCCGTCACAAGTCCCGTCACGTTGGGCTCCACAGAGGCATAATCGGCGCATGGGTTCTCAACGCTGATTGCCCCATCGGCATCGGCGTTCAGAAAGTACAACTGGTCGTTGTCGCTGTCGCCCTCAATGAACACCTGAAGGTTCAGGTTGAGCGTCCAATCGCCGCACGTCGTGACACGACCCACCACGATTTTCAAATCGTCGCCGGCCGTGGCATTCTGAGGGGCTGGGTTTGTGGTGACAAAGGCGCTGCCGTCCGCGACTTGTGTTCCGCAAATGGCGCTGCCGTTCACAAGCGGGGTGGAAATCCAACTCGGAAGCTGCCCTGACTGGTCTCCACTCAGCATTCCGATGGTCCAGAACGTGTCGTACTGGTACGTTTCAAGGCCAGAAATCCCCCACAGTGCAGAGCTGTTTGTCGCGTCCATGACCATGGATCCAATTACGGGGTTCCAACACCCGCAAGGGGCATTCAACCCGAGGGTCCCACCGTCCGGATACACCGCAACGTCTGAGAAAATCGCGCTGAGGACGTCTGTGGGGTTGGTGAAATTGACGTAGACTAGGTAGCTCACGTACCCGTCGAGGACCCCAGCCTCGTCAAAGGTGTCGTCTGGCGTCGGAGTGTTGGGGCCGTAGAATGCGGTGTCCACCACCACTTCCACCCCAATGGCCTGTCCAAGCATGGCCACATGGTAGATCAACAAGCTGGCCAACAGGACCAACCGAGAGCCAAAAGCGGGCCGTGTATGCATATCGTTCATCAAAAGGACCTGGGTTAGGTGTCGTCGCAGGCGACGCAGGTTTAGATTTGGCTTGCAAATTAGCGGATTTGGACCACTCTTCCACCATGTCATGTGAGGCGGATTCAACGCCCGAGGGTGCACAACCCTCGTTTCGGGTGCTTCACGAAGACGCGCTCGTGGTGGCCGTCGTCAAGCCCAACCGCCTGCTCGTGCACCGAACGGACATCGATTTTCACGAACCGCACAATCTGCGAGACCTCGTGAACAAAACCCGCGAGAAGGACGCGTGGTTGCAGCCGGTGCACCGACTCGACAAGCCCACCAGCGGGATTGTGCTCTTCGCCGCGCCCGGAGACGCGCTCAACGGTCTGAAACTGGAGTTTGTGCATCGTCGCACGACCAAAGTGTACTGGGCCGTGGTTCGCGGATGGACGGAAGACGAAGGGGTCGTGGAGAAGCCCCTGCCAACGGCGCACAACCCCGAGCCGAAAGAAGCGCGAACCGTGTACCGAACCTTGGCGCGCACCGAAATTGCTCACCCTGTGGGGCCTTACGAAACGGCGCGGTACAGCCTTGTGGAGTGCCGCCCCGAGACCGGACGTTTCCACCAAATCCGGCTCCATTTCCGGCACTTGAGGCACCCCCTCGTGGGCGATTCCCGCTACGGGGACAAGAAGCACAACCGCTTCGTGGCCGCCTCGACCGGCACCGACACGCTCTTGCTTCATGCAGGACGGCTTGAAGTGACCCACCCTGAAACGGGCCGAACAATGGCGCTGACCGCCGGGGTTCCCGACGCGTGGATTCCCGTGCTTGACGGCTGGGATTGGGACGGCGACGTGACGGGGGTGCCAAGGCACGACGCGGCGTCAACCTGAGCCGAAGGCAACGGAGCGCGGGCGGCGCAGGGTTTGGCCTAATTTCGCGAAGTCCCACGCAACGCCATGGAGAACCCCACCCCGTACACCCCCAAGAACAAAGTTCGAATCGTCACGGCTGCAAGCCTTTTTGACGGACACGACGCCGCCATCAACATCATGCGCCGCATCATGCAGCGCACCGGATGCGAAGTCATTCACCTCGGACACGACCGGAGCGTCGACGAAGTGGTGACCACTGCCATTCAGGAAGATGCACAAGCCATTGCCATGACCTCCTACCAAGGCGGGCACATGGAGTACTTCAAGTACATGAAGGACCTTCTGGACGAGCGTGGTGCGGGGCACATTCGGGTGTTTGGAGGCGGAGGAGGAACGATTTTGCCCGAGGAAATCGCTGAGCTTCACGCCTACGGCATTGCCCGCATCTATCACCCAGACGACGGTCGTGCCATGGGATTGCAAGGCATGATCAACGATTTGATCGAAAAGGCGGACTTCAACACGGTGCCTTCTTTGGACGACCTCGACGGAGCAATGGACCGGTTGGGCGTGCGCAACGTTCGCGACCTCGCGCGGTGCATCACCGCAGCGGAAAACAACGCCGAAGAATTTGGGAAGGCCTTTGAAGCGGTGCGCGCCTCCCTCCCTTCCGTCCCGGTGCTTGGCATCACAGGAACGGGCGGCGCCGGCAAGTCCTCCATGGTCGACGAATTGGTGCGGCGTTTCTTGATGGACTTTCCCGAGAAGCGAATCGCCCTTGTCAGCGTGGACCCCTCGAAGCGAAAGACGGGCGGAGCCTTGCTTGGCGACCGCATCCGCATGAACGCCATCCACTCGGACCGGGTGTACATGCGTTCGTTGGCGACGCGCCAATCGAACCTCGCTCTGTCGCGTCACGTGCAAGAGGCGCTCGACATTTTGAAAGCTGCTCAGTTCGATTTGATTGTCCTCGAAACGAGTGGAATCGGCCAAAGCGACACCGAAATCATGGACCACAGCGACGTCTCGCTGTACGTGATGACGCCGGAATTCGGGGCTGCGACGCAGCTCGAGAAGATCGACATGCTCGACTTCGCCGACGTGGTGGCCATCAACAAGTTTGACAAGCGCGGCGCTCAAGACGCGCTGCGCGACGTGCGGAAGCAATTCAAGCGCAACCACGATTTGTGGGAAGCGAACGACGAAGACCTTCCTGTGGTCGGCACAATCGCGTCCCAATTCAACGACCCCGGAACCAACGAGCTTTACCGCCGCATGATGAACACGCTGGCGGAGAAAACCGGCGCCGAGCTGACCTCGACGTTCGCCGCCGATCAAGGGACAAGCGAAAAGGTATTCATCATCCCCCCTTCCCGGACGCGTTACCTCAGTGAGATTGCCGAGACCAACCGAGGTTACGACCGGTGGGCGGAGAAGCAAGCGGATTTGGCAGGAAAGCTTCAAGCGGTCGAAACGGCGTCCAACGAGGTCGACGGAGAAGCCGCCAAAGCCCTGAACAAAGCGGGAGAACAATTGAGGCTCGACCTCGACCCGCGACTGCAAGATTGGCTTCGGGCTTGGCCTGAGATGCAAGCGCGCTACGCCGCGACCGAATACGTGTTCCAAGTGCGCGGCAAGGACATCCGCATCCCCACGACCAGCAAGTCGCTCTCGCACCAAGACATTCCCAAAGTGGCCCTGCCCGCCTTCCACGGCTGGCGCGACCTTGCCAAGTGGCACCTTCAGGAAAACCTTCCCGGGTCGTTCCCCTACACCGCGGGCATCTACCCGTTCAAGCGCGAAGGCGAAGACCCCACGCGGATGTTCGCCGGCGAAGGCGGCCCGGAACGCACCAACAAGCGGTTCCACTACGTCTCGCTCGGCATGCCGGCCAAGCGCCTTTCGACGGCCTTTGACTCGGTGACGCTCTACGGCCGCGATCCGGACCTGCGTCCAGACATCTACGGGAAGGTGGGCAACTCCGGGGTGAGCATCTGCTGCCTCGACGACGCGAAGAAGCTGTACAGCGGGTTTGACCTGTGTGCGCCCAACACGAGCGTGTCGATGACGATCAACGGGCCTGCACCTGTCATGTTGGGGTTCTTCCTGAACGCCGCCATTGACCAGCGATGCGAAAAGCACCTCCGTGAGCAGGGATTGGAGGCGGACGTCGAGAAGGTCCTGAAGGCCAAATGGGACGACTGCGGACTCCCCCGCCCCACGTACGAAGGCGAGTTGCCGGAAGGCAACGACGGACTGGGATTGTTGCTGCTGGGATGCACCGGGGACGAAGTTCTCGACGCGAAAACGTACGCCGAATTGAAAGCCGAGGCGCTGAGCAGCGTTCGAGGCACCGTACAGGCTGACATCCTCAAGGAGGACCAGGCCCAAAACACCTGCATCTTCTCCACCGAGTTCGCCCTTCGCCTGATGGGCGACGTGCAAGACCACTTCATCCGCCACAACGTCCGGAATTTCTATTCCGTGTCGATCAGCGGTTACCACATTGCCGAAGCCGGAGCGAATCCCAATTACGCAGTTGGCCTTCACGCTCGCCAACGGGTTCACCTACGTGGAGTACTATTTGAGTCGCGGGATGGACATCGACAAGTTTGGGCCCAACCTGAGCTTCTTCTTCTCCAACGGCATCGATCCGGAATACGCGGTGATTGGGCGGGTGGCACGTCGGATTTGGGCCAAAGCAATGCGCGAGAAATACGGCGCCTCCGACCGCGCCCAAATGCTCAAGTACCACATCCAAACGTCGGGCCGATCGCTCCACGCCCAGGAGATTGACTTCAACGACATCCGCACCACGCTGCAGGCACTTTACGCGATTTACGACAACTGCAACTCACTGCATACCAACGCGTACGACGAGGCCATCACAACCCCTACTGAAGCCAGTGTTCGGCGTGCCATGGCCATCCAGCTGATCATCAACAAGGAGCTCGGCTTGGCGAAAAACGAGAATCCGTTGCAGGGCTCGTTCATCATTGAACAGCTCACTGACCTCGTGGAAGAAGCCGTGCTCAGCGAGTTTGACCGCATCACCGAACGGGGCGGTGTGCTTGGGGCCATGGAAACCATGTACCAACGGTCGCGCATCCAGGAAGAAAGCCTGCACTACGAGATGCTAAAGCACACAGGAGAATACCCGATCATCGGGGTCAACACCTTCCTCAGCAAAGAAGGCTCCCCCACCTTGGTCCCGGGCGAAGTGATCCGAGCAACGCAAGAGGAAAAGCAACGGCAACTCTCCAACCTCGGAGCGCTTCACGGCATGTCCGCCGAAAATGCCGACGACGCGCTGAAGCACCTGCAAGACGCGGCCGTGGCCGGTGACAACATCTTCGACGTGCTGATGGAAGCGTGCAAATGGTGCTCGTTGGGCCAGTTGACCGAAGCCATGTTCGACGTCGGCGGCGCCTACCGCCGGAACATGTGAGGACTCGCCTATCTTGGGCTCATGTCTGAATTCGCCACTCCCCCTCCACGAAGCGCCGTTCACGTGGTCCGTGACATCTTGGGCGTGATCGTGGGCGCCGTATCCTTCCCCATTTTGGTGTCGGTCGGGCACGCGTTGTTTGGCCAAATGGGGGTGTCGCAAGCGCCCTCTGTCGGACCCGAACAAGATCCCGCAGCGTGGGAAGCGTTCATGCAAAGCCTCAGCACGCTCGAGTTGCTGTCCGCGACGGCCGCCCACATTGGAGGCACGTTTCTGGCCGCTGGCATCGCGATGTTGATCGCAGCGTCGCGCACCCGCCGACCCGGAATCATCCTGGGCGGATTTGGGCTGCTCGGCGGAGTGATGAACGCGATGATGCTCCCCGGACAGCCCACCTGGCTGGTGATTCTCGACGTCGCGCTTTACGTGCCGGCAGGATGGTTGGCCGCGGAGTTGGTGCTGCGTCTGAAGAACCGCGTCGCGTAAGGCATGGCGCGGACCGTGGCGTTGTGGGCGGGGCCGAGAAACGGCAGCACCGCCACGATGTACAGCTTTGCGCAACGGTCCGACACGCGGGTGTTGGACGAACCGTTGTTTGGGCATTTCCTGAAGCACACGGGCGTCGACAGGCCTTCACGCGACGAGGTGTTGCGCGCGATGCCGACCTCCAAATCGGAGGCCCTTGCCTCGCTCCATGCCGGGCCTTCCGACTCCGTGCTGTTCTTAAAGCACATGGCCAACCACCTCGAGGGACTCGAATGGGATGACGTGGACGGCCCGGATCACCGGCACGTCATCTTGACTCGGCACCCCGACGGGGTCCTGCCCTCCTACCGCGCGCACATCGACCGCCCGACCCTGCTCGATTTGGGGTACGCCCACCAACACCGCATCCTTGAATTGGCAGGAGCTCGCGCCGTGGTCGTAACCGCTGAATCGCTGTTTGCCCGGCCCGAGGCGACGTTGCGCGCCTTGTGCAACGTGCTCGACTTGGACTGGCATTCAGGCATGTTGACGTGGGCGGAAGGGGGACGGCCTGAAGATGGCGTTTGGGCCAAATACTGGTACGAAGGCGTCCACCGCAGCTCTGGCTGGGAACCCCGGCAGCTTTCGAAAGGAGACGTGCCTGAACCGCTCCGTGAACTGCGCGAAACCTGCCTCGAACATTACCTTGCCTTGGAATCGCACGCATTGATTCCGTAGACTCCTCCTGAACCATGGCCAAATACAACCAACCTGACCCCCGAAACGCCGGCACGTGGTGCTGGGTCAACGGACTCGTGAAGCGCGAAGAGGCGCGCGTCAGCGTCTTGGACAGCGTGGTTCAAGGCGGCGACGCGGTTTGGGAAGGGTTGCGGGTTGCGGACGGACGCATTTACCAGCTCGAGGAGCACCTCCAACGACTGCTGGAAAGTGCGCATGTGCTTGGTTTTGAAGCCACCCCCTCGCGCGAGGACATCCAGGCTTCGGTGTTTGAAACGCTCAAAGCCAACGGCATGACCGACGGTGTTCACATTCGATTGACGTTGACACGTGGCGAAAAATCGACCTCGGGCATGGACCCGCGTCTGAACGTGCACGGCTGCACCCTCATCGTGCTCCCGGAATACAAAGGCGCAGTGTACGGTTCCGGAGAAATTCGTCTCATCACGAGTTCCGTGCGCCGGAACAGCCCTGAATTCCTCGATTCCAAGATTCACCACAACAACCTGCTCAACAACATCCTGGCCAAGATGCAAGCCAACCTGGCAGGCGTCGACGACGCCGTCATGCTGGACGACCGAGGGTTCTTGGCGGAAACCAATGCCACCAACCTTTTCTTGGTGAAGGACGGAGTGTTGTGCACGCCGTTTGGGCATGCCTGCCTTCCTGGCATCACCCGTCAGTACACCTTGGACTTGGCTGCCCGCCTGAACATCCCATTTCGGGAAGGTGACTTCAGTTTGACGCAGCTGTACACCGCAGACGAAGCCTTCACAACGGGAACAATGGGGGGACTCGCCCACGTCATCGAAGTCGACGGCCGGCGCATTGGCCCCGCGGACCGAACAGAACCAGGCCCCATCACCATGCAACTGCAAGCGGCTTATCCCAGCCACATCTCCTCTGTGCTTATCCCTTTCGCCGCGTCATGAAACACCTTCTGCTCTCAGCCTTGCGGGTGGCGCTTGGATTCGCCGCAGGCACCTTGTTCAGCTGGGGTGCTGGCCAAACCCTTCAGGACCTCTTGGCTCCGCATGTGCAGCGGCCAAATGCGAACGACGCTGCATCTGTGGCCGATTTCCTCCAAGCGCTGCCACCTCTTGCTCACGCGGGACGATTGTTGGGCCTGGGTGCAGGAGTGATGTTGGGATGCGCCCTGGTGCGACGCCTTAAGGGAAACCGGCCTGTGGAAGCGTGGGCGCTGGCGTTGTTGTTTGGAATGGGTGCCGTTGCCGACGTCCTTCGTGTGCCGCATGGAAACGCTCTGAGCGTCGCCACCGTCTCCCTCATCCTTCCCGCTGCATGGATGGGCATCCGCCTGGCATCACGCCGCGGGTGAGGGCTTCAGTCGCGCTTTGAGCACCGTGTTGGCCACAATGCTGGCCACCACCAAGCCCATTCCGGCAAGGCTGAGGGCGGACATGTGTTCACCGTACGCCCACCATCCCACCGCCAAGGCCAGGACCGCACCCAGGTATTTGAAGGGCATGACCATGCCTGCATCTTCGTTGTGAAGGGCCACCGTCATCAAGACTTGCGCGACGATGCTCAGCACGCCAATGGCCAAGGCCAACCCCCAATCCACGTTCGCCATCGGAACCCAATCTCCCCACGACAGCAAGCCCATGATGGGAACCGCGAGCATGTGGAACCACACCACAACTCCCACAGGATGGTCCGTCTCTCTGCATTTCATGGTGGCCAGGTACGCCACGGCCGCAAGGCACGCAGAGGTCATGCCGAGACCCCACATCGCCCACGACACGCGCGGATCAAATCCCTTCACCATGACAATGCCCACAAGCGCCAAACCGAGAAAAAGCCATTGTGCCTTGTGAACGCGCTCCCTCAAAAACAACAATGCGAGCAACACAGTGAATACTGGACTGAAGTACTGGATCACGGTAGCACTTGCCAAGGGAATGTGCTTGACCGTGTGAAAGAACCCTGACAAGGCCACCATCCCCACAAATCCACGTACAAACAACCAAGATCTGTTGTTCCCCAACAACGGTATCCCGGCACGCTTCAGGTACCACACGCATAAAATCAACGACACCGCCGAGCGCAGAAAGACCAACTGAAACGTGCCAAGGTGGGACAACTCCTTCACACAGAGATTCGCAGAGGTGTACAACACCACCGACGACAGCATGGCCAAAAGTCCTTTCCTCACCTCACCACCGTGACGGTGCCACGAAGAACCGTCGGGATCAATTCATGGTAGCCTTGGGCCTCTACACGCCATCCATAGACCCCGTCGGGGACGAAGTGGGTGCCGAAGCGCTGGTTGTTTTGGCCTATCCAAGGAAGATCCGGGTCGTCCGTCTGGAACACCACCTCCCCCCAGCGATTGAACACGGAGAAGTGGTAGAGGTCCCCTTCGAAACCCGACCCCATCGGCAGGAACGAATCGTTGACCCCGTCGTTGTCCGGCGTGAACGCATTGGGGACGTACAGGTGGAATTCCACAGGCGTGAAATGCGCAGTGACAATTTCCACAGGCACGTTGGCCAGCAAGAGTGTCATGGGGTTGGCTCTCGCTTCCGGCAACGGTTCCGTTACCGCGACTTCCCAATGGCTAAACTGCCATTCCTCTTCAGAGATTGCCTCGAAAACGGTGGGACCATCTGGCTCGAACGACGTTGTCCAAACGTCTTCCACCATGGCCATGTTCAGCACGCGAACCCGCCCGGCTTGTTCCGGCGACACCACGACCGTCAAATCCGTGTGAGGGATTTCCACAAAATGGGCCGTTACCGTACCTGGCTCAAAAACTTCCAGCTGAGCAGGAGAAGCTTCCGCGTCGGGCGTGATGACGTTGCCGTTCCAAGTCCAGTGGGAAAACGCCCACCATTCCTTGGGCTCCGCGAGCAAGTTGTGGTTTCCCACGTTGATGAGGTCCACGTGCGGATTGTCCGACAGCGTCGCACCATCCAAAATGACAAACCCACTGCCCTCAGGAGAAACCGCAAAGGACACCTCCTCTGGGGGCACCGGAATTCCAAAGTGCGCCACAAGATGGACATCACCAGTCAAGTCCAACTCCAACAGCGGGTTGCTCGCATCTCCAAGTGTGACGTCTCCCGCGACCACTTCCCAATACAAAAACGCCAAGCCGTAATCTTCTTCCGCCTCCAACGTGATCGGCACTTCCATGAAATACCACCCTGAATACGGCACCATGGACGGTGTGATGTCCAGGCTGTTGATTTCGACGTCTCCTTGACCCACGATGTCCAAAGTCAACGTCACAGGAGTCACGTCGTAACAATCCTCCATCCCTCCCAAAAGCTCGTCTTGGCAACGGGAATCGATGAAGTCGCGCATCTGCTGAAGCTCCGTCTGCCAGCCCGCAACGTTTCCTCCCCAACGCTCACATTGGCGCGGCATTTCAGGCTCAATCACCGCAACCATGCTGTCAAGCACCGCGTTCATGGTCTCGCACGTAAACCAGGTGTTGCCAAGGTCGGCCCACCGGTTGATGTACGTGTTCCAGAACGTCTCGTTGCCCAACAACGCATTCAACACCGGTATGTGACCCTGTCCCCCCACGTTGCCCATGCCTTCAGGGTTGCATGGATCGGCCGTCGGCCCCGTGTCCGGGATGCCCGTGTAGTTGATGTAATGGCCAAAACTCGCGTCGTTGTCCCACAACGCGTACCGCCAGCGCTTCGCATCGCCTTCGGGGTGACGTCCGCGCCACCATGCCGTGTTCCAGTTCAGCCAGTCCATCGTCACCACGTAGCTGTTCAGCACGAAGTAGTCGATGAGCGACATGGGATTCAATTGCGACGCGACGTAATCGTAATTGGCTTGCGACGTCATGTCTTGCGTGGTGCAAAAATTGACGAGGTCGTACCAATCGTCTCCGGTCCCGTACTCTTCCCAAGTCCCTCCCCACGTCTTCAGGAAGTCGACGAAATGGCGTGGCTGGTCGTAGTATTCTTCCGTGAAATCCACGTCGTCCACCTTTTCTCGGTACTCGTAAACGCCCCAGTACTGCCCGTTCAGGTAAACAACGCAACTTTCGTTGGTCCGCTCGTCCAGCTCGAGTTCCGCCAAATGGCTCAAGGTGTGGATGTACGCGTCTCGAATGTGCGCACCGGGCTCAAACGGGTAGTTGTCGTTCGCCGCCGCCTTGAAAATCAAACGCTGGTACTCATCGCGCTCCTTGACGTGGAACAACTCCGCTTCAAGCGCGTAGTCGTAGCCCATTTGGTCGCGAGTGATGTA
>JBMZHG010000041.1:0-13911 GCA_049616325.1 Flavobacteriales bacterium | reverse complement strand
ACCACATCTCGGGAATCCAATCGACCGTGACTCATCGCCTCGAAATGAGACTCCATCCCGAGCTGAACAAAGGCGTGTTCCCAAGCCCCCAGCCACGCAAAGTCGGCGACGGCCCCAAAGCCGAAGTAGAGCACGATGGACGCCAACATTCCCGAGAGAAAGGCCACAAGAGGTTGAACGGTGCAAATGGACGCCACCACACCAATGCCGGTGAGGGCACCTGAAAACACGGCGAGCCCTAGATACGAACCCCAAACGGCGCCGAGGTCCACGTTCCACGCTGGGCGTCCCAACATCCCCACCACCAACACGAACGACAACGTGGGCAGCAATGCCGCCAAGGAGACCGCCCACGCACCCAAGAATTTGGAGAGCACCACTTGCCCCTCGGTCAGCGGGCGCGTCAACAAAAGTTCCAACGTTCCCGCCCGATGTTCTTCGGCAAATGACCGCATGGTGATGGCCGGAATCAGGAACATGAGCACCCACGGTGCCATCGCAAAGAAGGGGTCCAGCGACGCCATGCCGCTGTCGAGCACGTTCCAGCCGCCGGGAAACAGCCACAAGAACATGCTGGTGAACAGCAAAAAGACCGCCACCACGGTGTACCCGAGCAGCGAACTGAAAAAAGATTGAATTTCTTTGAGGACGAGGGCTCTCATGAATCGAAGGCCAAAGATAGCCCTTGGCCTCGCTCCGCCACCTCGTAAGACCACACCTCAGGCGGGGCGCTGAACAAGGCCTTCGTTGCAGGCCAGACCACGCCAAAAAGTTCCGACCTGCGGTACGCGTTCAGCGCGTCCTCACTTTCCCAACGGCTCAAAGTGCCACGAATCGACGGGTCGGTGGGGTCGGTCAACAATTCCACACCCCGGCAACCGAACTGGCTTTCGATGTCTGCGTGATGCCGATGGAACAGCGCGTCAAACGCGGCGAGGTCTTTTCGATTCAAGGACAACCGGACGACACGAACAATCACAACTCTGGCGCTGAAGATTCAAACTCAATGCGCACGGGGTCGCCAAACTTGAGGCCGAGCAAATCTGATGCACCCCCGTACCCCGTTCCTGAACCGCCCATGCAAATGGCGATTTCCAAAAGTCCCATGGAATTGAACACAGCCACGGGTTCGCCGGGCGTGCCCTCGAGGTACGTGGTGCAGATGCGGCGAATGTCACTTCGCGCCCGCCGCATGCTCACGAAAAACGCCCGACCTCGGCTGGCCTCTTTGAAAAGCGCACGGTCGATGTCCGTGATGCAGTTGCCGCGTTCGTCGACGTGACGAACATGCCCCACAAGGGCGGTGCCTTCAATGACGGGACGGACGTTCTCGGCTTGGGTCACCAGCGCCGCGGGGCGGCCAAGCATCTCTGGAATCCCGCCTTTGGCAAGGTGGGTGGCAGCCGGCACAAAGAGGGAGCGCTCCGGGAAGGTGGGCAGGTCTTCGTCGGTTTGGACTCCGCTCAGATCGAAGACCGCATCCGGCTGCTTCGCTCCCATCAATTGGAACACTCCGGTGTCCGCGCCAATGAAAAACTGATCGAACATCTTGACGATGCGGTGCGGGTGGTCAGGCGTTTCCACCGCATTGACTGCGATGAGGTGAACCGTGCCTTTGGGAAAACTCGACACCGCCGCACGCAGCACAAACGCGGCGTGGACCGGATCAAATTTCCGGACGCTGTGGGTCAGGTCGACGACCTGAGCCTCGGGCATTCGCTTCAGAATGCTGCCCTTGAGCAAGCCGACGTACATGCTGTCGGCCCCAAAATCGCTGATGAGGGTGATGGGAGTCACGAACGCAAAGGTGAGAAAGCTACTTTTGTCCTCCACATGCACGAAACCATTCTTTCGCTCGAAGGTCTCGACCTCATGGCGTTCCTCGGACAGGGCAACGCCAACCTCCGCGCTTTGCAGGCCCGTTTCCCCAAATTGCGCATTGTCGCACGAGGGACAGAACTCAAGGCCATGGGCGACCGCGAAGATCTCGGACGGTTTGAGGAGGTGATGCGGATGGTCATTTGGCATGTCGACCGCTACAACAGCATTGGCGAGGACGACATCGAACGTCTTGCCAAGTCGGAAGAAGCCTCCCTCCTTCAGCAATCCTCGCACGACGACGTCATCGTCTACGGCCCAGGCGGCTTGAAAGTCACCGCGAGAACTCCCAACCAACGTCGCCTGGTGGAAGCCATTCGGGACAACGACATGGTGTTTGCGGTTGGGCCGGCCGGTTCAGGCAAAACCTACACCGCCGTGGCCATGGCGGTGGCCGCACTCAAGGACCGTCGCGTCCGGAAGATCATCCTCACACGCCCCGCGGTGGAGGCCGGCGAAAACCTCGGTTTCCTGCCCGGCGATTTGAAAGAGAAGCTCGACCCATACCTCCAGCCCCTCTACGACGCCCTGACCGACATGCTACCGTACGAGCGTGTGGCTGACCACATGGAAAAAGGCGTGATTGAGGTGGCTCCGCTCGCGTTCATGCGCGGCCGGACGCTGGACAAGGCGTTTGTCATCCTCGACGAAGCCCAAAACGCAACCTCCGCTCAAATGCGCATGTTCCTGACCCGCATGGGCCGTGACGCCAAATTTGTCATCACGGGCGACGGCTCGCAGGTTGACCTGCCTCGCAACCAGCGGTCTGGTCTGCTCGACGCCTTGCGTCTGCTCGAGGATGTGGAAGGCATTGCCACGGTCCGCCTGACGGGAATGGACATCATTCGTCACCGACTTGTCAGCTCGATTGTGGGCCGTTTTGACGCAGACGACGCTAAACGCTCCGAAGAAGCCGAAGCCCGACGCGAGGCGAAGCGCGCCGAACGTGCTGCGCATTCCGAAGAATCAAAAACACCCCCCCATTCACTTTCATAATTGCTTGAATGAAAGCCATTCGAAATACTGATTTTCAGTTTTCTGGACAAACCAATGCGTACTTCGGAAAGGTGCGCGACATGTACACCATCGGCAACGACTTGATGGTGGCCGTGGTGTCCGACCGCATCAGCGCCTTTGACGTGGTCATGCCACGAGGCATCCCGTTCAAGGGACAAGTCCTCAACGGGGTGGCAAGCCATTTCCTCGATGCCGTGACAGACATCGTCCCCACGTGGAAATTGGCGACGCCTGACCCCAACGTGACGATTGGCCACCGATGCGAACCGATTCGGCTTGAAATGGTCATCCGCGGGTACTTGACTGGCCACGCCTGGCGTCAGTACAAGGCCGGCCACCGCGAACTTTGCGGGGCAACGATGCCAGAAGGCATGAAGGAGCACGACCGATTCCCGAAACCCATCATCACCCCGGCCACCAAGGCCGAGGAAGGCCATGACGAAGACATCGCCCCTGCCGACATCCTGGCTCGGGGGATTGTCACTCCTGAACTCTGGGCCGAACTGGAGCGCGTCACCCGTGCCTTGTTCCAACGCGGAACGGAACTTGCGGCGAAGCAAGGATTGATCTTGGTGGACACGAAGTACGAGTTTGGCCTGCGTGACGGCGTCCTGACGTTGATTGACGAAATCCACACGCCCGACAGCTCCCGCTATTTCTACGCCGAGGGGTACGATCGAAGGCAAGCCGCCGGCGAGCCCCAAAAGCAGCTCAGCAAGGAATTTGTCCGCGAATGGCTCATGTCTCACGACTTCATGGGCAAGGAAGGCCAAAAGCCGCCCCACATGGACGACGACTTTCTCGACACGGTGACCCAGCGTTACGTCGAGCTTTACGAGAAAGTCACCGGCATGGACTTCCAAGGCGACGACCACCCCGATCCCCACAGCCGAGTTCATGAAGCGGTTGAAGACTGGCTTTCTGAAAACGTCTGACCGTGGCCGCTAAACCCAGACGCTCTGAACCCTGGCACGAAGACGCCCGCATCGCAGTGCAGGTTCTGCGCTCCGGCGGGATCGTGCTTCACGCCACCGACACGGTTTGGGGACTCGCTTGCGACGCCACCAACGACGAAGCGGTGACACGAATGAACGCCCTGAAATCGAGGCACCCCGAGCACCCGGTGCTGGTACTTGTTGCCGACGAGGGTCATGTGGAAGAACTCGTGTCCGAGGTGCCTGAGGCGGCTTGGGACTTGATGGAACACTCTGACCGCCCCACGACCGTCATCTACCCCGAAGGCAAGGGGGTTTCCCCCCTTCTGCTTGGCGGCGACGGGAGTTTGGCCGTTCGTTGCATTCGCGACCCTTATTCGGCCTACGTGATTCGAGGACTGGGGCGCCCGGTTGCTTCCACAAGTGCCAACGTCACTGGCGGCCCCACCCCAAAGAGTTTCCGCGACGTTCCCGAGTCCTTGCGAACCGGGGCGGATCACGTAAGCGCGCACCGAAGGGACGAGCGCGACGGGTCTGGCATCCCCTCCATGATTGTGGCGTTCGACGAAGAAGGAAGGTTTCGCTTCGTGCGGAAATGACCCGCAACCTCGTTCCGAGTGTTGCCGGGCGTACCTTTGCAACGCTGTTCCATGAACCTCGCTTCCCACCTCACCCACCCTGTGTTCAAGCGCGTCGGCGAATTGGCCGACGAGCAAGGACAACGTGCCTTCGTGATTGGCGGATATGTGAGGGACCTGCTGCTCGACCGACCGTGCAAAGACATTGACATCGTCACCGAAGGCAGCGGGATTGAATTGGCACGCGCCACCGCCTCTCGAATGGGAATCAAGCAGGTGCATGTGTTCAAGAACTTCGGCACTGCCATGTTCCGAGCGCGCGACTACGAAATCGAATTCGTGGGCGCTCGAAAGGAAAGCTACACGCGTGGAAGTCGGAAGCCGGTCGTCGAAGACGGCACGTTGGAAGACGATCAAAACCGCCGGGACTTCACCATCAACGCGATGGCCATCAGCTTGAACGCAGCCACGTTTGGCAAGTTGGTGGACCCCTTTGGCGGGATGGACGACTTGGACCGAAAATGGATCCGCACCCCGCTCGATCCGGACATCACCTACAGCGACGACCCGTTGCGCATGATGCGTGCGGTTCGCTTTGCTTCTCAACTTGGGTTTCGCATCGAAGAAGGAAGCCTGGAGGCCATTCGCAGAAATTCAAAGCGGCTCGACATCATTTCGGCGGAGCGCATTCACACCGAATTGAACAAAATCATCCTGTCGCCACGACCTTCACGCGGCTTCAAAATCCTGTTCAAAACGCGTCTCCTGCACCAGTTCTTTCCTGAAATGGTCGCGCTGCAAGGTGTTGAATGGCGAAAAGGGGTCGGACACAAGGACAATTTCTACCACACCCTTGAGGTGCTTGACAACGTCGCACAGCACAGCGATTCGTTGTGGCTGCGATGGGCTGCCATCTTGCATGACATTGCCAAACCGCCGACCAAACGCTTTGACCCCAAAGCGGGTTGGACCTTTCACGGCCACGAAGACCGAGGCGCACGAATGGTCCCCAAGATTTTCGCGCGATTGAAACTGCCGATGGACGCCAAGATGAAATACGTCCAAAAGCTCGTTCTGCTTCACCTTCGCCCGATTGCTCTGACCAAAGACGTGGTGACAGACAGCGCGATTCGGCGTCTTCTTTTCGAGGCGGGGGACGACGTCGACGACTTGATGATCTTGTGCCGCGCCGACATCACCTCCAAGAACGAAGCCAAGGTGGAGCGATACCTGCGGAATTACGACGTGGTTGTGACGAAGCTCAAAGAAGTCGAGGAGAAAGATCACATCCGGAATTTCCAACCGCCCGTGTCGGGGGAAGAAATCATGGAAACGTTTGGCATTCCTCCCTCCAAGCCCGTTGGAGACATCAAGAACGCCATCAAAGAGGCGATTCTTGAAGGCGACATTCGCAACGACGTGGTCGAAGCACGTGCGCTGATGTTGAAACTTGGGCTTGAAATGGGCCTCAGCCTTTCCAGCCGTCCTTGAGGGTCACCGCACGGTTGAACACCAATCGGCCGTCTTGCGCCAGTATGCTGTCCACGGCGAAATAGCCGAGGCGCGTAAACTGCCAGGGCTTCCCTGCTTCCGCATCCTTCAACACAGGCTCAACTTTGCATCCCAAAAGCACCTCAAGCGAATCGGGATTCAGAAATTCCATGAAGTCACGGTCTTTGTGACCGTCCGGGTTTTCGTCCGAGAAAAGCCGGTCGTAAAGCCGAACCTCAGCGTCAGCTGCGTGACTGCATTCAACCCAATGAAGCGTGCCTTTGGCTTTGATTCCGCTCGTGTCTGAACCGCTTTTGCTGCTGGGATGGTATTCGACGTGAACCTCCGTGACGTTGCCCATCTCGTCAACCACGTGGTCCACGTACGTGACGATGTACGCAGATTTGAGACGTACCGAGCGGCCCGGCGCCAAACGGAACCACTTCTTGTTGACGCCTTCCACCTTGAAGTCGTCGGCCTCGAAGTAAAGCTCACGACCAAATGGAACTTCTCGTGTCCCCGCCGAAGCGTCTTCAGGATTGTTGTCCGTGGGCAACCATTCTACTTGGCCTTCGGGATAGTTCGTGACCACCATCTTGATCGGACGCAGCACGGCCATGGCTCGGGTGGCCGTGGCATTCAAATGGTCACGGAGTGAGAATTCGAGCAGCCCGACGTCGATGACGTTGTTTCGTTTGGCCACCCCCACACGGTCGCAAAATTCCCGGATGCTCTCCGGAGAATACCCTCGGCGACGCAACCCACTGAGCGTGGGCATGCGCGGGTCGTCCCATCCGTCCACCACACCTTCTTCCACAAGGCGCAACAACTTGCGCTTCGACATGACGGTGTAATTCAAGTTGAGCCTCGCGAATTCGCGTTGTTTGGACGGGAAAATTCCCAGATTTTCAATGTACCACTCGTAAAGCGGACGGTGGTTTTCAAATTCCAAAGAACACAAACTGTGCGTGATTCCCTCCAGGCTGTCCGACTGGCCATGCGCAAAATCGTACATCGGGTAGATGCACCACGCGTCCCCTGTCCGGTGGTGGTGTGCGAATTTGATTCGGTACATGAACGGATCGCGCATGTGCATGTTTGAATGCGACATGTCAATCTTGGCTCGCAGCACCATGCTTCCTTCGGCGTGTTTGCCTTCCCGCATTTCTGCGAAGAGCCGGAGGTTTTCCTCGACCGGACGATCGCGAAACGGACTTGCCGACCCCGGTGAAGTTGGCGTGCCCTTTTGGGCTGCGATGTCCTCCGCCGATTGTTCGTCAACGTACGCTTTGCGCTCCTCGATGAGTTTGACCGCGTAGCCGTACAACGTTTCGAAATAGTCGCTGGTGTAGAACTCGCCGCCGTTCCATTCAAACCCCAACCAAGAAATGTCCTCCCGAATGGCGTCCACATATTCGGTGTCCTCCTTCACCGGGTTGGTGTCGTCAAAACGAAGATTCACCTTGCCTCCATACTCCGCTGCAAGGCCAAAATTCACGCAAATGGCCTTGGCGTGACCAATGTGGAGGTACCCGTTGGGTTCAGGCGGGAAGCGCGTGTGAACGCGGCCGCCGTGCAACCCTTGTTCAAGGTCGGCGTCAATGATCTGCTGCACAAAGTGACGGCGCGATTTGCCCTCTTCATTCCCTCCGGCGAGCGTGTCAGGTTTGACTGAATCCATAGGCCAAAATTACGGCGCACATTCGCCAGATGAACATCCCTGACGAAGTTCGGTGGCGCCTCCGAGACGGAACTCAAATAGTCGGCTACGAACGTCACATTGACGGCCGCGTGTGGAGCAGTCCCGACGGGCTGTGGTGGCGCGGACAACCCCTGAAATATTCGGAAAAAGACCGTTGCCTTGGGGTCAAAGACATCAACAACCAGTGGTTGTTTGAGCAAGACGTTGTGACCTGGGGAGCCCAAAGCGGTTCATGGGTGCTCACGTGGCTGGTGGACCAATGGGTCCTTCAACAAGAAAATCAGGCAATTCCAGCACCTCTGAAAGACCGAGCACTCAGGCGAGTGGCATTTGCTTTCGTCAGATGAGGTTGATGTGACGCATCAATTCCTCTTTGTAGGTGCGGCTGATGGGGATTTCCATGTCCCCTACCTTCACCGTGTACTGAAACGTGTCGATGTGCTGGATGCGGTTCAGGTTGACCACGAAGTTCCTGCTGACTCGGACAAACTGCTCCGTGGGCAACTTTTGAAGCAAGTCTTTCAAAGAAGCTTTGACGTTGTACTTCCGGTCTCTCACTTGCAACGCACTGTACTTTCCTTCGACTTCGATGTAGAGAATGTCTTCAAGAGGCACTTTGCGCAGTTTGTTTCCCACCTTGGTGTAAATGTGGTCGGCCTTTCCCATAGGCTCGGTAGTTCGGCGATCGATCAGGTCAAGCACGTCTTGAACCGACATACCGACCTCGTTGAGATCGTCCGCTGAAACGAACCCGTTGCCGTTGCCATTGCCGTTACCGTTGCCGTTGCCGTTACCATTTCCCCGGCCGTTGCCATTGGAACCTGACACGAGGGTAGTTGCCAAAGAGACCAAGGACTCAATGGCAACAAATTTAACTTTATTGGAGGCCGTGTCGCAGAATTCGTTCCACGCCTCGTCCAAATCTCCAACGGACAACACAACGTCAATTCCACCACGCATCATGGCCAGTGCAGCCTGCATGGGCTCTTCGGCTCTGGTGATGTCATAACCACTGCGCACAAGCGCATCTATGAGTTCGCTTGGAACGCCCAGTCCGACGATGAGTAGTGAGTGTTGTTTCATGAGTGGCAGATACTTCAAGAACACCTTTGGCCCTCACAAGTTCGAATTCTCCCCTCCTGGGGCACAAAGTCCACATTGGCATGCATGACCTGCTATCTTTGCGCTACGAACAAACCGGGCAATGAATCGCTTTTGGAGCAGCTCAGAGATTGAAACTCAGGAAGATGTCTTGACCGACGTCTTGCTCGACGACGAGTGGCACATTGTTTTGTTCAACGACAATCACAACACCTTCGACCACGTCATTGAGTGCTTGATCACGACCTGCGGTCACGATGCCTTGCAAGCGGAACAATGCGCCATGATTGTTCACTTCAAGGGGAAGTGTACGGTCAAAAGCGGGGGCTACGAAGAGCTCGTTCCGGTTCACAAATCCTTGTCGGAAAAAGACTTGACTGTCGAACTGAACCCGTAACTTGGGTGGGTGATGCGCTCCCTAATTTTGCCGCAGCCAAAGTCAACAGTCGCCTTCGCGCTTGTGGCTTTCTTAAACACCCCTCCTTCGACGTCGTTTGGGCAAGTGTTTCAAAACATGGCGCCCGAATGGGGGGTCACGCAATACGACTGGGACGGCATTTACGGTGCCGCAGTGAGCACGGCCGACTGGAACGACGACGGCTGGCCTGATTTGACGTTTGGGTCGACCGAGGGGGTCCTGCGCACTTTTGTCAACCAACAAGGCCTCGGATTTGAAGCATTGCCGCTGCCTTGGAACATGGGGAGCGAGACCAAAGCGCTGATGTGGATCGACTTGGACAACGACGGAGACGACGACTTGTTCATCCAAGAAGACTCGGGGCGGTGTGGGTTGCTCCGGAACGAGGGAGATGGCACCTTCACGAACGCGACGCCAGGCTCCAACCTGCCCCAAGAAGACACGGAAGCCGCTGGCGTTTCGTTTGGGGACATGGACAACGACGGAGACCTCGATTTGCACCTCTGCAGGTATTTGGAATACCCCCTTTACGGTTCTGCGGCCGACCGCAACGTGCTCATGCGAAACGACGGCAACCTCACCTTCACCAACGTGACGGAAGAATCGGGCATCGACGAGCACATGCGTTTGAGTTTTCAAAGCATCTGGTGGGATCAGGACGAGGACGGTTGGCAAGACCTCTTCGTGATCAACGACAAAAACGGAGCGAACGCCATGTTCCGCAACAACGCGGACGGCACATTCACGGACGTCGCGGAGGACCTCAACATGGACCTGGTGATGGACTGCATGACTGCCTCGATGGGGGACTTCAACCGCGACGGTTTGCAAGATCTGTTTCTCACAAACACCCCCTTTGGTGGGGATGGCCTCGGCTCCAAACTGCTCAGGGGGATGTCCAACGGCACGTACGTCGAAGTTTCCCAAGCGCATGGCCTCAACATGGATCGGTACTGTTGGGGTGCATTGTGGATGGACGTGGACAACGACGCAGATTTGGACTTGTTCGTTGCGGAACATGAGTTTCTCAATCCCTACGGAGTCAATTACCTCTACGAGAACCACGGCGCCGCGAGTTATTACGGCTTTGAACCTTTTGGCACGGACGTGTACGACATTGATTATTTGAACTCTCACGTGGTGGCCTCGGCGGATTTCGACCAAAACGGCTGGATTGACTTCGTCGTACACAACATCGGCAACCACGCAAGCCGGATTTGGATGAACGGCGGTTTCGACAACGGATTCGAAAGCGTAGGCATTTCCCTGCAAGGCACAATGAGCAACCGCCCAGCGGTGGGAAGTGTCATCCAGGTACACACGACGGGCACGCCCCAAAAACGCGTGGTTCACGCAGGCGAAAATTACTTGAGCCAAGAAACCGAGGTTGAATTGTTCGGCCTTGGGCAAGATGAACTGGGGTACGTGACGGTGCACTGGCCTTCGGGGTTGTACGAGACCTTCTTGCCGGATGTCCACGGACTCGATCCGATGGCCCAACACCTCCTGATTGAAGGTCAATCCCCTTGCCCTCAGAGTGAAATTCTGCACGTGAGTTGCACGGACAGCGTCGAAATCGAAATCGAGGCCGAAGTCTTGGCCCCGTTTGAGGTCAGCTGGAGCAACTTCGCGGGTTCACTTCCGGGGCCGACTCCACCGCAAGTTTGGGCTGCCTCTCTCGGAGACCTGACCATGACCGCAAAGTGGGAAGGAACGCCAACTTGCACGGTTACCCACCACTTCGTCGTCGAACCCATTTTGGGCGACCTTGACCAAGATGGGCATGTGGGAACCTCCGACGTCCTTCCCTTCCTCGCTGAACTGGGATGCCCAGCCAGCTGCACAGCAGACCTCGATGGGGACAACAGCGTTGGAGTGAATGACCTCCTGGTGCTGTTGACGTTGGTGGGTCAATCGTGTTTCTGAGCCCTCAAATGCACCCCAAACATCAACGCGTACATCAGCCCGCTGACCCAAAGCATGGTTGCCATGGCGGCAGCCGCCCCATGAATGCCCCAGCGAGGGACCGCGAGGTAACAAGCCACTGCCGTGAGCACGAACACCACCGCATTGACGTACGTGTTCCAATCGGCACGTCCTACCGCTGAAAGCAGGTGGCCAAACGGGACCCTGAACAAGTGCGCACCCAAGGTGCCCACCAAAAAAATGCGCATCACCGAAGCGCCCTCCACGTACCCTTCCCCAAACACCGTCAACAACCACGGTGCGAGGAGCCAAAGCGTGCCAATCGCCGCACAGGAAACCACCCCAAACGTCTTCCAGTAATTCCACACGTACTCACGCAATTCCACGGGTCGGTGCTTGTTCGCGGAGTTCTTGACAAAATCCGTAGCCGCCACAGAGATGGGAAGCACCGAAGTCGCCATGGGAATCAACAGCGCAATGCGGTAGACCGCCACCGCAGAAGCGTTTTCGCCCACGAAATGCCCAATCATCACCACATCCACGGAATAGAAAAGCTGTGCTAGCAAGGCTCCCGCTGTAGTAAACAACCCGTAAGACCAAAACCCAGAATAGCCTTCCCCCAGCGACCCCCACACCACGCGCAAGAGGCCAAGTTTCTTCGCGAAGGGCAAAGCCGCCACAACGGGCGACGCAGCCACCGCAGCCGCGTAACCGGCTATGCCCATCCCCTGCGTCAAAAGCACCGTAAAAGTCACGAGCAGAAGAGCGTAGGTCAGGTCCACGTAGGCCGACACGTGGTTGAGGTGAATGGCACGGGCGTAGCTTTTCACGTATTCCATCACAAGCGTCGTCAGCACCACAAACGACACCAAACGGAAGGGCACCACGCTGTCAGGAATGGCTTGACAAAGCCACGAGGCTGCAAGCTGAAGCACGGCGATCAAGCCGATCGAAAACACAATGCCGCGAGAGAATGCGTAGGAAAAGAGTTGCTTTTTGGCAGAGGCTCCAGGCGCGTCGCTGGCAAACCGCAAGAAGGCCTGATACGCCCCAAGCCCCATGAACGGCACCGTGGCCCCCACCAGATTCATGGCGTAGGAATAGGCACCGTACGCCTGTTCCGTGGTATGACGTGTCACGAAGACCACTGCAGCAAAACCGAGCAACTTGGTGATGACATTCGCGGAAACAACCCAATGGCCTTGGCGAGACAAAAACGTCCTGAGGTAGGCAGCCGAATTCACGAGCGGAACAACATTTGGGATGCCCACATCAACGTCAACACAGAGGCTTTGTTCATCACATTCATCCCGGAGAAATCACGTTCCACAGCCCCACGAAGGTGAGGAAAACGAGCCAATTGGTCGCGATGTTCGTCAAACGAGTTGGCGAAGAAGGCCTGCAATTCAGGCGAAGTGTCGTACCAATGCTGAAGCGGAGACATGGACGAGGACCGACGTTGGGGAAGGTAGCTTTGGAGTTTGGCTCGAACTCGGGCCCACCCCTGGGCCAAACGCAGGCGCGCTCCGCGCACAGGTGGCACGCCGTACCGCTCCCAATCGTACTTGAGGGCCTCAGGGAAGTGCCGCGCCATCCACGCCAAATAGGCCCGCTGACCTGACACCAAATCGGGGTGCAACCTCAACGCCTGCAACACAAAGCGGCGCGACGTAAACGGCGACCACAACACCCCGAAGTGCGCGGTGCTGTATGCCCCAGAATTCGTGTAGAGGAAGCCGCGGTTGACAATTTTGAAGGCCTGCACGCCAGGGCAGGCTTCCCAGGCGCGCCGCGCCGAAGGCAAGGCTGTGCTCAACACCCCTCGGTACGAAACCATCCCCGCCAAAACCTCGTCGCCCGATTGCCGCCACCGGAACGTGTCTGTCAGCAACACGTTAGCGCCTTGGCCTGAGCCTAAAATCCCCAGGCCAGGCAGGTGAGCTCCCTCGAGCGCCGACCTGTGGTGCGCGCTGGCGAGGTAGTTCACGCACCCGTCGTATTCCATCACCGAAGCGCGTTCGCGGAGGTAGTCGCCTTGGCCCAAGTCGTGAAAGACGTACCTCCAGCCTTGGTCGGAAGCGAGTTCCTGGCTGATTTGGTGGTCCGCGTAATTCCGAGCTGAGAAACAAAGGCACGACAAATCGGGAGCCGAACGTCCCAGCGCCAGCGCCGTCATGCGGGAGTCGAGTCCGCCGCTGAGCAACGCGTGCGAGGCGCGTCCCGCCGCTTGGTTGACCCGGTGAATCTCGGCGACAGAATCGACGAAGGCGGCATGCAGGGCTTCGGTTGCGTCGAGTTCCGAATTCAAATCACGTGCAACTTCGAGCAACTCTGTTCTGGCCTTCACCTTCCAGGCGTTGGGCGTCCATTCCAACGAGTGCCCGGGCATCAATTTGCGAATGCCCTGCACCAGGGTTTGGTCTCCAAGGATGCATCCGTAAGTCAGCAACAACGCGCCTCCCTCCTCGTCCGGTTCCACGGGAAATCCAAGCGCTCGAAGGTGACCGACAAGCGACTCCACGCTGAACGAAAAAACGAGTCCCCCCTCGTGAACGAAATAAAACAGGGGGTGCTGGCGCGCGAAGTCGGCATGGAGGCAAAGGCGCTCCTCGCTTGACGACCACGTCATCCCTTGAAGCGGGCCTTCAGCTTCGTCGAAAGACTTGCTGCTTGACACGACCGACCGTGTGTTGTCGCGGTGACGAGGGTGATCCCACTCGGGGTCAAGGGCATTCAACCAAACCCCGTGAATTCCAAAAACCTCGTCGTTTTCAGCCGCGAGAACCGACCGCTGGACCTCGTGCGACGGCCGAACTTGGCCAAAGGCGGCGGGAGTCGGCCCCGTGAGGACGACGGAAGGTTGGG
>JBMZHG010000040.1:385-13922 GCA_049616325.1 Flavobacteriales bacterium | reverse complement strand
CACCCTCGTTGTCCCCGTTCGCCATCAGCGTGGGCACCGGCAGGTCCATCTCGGTGTCTTGGACGTAGTTGACCACCACGTCAATGTCGTTGGCCACGTCGCATTGGAAGATCAACCGAGCTTGGTCGATGTCTCCCAAATCTGCAGGCGAAACCTCGCTGTTGGCGAGCTGGTAGATTTGGTATCCTTCAAACGTGTACGAACGGCTCAAGCTGTCGTATTGGTTGCCGTTGATGTCGAACTTGGGAATCCCGGGATCGAACTGCAGGTAATCTTCCTGGTAGTTGTTCGAGAGAGGGTTGTCGTTGGTCAAGTACAGGATGAGCTCGTTTTCGAGTTCCTGAACCGTGACGTCTGGAGCGTCGGGTCCTGAGACAATCTCAAAGCAGTTGTCAAACAACGCCTGAGCCTTGTCGTCCGCAATGCGCATCAACTTCACGCTTTCCTCGGGATCGCCCGCGGTAGCACGCGCCCAGACCACACCCATTGTGATGTTGTTGTAGTCGCCGGGCTCAAGTGTAAAGGGACCCGCAGCCTGAATGAATCGGCGGTCGGCAGGCGGGTTGCCTGAAGTCACCTCCGTCCACGGATCAACGTTGGTGCCCCCAGTTCCCCAGTTGAAAGGGTCGGTGTCGCCAGGGAACATGTAGTCCGCTTCGATGTCGAGGTTGGCTCCGGTCGCAGCGCTCACGCCGTCGCCGCCGTACGCCATCTTTTGACCGTTTTTCCAAATCCCGTTCATGTAGTTGTAGAAGTGAAGCGGGGTCACGGGTTCGCCGTTGATTTGGTTTCCAGAGTTGTTGTAGTAGACAAAACGACGCATGCCGAAGCGCTCGTTGTCCACCACGCCGTCGCCGTAACCGATGCCGATTCCGTCATACGGAATGCCGAGCGAATCAATGGCGTTCGAGAAGTTTGTGGTCAACGGGTTGTCAATGCTGTCCGCATCCTGGTAAGGACCTTCGAAGAAGTCGATGCCGACCGCGGGAGGGTTTTCGCCGTAGCCCTGGGAGCTTGAGGAGGGCTCGTCCACCGCGTCGCCGTTGTAGCTGTAGCCCAAACCACGCTGCACGTCGCATCCCACGTAGTCGTCCGTCGCCGTTCCCACGTCCGCGTCAACCCACACACCAAAGTAGGTGTTGGCCAAGGTTTGGGTTCCTTGGTTGATCAAGACGTAGTTGTGGAAGGTCATGTTGTTGACCTCGTCGTTGGTGGAGAACGCGAAGGCTTGCGCGCGGATTTCCATGCCGATTGGCTCGCCCTGCGACTCGGAGTGCACGTTGCCCTTGTCGTTGAAGATCCAGTAGAAGTTGCGGTCGCCGTAGAGAGGCACGATGTCCTCGCGCTTCCGGTTTTTGCAATCAATCTCTTGCAGGAAGTCGTACCAAGGGTAGTCTCCGTTGTCGGGAGAATAGAACCCGTCGCCGTCGTAATCCTTAAACGGCGCGAGGTAGTAATCTTGGTTGGCCTCCGTGTTGCCGTGAGCAGGGTAGTCTCGGAAGTAGCCCGGGATGGCGTACCCTTCAGGGAATTCCTCGTCCACCGTGCCGTTGGCGATGGCGTCGAAATACTGGCGGTGACGCTGGGCGTCGGCACGAGTTGACACAAAGAACTCGTCGTACGCGTTGCACACTTCCGCGTCAATTTCCGCGGAGCCGTCGTTGGTCAAGGGGCCTGTCCAGTAGTCGTTGCCTCGGTTGCGGAACGTCAACGCGGCAAGCTTCAACTGTTGGTCGGGGCTGATGCCACCCATCCAAAGCGCCCCGGCGTACAGCGAGCTGATGCCGCCGCCCTTGGGTACTTCGTAGGACGCCTGGCTCGTGGCCCGGTCTTGCCACAACGAACCGCCCGTTTCAATCAGGGCGCGAACGTTGTTCCATTCGAGGTCGCGGAGTCCGGTAGCTGGAGCACAGGCTGCGGCACGAAGGGCCGGCTGGGTGTTGCTTCCTGCGGTTTCACCGGGCGTGCCGGCACCCACGTATTTGTACCCCCACGCGGTGGAAGCGAACAAAAAGAGGGCGGAGAAAGAGAGTATGCGGTTCATCTGCTTGCTTGGCATGATCAGAAGTCAAACTTGACACCCAAACGCACGGTCCGAGGCAATCCCAGGTTGAAGGGGTTGTCTACAAACATGCTGTAGTAGTTGCGGAACGCGTCCGGGTCGTTTTGGCTGTTGATGAGGGGCTGGTATTGGGCGGCGGCCAAATAACCGTCGTCGTCCGACACGCCCGTGAAGCGGTACACCGAGTTGATGTTGCGCGTGTTCAACACGTTGCCCACCCACAAGTACACGTTGAGGTTGGTGGTTTTTGCCGCGTCGCCTTCGCCTCCGTAAGTCAAGGTGAAGTTCTTGTCGAGGTTGGCGTCCAAATTGAACTGCCAAGGGAGACGGCTTCCGTTGATGGATCCTTCCGTGGAAGGGCTGATTTCACCGGTGATCGGCGTGGCAATTGTGGAGGCCGTGTAAGGCGTTCCAGATCCGAGGTTGGCGATGAAGTTCAGGCCGGTGTTGGCGAACAACTGCACCTCCTTTCCTCCGAGGTTGGCCACCGGACCGTTGTAGTCCTCGCCGGAGCCGTAGCGGTAGTCGACGTTGGCCACAATGCGGTGACGCTGGTCGTAATTGAACGGGTTGATCGAGCGGAGGTTGGGGAGACCCGCGTTGATCAACGCCAATGCCGTTTGCGTGGTTGAGCCCGTTCCGTCCGCGAATTGCAACGTGTAGTTCGCGTTCAAGCGAACGTTGCCTGTGCGGCGGAGGTCGTACCCCACCGTAAAGCCTTTCACCGTTCCGAAGTCGAGGTTGCCAAACGCCTTGTAGGGACGCGGGTACGCTCCGGTAAAGTTCCGGACCTGAATCATGTCACGCATCTCCTTGTAGTACGCGGAGATCTTCAGGCTTGACGTTTTGGTCAACACCTGTTGGAAGCCCAGCTCGTAGTCGATGGTTTTTTCTGGACGCAAGTCAGGATTCGAAATCAGGTTGTTTCGGCTCTCCAAGAAGAGGTAGTCAATGGGGGAGAAGCGGATGTTCGAAGTCGGGCGCTGGGTCAAAATGTCGTAGTGCGCAAAGAAGACCGCCTCGTCGCTGATGTTGAATGAGAAGGAGATGCGCGGCATGATGTTCACCGCCGGGTCGTAGTCGCGGAACGCTTCCGACGTCAATTCAAATTGGTCATCGCCGGTGGCGTTGTCGTTGGGCTTCAGCCAAGGAGCGGGGTAGGCGGTGTTGACCGCCAAGATGTCGGGGTCGGAAATCTCCGTTCCTTGAGCGTTGTACCACGTGTCGCCATCTCGGTATCCGACAATGGAGCTCGGGTCTTCCAACGCGTCGGTGTAGACCACGAAATCCTCGCCGATGTTTTCAGGAATGACTGTCGTGCCGCTAAGAGTGTTGATCAATTCGCCTCGGATGTCGCCTACGCTGTAGGACTGGCCCACCACGTAGGGATCCTTCAGCACGGGTTGGTTGGCGTCGAAACGGTCGACACGAACTCCCACGTTGAAGATGATGTCGTCGAACGTGAATTTGTCCATCACGTATCCCGCGATGTAAATGGGCTCATACGCTCCGATGGGACGGGTGTTGAACTTCCGGTCACCCAAGGTTCGCGTTTCGTTGAAGAAGTCTTCAATGGTTGGACGACCTGCCACTTTGTTGCCATACGGGTCGTACCCGCTGTAGTTGACGTAGTTGCTGCCTTGGTTCAGGAGGTCGTCGGCTCCAAACATGTCGAGCGTGAAGAATTCAGGGTCGATGGCGTCGATGTTGATTAACTCGCGCTCTCCCACCCCGAGAGCTTCACGGAGGTTGTAGTCGAATTCAAATTGGTTGTCGCCAACGAGACGCTCGTAGGTCACGTAGTAGTCTGTTCCCACGTTGGTCACCGTGCTGTCCGAAGAATCGATTTCCTTGATGTGCGAGTTGGTTGTCAATCGCGCCAACGTCCACAGGCCAATGGGGCCCAACGAGAAAAACGCGTCTCGGCGTTGCTCGTACTCGAAGCCCATTTGCAAGGCGTGGTCTCCGATGTCTCCTGAACCTGCTGCACTCACGCGGAACTGGCTGTTGTTGCTGATGCTGTAGCTGTTTCCTTGAGCTCCAACGTAGCTCCACAACCCGTAGGTGCTCGAAGGACTTTGGCCGTTGAGCAGCGCGTTGCCGTTCTGCACCTCCAAAAGGCTTGAATACGGCCCGGGCTCAAAGATGACCGAGTTGCCTGGTCCAAAAGAGATAGAGGGGTTGTTGTCAAACAGCGAGAAGTATTGCGTGTTGATGGCAGCCAATTCAGGGTTGAACGGCGAAGCCTCAAAGGTCACCAACGTGTCTTGCCATCCGTTGTGGACGTAGCGGCCCGTGGTGGGGTTGTAGCCGTAGCTGTTTTGTTGATAGATGTCAAACTTCCCGACGTGGCCGTACTTGAAGAAGTCGTCCCCGTGGGTTGCGTCCTCGCGCTTGAAGTAGCTCTGCGAGTAGTCGGCCATGATGGAGTAGAAGACGTTCTTCAACCCGCCGCTGCTTTGCTCTCCCTCTTCGTCCACAAATCGCTGCGAGAACTTGACGTACCCACGCCAGTCGAGGCTGGTCGTTTGGTTGTTGTTCTCCCAGTTCATGAGGGAGCGTCCGCGGTCGAATTCGTTGTTGCGTCCAAACGCCCCAGTAGCGCCCAACGTGAGGCTCGTGGTTTCGTTCGTTGCCACGTCCACCTTGGCCACCAAGTTGGCAGACTGGTTGGACGCGTTGAGGCGAGTGTCCACCTTGGTGAAATCACCGGGTTCGAGGAAATCGGCGTTGAAGAGTGCGCCGTTGATTTCACCGGAAGAGCTGATGTTTTGGCGAAGCGGTGTGGCGAGGATTTCCGCTCGTGCGCTGTCGGTCATGCGGTACACGCCCCCAAACGTCGGGCGCGTGTCCATTTGATATGTGTAGTTTCCTGAGAGGAAGAGGCCAAGAAGCGGGTCGGTCTTTTCTCCGTTCTCATCCTTTTGCCATGCAATCGGACCAGAAAGGGAGCCTTCCGCGAGGTTGTAGCCAAACTTGTCCAGACCCACGGCGGTTTCTCCGATCGGAATTCCCGAGGTGATGACTTCCCCGCCACCAAACCACTTGCGGCTGGAGTTGCGGAGCGAGATGTTGATCACACCCCCGGTCGCGTCCCCGATGTTGGCGGGAATGCCACCCGTCACAACCTGGACTTCTTCGATGGCCGACTTGGGAAGGGCTGCAGAGCCGCGGACCTTGATTCCGTCGATGTAGTACCAAGTGGAAGAGGTACGTGCACCCCGGATGCTCACTCCGCCGCCCGTGCCGGCAGAGCTTGCACCTGCCACGGTTTGGGCGATGCTGGTGGCTGAACGGCCGGGGAGTTTGTCGATGTCCTCGCGGCTTACCGTGCCGCCCGAAGCGCCCCCGTCTTTGTCAATCAAGGGAACCGAGTACTCCACGACCTCGGCTTCTTCCATCATCACACCTGCGCCGAGTTCGGAATTCACAAACTGGATTTTGTTGGCGGTGATTTTGACGCCAGTCACTTTTTTAGACTGGTAGCCCACAAAACTGAACAGCACGTCGTATGTACCAGGCTGAATGGGTTTGATGGTGTATTCTCCATCAAAGTCGGTGTTGGTTCCTGCCACTTGGTTCCCGTTGAGGAACAAAACCACACTGGCAAATGGAAGGGCGTCTTTCGAATCGAAGTCCGTGACACGTCCCTTGAGCGTTCCTTGGCCCACTTGCGCCACCGCGCTGAAGCTCATCAGGAGCGCCCCCAAAATCGTTGCAAACCGCATCATGCGTCTAGAATTTTCAGGCAATACAGGTATAGGGGCCAAATATAGGCCAACCCTACCGAGAACGCTAAAATGTGCAAACCCGTTGCAAACCCGTTGCAAACCAGGGGGATGAGCGATTTCCCCCGCAACAGACCTCGACGACAACCCGTGAATTCAGTGTTTTTTCCAGGACCTTCTCACGGCAAGTCGTCGCCACCAAGAAACCGTCCGTCCGTCGCGGTGACGCCGCGCTTTCTGCTGCCCTTTTCGCATCCGTTTTTTGACGTTGTCCTTCGCATGACTTTTGCGCTTTCGGGTCGTGCTTTTGTCCTGTCCGTCGGGCACGACGAGGTTCTTCTCGCGTCCCGTCTGCTGAAATTTGTAATGCCTTTCTTGAAGCTCTTTGTAGTTCTTTTCGAACTCCTTCATGGCCTTTTTTTCCGCCTTGGCCCGTTCCTTCAATTCCCGTTCCTCTGCCTTTCGTTCGCTTCGTGACTTGCTTTCGAACTGCCCCCAAACCTTCCCGGGTCCGGCCACCCAAACGACACAGAGCATCGCCCACAAGGTGAGGCGAGAAATCCCGCAAGCAAGGTGCTTTGAAAGGAGCGATGGCAAAGGCATTAAGGCTTTTCTTCCGACTGAAATTGCTTCCATGCTTCTTGGGCGTTGGCGCACGGAAGTCCGCACGCACCATCCACGCAAACATACCAACGCACGGGTGCCTCGTTGGAGGGGCGCTTGCTTTCCATCCACGTAGGAATGTGGGTTGCGTCGGGCGTGACCACATCAACCCACGTTCCCGTTCTCCGCGCGCCGAGGTTCCATTCTTGAAGGGCCTTTTTGCCAAGCTCTTTGCTTGGTGCGGCTACAACCACGGTTGCAAATGGCCCCCGAACGTCCAGCCAAACCTGCGCCCACTTCGTGGATCGTTCGAGGTGCTGCGAGCCGAGCAGATGCCTTGTAATCAAGTCGCGTGCCAGGCTGCGCCAAGAAGGAATGTCGCAGGCCCATCCGAGGCGCCACAGTGACGCGGCGAAGGTGGCGTTTGCGGAGGGCAAGACGCTGTCGTCGTTGCTCTGCTTGCGCGCAAAGAGTGCTTCGGCCTCACGTGCCGAAAACCAAAACGTCCCTAGCGACTCGTCGTAGAACCGGTCGAGCGCTGTGGCCATCAGCGCCCGGGCCTCGGCCCGCCACTCCGGCTCGCCCGTCGCCTGATGCACTTCCAGCATCGCCTCCACAGCCAGGGCATAATCCTCGGCAAAGCCCTCCGTCTCAGGCCCGCCCTTGGCATGCCAACTCCGACGCAGCAATTCCGGCTCGCCCGGCACGCGCGCCACGTTCCGCAAAAACACGGCCCCGCGCTCGGCTCGCGCCACCCAATCCTCCCGTCCCAGGATCTTCCCCGCCCGCGCGAGTCCCGAAACCGCCAAAGCAGTCCAGGCGGTCAGCACCTTGTCGTCCACCCCCGGTTTCGACCGTCCGCTGGCCGCGCTGTCTCGCCACGCAGACATGCGTTGCAACGCGTCTTCCAAGCGTCCCCTTAATCCCGCATCCCCCCACAACACCTCCTCGCCGTCGGCCTGCCTCATCAGCACGTTTTTCTCGTCTTCCCAATGGCTTCGTCCACCCACGTCAAAAGCCCGCATCACTTCCTCGGCCTGGTCACCTGAACCCAAGGCTGCGATCAAGTCGGCTTCGGTCCAGACGTAATACGTGCCTTCCGCGCCGTCGCTGTCTGCGTCCAGGGCCGATCGAAATCCCCCGCTGGCGTCCGACAACTCTCGATCCAAAAACCCAACAACACCCTCCGCAGCTCTCTCAAGCGAGGGATGCGGCTCGAGGGCCCACGCTTCCGCAAGCGTCCCCAACAATTGACCGTTGTCGTAGAGCATTTTCTCGAAGTGGGGCACGTGCCAGCGTTCGTCCACGCTGTACCTCGCAAACCCGCCACCGACGTGGTCGTGAATGCCCCCACGTTCCATGGCCCGAAGCGTTCGGAGCGCATGCTCCTTCATTTTTGTCTTCCACGCTTGGGCCCAACCGTTTGCGTCGCATGCACGAAGCAAGAAATCGATTTGGCAGGGGAGGGGGAACTTGGGTGCACCTGAACTGCCTCCATAAACAGGGTCCCACCCACGGCTCCAATTCTCCACCCCGTCAATCACCTTTCGTTGGATCCGTTCGTCGCGCAACTCAGCTCCGGCGTTCTCCCCTGCGAAAAGGTCCTCGTCAGGCACGGCATTCACCCCGGATTCGTCCAGCGCCGCCACCGCCGAGGCCAGCTGCGAAGCATAGGCCTCGACTTTGGCCGGCTCCTCACGCCAAACCTCCAACACCGCCTCCAACGACGACAGCCACTTCAGGCGAGGAAAATACGTCCCGCCCCAAACGGGCCTCCCGTCGGGCATCGCCACACAATTCAACGGCCATCCGCCTCGCTTCGTCATCAACTGCACGGCGTCCATGTAGACTTGATCCACGTCGGGACGTTCTTCGCGGTCGACTTTGATGCAGACGAAATGCGCGTTCATGAACTCCGCCGCTTCGGCATCCTCAAACGTTTCGCGCTCCATCACGTGGCACCAGTGACACGCACTGTACCCCACGCTGACAATCACGAGCTTGCCTTCCTCCCTTGCACGTGCCCACGCTTCTTCCCCCCACGGCAACCAATCCACGGGGTTGTGTTGGTGTTGAAGGAGGTAGGGGGACGTCGACTGAGAAAGCGCGTTGGTAGCCACACCCCAAACTTAAGCCTGCACGGCAGGCGCAGCATCGTCACACACAAATTTGGAACGCACCTTCATCCAAAGGTGCAGAGGCGTTCACGCCAAGGATCACAGGACCAATCGGACTTCAGAACTTCGCGCGCCCCCGGCCCATCCGACTGCTTCCAGGCTTGCTGGGGCGACGCTTCACGGTGCGACGCTTGTTGTAGGAGTTGTTCTTGCGGAAGTTGCTCGAACCCATCACCACCTTGCTCACCGTCAACTGAAACGTTCCGTAGGTGTCGTTCTTCTCAGGGTTCCCGCGCGGGCTTTCGTAACCATCACTCCAGCGAAAATTTGCCATGTATGCTTCCGGGTCCTCGATACCTGACGCTTGTGCAATCACCGGGCTCGAGGGGCTGCTCAGGATGCGTCCGATGTCGCTCAAAGAGGTTGGATCCGCATAGGTGTAGCTCACGTCGTCGAGGTAATCGGTGAGCGTGAGGTTCCATACAAACTCCACTCCGACTCGGAATTGGTAGTTCACAATGAACGACACCCCGACACCCAATGGGAAACCCAATGCGGCGCTTCCGTAGGTCACCTTTTCCGTGCCAAATTCCCGCAAGTTGTGCCACTCGTCGTAGTCGAGTTGGTTGGGATTCAGCGTGATTTGACCTGTCTCGAAGAGGTAGTCTGCGGCGTTTCGGTCCAGTCGGGCTTCGGGGTTGTGCACAATTCCTGTCACACCGAGCGTGGCGTACGAATTGAACCCGATGCGCAACTTGCTTGTGTACCGCGTGATCATGGGGCGGCTGAACAGGTTGACTTCGCCACGCAGACTCAATTCATTCACGTAGTTCCGGAAGTGCGCGTTTCGTGTGCGCCGTGCGGGGTTGGTGGACAGGTTGTCGTAGTCTTCCAAATACACTGTGCCCAATTGCCCGCGAACGGCGAACGTCGGGCTCAGTCGGTAGCGGGCGAAGACGTGGCTGGAGAATTTGGTTTGGCCGTAGTGCAAATCCGCCGCAAAATCCTGGCGGGTCAACTCGTCTCCTCCGATGTCTCCGAGGTAGTTCCCCGTCCCAAATGCAAACCCGTAGTCCAAGGCGTATTGGGCCTCAGCGTGTTGAGGCGAAGCGAGCACCGCGAGGGTGCCAGCGAGCATCAAAGATTTGAGCAAGTTGACGTGCATGGGGGCAAGGTACAAACGGAACGCAAATTTTTACGCACAACCTTCGTGTACGAAGATTGACGCGTTTTGTTCACATCCGTGCGGTGCGTTGAACGCGCGGTTTATTTTTGAGGCCAAATGAACGCAACGACCACCCCCCAAGCGTCCACCGCAGCCCTCGAGGCGCTGCAACGCGACCCGGAGATTGCCGCGATTGTGGAACGCGAACGCGTCCGCCAAGTCGAAGGCGCCGAGCTCATCGCTTCCGAGAACTACACCAGCGACGCGGTGATGGCCGCCCAAGGCAGCATTCTCACCAACAAGTACGCCGAGGGCCTGCCCCGCAAGCGCTATTACGGCGGGTGCGAGTTTGTTGACCAAGCCGAGCAGCTCGCGATCGACCGGCTCTGCCAACTCTTCGGTGCGGAATGGGCCAACGTCCAGCCTCACTCTGGCGCGTCAGCGAACGCGGCAGTGATGCTCGCGTGCCTCAAGCCGGGAGACACGATTCTGGGGTTTGACCTGGCGCACGGCGGCCACCTCACCCACGGCTCGCCCGTGAACTACAGCGGCAAACTCTACCGTCCCACCTTTTATGGTGTGGAGCGTGAAACGGGCCGCATCGACATGGACAAGGTGGCGGAAACGGCGCGCCGCGAGAAACCCCAAATGATCATTTGTGGAGCCTCCGCCTACGCCCGCGAATGGGACTACGCCCGCTTCCGCGCCATCGCGGACGAGGTCGGCGCCGTCCTCCTCGCAGACATCTCGCACCCCTCCGGTCTCATCGCCGCAGGACTTCTCGACAACCCGCTGCCTCACTGCCACGTCGTCACAACGACCACCCACAAGACCCTTCGTGGCCCGCGCGGCGGCGTCATCATGGTCGGAAAGGACTTCCCCAACCCGTGGGGCCTCACCACGATGAAGGGGGAGGTGCGCAGCTTCACGTCCCTGCTTGACAGCGGCGTCTTCCCCGGGATGCAGGGCGGACCGCTCGAGCACGTCATTGCGGCCAAGGCCGTGGCGTTTGGTGAGGCGCTCCAGCCCAGTTACCAGGCCTACTGCCAACAGGTCATCAAAAACGCCCAAGCGATGGCAGCGGCCTTCGTCGAACGCGGCTACGACCTCATCAGTGGTGGCACGGACAACCACCTCATGCTCATCGACCTTTCGAACAAGGGCGTCACGGGCAAGCTCGCCGAGCAAGCCCTCGGACGCGCTCACATCACGGTCAACAAGAACATGGTGCCGTTCGACACTCGCTCGCCCTTCGTCACCTCAGGCATGCGCGTCGGCACCCCCGCCGTAACGACTCGCGGCCTCGTCGAGTCCGACATGGTTGAGCTCGTGGAGTGGATGGACGCGGTCATCCAAGCCCCTGAAGACGAGGCGGTCATCCAGCGCGTCGGCGACGCGGTGTGCGCCAAGATGGGGCTGTTGCCGCTCGTGCAAGAGTGATTCCTCGGGATGGTCTTGGATTTTTCTGAGACACAATCAGCCAAGAGACTTGACCAACATGACAACAAAACAGGTCGTGCTGCTCTACACAGAGCTTGCAGGGTATTCAGTGGAATGCCTGAATCACGCTGCAATCCACCTGCCCTTTGTTAAGCTTACGGTGGTTCGATATCCCATCAACCCGGAGGCGCCGTTCAAATTTTCGTTTCATCCTTCGGTGGATGTAGTCAGCAAAGAGAAGTTTTCGGCTTCGACGTTGCAACAGATGTGCCCTGACCTCGTCTTGGTTTCAGGTTGGGCGGATCGGGAATACAACCAATGGGTGACGAAACTGTCACAAAGCACCCAGAAAGTCGTGATGTTCGACAATTTTTGGGAGGGCTCGTGGCGACAGCGACTCGGTCAATACGTGCTCAGGCCTTTTTTACGTCGACGATACAACGCCTGTTGGGTCCCTGGAGCCAAACACTTGGAGTATTCTGACCGCTTAGGCTTCTCCCGAGAGAATGTCCAAAAGGGCATGTACGCCACCGATTTGGATCCCTATTTGAATCTTTTCCGAACCCAACAACCTCGTCCGAATAGGCCTCGAAAATTTCTCTACGTTGGGCGCTATTTGGAACTTAAAGGGGTCAAGGATTTGTGGACTGCGTACCGTCGATATCGTCAACGGGGGGGTGATTGGGAGCTGCATTTGGCCGGCACCGGGGAACTCTGGGATGAACGACCCAATGTGGATGGGATGCATCACCACGGTTTCTTGCAGCGCGAGGAATTGATGGACTTGGCAAAATCGTGCGATGTCCTCGTGATGCCAAGTCACTACGACCATTGGGGCGTGGCTGTTCAAGAGATGGCAGCCGTGGGACTGCCGCTGATCTTGAGTGACCAAGTCGCCTCTGGGACTGACTTTCTCAAGAATCATGAAAACGGTCGTGTTTTCGAAGCCAAAAACACGGAAGCTTTGGCGAACGCCTTTTGGGACGTTTCTTCGTGGTCGGAAACACGCTTGGCCGAAGCTGCTCAAATGAGTCACGATCTAAGCCAGACGTACAACATCCAAACTTGGACGGACACCTTATCATGGTTTATCGACAATCTATCTTAGTCACAGGGGGTGCCGGAAATGTGGGAGGAGCCCTTGCTCGTCGATTGACGGAGCGCGCAGACACGTTTGTCGTTGTTGTGGACGACTTGTCTACGGGCAGTTTGGAGAAATTGCCGCTGTCTACAGCCAAAAACTGGCGGTTCATCCAGGCCGACGTCAACGATTACGATGCCATTTCGGCCATCATGATCTCGCATCAATTCGACTACGTTTTTCACTATGCGGCCGTGGTTGGGGTCCAGCGGACCCAAGAAAATCCGGTGTCTGTTTTGAACGACATCAACGGCATTCGGAACGTCCTCGAATTGTCCAAAAACACGGGTGTGAAAAAGGTCTTTTACGCGTCTAGTTCAGAAGTCTATGGGGAGCCTGTAGTCATACCTCAGCACGAAGAGACCACGCCGCTTAACAGCAGAGTGCCATATGCGGTGGTCAAGAACATTGGCGAGGCATTCCTGAGGTCCTACCATAAGCAGTACGGATTGGACTACACTATTTTCAGATTTTTCAACACCTACGGGCCACAGCAGAGCGAGGACTTTGTGGTTCCCCGTTTTTTGCGTCAAGCATTCCAAAACGAGCCCATCACCATTTACGGGAAAGGAGACCAAACCAGAACCTTTTGCTACGTGGACGACAATGTAGATACGTGCCTCGCAGTTTTGGATGGTGCCGAGGTGCCAGGCAACGTGCTCAACATTGGATCTGCTGACGAGATTTCTGTTCTGGAATTGGCCAGGCTCGTGATTGAGATCACCGATTCGCAGTCGGAAATTGTCTTTCTGCCACCTTTGGAAGAAGGGGACATGATGCGCCGTCAGCCTGACAATTCAGCCATGATCAGGATCCTTGGTCGCGAGCTTGTTCCACTTGCGAAAGGTCTGCAAAGCATGTTGCCTTCGTAGAAGCAACTCTGGCATGGAACAACGTTCATCCGTGACTGCGCTTGACGATTTCCGCTCTTCGCCGGCGAGACCATGGCGTTTGGATGTCAAGCTTGTGGTGTTTCAGGGACTTTGTGTTGCGGGGATTGTGTTTCTTCAGCATGATGTTGCGAGTGTTGTTTTTGCGGCCGTGTCTTACTTCTTCTGGCACAGAACATTTGGACGCAGAGAAGCCGTGATTGCCTTGTTCTGTTTGGCATGCGTGCTGGCGAGTTCGCGAGAGCCTGGATTGAGCGTGTGGAAGATGCTGCGGCTTGTTCCAGCGTCGTTGATGGTGCTCGAGGCCATGCGCATTTTTCGTTCAGAGGACCAGGCCTTCCGTCGTCGAATTTTAAGATGGGGCGCGCTTTTAGTCGCTCTGACCGCGCTG
>JBMZHG010000040.1:0-375 GCA_049616325.1 Flavobacteriales bacterium | reverse complement strand
GCCGGCCTTGGTTTCAGATTTTGTGTTGGAAGGTCTGGAAGAATCCTTGCTGCTCGCCACGATGTGGCCCATGATGGCTACGGTAGCGATTTCAGGGGATGAAAGAGAGTTCCAAATGAGGATGCATTCCCTCATTCATCTTGCAGTGTCTGTGCTCTTGGCGTGCATGGTGGTTCACGTCGTAAATGAAGACGTTTCGATGCTCAAGGGACGATTTCGTGGCGTTTTTGGAAATCCAAATGAATTGAGCCATTGGCTCTTGCCATTCGCATTGACACTGTTAGCTCCTGCGATAGGCGTGCCGAGCAGGGTCAAATGGAGTGCAATTGCTGGCGCGTGCTTCTTATTTTTCTTGACAGGAACGAGGGGAGCGAT
>JBMZHG010000039.1:0-15226 GCA_049616325.1 Flavobacteriales bacterium | reverse complement strand
AGTTGATGGAGGTTCAACGCTTCTGACCACGTTGGGCAACAGCGGGGTGTTCTTGCCATCCGCCTGCGGCGGAGGAGGCACCTGCGTGCAGTGCAAGTGCCAAGTGAACACGGGCGGAGGCTCCATTCTGCCCACAGAGACGCCTCACTTCTCGCGCAAGGAGATTGCCGACAACTGGCGCCTCGGTTGCCAGGTGAAGGTGAAGGAGGACATGGACATCCAAGTGCCCGAGGAGGTGTTTGGCATCAAGAAGTGGGAATGCGAAGTGGTGTCCAACTACAACGTGGCCTCCTTCATCAAGGAGTTTGTGGTGCGCTTGCCGGAGGGCGAGACGCTCGATTTCGAGGCAGGGGGATACATCCAAGTGGACGTCCCCACGACGACCGTGGATTACAAGAACATCGACATCACCGCCCACCCAGATCACCACCCTGATCCCAACACGTTCCAGTCTGAGTGGGACAAGTTTGGGCTGTGGGACCTGAAAATGGTGAACGACGAGCCAATTGTCAGGGCTTACTCCATGGCCAACCACCCCGCAGAGGGCAACATTGTGATGCTCAACATTCGGATCGCGACGCCGCCATGGGACCGCGCCCGCAACGGTTGGATGCAAGTCAACCCAGGCATTTGTTCTTCGTTTGTCTTCGACCAAAAGCCAGGCGACAAAGTGACCATTTCGGGACCGTACGGTGAGTTCTTCATCAAGGAAACGGAGGCGGAGATGGTGTACATCGGCGGTGGAGCCGGAATGGCACCGATGCGTTCGCATTTGTTCCACCTCTTCCACACGTTGAAGACAGGCCGCAAGGTGACGTTCTTCTACGGGGGACGTTCCAAGCGCGAGTTGTTCTACGTCGACGACTTCCGCGCCATCGAGAAGGAGTTCCCCAACTTCAAATTCCACCTCGTGTTGTCAGAGCCCGCCGAAGGCGACAACTGGAACGAGAAGAAGGACATCCACGACGAAGGTGACGGCTTCCTGGGCTTTGTGCACAACGCGGTGATCGATCACCACTTGAAGGACCACGAGGCACCCGAAGATATCGAATTCTACTTCTGTGGACCGCCCATGATGAATCAGGCGGTTCTGAAGATGTGTGACGACTGGGGCGTTCCCCCTGAAAATGTTGCGTTTGATGACTTCGGTGGCTAAGCCAAGTCTCGACCGAATCACAAAGGCTCTTGCGCTTGCAGGGGCCTTTGTCGCCTTCGGGTGCGGCGGGGAGGCGCCACCTGCGGAGCGTGCCGACGGGAAGCGCCTGTGGGTGCACCAAGGGGAGGCGCAGGGAACGACGTACACCATCAAGTACCTCGCCGCGGATTCCGTGCCTCAGGCCGCGTTCGAAGCGTCGCTCGAAGAAGTGGACGTCGAAATGAACGCGTGGCGGGCAGAGTCGGCGTTGTCGCGTTTCAACGCCTTTGGTCGCACCGACACCGTGTTCGAGGTCACGGACCCGGCGGGAGTGTGGTCCCTGCTTTGGGACATTTCGACGGACGTGCACCGCGAATCGCAGGGCGCCTTTGACGTATCCGTCGCGCCGCTCATGAATTTGTGGGGCTTCCGGATGCAGCATCGGGACGTGGTCACGCCGGAGCAGGTGGACAGTGTCAGGGCCTTCGCACGGTTCCGTACGGACGTGGTGGATTACAACGACGTGTTTGACGACGAGGACCGTCGGGTTGCCGGTCACCTTTCCAAGGGCGACCCCCGCGTCGCGTTGGACTTCAACGCCGTGGCCCAAGGCTACACTGTGGACGGTTTGGCGGAGGTCTTGCTCGACCACGGCGTGGAGGACATGATGGTGGAGCTCGGCGGAGAGGTGAAGTGCCTTGGTCGCAACATGGCGGGGGATTTGTGGCGCATTGCCATTGACCGGCCCCAGGCTGTTGGGCGGACGCTTCAGGCGGTTTTGGCCTTGGACAACACCTCGATTTGCACCAGCGGGAATTACCGCAAGGTGTCCGTGGTGAACGGCCAAAAGCTGTCCCACACCCTCGATCCCCGAACGGGCGTCCCGGTCTCACACGGGCTCCTCAGCGCCACGGTTGTGACGCCCAGTGCGGCGTACGCCGACGCGTACGCCACGGTGTGCATGGTGTTGGGACCGGATCGCGGTGCGGCGTGGGTGGACAGCCTGCAGCGCGCAGGGAAGCCGGTGGAGGCGTTGTTCATTCTGGACGGCGGGGAAGGGGAGTACGCGTTTTGGGCCACCCCTTCCATGCGGGAACAACTGGAGTGGTTTGAGGAATTGCCGGAATACGACTTAGAAACGCCGAATTAACACGTTGTTCGACTTGGTGCGTTCAACTTTGTCTACCTTCCCTTGGTTCCAACGACGTTGCGAATAACCCAAATCAACTGACTGGCTGTTCATGAAATCCGCTGTCCTCGTGCTTGTTGCGCTTTTGTTCACGACTTCCTCGTGGGTCCAAACCGGCTTGTTCTGCTTGACAGGCGTCTTGGGGACGCGCTCCGCACACCGAGCAGCCGCCGTCCTCACTGCGGAGCATGGGGTTGTTGCTGGCACAGGTTCCGCTGAATTCTCCTCCGGGCTTGACCAAGATTTTGATGGCAATGCCCGCGACAGCCAATGCCATCAAGCCAATGGCCAAGAGGATTTGAGAGAGTTCCAAAGTCATGGGACAAAAGTAATTCGAGGAAGGATGAATCGAAATGTAGGTCGCTGTATAAATATTACACCTTATATTTATGTAACCCACACGGGGAGATCATGAATTCACTTGTCTTGAAATCCATCCGAAAAGCAGCTCAAGGAACCCTGTTTCTGGCGACGGCTGCGTTGGCGAACGACTTGCACAGCCAGGAACTTCCATTGGGAGACGCTTGCGGTTGCCCCAACGTGGCCAGCCGCGACACGGTTTGGGTAACAGACAACGCTGGATCAGGAGTCGGATCGGGGACGTGGTCTTGCGACAAGATTTACGTGCTGACTGAGCAGGTGTTTGTGAATTCCTCGGACACGCTCGTGATTGAGCCTGGTACGGTTGTGCTGGGCATGGAGGGAGAAGGAATAACCGAAACCAACGTGCCTACCAGTGTCGGGATCGGCAGCGTGAGAACGGTCACGTACGACGTCTATCCTGGCGCGCTGGTCGTGGCTCGAGGCGGCTACCTGGACGCCCAAGGAACCGCCAGTTGTCCGATTCATTTCACGTACCTCGGGGATCCGCTTGACGGTTCTGTGGGAGTCGACGTGACTGGAATGTGGGGCGGAGTCGTGCTTTGCGGGGCTGGCCAAACCAACACACTGCACCTCGATTTGGGCTTTTTCACCGCTCCGTTCTTTACCACGGGAATCGGAACGGGCGAGGACCGTGCCGAGGGCATTGTCGACCTGAGTGGTCAGGATCGGGAAGTGTACGGCGGGGATTCGGACCCCGAGGGATCCTCTGGGGTTTTGACGTATTTGTCCATCCGTCACGGAAGCACCAACTTGGGCTGGACGCAATTTGGCAACGGAAACGAAACGGACCTTCTCCAGCTTGGAGCTTGCGGTTCGGGCACAGTTGTGGACCACATTGAATTGGTCGGGTCCGCGGACGACGGATTGCACATTCTCGGCGGCATGGTTGACGTGCGTCACATCCTGTCGGCGTTCCACGCGGAAGACGCCTTTGAGAGCGACCAAGGCTGGCAAGGTTCGGCCCAGCATTTGTTTGGGATTCAAGACACGGCGCTGGCGCAGGCGACCAACCCGCCGGGGCCATCGTTTTTGTACGACGCAGAGGGAGACGACGTGCAGGACAACAACATGGACCCGTCTTCAGAGCCGTTTTGCCTTCCCGAGATGGCCAACTTCACGCTGGTGACCAACGGTGCACCTCAAGCGGCGAGTTACCACAGTCTTCCAGGAGGTGATTGGCTGAACTCCGTGGTCCACGGGGTGTCGGACGCCGGCATTGAGGTTCAACACTACCTCACTTGCGACGGGTTCAACGCCATGCTCCCCACTCAGTATGCTTTCCTGTCCGTGCGCAACTGGCGGATGTGGGGGGACACCGCCACCCAAGAAGACATCCTGCGCGGTCGGTACATGGGAAGTTACGGGGCGCAAGGTACGCTTGAGGGGTGGCTCACCGACAGCACCAACGTGGTGGAAGAGTTCCTGGCAGACGGTGAGTTTGCCGTGGTGAATGGCCAAATCCAGAACGGCCTCGACCCCCGCGCGACGTCTGGAGAAACGGTGTCGGCGTACTACCTGCCCACGGACCCGCGTATCGATCCGGTCACGTACCATGGCGCATTTGAACCCGGGGTCGATCCGTGGTTTTTAGGTTGGTCCTACCTCGACGCTGTAGGCGGTTTCAGCGGTGAACCCGCTGTGGTGGCGGGCCCGGGATGCACTTACGCCAATGCATGCAACTACGACGCGACGGCCACGGAAGAGGACGGGTCGTGCGACTTCCTTTCTTGCGGAGGCTGCATGTACGAATGGGCGTGCAACTACGATCCTGCCGCGACCGTGGACGACGGAAGTTGCGAGCGTCTTTCCTGCGCGGGATGCACGTTCGTGCTCGCCTGCAATTACGATCCTGCGGCGACGCAAGACGACGGGTCTTGCTCTTACGAAGAATGCCAGGGATGCACTTTCCCGGAAGCGACGAACTACGACGCGGCTGCCCTGATTGAAGACGGTTCTTGTGTGTTTCCCGAGCCGGCTTCGTGCACGGGAGACGTGAACGGAGATTCAGTCGTCAGCACCCTTGATTTGCTGGACCTCCTGTCGGTCTACGGCAGCGCATGCAGCGACTGACAAATTTCGGATCAGCCGATGATGTTGCGGACGTCTTTGAAAAACGTGCGCAACGCCACTTTGGGTTCCACCCCTTGCTTTTCAGATTCTTCCAGCACGCGTTTCGCGCCCAAAATGTTGGTCAAGCGGTCGCCCAGTTCGGCCACGTCGTTGGCGTCGTCGTCCATGGAGGCGTAGACCTCCTGCTCGAGCTTGTCCAGTGCGGTCATGTCGTGCTCGGCGATGAGCTTGCGAATTTCAGCGGCGTTCATGAGGCACAGGCTTGAGCGAGTTCCGTCACTTTGTCCTTCTTGGCCGTGGCGAATTCCTCGATCAAGGCGCCGTCTTTGAAGCCGGCGAAGTAGGGGAGGTCGTTGATTTTGAAGGCTTGCTTCACGTCCAAATGTTCTTCCACGTCCACGTCGAGGAAGGTCACGTCACCGTAGGCCTCATCGGCTTTGAGCCCGTTCACGTGGGGCGCGAGCAACTTGCACACGCCGCACCACGATGCGTGGAAGCGGATGAAGAGGCGGGGTTGAGATTTGATTTGGTCGATCAGTTCAGGCAAATTCATGACAGAGAAATTGGGGGTGCAAACATCGAAACAAGCGACAACGAAAGTGGTTCGATTCTCGTCATTTCTCAGTCACGTGAGGCACATGACGCGCCCTACCTTTGAGGCATGAACACCCGGGAACAACACCTCGAAGCGTTTGGACGCTTGTTGGACATCATGGACGACCTGCGCGAAAAGTGCCCGTGGGATCGAAAGCAAACGTTTGAATCCTTGCGCCACCTGACGATTGAGGAGACCTACGAGCTGGCAGACGCCATCCTCGACCGGGACGTGGAAGAAATCAAGAAAGAAACCGGCGACCTCCTTCTGCACATGGTGTTCTACGCCAAGCTCGGGTCGGAGCTTCCTGCCAGCGAAGGGGGGTACGACATCGCGGATGCGCTCCACGGCATTTGCGACAAGCTCGTGGAGCGACATCCGCACATCTACGGCGACGTCGAAGCGAACGACGAAGAAACGGTCAAAGCGAACTGGGAAAAGCTCAAGCTCAAGGAGGGTAAGAAGTCCGTGCTGGAAGGAGTGCCGCGCTCGTTGCCGAGCCTCGTCAAGGCCTACCGCGTGCAAGACAAGGTCCGGGGTGTGGGCTTCGATTGGGACAACGCAGGTCAGGTCTGGGACAAGGTTCAGGAAGAGCTGGGCGAGTTGCGCACGGAGCTGGACGGACCGGAGCGCGATGCAGAACGTGTGACGGACGAGTTCGGGGATGTGATGTTTGCGCTGATCAACTACGCGCGTTTCGTCGACGTCAACCCTGACGAGGCCCTCGAGCGGACGACGCGCCGGTTCATGGCACGCTTCCAGCACCTTGAAAACGCGGTGCGCGAAGAAGGCAAAGACCTCGCGGACATGTCGCTCGCCGAGATGGACGTCTACTGGGACCGCGCCAAGCAGGCGCTCAAATCGTAACGTAACGGCGCGCGCCTCAGGGGTGAATGAGACCGGCGACCTCGTCGGCAAAGGACGTCACCCAGCGTCCGTACTGTACGCCGCTCGGATGCAATCCGTCGGTGGCAACCAAGCCCGGTGCGTCGGGCCATTCTTGTGAAATCGGCGTGATGTCGAAATGCGCCACGCCCCGTTCCAAGGTACGGGCCCGACATGTGTCGTTGAATTGCGCGAGTTCAGCACTGATTGTGCTTTGGTTGTTCACACCAAACGGCGTGTACCCGTAGTCCGGAATGCTTACCACGAAAACGCGGTCGGCGTCGCCACCGGCGAGCACAATGGCGCGCTCGAGCAGCGCCGAAAACTCCAAGGCGTAGGCCTCGATGGAGAGGCCTTGGTATTGGTTGTTCACGCCAATCAAGAGGGACACGAGGTCCCACTCCGCGGTGTCGACTTGGGCGGCATCCATGCCCGCATCGAGGTTGGCGGTGGTCCATCCTGTGGTGGCCACGATGGAGGCATCGACCACATCGCGATGCGCACCGATCCGCACACGCAAGCTGTCGACCAATTGGTTGGGCCAGCGCTCGGCTTCATCGACGCTTTCGCCAACGGTGTAGCTGTCGCCCAACGCCAAATAGCGTACTTCATGCGCGTGGCCCTCGAGGCCGTCGTCTCCGTAGGGATGCGGCTCCTGTCGGTTGTGGCAGGCGGTCAGGTGAACAACGGCCCAAGCGGCCCAAACAAAAGAGGTTCGAAACATGCCGCGCAAGGTCGAACAAAACCCGGAATTCACGGCGCTCGTTGTACCTTGCGGCTTCTCTCAACCCGGCGGGTTCGGCAAAAGCCGAGCAACGCCTGAATGCAAACGAATCGCCATGAGAATTTGGATTGCGGCAGCGCTGAGCTGCTTGATTGGAGCTGGGGTTTGGGCCCAGCAGGAAACGCCACAGCGCGTCAACACCAACGCTTTCAGGCAGCTCGGACAAGAGCTTCCGACGCCCAACGTCTACCGCACGGCTTCGGGGGCACCCGGCCACGAATACTGGCAACAGAAGGCGGATTACAGCATGAAGATCCACCTCGACGACGCCACGCAACGCATCGACGGTTCAGAGACCATCACGTACACAAACAACAGCCCCGACGAGCTGCGTTACGTGTGGTTGCAGCTCGACCAAAACGTGCGTGCCCTCGACAGCGACAGCTACAAGATTCGCGAGTCTTCTCTCGAACGCCGCACAAGTTTCGACGACTTGCGCAAGCTCGAGCCGTCGTTCGACGGCGGGTTCAAGATTGAGAAGGTGGTGGATGCCGCGGGCAAGACCCTCGACTACACCGTCAACAACACGATGATGCGCATCGACATGCCGCGCCCCCTCAAGCCTGGAAACCAGTTCAAGTTCAGCATTGATTGGTGGTACAACATCAACGATCGAATGAAGGACGGCGGCCGCAGCGGCTACGAATACTTCGAAGACGAAGACAACTACATCTACACCATTGCTCAGTTCTATCCCCGCATGGTGGTGTACTGCGACAACGAGGGGTGGCAGAACAAGCAGTTCCTCGGAAGCGGGGAATTCACCTTGAATTTTGGCGATTACCACGTGGAATTGACTGTGCCTGAGGACCACGTCGTAGCGTCGACGGGGACGTTGACCAACGCCAAATCCGTGCTGAATGCCACCCAACGCCGCCGATTCGAGCAAGCCAAGTCGGAGTACGACCAGCCGGTGCTTATCGTGACGGAAGAGGAAGCACGCGAAACCGAAAAGACCAAGGCGACGGGGGAGAAGACGTGGATCTTCGATGCCAAGAACGTCCGCGACTTCGGATGGGCGTCGAGCCGGAAGTTCATTTGGGACGCAATGGCCGTGAAGGTGGGGAACACCTCGCCGCTGGCCATGAGCTACTACCCCAAGGAGGGCAACCCGCTTTGGGAGCAGTACAGCACCAAGGCTGTCGCCCAAACCCTCAAGACCTACAGCAAATTCACGGTGGACTACCCGTACCCGGTGGCCATTTCTGTCCACACGAAGTGGATCGGGATGGAGTACCCCATGATCTGTTTCAACGGCGGCCGACCCGAACCGGACGGCACGTACAGCGCGCGCACCAAGCACGGCATGATCAGTGTGATCATCCACGAGGTGGGGCACAACTTCTTCCCCATGATCATCAACTCGGACGAGCGCCAGTGGACGTGGATGGACGAGGGGTTGAACACCTTCGTGCAGTTCTTGACCGAGAAGGAGTTTGACCGCGATTACCCCGCACGTCGCGGAAGTGCCCGCAACATCCGCGAGTACATGGGCGGCGACAAGACGCGAATCAGCCCGATCATGACCAACTCCGAGTCGATCTACCAGTTTGGGAACAACGCCTACGGCAAGCCAGCCACGGCCCTGAACATCTTGCGCGAGACCGTCATGGGGCGTGAATTGTTCGACCACGCATTCAAGGAGTACAGCCGTCGCTGGGCCTTCAAGCACCCGTCGCCTGCGGACTTCTTCCGAACCATGGAAGACGCGTCAGGGGTGGACCTCGATTGGTTCTGGCGCGGTTGGTTCTACACGACCGACCACGTTGACATCGCCATGGAGGACATCAAGTGGATGCAGATGGATTCGCAAGATCCCGACGTGGAGGCCGCCTTCCGTCAAGCTGCCGACGAACGTGAGCCGCAGGACATCACCCAAATGCGCAACGCCGACGGCGGGGTGCCGGTGTCGTACCTCGAAGCGGATCCCACGCTCAACGACTACTACACGACCACCGGCAAATACGAAGTGCTCGAGCTCGACCGTCAAGAATCTCGCGAGAAGCTCGAAGGCATGAGCGAGGAGGACCGCGCGTTGCTCAACAGCGGCAAGCAGTACTACGAAATCACGTTCCGCAACGTTGGAGGGCTCGTCATGCCGCTCATCCTGGAATTCGAATACGAGGACGGCGAGCGCGAGGTGCGTCGCATCCCGGCCGAGATCTGGAAAATGAGCGAACCGACCGTGACCAAGGTCTTCGTGACCGACCGTCCCGCGGTGCGCATCACGCTCGACCCGTACATGGAGACGGCCGACGTGGACATGGGCAACAACGTTTGGCCTCCACGTCCGGAACCTACGCGTTTCGAAATCTTCCAAGGCGGAGGGTACAGCCGGTACGGCGGCGGAGGGGAGAACCCGATGCAACGCGCCCGTCGTGACGCCGAGCAGAACAACGCGTCAGAGGAGTAAGCGAACACGCACCCTTTACCCCAACAGCATCATGAGTCCGATGGAGGCCGTGGCCAACACCACGCCCCATCGGGCTTTTTGATTGGGGATGTCTTTGAGCAAATAGATGCCTCCAACAGTGGCCAATACAATGACGCTCAAGTTCAGCAACGGCACCACCATTGCCCGCTCAAACAAGCCTGAATCAAAAGCCAAAAGCAGGAAATAAAGCGACCCGAAGTTGGTCACTCCGAGCGTCAGTCCACCCAAAAGGTCGCGTCCTTTGGGCATCCCCATGCCACGGCGGAGTTGGTCGACCAAGCCCACGATTCCACCCAAGGTAAAAGGGACCGAGGCAAAGGCCATTTGCATTCCGGGCGCATCCAAAGACGGGTCCGTCGAAAACCAGCCAAACATCAAGTCGATGCAACCGCTGCCGAAGAACATGGTCACTGGAATCCACCACAGGTTGGGGCGAGCCTCGTTCGAGGCGGATTCTGGGCACTGATCGTTGCCCGAGCTCGCCGACAACCAAACCGCGGGAAATGCCAAGGCCATGCCTGCCCACTGTCCCCATGTGATGCCGTCCATGCCGTCCACCACCGCCAAAACCAACACGGGAATGGCCATGGACAATTTCGAAGCAATGGTGGCCACCGAAACTCCGAGTTCTTGCGAGCAGCGCGCCGTAAGTTGGAAAAGTGGGTAGAACGCAGCGCCGAGCAAAGACAAAGGCAAAATCCACGTCGCACCCAGCGCCTGTGCAACCGCGTTGCTTCCACCGGCCAACGTCCAGCCGAGCGTGGCGGCCACGAAGTAGTTGACGGTGATGGCCCAGGAGGTTTGGACCCCCCATCGTTTGAAGCTGGGAAAAAGCAGGTAGATGAACACCGTGCTCACGATGGTGGCAGCGAACGTCCACATGGATCAGGCGTGGGAGAGGGGATTGGCGTGGTTCATGTCGTTCCGCCAAACGTACAGCACATCAGAGCCAATCGGTGCTTCTTGCGAGGCCGTCGCAGGGTCGATGACGGGAGCGTCCAGGCCGTTTTCCAGCGTGACTGGAGCTTGAAGCACGTGCAATTCGTTCCACGTTTCGTGCTTCAACAGAGCTCGTGCCACCTCCGCACCGCCTTCCACGAGGCAGGCTGAGATGCCCGTGACCTCTCGGAATTCGGTCCACCACGCAGGGGTCAAGGCGGGAGCGTCCAAAGCCACCAAGTCCATTCCCCATCCCTTCCAACTTTCGAGGGCCGAGCTGCCTCGAGCAGAGGAGGAATAAAGCAGGGTGGTCGAAGACATGTTGGACTCTTTCGAAGGAAATTGGGCAGGGCAGGGCGTGTCGCCTCGCGTGAGGATGAAGCGCTTGGGGTTGGGGCCTGGAACGAGACGTGTGGTCAAGCTTGGGGCGTCCACAAGCCAGGTGTTCATGCCCACCAAAATGCCGTCGTGCGACGCGCGAAGCTCGTGCGTGTGACGCCGAGCTGCTGTTCCCGTAAGTGCCACACCACCTCGCAGAGCGGAGGCACGCTTGTCGGGATCCATGAAGCCGTCTGCGGATTGGGCCCATTTGAGCGTGACCCAGGGATGGCGTTGCGTCATGGCGTGAACAAACCGTCGATTCAACGTCGCAGCGTCGTGCTCCAAGCACCCCACCTCCACGTGAATGCCGGCATGTCGAAGCCGCTCGACGCCTCGCCCTTCGACCAGGGGGTTGGGATCAGCCATTGCCATCACGACGCGCCCGACCCCTCGACGCACCAACAGGTCTGCGCACGGCGGGGTTTTGCCGGTGTGGCTGCACGGCTCCAAGGTGACGTAGGCTGTTGCATTGCGCAAATCAGCGGATTCCGGCACCGCCGACAAGGCATTGACTTCGGCATGAGCCTGCCCAAAACGGCGATGCCATCCTTCGCCAAGGATTTGGCCGTTCTCCACCACCACACATCCAACCATCGGATTGGGCCAGGTTGCAAAGCGTCCGCGTTCCGCGAGATCCAACGCCCTGCGCATCCAGCGCTCGTCGTCGGGATTAAGGCTCATGTGTCCCGGTTCTCGCAGGCCTGCAGCGTGTTTTGCATCAACGAAGCAATGGTCATCGGCCCCACGCCACCCGGAACAGGGGTGATCCAGCTGCACTTGGGAGCTACGGCATCAAAATCGACGTCGCCCGTCAAGCGATGCCCGGACTTCTTGCTCGCGTCCGGGATGCGGTTGATGCCAACGTCCAGGACCACGGCGCCTTCCTTGACCATGTCCGCGGTCACGAAATGAGCTCGCCCAATGGCCGCCACGAGGATGTCCGCGCGCCTCGTGTGCTCGGCCAAGTCCTTTGTTCGGCTGTGGCACACGGTCACGGTGCAGTTTCCCGGTGCGCCGTTTCGGCGCAACAGAAGTGCCATGGGGGTTCCAACGATGGAACTTCGGCCGAGAATGACGGCGTGCTTTCCTTGGGTGTCGATTCCTGCGCGTTCGAGCAACGAAATCATGCCCATCGGCGTGGCGGGCAAAAAGCAGGGAAGGTCGAGCGACATCTTTCCTGCGTTGACCGGGTGAAATCCGTCCACGTCTTTTTCAGGACTCACGGCTTCCAACACGGCTTGGTCGTCAATGTGGTCGGGGAGGGGGAGTTGCACGATGAACCCGTCGACGCTCGGATCGGCATTGAGTTCAGCCACCACCTTCAACAAGTCTTCTTGACGGATGTCCGCTGGCTTTTCCACCAAGGTGCTTTCGAAGCCGACGCGTGCGCATGCTTTTACTTTGTGTCCGACGTAGGCTCGGCTCGCAGGGTTGTCGCCCACCAACACGGCTGCCAGGTGGGGACGCTTCAATCCCCGCTCGGCCCTCGCATCTACAGCCTCAGTGAGCTCTGCTTCAATCGCCAGCGACGTGGCCTTTCCATCCAAAATCTGCGTCATGTCGTGAATCTAATGCGTGGCAGCGAACCTCTTATCGTCCCCGGCCTGGCATGCGCATTCCAGGAACCCGCGGCATGTTTCCGCGGGCCATCATGCCCATGACTTTTTTCATGTCTTCGAATTGCTTCAGGAGCTTGTTGACGTCCTCAACACTGCGTCCAGACCCTTTGGCGATTCGGCTGCGACGGCTGCCGTTGATCGAGCTTGGCTCGGCGCGCTCCCCGGGCGTCATCGATTGAATGATGGACTCAATGCCGACGAAGGCGTTGTCGTCGACGTCAATGCCTTTCAGGGCTTTGCCCATCCCCGGCACCATGCCAAGGAGGTCCTTGACGTTGCCCATTTTCTTGATCTGTTGGATTTGGACCAAAAAGTCGTCCAAATCAAACGTGTTCTTTCGGAGCTTGGCTTCAAGCCGCTTCGCTTCTTTCTCGTCGATGGCCTGCTGCGCGCGCTCGACGAGCGACACCACATCGCCCTTGCCCAAAATTCGGTCCGCCATCCGTTCAGGATGGAAGACGTCGAGGGCATCCATTTTTTCGCCGGTCCCCACAAATTTGATGGGCTTGCCCACCACGGAATAAATGCTCAGGGCAGCCCCGCCTCGAGCGTCGCCGTCAAGTTTGGTGAGAATGACGCCGGAAAAGTCCAGCCGATCGTTGAAGGCTTTGGCCGTTTGAACCGCATCCTGACCTGTCATGGCGTCCACCACAAACAAGATCTCGTCGGGCTGAACGGCGTCTCGTACCGCCGAGATTTCGTCCATCAAGACTTCGTCGATGGCCAAACGACCCGCGGTGTCGACAATCACTGCGCCGTAACCTTCTGCCTTGGCCTTGGCCATGCCGCGCTGTGCGATTCCCACGGCGTCTTTTACTCCGGGCTCGGAATACACATCCGCGCCAACGCTTTCGCCGACAACTTGGAGTTGGTCTACGGCGGCAGGGCGGTGGACGTCGCACGCCACGAGCAGAGGCTTGCGTCCAGATTTGGCAATTCGCGCAGCGAGTTTTCCGGCGTGGGTTGTCTTTCCAGCCCCTTGCAAACCGGCGAGCAAAATGGTGGAGGGCTTTCCTTTGAGCTCCAAGGGGGCGGCCGCCTCTCCCATGAGTTTGGTCAGCTCCTCGTGGGTGATCTTGATGAGAAGTTGCCCCGGTTGGATGGAGGTGAGGACTTCCCGGCCAAGCGCCTGCTCCTTGACGGTTCTGACAAAATTCTTTGCGGTCTTGAAGTCGACGTCCGCATCGAGCAGCGCCTTTCGCACCTCTTTTAAGGTCTCGCCAACGTTGACTTCCGTGATGGAACCATGTCCCTTCAGGACTTTGAAGGCGCGCTCAAATCGTTCTTGTAGGTTTTCAAACATGGGGCAAAGTCAGACCGGATTACCGCGGGAAAGAAGGGGCAAAGGTAGGATTTCTGCAACCTATTTCTGGAACAGTCGTAGGACTCGAAATAATGCGACGAAATAGTATAAATTCTCGATGAAATTAGAAAATGTGCGGTTCGTTGCGATTATTTCAAAGACAAGTCGTACATTTAGGGTGAAATAATCTTTTCAAATCATGCGAACGAACATTTGCCTCGCCATTTTGGCCATCTTCGCGTTCAGTCCTTTTGCTGGTCTGAATGCGCAGTATTCGTTGACTGTGGAGTCCGCTCCTGCGGTCGGCGCTGGTGGTACTGTTTACCGGTTCTACGTGAACGCCAACGACGCGACAGACAAAATCTCTGCCGTCTTTGGGAACAACGAATCGAACTTGGTCATCACGACCCCAGACGGAATCTTTAACAGCCCGTTCAACGCGAGTTGGAACGCCTCGGGAATCAACCCCGCGTTCTTGGTCGCCTTCCCAGACATGGCGGACGACAGCTACGCGACGATTGGTTTGGAAGGACCTGCGTCAACCTCCGGCATTGCCGGGGCCGCGGATCCGTCCATTGTCGAGGACTCAAGCTTGTCCCCGACGGTTTCTGGGTACTTCGGAACAGGCGGAACAGAGCTGAACGTCAACACCTTGACCGGAGCGTCTTGGTACGTGTTGAATACGGCAGGCAACGCTCTTCCGGTTGACGGACGTTGGTTGATTGCTCAAGTCACGACGACGGGTTCAATTTCTGGACAAATCAACTACCAGGTGTTCCCTCTGGGCATTGGGTCAGATCAAGTCCAAATCAGCATGCCCTTTGACGGCGTTGGCACGTTCGGCGACGACGGAGGCAACGACGTGCCCGGCTGCATGGACAGCACAGCATGCAACTACAACGCAGACGCGACAGTGGACGACGGATCGTGCACCTTCATTGCGGACGGTGAATGCGACTGTGACGGCAACGTCGAAGATGCGTTGGGCGAATGCGGTGGGTCGTGCGCAGCGGACGCAGACGCGGACGGCGTTTGTGACGACGTGGACGATTGCGTTGGTGAACTCGACGCTTGCGGAATCTGCAACGGCCCCGGTGCCATTTACGATTGTGGATGTTCTTACATTCCCGAAGGCGATTGCGATTGCGACGGAAACCAACTCGACGCCCTCGGCGTTTGTGGCGGCGACTGCAGCGCGGATGCGGACGGCGACGGCGTTTGCGATGACGTAGACGATTGTCTCGGCCAAGTAGACGACTGCGGCGTTTGTGACGGCGACGGATCGTCGTGCACGGGTTGCATGGACCCTGCTGCGAGCAACTACGACGAGAACAACCTGTTCGAAGACAACGGTCAGTGTTTGTATGCGACGACCTTCAATGTGGACATGAGCTGTGCCAGCAACGCGGGAGCGATGTTGAACGGCTCTTCTTCGTTTACGGAGGTGTTTGTGACGGGCCCCATCTTCGGTTGGGCTGCCAACGACGGCTACAACCAGTTGACGGACG
>JBMZHG010000038.1:0-15324 GCA_049616325.1 Flavobacteriales bacterium | reverse complement strand
TTCACTCCGAGTGTTGGACAGGAGATGTGGTGGGATCGTTAAAATGCGATTGCGGCCCTCAGCTCGAAGCTTCGCTTGAGAAAATTTCAAAAGAAGGCGGTGCTGTGATTTATCTGCGCCAGGAGGGACGTGGTATTGGGCTGGTTGAGAAGTTGAAAGCGTACAACTTGCAAGATGAAGGGATGGATACGTTTGAAGCCAACCAGGCTTTGGGGCACTCGAAGGATGGGCGCCGTTTTGACGTAGCAGCATCCATTTTGCATGAATTGGGTTGGAATCGCATCCGGCTGTTAACCAACAACCCGGAAAAGGTGGGCGATTTGCAGTCCGCGGGCATCGAAATTGAGGAGGTGATGCCGCTTGTGGTTCCTGGCAACAAACACAACCGCCGTTACATGGCAGCCAAGGAGGCTTATGCGGGGAAATTGAGGGAGCAAGAGTAAAAAAGCTCCTGAGGGAGCTTTTAAATTCTTGGTTACGTTGGTCCAGAATCTGACGAATACGCACTTCGCGAATTTGAACTCAACGATGTAGGTGTGTTTGTTGACCGCAGGGATTTGCCTGATTCAGAGCGAGGGCGCGCACGAGAGGTGGACGCTACATGGACAACGCATGCATCCATTCCATGCATACGATGGCCCCCACTGTTCCTACGGCGTAGCCGAGAACGGCCAACAGGACTCCAACCGGAGCCAAAGCAGGGGAGAATGCGCTCGCCACGATGGGGGCAGATGCGGCGCCTCCCACGTTGGCTTGAGAGCCCACTGCAACAAAAAAGAACGGGGCTCTGATGAGTTTGGCCACCACAAGCAGCACCACAATGTGCACCAACATCCAAAGCAACCCAATGGTAACGGCTGAGCCGTACATCGACCAATTTTCGATGAGGCTTCCGATGTCCATCTTCATGCCGATGGTGGCCACCAAAATGTAGAGAAAAACGGATCCCAGTTTGCTTGCACCTGCTCCTTCGTAAGATTTGGCCTTTGTGAAACTCAGGAAGATGCCAATTGCGGTGGCGGTGACGACAAGCCAGAAAAATCCTTTGGTAATGGAGGACAGGTAAATTGCGGGGGAGTTGGGGTTTTGCAATAGGGTGGAATCAAGCCAGCCGGCAAGCGCGACGGAAGCGTTGTCGGCCACAAGGTGGGATACAGCGACACCGCCGAAAGCGAGGGCGACAATGACCATCCAGTCCGGAAAGCTTGCGATGCGTGCTGTTTCCGCTTGAAGCGTCTCCACTTTTTCCTGCAAATCGTTCACGGCGGAAGCGTCGGCCTTCAGCCATCCGTCGATTTTTTCTCGGATTCCTGCCCCAAAGAGCAAGAAAGGCATCCAGAGGTTGGCGACAAAGACATCCACAATCAGCATGATTGAAAACTGGTCGTCCAGCGTGTCCGAAATTTCTTTCAAAGCCGCTTGGTTGGCTCCGCCGCCAATCCAGCTCCCTGCCACGGTAGAGAGGCCGCGCCAATACGCGTCGGGTGCGTCGCCCCCGAGGACAGAAGGGTCGCTTTGTCCTACTGCCCAAAGGGCAAGCGGTCCGCCCATGACGATTCCTGCGGTCGCGGCGAAGAACATCACAATGGCCTTGGGGCCGAGGTTGTAAATGCCTTTCAGGTCGATGGACAGGCACAACAAAATGAGGCTTGCTGGCAGCAGGTAGCGAGACGCGACAAAATACAGGCTGCTCTCCTCGCCGTTCACCAGACCCAAGGAATTCATCACCGCAGGGAGGAAATAACACATCAGCAGTGCCGGTACAAAGGTGTAGAACTTCTTAAACTGGGGCAACGAGTGGGTGTAAAAAACCAAACCTAGCGCACCGGCAAGTAGCCCGAGAACCACGGCGTCGTTGGTCAGTGGAAACGCCGAAAGGAGGAGTGAGGAGGGAGAGGTCATGGGGAGATCTTCGTGTTTGGTGCCAAAAGGTAGGAAACGAAAAACGGCCCACGCATGGAAGCGCAGGCCGTCCTCTTCTGTGGTTCCTGGCAGAACCGAACCCTATCACCAGACCATCAATGGGATGTTTCCGGATGGAGTGGAGGTCCCCACTTGAATGAAGTAGGTGCCTGGTGCAATGGATTCACGGATGGGGTATCCCACGATTCCCGGTGAAGTGACGATGCCGGTGCCTTGCCATGCGACTCGGCCGTCGGAGGCCAGGACGCGGATGGGGGTTTGGTGGTTGTCCAAACCAGACAGGTACACCATGCTGTGTTCAGGGCTCAAGGGATTGGGGAACAAGTTCAAGGTCGGAGCTTGGTCAAAATCGCCGAGGTTGCTCGTTTGCTCGCAGTCCTCGCCTGGAGCAGGGTATTCGCACATGCCGTCGTCGTCTGTCGCTTCTTCGTTGTAGTTGCATGCTGTTTCGTCCGTGCACCCGGCGATTTCCAATTCGTCGCAAACTCCGTCTGCATCTTCGTCATTGTTGCAGTTTCCATCGCAGTCGTAGAATTCTTCGCTGTAGATGCAATTGCCGCTGTCAACCACAGCAACTGGGTTGTAGTTGCACGCTGACGCGTCCATGCATCCGTTCGTGTCAAAGGTGCAGGTTCCGTCTTCGTCGGTTGCGTTGGGGTCGTAGTTGTTGGCTGCCGGATTCGTGCACCCAGCGATTTCCAATTCGTCGCAAACACCGTCACCGTCTGTGTCGTTGATGCACCCTTCACAGGTGTAGTATGCTGCGGGGTATTCGCATGAGCCGTCGTTGTCGGTAGCACTGGATTCAAAGTTGCAGGCGCTTGTATCGTTGCAACCTGGAATTTCGAGTTCGTCGCAGATTCCGTCTCCGTCGGAGTCGTTTTGGCATTCACCGTCGCAGGTGTAATACGTCTCAGGGTAGACGCACTCAATCGAAACAGTGGCTGTTGCGTCGTAGTTGCACCCGTTGCTGTCGGTGCAACCCGCACATGAAGTGTATTCGCAGGATCCGTCGTCCTCGGAGGCGTTGGCCGTAAAGTTGCACGCACCGGCGTCAGTACACCCGTCCGTATCGAACGGATCACAAACCCCGTCGCCGTCCGAATCCGCCAAGCAGTTGCCGTCGCAGTCGTAATGCGCTTCAGCGTAGGTGCAGGATCCGTTGTCCAGGATGGCACCGGGCGTGAAGTTGCAGGCAAAAACATCTTGGCAACCCGCGATTTCAGCGCTGTCGCAAATGCCGTTGCTGTTGTTGTCCTCACAACCTTCGAGGGCCGAAGTTTCGCTGGCACAAACTTCCCACGTGCCCAAGGTGCCGAAGTCGTTGTTGGTGTTGTCCAATTCCACCAACACTTCGCCGGCTGCGTTGGTCAACGTCATGCTTCCGCCTGACTCACAAATCCCATCTCCGTTGAAGTCGAACGAACAGATTCCGTCGCCGTTGCTGTCCTCCATGATCAGGGTGTGGCAGCCCACGGGGATGCACCCTTCTTCCACGTACGTAGCGACTCCCAAACTGTAGCCTCCGCCGTCCATCAACGTTTCACCTGAAGCGTCCTCAATGCGCCAGCTGATTTCATTGGCCCAGGTGTCGGTGGTCAGGGACATCGTCCAGTAATCTGAGGCGCCCAAGGTCACACGTTGCGAGTACCCGTCGTTCCCCTCAAAGTCGTCGGCGTTGCCTCCGAGCAATTTGACGCTCACCGAGAAGTCGTTGGTGTCGGATGCGAGAGCCAATTCAGGCAACAGAACTTCCACGTTGGCTCCGGGGTTCACCGTTTCCTGGTGGATCGTGGTGAAGGAAGCGTGGTTGTTCAGGGTGGTGGTAAGCTCAAATCCGTTGACCGCGTGTGTTCCATAGTTGGTCACCAAGGCCAAGGGCGCTACGGAAGGGAGGCAAGTGGTTTCTCCGACGTTGCTCAATCCAGAAACCGTCAGATCCCGTTCCGTGACAGGCACGGCACCAAAGCTTTCGAGGAGACTTAAACGCACGCTTTCCAACGAAGCGCGCATGCGGGTGCGCTGACCTTCAGTGAACATGTTCTTGCAATCCTGCGGCGTGTAGTCCATGTAATTCTCCACCTGAGCGCCTTCGCACGAGGGGAGGCTGCAGCCGGAGTTGTTTTCCAGCGTAGGCGGTGTGTCGCACACCTCGTCCCCTTGATTTTCGCAATTGGTTTCAGAAGTGCAAGAATCCGTGTTTGAGAATGTATGCCACAGCGAAAGGTGGTGACCCATCTCGTGCACGACGGTCCGGTTCATGTCCCGTCCTTCTTTCAACTCACCCACGGTGCCGAACGTGTTGTACAACACCACGATGCCGTCGCGTTCGTCCCCCGTAGGTCCGAGGTAAGCAAATCCTTGGACACCCCAGCCGCCGTCGTTGCCGTTGATTTCAGGCACCACGAAAATGTTGACGTAATCGTCGCCGTACCACGTCGTCAGTTCTTTGACGTCTCGCTGGTCCGCAGCGTCGGGATCGTTCCCGTTGCTGATTCCGTGTTCTGCGTAACCGGGCACGACGTTTCCGTTGACTCGAACAATTCCGTTCGTGGGTTCGTCGTTGGGAGTTCGTTTGGCCATCTCAAACTGAATGAAGGTGTCCACACCGTTTCCGTCTCCGGGGGTGCCGGCAGCCTTTCGGAAGTCGTCGTTCATGGCGTCGATGGCCGAGAGAATTTGTGCGTCACTGATGTTTTCGTCGACGCCGATAGGGGAACCGCGGTGAACCACGTGCACCACAACCGGGATGTTGTAAATCTCCATGTTGCGGTTGGTCTCAGCCTGCAAGCGTTGTACGGCATCGCGCACTGCATTGAAGTTCCGGGCGTAACTCTCCGACGCCTCGATCTCGGCGTTGTGAAGGGTTTCAGCAGAACAGGGCTCGTCGGACTGCGACCACGTGGGAGCGGGGACAAATCCGAGGGTCCAGAGAATCAAGGAGTGCAAGAGAACTCGCATGGGGTGGAAATTTTGATAGGGTTTTCCTCCGCATACGTGGCGATTCCCTTGTCGGTTTCACCTGAGGCCAACGAAAAACCCCAGCGGACGAATCCACTGGGGTTGCAGGTTGATTGTTATCAAAATTTATACGCCTGTTTAATTTTTCGAGGAGACTTTGATGAGCTCAACTTCGAAAATCAGTGCAGCGTAAGGAGGGATGGCACCTCCTGGCGCAGGACGAGCTCCGTACGCCAACTCTTGCGGGATAAAAAAGGTCGTTTTCCCGCCTTCTTTCATGAGTTGAAGGCCTTCCGTCCAACCGCGAATCACCCCGTTCAAGGGAAACGAGATGGGCTCGCCACGTTTGAAGCTTGAATCGAATTCCTCGCCGCTGAGCAAAGTGCCGCGGTAGTGCACGGTGACTTCGTCGTTGGCGTCGGGCGAGGCGCCGCTGCCGACCACATCGTGCCGATATTGAAGGCCGGAAGCGGTGGTGAGAATCCCCTCGTTGTTCGCGTTTGCGGCAAGAAAAGCCTCGCCCTCCTCTTTGGTGGCACGGCCCTTTTCTTCCTTCATTCGCATCATTTCCGTGCGAACCAAGGCATCTGCCTCAGCTGCGGACATCGTGGCGTCGCCGGCAAGGGTGGCCTCAAATCCGGACTTCAAGGATTCGCCGTGGACCGAGGTCAAGCCTTCGTTGGACAAATTGGTGGCGAACAAAACGCCGAGGGCATAGGAAAGGGAATCCATGTCAGGAACAGAGGGTTGGGAGGTTGAGGTAGCAATTTTGGACGACTTCTTGGAGCGCTGGGCAAGTCCGTTGGTGGAAATCACCATGCTTGCCAACAGCAACACCCCGGCAGACATCCGGAAGTTTGGAACATTCATGGGGCCAAAGTTCGCACGAAAACCTTGTCGTTGCTCGAACTTTCTTCTGGAAGGTACACGTAACCACGATCCACAAACGACTCGAGTTCTTCGGCGCTTTGGAGGTTGTTTTTCAGAACAAAGCGGGCCATGGCGCCGCGTGCGGCTTTGGCAAAAGCGGAGATGGACTTCAATTTCCCCGCTCGGTTTTCAAGGAAATGGCACGTCAACACGCGACTGGGGTCGATGCCGTGCAGGGCCACGCTGCTGTACTCGGTGCTGGCCAAGTTCAAAATCATGCCGGATGGAAGATTTTGGGCTTCGTGCAGGAGGACTTTCGGAAGGCGCTCCTTCCAAAATGAGGCCATCGAAGGGTGGCTGGCGTGGTGGCACCACCGATGCCCCATCTCGAGTCGAACAGGGCTGTATTGATCCAAGGGGCGGAGTGCACCGTACACCCCGTGAAGGATTCGAAGCCTGTTCTGAGCCGCACGAACGTCGTCCAGGTTAAAAGAGCGAATGTCCAGCGATTTGAAGGCATCTCCACGAAACGTCCAGCCTGCGGCCCACAACGACTGAGGATTCCAGGTTTGGTGCCACCCGAAGACGTTTTCGGTCAGGGATTCGCTCAATGCCAGTTCGGTTTGGGTTTGGGAGCGACTCCAGGTTGCCAATCGGGCGACGATGGCCTCGGCTTCGTGCAGGCAGGTTGGCGAGGTCAATTCGAACGGAAGGTCGGGCTGATTGGGGGAAGAGGGCGTCAGGGTTTTGGCCGGAGATAGCAGAACGAGCATCGGACAAAGTTGGGGACAACCTCCTTACCTTTCTTGCATGACAGCACTGAAATTGCTTTTGCCATCTCGTCGCAGCGCAGCGAGTTGTGCGTTCGCTTTGATGGCCTTTGCCGCGATGGGACAGTCTCCCTGCCCTGAAGATTCCGTGGCGCTCAGCGTGGCCTTGACTACCGATGCGTGGGGATACGAATTGTATTGGGAATTGATCCCGTTCGGTACGGAATGCGGCGACGGCAATGCGCTCCTTTGGGGAGGCAATTCAGAGGTCGGATGTGGCAACGACGTGGCAGGGTTGCCGGGTGACCCCTATGCCAGCAATTCGTTTTTCAATTCCCCGACCGTTTGTGTGTCGGAAGAAGACAGCTTGGTGCTGGTTCATCGCGACAGTTACGGAGACGGTGGAACCCAGTTTACAATTGCCTTGGGAGGAGAAGACGTCATGGCTTTTGCTGGAACCGGTTCAGGAAACGACTGGACCTTCCGACCGGCCCTGTTGAATGCAGACCAACCCTGCCTGGCTGAGTCCATCGTGGCGGACGGCCCGAGTTGGGTAGGATCCACGGTGGATGCCACGGTTTCGCCGGGCGAACCTGCTCCCCCGGCGTGGGGATGCGGCACGTACGGAGGTTGGTGCGAGTCCGGGTTGAACCGGACGGTTTGGCTTTCTTGGGAAGTCCCGCTTGATGGCGGAGTTTACTACATCACCACGTGCAACGATTCGACCACGTTTGACACCCAACTCGCGTTGTGGGACGTGGAAGATTGCATCGATTTTTCCACGTACGAATTGATCAACGCCAACGACGACATTGGGTGCGCTTCTGGGGCGTTTCGAAGCGGGTTTTTGACCCCGTGTTTGGAAGGCGGTCAGACCCTCTTGTTGCAAGTGGACGGGTATTACGGTGAAGTTGGTACCGTGGAAGTGTCCATTGTTTCTGCGTCTCCCGAAGATTGGTCGGTCTCTGTAAGCCCGCAAGATTTGTCGTGCAGCCTTGAAACTGGATTCAATCCGAACGGGGCGATCTACACGAACACCAACGTCGGCCCGGCTGCGGTGGATTGGGCTTGGACGGGGCCGTTTGGTTTCACGTCAACAGAGGCCTTCCTTGCGCCACTGCTTCCGGGAGAATACCACTTGGAGGCTGCGTTTTGTGGTCAATCGTTTGAGGGGGTGTACGAGGTGGAAGAGCCCGCGCCGATTGAGGTGGAGGTCACGCTTTCGCCGGATTGCGAGGCGGGGGCGATGACCGGGGCGGCAGTTGTCTTGGGTGGTCAAGGCGTGGCGGAGGCGACTTGGACAGTGGGGTCCTTTGAGGCGGCAGGCGCAGAAGTGTTCAACCTGCCAGGCGGCTTGTGTCAAGTTGAGGTCGTGGACGAGAACGGTTGCGAGGCTTCGGAATGGGTTTGGGTGGAAACGGTTGGGGTTCCCGACGTGGACCTCGGGCCAGATTTGTTCGGGTGTGCAGGTGACGCCTTCACGTTGTTGGCCCCGCTTGGCAACAACTTGAGTTACACCTGGACGACAGGGCACAGCGGTCCAATGGCCGTGGTCCAAACCGAAACTCCCGGGACCCTTGTGGTGGCCGTGGAAGTGTCTGACGAAGCGGGTTGCAGCTCCACGGACGCCGTGATTTTGACGCTGGACGATTGCAACACCGAAGTGGGCAACCTGAATGCGGGATGGGGCGGCTTGAGCGTTTACCCCAACCCGTTCACCAACACCTTGGCCGTACGCATCGAGTCGGCGGAAGTGCGCAACTCCCTCCGCCTGTTTGACGGCACGGGACGAGAAATTCAGTGCTCGTGGACAATGCAGGGAGAAACGGTGACAGTTGATCTGGACGTTCCGGCAGGCGTCTACGTGTTGAAGAGCGACGCCCTTCCGGGGGGTGTTCGCTTGGTGCGCCAGTAAGGGCAAAACGGGGGTTGCCTTCAGTGCTGCTGACGCCACGCGGCGATGCGCAGACAAGCCTCTTCCACGGCTTCTGTGGACATGTCGAGGTGGGTAACAAACCGGATTTTGTCCGGACCAAAGGCAAAGCACGCGATGCCCAAGTCAGACAATTCGCGAACGACTTGAGCGGAGACGGGGTCGGGCAACGAGAAGATCACGATGTTGGTTTCGACTGGGTCGACGGATTGAACGTCGGGGTGTGCGGCCAAGGTTTGGCCCAGCAACGTGGCATGGGCGTGGTCTTGCTCCATGCGCGCTGCGTGGTGGTCGAGGGCGTGAAGTCCCGCCGCGGCGAGAACGCCTGCTTGCCGCATGCCGCCCCCAAGAACTTTGCGTGAACGGTGCGCTTCTTGAATGAATTCGTGCGACCCGACGAGCACCGAACCCACCGGGCATCCGAGCCCTTTGCTGAAACACAAGGACATGCTGTCGAACATTTGGCCGTAGCTGCGCAACGCTTCCGAGTCGCCCCATTGCCCGCGACGTACCCACGCGTTCCAGACCCTCGCGCCGTCAAGGTGAAATTTCAAGCCGCGCTCGCGGGACGCCTCAGAAAGCTGCTTCAATTCGGCGACGTCCCACACAGAGCCGCCCCCTTTGTTGCACGTGTCCTCCACCGCCACGAGCGAGGTTCGGGCGTAGTGGCTGTCGGCCGGGTTGACGTTCGCAAGCATGTCTTCGAGCGTGTACCGCCCGCGGTCGCCGTGAAGCAGTCGCACGGACGCGCCCGAGTTTCGAGCGATGCCACCGCCCTCGTAATTGTAGATGTGGGACAACCGGTCGCAGATGACCTCGTCGCCGGGGCGCGTGTGCACCTGGATTGCGATTTGGTTGGTCATCGTTCCCGAAGGACAAAACAGCGCTGCCTCATGACCCGTCAGTGCCGCGCACCGTTCCTGCAACGCGTTGATGCTCTCGTCCTCGCCAAACACGTCGTCGCCCACGGGCGCGGCATTCATGGCATCGCGCATTGCGGCGGTGGGCACGGTGACGGTGTCGCTTCGGAGGTCGACCAGCAGGTCCGCGGGGCGCGGTTGGAGCTGGCTGTCGGAGGAGGAACTGGCCATGATGCGAAAGTACGCGAGTCGGGCACAGGTGGGGTATCTTGGGCGCATGAAGACATGGACTGCAAAGGGCGCAATGGCCCTTGTTATGACGTTTGGGCTGCTCAACGCGCTTCAGGCGAAGGAAGGCATGTGGATCCCGACGCTGCTCAAGGTGGTCGAAGGGGACATGCAAGCGCTGGGTTTGAAGCTGACGGCGGAAGACATTTACAGCATCAACCACAGCAGTTTGAAGGATGCGGTGGTTCATTTCAACGGCGGGTGCACAGCGGAGATGGTGAGCGCCGAAGGCTTGCTGCTGACCAACCACCACTGCGGCTACGGCCAAATCCAACAGCACAGCACCGTCGACAACGACTTGCTTACCAACGGGTTTTGGGCCATGACCCGCGCCGAGGAATTGGCGAATCCGGGGTTGACCTGCACGTTCATTGACCGAATCGAAGATGTGACGCTGCAATTGACTCGGGCTTGTGTGGGGCTTTCGGGCGAAGCGCGGGACAAACGCATGAAAGAAGAGATGGAGGCCATCGTCAAGCAGGCGACAGAAGGGAAGGGTCTTGAAGGGCGCGTGGTGGCGTTTGACTTCGGAAACAGCCATTACCTCATCACGAGCCGGGTGTTCCGGGACGTGCGATTGGTGGGGGCGCCTCCTTCGGCCGTAGGGAAGTTTGGCGGAGACACAGACAACTGGGTTTGGCCTCGGCACACGGGGGACTTCAGTGTGTTTCGCATCTACGCCGACGCCGAAAACAACCCTGCTGACTACAGCGCCGACAACAAGCCTTACGCTCCCGCTCACCACTTCCCTGTGAACGTCGACGGCGTCAAGGACGGCGACTTCACCATGGTCTTCGGCTTCCCTGGACGCACGGAGCAGTACCTCACTTCGGACGCTGTGGAGCACGTGATCAACCGCCTCAACCCCATGCGCATTTCCATGCGCGACGAAGGCCTTGCCGTCATCAACGCAGCCCGGGCTTCGAGCGACGAGTTGCGCATTGCGTACGCCGCCAAACAAAGCAGTGTGGCCAATGCCTGGAAGAAATGGATGGGCCAAAACCGCGGCCTTACCGAACTCCACGCGCTCGACAAAAAGCGCGACATGGAACGCCGCCTCAAGGACGCCACGGGCAGCACGGTGGTGGAAGACATCGCCGCATTGAATGCAGCGTATTTCCCGTACCTCGAGGCGCGCTCGTTGTTCATCGAGCTGGCCTACTACGGCCCGGACATCCTCAACTACGCCCACAGTTTTGCTGGCCTCATTGAAGGTGCGGTCGAAGGCGAAAAACGCGACCAACTTCTCGCGCAGCTTCGCGAAAACGAATCGGGATTCCGCAAAGACTTCAACGCGCAAGTCGACGAGCAATTGCTCGGGCGCTTGGTGGATGAATACCTCGACTGGGTTCCAGAGAATTTGTCCCCCGAGGGGTTGCGCGCCGAAGTGTCCAAGGCAGGAGGAGGTCCTGCTTGGGCAGCCAAGGTGTTCAGCAAAAGTGTGTTCGACAACGAAGAGGTCATGGAGAAGCTTTTGGCTTCCGGAAGCGCCAAGGCGTGGGGGAAATTGGCCAAGGATCCGGCCTACGTGTGGATTGAAAACCTGCGTGCGAACTACTTCGAACAGGTCGCGCCTGAATACGGTCGGTTGCGCGGAGAAATCGAGCAAGCTTCGGGGGCCTACACCAGGGAACTCCGAAAGGCTTTTCCGAAGAAAGTGTTCCCTGTCGACGCCAACAGCACCTTGCGTCTGACCTACGGCAAGGTCGAGGGGAGTGCGCCCTACGACGGCATGCAATACAATCCTCTAAGCACAGCTCGAGGCATCCTGCAGAAGTACGTGCCTGGAGACCCCGATTTTGACATGCCCGAGCGCTTGGTCGAATTGTTGGAGACCCGCGAGTACGGAGATTACGCCAACGAAGAGGGGGAACTCGTGGTCTGCTTTACGGGCAGCAACCACACGACGGGTGGAAACTCGGGTTCGCCAGCTCTGGACGCCAACGGCCACTTGGTGGGAATCAATTTCGACCGGAGCTGGGAAAGCACGATGAGCGACATTTTGTTTGACGGCTCACGCTGTCGAAACATCATGGTGGACATCCGCTACGTCCTCTGGGTCATCGACGTGTATGCGGGGGCAAGTCACCTGGTTGAAGAGATGACCTTGGTGTCGAAGAGCGACCAGGAAGTCGAGGAATAAGCCTTACGAGGCCATCATTCCAATCGCCACCACAACGATGGCGAAAAGGAAGAGGGCGAAGACAACGGGGCCTCCGATTTCGTTCTGCTCGGGCTCGTGGTGGTCGTGGGTGTCATGTGCCATGGTCCAAAAATACATCGCATCGCAAGCGTTTCATGCAACCTAGGTCAGGATTCCTCAGTCTCGTTGGTGGTTGTCGTAACTTGCGGTCCTCGTGCGCGCGCAAGCGACACAGACGTCCGTAACCTGAAAACCTGATTGAAATGAAGCGTTTGTTCTGTTGGAAGTCAATCGCTGCAGCAGCAGCAATTCTGAGCTCCACCGCTGTTTGGAGCCAGTGCGAAGCAGGGGAGAGCACCCTGGTGGTTGAACTGTTGACGGACAATTACCCGGGGGAAACCTCATGGGAAGTCCTGATTGACGGAGACGTTGTCTTGTCCGGAGGGCCCTATTCGGAGGGTGGTGCCTTGATTCAAGACACCTTGTGCTTCGCTGGAAGCGACGAGCCTTGCATTCAGTTTGAAATCTTCGACTCTTACGGGGACGGCATTTGTTGCGGTTATGGGCAGGGGTACTATTCGGTTTCCCTGGACGGTCAGGTGATGGCTTCAGGAGGAGAATTCGGAAACTCCAGCGGCGCGGTGTTCGCCTGTGCGCCAGGGGAAACGTGCAACGACGCCATTCCCTTGACCTCGGCTGATTACGGCATGGTGGACAGCGCGTCAGATTCGTTTTGGTACACGTTCACGCCCGAGGCCAACGGGATGTACACGTTCAGTTCCTGCGGGAACGGTTGCGACACGCGGCTGTACATCTACGATTACTGCCAAATGGGCAATTTCGACGACACAAACGAAGGCACCATCTACTTTGACGACAACCAAGGCGGGTGTGGCGAAGAAGCACAATTGACCGTGCTGCTCGAAGGAGGGGTGACCTACTGGGTGCGTTGGGCGTCCTTCGAAGGTCCGTGCACCGAGGCGTGGTCTTGGGAATTTGACTTTGCCGGTCCGCCGTCGGGGTGCATGGATCCAGAAGCGTGCAACTACAACCCCTTGGCGGAAGTGGACAACGGATCCTGCGTTTATCCTGGAGATCCAAATTGCACCGGCCCAGATTTGATTGTGATGGAGGACGCCATCATCAACAGTCTGTCGACAGAGGTCATGCAGGTGAGCGAAACGGACTGCTACATCGACGAGGGGTGCTTGAACGGGTACGGAGCACGCGAACTTGTTCGCTTCACCACCCACATCAAAAACATCGGAGATCTTGACTATTACATTGGCGTGCCAAGTCAAGAGGGAAACAACCAGTTTGAGTGGGGGGATTGTCACAGCCACTGGCACCACAAAGGCTATGCGAAGTACGACTTGTTTACCCTCGAGGGCGACATCATCCCCATTGGATTCAAGAACGGATTCTGCGTCATGGACTTGGAATGCAGTGGCGGAGGCACCGGGCAATACGGTTGCGGAAACATGGGCATCTCAGCGGGTTGCGGCGACATCTACGGCGCGGGTTTGAGCTGCCAATGGATTGACGTCACGGACGTCGAAGACGGCACGTACTACCTGTTGGTCCGCGCCAACTACGATTTCATCCCAGACGCTTTGGGACGGTCCGAGAACTCGTACGACAACAACCACGCCGCAGTTTGCATCAACCTCGACCGTTCCTCTGGTTCGCTCGTGGTCGAGTCGGTGGACGGGTGCGAGCCTTTCTACGATTGCAACGGCGTGCTTTTCGGCACGGGTGAAGTGGATTGCAACGGCGAGTGCGGCGGAACGGCGCTTGTTGGGGACCTGGACAACAACGACGCTCAGGAATACGCCGACGCAGTGGCGTACGTGGAAGGCATCCTCGGCAACGATTTGGAAGCGGCTTCGTGCACAGACATCGACCAAGACGGAAACATCACGGTGAGCGACGCGGCACTCATGTCGCAATGCCAATGGTACAACGTGGCGCACGAGCACCCCGACAGCTCTGGGTTTCACAACAAGTGCAACTTTCCGGTCCAAGAAATCACCAACATTTACGACACCGTGCACTTCATGGTGGCGGGCGTGAACTGGGACATGAATTACTTCGACGTCCACGTGTTGAACCCTTACAACCGCATTGTGGGCTACGAATTGGATTTCTCGGGAGTGAGCATCAGCGACGCCATCTCGCTCGCGGACCCCATCGGCTACGACATTTCTCCCTCGTTTGTGCCCGGAGGAAACAAGGTCATTGGCCTGAGCTACGACGGGGCTTCGTTCCACAAAAACCTCGAATACGTCCCGTTCCTCCGCGTTTATTGGTCCGAGGCCACGTCGGAAGTGTGTGTGGCCGAAGTGATTGACGTGGTGAACGAAGACTTCCAAAACACGTTGCACACCGTCGTCGACGGATGTGTTTCTGACATCGTCGCGGCGGAGGCTGCGAAGGCCATTCAAGTGATGCCCAACCCCATGGGTGAGTTTAGCACGGTGAAGTTCCCCTTGGGAACATGGCACCTGGAAGTTTTGGATGTTCAGGGCCGAGTGATCCTGACGCGTCAAGTGAACGGTCGCACAACCATGTTGTCTCGTCAAGACCTCGGGGCGGGCAGCTACGTGTTGCGATTGAACAACGACCAGGCCTCGGCGGTCATTCGGTTTGAAGTACGTTAAGCTCTTCGCTGAATGAGTTTTCGAATCCACATAACGTTGCGTTGGGCTTGGTCGGTCATGGCTTTAGGGCTGGGGCTGGAGCTTCATGCCCAAGTTGTGATCAACGAATTCTCCTGCAGCAACTACACCTTGGGAGTGGGAGGGGACAACGAGGATTTTGTCGAGTTTTACAACCCAACAGGTACGGACGTCGACCTGGGTGGTTATTTCTTGTCAGACGTTCCAACCAACTTGGACAAGTTTGAAATCCCCGCGGGGACAACGGTGCCTGCAGGCGGGTATTTGTTGGTTTTGTGCTCGGGGGAAGGCGAGCTGCCTACCAACCTCTACGTAGGAGGTTTCTTGAACACCAATTTCAAGATCAACCAATGCCAAGACGAGTCTTTGGTCTTTTGTGACCCGGGATTGAACGTGCTCGAGAGTTACACGTTTGGAGCCGACGTGCACACCACCCAAGCCGATCACAGCTGGGCGAGGAGTGCAGATGGAGATGCCAATTGGGAAGTTTGTGTGATTCCGTCCCCAGGTGCTGCAAATGGGGGGAACCCTTTTGACATGTACACGGGGTACGCTCCGACGCCTACATTCAATGTCGAGGCGGGCTACCACACAGGGTCACTTTCCATCACGCTTTCGACACCTGCAGGGTTTGACATCTACTACACGTTGGATGGCTACACGCCTACCGAGGGCAGCACTTTGTACACCGGCCCGATTGACATCACTGAAACGACTGTTGTTCGCGCCGTCGCGTTCGATCCCAACGACGACGTGCCGCCGAGCAAGGCGCCCAGCTTCATTGCGACCAACACGTATTTTTTGGGGGCAGACGCTCACACCATTCCCGTGGTATCTGTAAGTGGAAATGGTCAAGAAGACGGTCAATGGGGTTGGGGCAATGGGGAGGGAGCGCACA
>JBMZHG010000037.1:0-16130 GCA_049616325.1 Flavobacteriales bacterium | reverse complement strand
ATGCTGGGGCGGAGTTAAAGTCAGCAAGGGTTTAGGTTCGCGCCGCGTGCAAATCGCAGCAGTTCCGTTTCCAATCAGGCGGCGCCTTGCGCGGCCTCCTCTTCTTCACGGCGACGGCGCATCGCCGCGGTCGCGAGTCCGCCTCCGGCGAGGGCAAGCAAGCTCAAGCCTCCGTCAAGGGGGATGGTGGGGCAGCCTGAACCGTCATTGTAATCATCGCAATCGGGGTCGCATACCACGCCATCATTAGACGTTTCGTAAGGCTCATCTATGCCACCACAAAAAGAGAATGATTGCAAGGTGGGATCTGATGACGAAGGATCACAGCAATAATCATTCCCCGAGTACTGAGGTAAAGCGACATAAATGAAACAGACTGCAAATCCGATAGAGAGGGCTGCGCGCTGAAGAACCATGATTAACTGATACTTTTGCGCAAGATGGCAAAGAATTCGCAGACTCCCCTAGTCAGCTTCGAAGATTTGAGGCCCTACGTCAAATTGGTGGGGAAGAACTGGTGGTTGCTGGTCGGGTTGGCCATTGTAGGGTACGGCGCCGGCCGGCTGGTGACGCACCAAATGGTGGACGTGCATCGGGCGACGGCCGAGATTTTGGTCAACCAGGAGAGCGCTTCGAGCATTGAATCGATGTTGCCCGGCCGCGGAGGGTCGCGCGGGTTCAGCTACTACAACGACGAAGTCCAAAACCAACTCCGCGTCCTCCGGTCCTACGACCTCGTCGGGCGCGCCATCGACAAGATCTCCGACCACGTGGACTACCACCTCGTGGGGCGGATCAAAGAGATGCCCGTGGCCGGGTTCGGCGCCCTGACCGTCGACGTCAACGTGGACGGGTTCGAAGGGGGCATGGCCGGAAGCGCCATCGACCTCTTCGTGGTGGACGCCACGACGTGCCGCCTCGTCCTGAACGCGACAGGAAGCGAGGACGAACAAACGACGGTGGAGGTGCGGTTTGGGGAGCGCGTGACGCAAGGCGGGATCGATCTTACGGTCCGGCTCGACGATGAGGTGGCGCGCGACGCGGCGCGCCTCGAAGCAGCGGCGAAGCAACATTTCCGGATCCGGGTGAAGACCCGAGACCAGCGCATCGGCCAGTACCGCGGCGCCCTGCAAACGACCAACGTGGAGCGCACGAGCGTCATCACCATGAGCTGCAGCGACGTGCTCCCGGACCGCGCCAAGCGCTTCTTGGACACGCTTGCGGCGACGTACATCGACTATACGGCGGAGGCGCGTTTGGCCACCAACGTGCAGACCGAGAAGTTCATCAGCGGGCAGCTTGAGGAGATCAACGCGCTCACCGACACGCTTGAAAGGCAGGTCGATTACTACCGAGCCCAAAACGAGATCCTCGACCTCACCCGCGAACAAAACGAATTTTTCAATTCGCTCGTCGACCTCGAGCGCCAGTTGCGCGAGATGGACGTGCAATCGCAGTCGCTCGACGAATTGGGAGCCTTCCTCACGGCCCCGGGCGGCAGCGCGGAGTTGCCTCCGTCGAGCTACTTCATGCTCGACGACCCGTGGATGGCCGAGCAAATCGGCGCCCTCATGGAACTCGAGGCCAAGCGCTCGGCCTTGCTCCTCGACGTCAAGCCCGGCTCTTACCAGGTGCGGCGGCTCGACTCCTCCGCGCAACACGTGCGCAGCAACGTCGTGACCTACCTCTCCGACAAGGTCGGAGTGGTCGAACGCCGGCGCGTCGATTTGCAGGCGGACATTCGCGAACTGGAATCGCGCCTTTCCGGCCTTCCGAAGACTCAGCGCGACATCCTCGCCATGGAGCGCAAGCTCGGCGTCAACGAAAAACTTGCGGTCTACCTCCTCGAGCGGAAGGCCGCCACCATCATCGCCCGGGCCAGCATCACCCCCGAGGCCTCGCTCATTGAACGCGCCCGCTACGCCGGGAAGGTCGGCCCGGACAAGCGCCGCACCGTGCTCACCTACACGGCTGTCGGCTTCCTGATCGCCCTCGCCTTATCCGTTGTGCGCATGGTGTTCTTCGAGCGCATCGAATCGACGTCCGAGCTGCGCGAGGTCGCCGAAGCGGCCGTCATCGGCGGCATCCCCTTCTACAAGGAGATGGGCGACGACCCCATCGCGTGCCGCGCCGACAGCCGCAGCGCCGTGACCGAATCGTTCCGTGCGCTCCGCACCAACCTCCAGTACCTGCTGGCCAAGAAAGGCGCCAACGTGATTCTGGTTTCCTCGTTGCACCCGCAGGAAGGCAAGAGCTTTGTGTCGTCCAACCTGGCCAGCATCCTCGCCAAGGCCGGCAAAAAGGTGGCGCTCGTCGACTTCGACATGCACAAGCCGCGCGTCCACGCCTACATGGGGCTAGAAAACACCCGAGGTGCCTCGAACCTCATGATTGGCAAGGCGAGCCTCGCGGAGGTCCTCAAGCCCGGGGCCTACCCTTCCCTCGACGTCATCACGGCCGGCCCGGTGCCGCCCAACGCTTCGGACCTCATTTTGAGCGAACGCATGACCAACACGCTTGCCGAATTGAAGGCAGCGTACGATTACGTGATTTTGGACACCCCTCCCATCTTGCTCATCAGCGACGCCCTCGTCTTGATGGAACACGTCGACACGGCCTTGCTTGTGACCAACGTGGCCAAATCCTCCCGCCGCGGCGTCCAACACCTCGAAGACCTGCTCGAGCAGAACAACTTGAAACACGCTTCCTTCGTCTTGAACGGCGTACGGACCAAGCGCTGGGCCTACTACTACAACCGCTACGCCACCAAATACGGGTACGCAACGTACGGCGCAGAATACGGGTACGGCTACGGGTACGGCGGTTCAGACCGGTACAAGGAGCCCGACGCCCAGGCCTGACACCCTGATTTCATGCTCCGCGCATGCCCACAAAGGGCAGCGTGCGTCACCCACACTCCGTTGTGAGCAAACCACGCCGGGAAACCCCTTGGCCGTGAAGCAGGTCTGTACTTTTGAGGGACGTTGTGCGTTACGTACCTGTGCGTCGCACCCAAACTTCCGCCAAGCAAGACCCCATGCGCAGCCACAAACACCTTTTGCCAGTCATCCGCCACGCGGCCCTGATGGCTGTGTTTGGCGCCACGGCCTTCGCCGGATGGGCACAACTGCCGCCCCCCAGCCTCACGCACGTCGACAACGTCAACAACGCGGGCAACGCCACGCTTCACTGGGACGTGTTCACGCCGGTGGGCAACGAAGACTTTGTGCAGAACGAAATCAAGGTCTTTGACCTTGACCAAAACCCCCTCGGAACGCAGTGGCACATCATCTCGTCGGAGGTCATCAACGGAAACCTCGTGCTCCCCACGGGGTGGGTCATGCCTTCGTTCCTGTACGACGCCAACCAACTCGCGCACTGTTACGTGGGCGTCCAAGTGACTGTGGAAGATGGGCTGCAGTCGGTGTCGGACCCGTCGCCTTTCTTGTGCCAAATCTTTGTGAGCCTTGAACAAGGCACCGTAGCCGGCACCGTGGAGCTCGAATGGAACAGCCCGTACGCGTTGACAGGAGCGGCCGCCGGAAGCGACTTCCAGCTGGAGCGCATCAACGAGACGACGGCGCAGTGGGAAGTGGTGGCCACGGTGCCGGATTCTCCGGACGGGGGCTCGTACACCGACAACCCCGGTCCGTGCGCGCAAGTGCTCATCTACCGGGTGCGCCAGTTGGCGAGCAACCTCGAAGATTGGCACGACAGCAACCGCGCTGAACTCGTGTTGGGGACGGCCGGGGGCGACACCCCCACCGTGACGCACGTGGATGTGGAAGACGGGGCCGCACGCGTGCATTGGGACTTCGAACCCGCCGCAGAAACCCTGGGGTACATCGTGTACAAATGCCTCGACACGGGCGGCGGGGCGATTGTTGCCGAGGTGAACGACCCGACCCAATTTGACGTGCTGATTTCGACCTCGAATGCGGGCGCGGAGCCGGAAAGCTACCAAGTCGCGGCCTACGATTGCGTGGACGACGACGGCACGCCCAACCCTTCTGGGGCCGGAGATTGCGTCCGCACCGTGTTCCTGACCGCCAACCAAATCCCCTGCACCGACCGCGCGCAGCTCGCGTGGATCCACCCGCTTGGCATCGCCGGCGGCGTGGCGGAATACGTGCCGCAGTACCGCGAAAACGGCGGGCCGTGGGTCAGCCTCGACACGTTGTCGGGTTCAGCGCAAACGATCGTGCACGAAGGGGCGTCGTTGACCGCGACGGTCGAGTACCGTGTCCTGGCCAAGGGCGGCGAGTTCCAAACCGCGGCCTCCAACCTCGTCGAGATTTTGTTCGAATACCCCGACGCGCCCGAACCGCCCAACCTGAAGCGGGTGTCGGTCCTGGGCCGAACGCGGGTCGAGTTGGTGCTTGCCACCGACCCCAACGCCCAGGAAGTCAGCCTGTACGAATTCCAGCGGTGGGACGACACGGACAGCTCGTGGATTCCGCTTACTCCCCGTTATCCGGCCAACCTCGGGTTCCCGGTCGTTCACGTGGACACAGAACGGAACACCAACGAGTATTCCTACCGGTACCGCGCCGTGGCGTACAACGGCTGCGACGCGGCGGTGGCTCAATCCCAAGAAGCCGCTTCGATTTTGCTTCTCGGATTCCAAAGCACGACTCCTGGCCTGTACGAGAACAGCCTGATTTGGTCGCCCTACAACGGATTCTTGAATGGCCTGGACAGGTATGAAGTGGTGCGCAAAGAGACCAGCGACCCCGACGTGCTTGGGACGCCGCTGGCGACCGTGACGTCCGTGAGCGAAAACCACGAAGACGACGTCAGCGACGAGTTGGACTCGCCGGGGATATTTTGCTACAGGGTTTTGGCCTTGGAGGTGCCCGACTCCAACGAAGTGCTGCAGGGTGCCGCCTCCAACTGGGTCTGCCTGACGGAAGAACCCCTCGTTTGGATTCCCACCGCTTTTACTCCCAACGACGACGATCTGAACGACTGGTTCCCGTGGGCGCCAGGCGAAGCCAACGTCGGATTCTTGGGCGAGCCCCAGGGTTCCAACCCCAATTTTCGAATGACCGTGGTGTCCCGCTGGGGAACCCAAATCTACCAGTCAGAATCCATCGACGAACCTTGGGACGGCAAAGTGGACGGCAAGCTCGTCGCCAACGGCGTGTACATGGTGAACATCCAGTACCTCGACGGAGCGGGCGCGTGGCGAAACCAAAGCGTTTCCTTGACCGTCTTGCCTGGAGAATAACCCGGCTCCGTGCGGTCACGAAGAAATCCCGTCGCGTGGGTTTAGGCCGTTTGGCGGCCGTGAATTCTCTGTCTTGGGGGGTGTGGAACGTGGGCGTTCTGCCTTAAATTTGCCCGAATCGCGGACCGAACCTTGAACGTCCCAGCCGCGCTCCGGCGCACCGGCGATTCACTCGTGAGGCCTGCGAGAACACGCGATTCAACTCAAGCTCATGGCCTCGACTGACAGCAAATTTCTCGGCGAAGGATTGACGTACGACGACGTCCTGCTCGTGCCCAACTATTCGGAAGTTCTTCCCCGCGACGTTCAGCTCCACGCTCCTTTTTCCCGGAACATCCAACTCAAGACCCCCATCGTCAGCGCGGCGATGGACACGGTGACGGAGAGCAAGATGGCCATTGCGATGGCCCGCAACGGCGGCATCGGCGTGGTCCACAAGAACATGAGCATCGCAGCCCAAGCCAACGAAGTCCGGAAGGTCAAGCGCTCGGAAAGCGGCATGATCCAGGACCCCATCACGCTGAGCCAAAACGCCACGGCGGGCGACGCCCTCACCATCATGCGTGAGCACAAGATTGGCGGCATCCCTGTCACCGACAACGCCGGAAAACTCGTTGGAATCGTGACGAACCGCGATTTGCGTTTTGAGAAGCAAGGGAGCCGCCCCATCGCCGAACTCATGACAAGCGAGAATTTGATTGTGACCGAGGACGGAAGCGACCTTTCCAAGGCGGAACAAATCCTGCGTGAGCATCGCATCGAGAAACTTCCCGTCGTGGATGGCCAGGGCCGCCTGGTCGGCCTCATCACGTACCGCGACATCATCAAGCTGAGCGAGTTCCCCAATTCCTGCAAGGACCAGTACGGCCGCCTCCGCGTTGCGGCGGCCGTGGGCGTGACCGCCGACACCCACGAGCGCGTCACCGCGTTGGTGGACGCAGGCGTGGACGCCGTCATCGTCGACACGGCCCACGGCCACAGCCGTGGCGTCATCGACACCGTTCGCGACGTAAAGAAGGCCTTTGGAAGCATCGACATTGTGGCCGGAAACGTCGCCACGGCTGAAGCGGCCCTCGCCCTGGTCGAGGCCGGCGTGGACGCCGTGAAAGTCGGCATCGGACCGGGCTCGATTTGCACGACCCGCGTCATCGCCGGAGTCGGAGTTCCCCAGCTTCGCGCCGTCATGGAAGTCAGTGCGGCCTTGGAAGGGACGGGCGTTCCCATCATCGCCGACGGCGGCATCCGCTACACTGGAGACATCGTCAAGGCGCTCGCCGGAGGCGGACACACCGTGATGATCGGGTCCATGCTCGCTGGAACCGAGGAGAGCCCGGGTGAAACGATCATCTACGAAGGACGCCGCTTCAAAGCGTACCGCGGCATGGGCTCGGTCGAGGCCATGCAAAAAGGATCGAAAGACCGCTACTTCCAAGACGCCGAGGACGATCTGAAAAAGTTGGTGCCGGAAGGCATCAGCGGCCGCGTGCCGTTCAAAGGGTCCGTGCAGGAAGTCATGCACCAAGTCATTGGCGGCCTCCGGGCCGGAATGGGGTACTGCGGGTCAGCGGATTTGGGCCAACTGCGGGAAAAGGGACGCTTTGTGCGCATCACGTCGGCCGGGGTGAAAGAAAGCCACCCGCACGACGTGATGATTACGCGCGAAGCCCCCAACTACAGCATTCGTTGACGCAACCTGCGCGGCAACTTGCCTTGTTAGAAGAATTTGACGGAACTTTCGGGGCGTTTGGATTTGCAACGATGCAAGTCCGCGCCCCAACGAATCACCACGACTCCAGACCAATGAAGCAACGTGCATGGATGACCGCAGCAGCGGTTGTGGCCCTCGGAATGGCCCTCTCTCCCACCTTCGCGCAACGCCAAAGTGCCTCTACTTCCGGCGCCAACCCCACCGAAACCCACGTGCTCGAGGTGGGAGGCGAACTTGTGACCCTCGCCGATTTCAAGCACGTCTACGGCAAGAACAACCGCGACAGCGTGTACACGGTCAAAGCTTTGGACGAGTACATGGAACTCTTCGTCAATTTCAAACTGAAGGTGCTTGAGGCGGAAGCTCTTGGGATGGACACGGCAAGCGCGTTCAAGAAAGAACTTGCCGGGTACCGGGGGCAGCTTGCACGCCCCTACCTCGTGGACGGCGCACTCCTCGACGCGTTGGTGGACGAAGCCTACGAGCGCAAAGGCAAGGAAGTCCGTGCGAGCCACATCTTGGTGAGCTTGGACGCCAACGCCTCTCCCGCCGACACCCTTCGGGCGTGGAACCGCATCCAGGGGTTGCGGACGCGTGTGGAGAACGGGGAAGACTTTGAAACTGTGGCGCGCAGCAAAAGCGGGAGCGACGACCCTTCCGTCACGAGCAACGGCGGCGACTTGGGGTGGTTCACCGCCTTCCAAATGGTCTACCCGTTCGAATGCGCCGCCTTCAACACGCCCGAGGGCGAGCTGAGCGAGGTGGTCCGAACGAAGTTTGGCTACCACATCCTTCAAGTCACGGGAAAGCGTGAAGCGCGAGGAGAGGTGCAAGTGGCGCACATCATGGTCCGCATGCCAGCCGGTGCGCCGCAAGACCAGGTGGCCAACGCCGAGGGACGCATCCAAGAAGTGAAGCGCCTGCTGATGAGCGGCGAATCCTTCGATGCGCTGGCCATGAAGTACAGCGAGGACCCCTCCACGGCGAGCAAAGGCGGACTGTTGCCTTGGTTTGGGACAGGAAAGATGGTGGAGGAGTTTGAAAATGCGGCCTTCGACTTGAAGGAGCCCGGCGACATCGCAGGCCCGGTCCGCACGGACTACGGATTTCACCTGCTGAAGCTGGTCGAAAAGAAGGAATTGCCTTCGCTGACTGAAAGCCGCCGCGAACTGTCAAAAAAAGTGCGTCGCGACAGCCGTGCCGAAATCACCAAGACGTCGTTCGTGAACAAGCTGAAAAAGGAATACGGCGCCGAGGTCAGTGCGCGCCGCCTCGAAGCCATTCAACTCGCTGCCGCCAAGGTGGACAGCCTGTTCTACCCCGGCCATCCCCTCGAAGGCGTGCGCCGGAGCGAGGTGAACCGCACGTTGTTCAGCGTGGCCGGCCAAGAGCGCACCGTCCAAGACTTTGTGGATTGGGCCAACGGCGGCAAAATCCGCGACCTGAACCGCCCGACACGTGAACTTGTCGCTGAGGAGGTCGACCGCTACGTGGAAGAGGAGTTGTTGGCGTACGAAGACACGCAGCTTGAGCGCAAGCACAACGACTTCCGCCTGCTGATGGAGGAGTACCACGACGGCATTTTGCTTTTCGAATTGACCGACCAAAAAGTGTGGAGCCGCGCCGTCAAGGATTCCGCTGGACTGGCGGACTTCCACAGCCGCAACCGCGAACAATTCATGTGGCCGGAGCGTCTGCAGGCCGGCATCCACACATGCGAAGACGCCAAAATTGCCAAGAAAGTCCGCAAGGAATTGAAAAAGACCGGCGACGTCGAAGGCCTTCGTCGCGAGCTCATCGCCGAGCGTCCGCTGGCGTTGCGCAACGAGTTTGGCAAGTTCGTGGAAGGAGACAACACGTGGGCGGACCGCGCGTTTGAGGCCCTTCGCGACGGTTCCCTCGTGGCGGACAAGAACGGCCTCGTGATTTTTGAGACCACGGAAGGCGGAGACCAAATCATCCTCGTCCACGTCCAAGAGCACATGCAGCCGACGCCCAAGTCGCTCGAGGAATGCCGCGGCGCGGCCATCGCGGCCTACCAGGACCACCTCGAAAAGGAGTGGATCATGGAACTCCAACGCAAGTACCCGCACAAAATCAACCGCGAGGCGCTCTACAGCTTGGTGCGCTGATGAGTGCGTTGAGAACGTCGACGCTGTCGGCTGCGCTCTGCCTGGCCGGTGCTTGGACATCCTGCGGAGAAGGACCGCGCTCTGCGGACGCGGAGTTTGGGCGGGACGTGGTGGCTTCTGCGTACGGCGAAGTCCTGACCTGGGACAGCCTGGCTTCGCTCGTGCCCGACGACTTGAACTTGGAAGACAGCGCGGCGTTTGCTGAACGCGTCCTGGACCGATGGATGCGGGAACGCGTCATGTTCGCGCAGGCGAGAACGCAGCTTCAGCAAGAGCGTTCGAGCCTCGAGCAAGCCCTCGAAGCGTACCGCCGAAGCTTGCTGATCAACACTTACGAAACGCGCTACGTCGAGAGCCGGCTCGACACGGAAGTCAGCGACGATGAAATTGAGGCGTACTACGAGGCGCATCCCGAGCTGTTCACCCTGCACGACCACGCCGTGCGGGTGCTCTACCTCCACCTTCCCGACCCCAAGGCGGCCGCCGAAGCGCGGGGTGCCAATTGGTCGAAGAAAGACCAACGCGACTGGAAAGCTGAGGTGAAGCGGGTGAGCGCGTGGCTCGCCGCGGCCGATTCAACGACCATTCCTGAGCTGGAGCGTTGGTGCATTGAGCGAGGGGCCATGCACCACGTGGACCACGAGGCGTGGTGGGCGGTGAGCGAGCTTTTGGACGAAGTTCCCCTCTCGCTTTACCGCGTGGAAGACCAAATCCAACGTACCACCCCCCTCTCCTTCTCCGACCAAAATCGGCTGTACTTCGTGCGCTTCCTCGACCACGGGCTGAAAGGCAAGACCGCGCCCCTCGACGTCGCCCGAGACCAAATCACCGAACTCGTCCTCCAACGGCGCCGCCAACAGCTCCTCGACGCATTGCGCGACACCCTGTTCCAAAAGGCCTGGGCCGAGGGCGACCTGCGTCGTGAAAATTTGTGAGTTCTTCCTCCTTTCCGCGCTTCCACCTTTGCACCCACCCCGCTACCTTCGTGACATGATGCGCAACTTGTTGTTGAAGACCTGGGGGACGGCGCTGTTCGCCCTGGGAACGGCTGTCGGAGCCGTCGCCCAACCCGGCGCGACCCAGACGACAGGCACGACCCGGACAACCGAAGCGACTCCGGGCCCCGATTCGTACCAGCGCCTCGACGGCATCGTCGCCGTGGTCGGCGACGAAATTGTCTTGGCGAGCGACATCCAAGAGCGCGTCACGCAAGCCCGGCTCGAGGGCCAAACCGTGACCGACGAAAACCAATGCGGCCTCCTCGAATCCATCCTGTTCGAGAAGCTCCTGCTCCACAACGCGCGCCTCGACAGCTTGGAGGTGACCGACGCTGAAGTGATGGGTGAAATCGACCGCCGCTTGGCGTATTACCTGCAGATGTTTGGCACCCTTGAGGCCTTCGAAGCGGAATACGGGAAGTCGGTCGCCGAGTGGAAGGCGGAGTTCCAGGATCCGGTGAAGGAGCAGATTTTGGCCCAAAAAATGCAGGCCGAAATCGACCAATCCGTCCGCTCGACGCCCGCCCAAGTCCAAGCGTATTTTGACGAGATTCCGGTCGACAGCCTGCCGCTTATCCCGGAAGAACTCAGCTACAGCGAACTCGTAATGCAGCCTGAGGTCGGCGAGAAGCAAAAAATGCGCACGCGCAACACGCTCGACTCGATTCGCGTGCTGGTCGAGACGGGAAAAATGAGCATGACGCTCGCCGCCACGCGGTACAGCGAAGATCCTGGCTCGAAGTACAAAGGCGGGTGCTACAAAAACATCGCCCGCGGGCAGTTCGTCCCGGAATTTGAAGGCGCGGTTTACGAGACGGAGGTCGGCGGCTACTCTCCCGTCTTCGAGTCGGACTTTGGGTACCACTTCCTGCGCGTCACCGACCGCCGCGGGGAACAGTTCAGCGCGTGCCACGTCCTGATGAAACCCACGTTTGACCCCTCGGCCCTCGAATCGATGCAGGCCCGCATCGACTCGGTTTCAGTGAAGCTCGCCCTTGGCGACATGAGCTTCGAATCGGCGGTGCTCAGCCACAGCACCCGCGACGAAACGCGCAACCAAAAAGGCCAGGTCGTCAACCCGCGAGACGGAGGGACGCGGTTTGGGGTGGACGAGCTCGACCCCAACGTGTTCTTCCTGCTCCAGGACTTGGGGCCGGGCGAAGTGTCGGCACCCGTCCAACTCCTGGACGAAGACAACCAAGCGTACTGGGCCATGATTCGCCTCGACGAGCGGTTCCCGGCCCACCGTGCCAACCCCAACGACGACTACGCCCTGTTTCAGCAGCAAGTCGAGGCGGACCTTCGCCAAGAGGCCTTGTCCAAGTGGATTGGCAAGCGCATTGGCGAGACGTTTGTCCGCGTGGACGCGCCTTACCGAGCCTGCACCCTCGACATGCCGTGGCTCACCGAATCCATCAACGCCACCTCCGCGGCGGGCAATTGAGTGCCTCTTTATGCGCATCTCCGTCATCACGGTTTGCTACAACGCCGCGGCCACCGTGGCGGATGCCGCGCAATCTGTTCTCAGCCAAGTTCCCCATCCTGACGCTCCCTTCGACCTCGAATACATCGTCGTCGACGGCGGGTCCGCGGACGGCACCCTCGACGCCCTTGCCCCGTTTCGCGACCGCATTGCCACGCTCATCTCCGAGCCCGACCGCGGCCTGTACGACGCCATGAACAAGGGAATCAAGGCCGCCACCGGCGACGTCGTGGCCATCCTCAACGCCGACGACGTGTACGCCTCCACCAACGTCCTCGCCCGCGTCGCCGCGACCTTCAAAGTGTCGGGCGCAGAAGCCGTGTACGGAGACCTCCACTACGTGGACGCCGAGGACCTGGGCAAGGTCACGCGCCGTTGGCGTGCCGGTGCCTTCTCCCGCGGTGCGTTCCGCCGAGGCTGGATGCCGCCCCACCCCGCACTTTTTGTCACGCGCTTGTGCTACGAACGCTGGGGGCTCTTCACCCTTTCGCTCCGCTCGGCCGCAGACTACGAACTCATGCTACGCTTCATCCACCGGCACGGCATGTCCCTCGCATACTTGCCCGAAACCCTCGTCCTGATGCGCGCCGGCGGCGTAAGCAACGCCTCGTGGAGGCACCGCCTCCGGGCCCACCGCGAGGACTGGCAGGCCTGGCGCATGAACGGCTATCCTCCGTCGCCCTTGACCCTGCTCGCCAAGCCTTTGCGCAAGCTCCCCCAATTCCTGTCCCGCGGGTAGGGCGGTCCGGGCGAGTCGCGTTATCTTCGGGCTTCATCCTTCAAGCAACTTAAATCAAGCATCCTGACCGTGGCGAATTTCTCCGACGACAAATCTGCGCTTGAAGCGCTCCGCTCCCAGCACGACGCCCTTCTCGCAGAAGTCGGCAAGGTCATCGTGGGCCAAGATGAGGTGATCCGCGAGGTCACCACTGCCATTTTTGCCGGCGGGCACATTTTGCTTGTGGGCGTTCCCGGTCTGGCCAAAACCCTTCTCGTCAACACCGTCGCCCAGGCCCTCGGCCTCACCTTCAACCGCATCCAGTTCACCCCAGACCTGATGCCGAGCGACATTGTCGGTTCCGAGATTCTCGACGAGTCCCGCCAATTCAAATTCGTCAAAGGCCCGCTGTTCGCCAACATCGTCCTCGCCGACGAGATCAACCGGACACCGCCCAAAACGCAGGCGGCCCTTCTCGAAGCCATGCAGGAACGCGCCGTCACGGCCGCGGGTCAGCGCTATCCCCTCCCCGCTCCCTTCTTCGTACTTGCCACGCAGAACCCCATCGAGCAGGAAGGCACCTACCCCCTTCCCGAGGCGCAGCTCGACCGCTTCATGTTCAACACGTGGGTCGACTACCCCTCCTTCAACGAGGAGGTCAACGTGGTGAAGCAAACGACGTCAGACGCCTCTTCAGAAGTGCATGCCGTCATCAGCGGCGAGGAAATCCTCGCCTACCAGGCGGTCATCCGCCGCATGCCGGTGGCCGACAACGTGGTCGACTACGCCGTCAATCTCGCCGCTTCCACCCGTCCGGGCCGGGACCGCGCGACGGCCGAAGTGAACCAGTACCTAAGCTGGGGCGCAGGACCGCGCGCCTCGCAGTACCTCGTCGTTGCCGCCAAGGTGCACGCCGCACTCGCCGGCAAATACAGCCCGGACATCGAAGACGTCCAGGCCGTCGCCACCCCAATCTTGCGCCACCGCATCGTCCGCAACTACAAGGCCGAGGCCGACGGCGTGACGGTGGAGTCGCTCATCGACCGTTTGAAGTAATTTGGGCTGCGTCTCATGAACACGACGCGACTCGACCAATTCGACAACTCGGACTACCGCCCTGGCCCTTGGCTCGCGCGTGTCCTTTGGGTTCTAATCTCCGGCCTGTTCTTCCAAACCTGGTTTCCTTGGCCCAGCGCCCTCAAGCGCACCCTGCTGCGCCTTTTCGGCGCCAAAGTCGGGCGCAGCGTGGTCCTCAAACCGCGCATCACCGTCAAGTACCCCTGGAAACTGACCGTCGGTGATTACTGCTGGATCGGTGAGAACGTGTGGCTTGACAACCTCGGCCAAGTCACCCTCGGAAGCCACTGCTGCCTCTCCCAAGGCGCCCTCCTCCTGTGCGGCAACCACAACTACAAGAAAGCCACCTTCGACCTCATAGTTGGCGACATCACCCTTGAAGACGGGGTTTGGATTGGTGCCCGCGCCTGTGTGGGACCTGGCGTAACCTGCGGTTCACACAGCGTGTTGGCGATGGGGAGCATAGCAACTCAAGACCTTGAAGCTTGGATGATTTGCCGCGGAAACCCTGCACAAGCCAAATCGAAACGCAACACCTAACCGGACCCTGAGACTTACCTTTCCAGCATCGCCCGCTTGACCTCCAACGTGCCCGACTCCAATTCCATCTATTCGGTTCTGCGACGAACCTACGGGTTGCTCAATGCGAGCGAGCGCAAGAGGTCTGCGCTCATGCTGTTGAGCATTTTCGTCAACAGCATTGTTGAGATTTTGGGGCTTGCGGTGGTGGTTCCTGTCATCGGATTGGTGGTGCGGCCGGAAACGATTCAATCGAATCCAACCTTAAAAGCTGCGTTCGATGCTGTCGCTCCCCTCGGCATCAACACCCCCTCGCGGTTTCTCATCGCGCTGTGTGGCCTCATGATTGGGGCTTTCTTGTTCAAAGCCTTGTTTGGCCTTGCCGTCAACCTGTTCCAAACGCGATTTTCCTTCTCCGTCGCCCACCGCTTGTCAGGCCAAATGTGGTCTTACCACTTCTCCCAATCCCTCGAGCGCATGCGCGGCACCGACTCTGGGCGAATTCTTTCTGAAATCAACACGTGGCCCATTCAATTTGCAAACGCCTTTATGGTTGGAGGCCTGATGATGCTGAATGAAATCAGTGTCATCACGCTGATCGCGATCGGGCTGTTGGTGTACAATCCCGTGGTCTTTTTAAGCATCGCCGGCCTCCTCGGATTGGGAGCGCTCGTCATTCGTCGGGCCACCAAAAAGAGACTCCTTGCCTACAGCGACATCCGGCGCCAAATCGAACCCCACACCAACACCCTCATCACCAATGCTGTCAGGGGGTTCCTGGAAGTCATCACATTCCGGGCGTCGGATGCAGTTCGTGAGGCTTACCTCAAGGACCGTTGGACCATTTTCAGGCTGGCCAGCAACACAAGCGTCCTGACCCTCACCCCGGCAAAGCTCTACGAAGTTCTCGCGGTGGTTGCGGTGGCAGGCTCCATCATCATTGCCCTCCTTCAAGGGACGCCGGAATCTGGGTTTTTGGAGTTGCTCAGCTTCATGGCCATCAGTGCTTACCGAATCATGCCTTCCATGAGTCGGCTCAATGGCGCTGTGATGCAGATGCGTGGGCAGCAATACGTTCTCGACGCCATGGAGCGCGGGGCATTGAACCAACCCAAGACGCAAGATCGTGAGACGTCTACCTCAGAGTCTGTCGCCTCGGTCGATCTCGAGGTGAACCAGGCCACCCTTTCCTACGAGGCTCTTGAGGAGCCTGTCCTTGAGCAATTCGATCACTCGTTTTCCCGTGGCAAGGTTCATGCGGTGATTGGCCCCTCTGGTTCAGGCAAGAGCACGCTCATCAGCGCGCTGCTCGGTCTTCACAAGCCCGAGCAAGGGACTGTTGACGTGCAACTCAACGGCCAAAACCCAACTTCGTTGGGAGATGACCTCGACCTGCACGACTGGATTCTTCACGTGGGCTACCTCAGCCAGCAACCGTTCTTGTTCCAAGGCACGGTGCGAGACAATCTGACGCTGCGCGTGCCGGGGGCTGTCCTGAACGAAAAGCTTGTGGCGTCGTTGATTCAGAAATTGAAGTTGAACGATTGCCTGGGCGGCCAACCTCTTGAATTTCAGCTTCACGAAGGCGGAAGCAACTTGAGTGGCGGTCAGCAGCAGAGGCTTGCGCTTCTAAGGGCGCTGCAAATCCAGAGGCCTGTGCTCATCTTGGACGAGGCCACAAGCGCCTTGGACAGCGAATTGCGGGATGTGGTGTTTGGCCTCTTGCGAGAAAGGGCGCAAGAAGGCTGCAACGTCATCCTTGTCACCCACGACAAGGAACTCGCGGAGCAATGCGACGACGTGTTGGACCTGGGAACACCCACCACATCCACGACGGCATGAGCACGCAAGGCCATCGCATCGTCTTCTTGTACTCGGAACTCGCCGGGTATTTCTTGGCGTGCGCCGAGGCGTTGGGGCAACATCCCGACGTGGCGTCCGTGGACATCGTGCATTGGCCCATCCATACTGAAGCTCCATTCCAATTCTCCTCGACGGACCACTACACCCTTCATCCCAAGGAGGCGCACAATCGGGAGAGTTTGAAGCAACTTTTGGCCCAAATCAACCCCACCGCCCTCGTGTGTTCAGGATGGATGGATTCGGATTACAACGCCTTGGCCAAAGCGCATTGCACCCGCATCCCGGTGGTGCTCACCCTTGACAATTGGTGGACGGGAAGCCTCAAGCAACGTCTCGCGGTCCTCGCCGCTCCATGGTTCATCAAGCGCCGATTCAACCGCGCTTGGGTGCCCGGAGCGCCCC
>JBMZHG010000036.1:0-16904 GCA_049616325.1 Flavobacteriales bacterium | reverse complement strand
GCTTGTCTTGGGTTTAGGCTTGGACGGCGAACGCCCCAAAATCACCAGCACCCCCAACGCCAAGAGCACCTGCATGAAAGTGTTTCGCTCGACGAGCTGGGCCGCGCGTTCCGTCTGCACGCTCCAATGGAGGCGGCGGAGCGCGTCCTGCATCGTCTCGCCGCAACAAGGCACTTGCGCCTCCCTGCCGTCGGGCTCTTGTACCGTGACAATGAATTTGAAATCCCCCGGATTGCTGTAGGAAGGCCTCACCCGCTTGCAGTCCAAAATTTTGCACCGTCCACGCTTGCCAAGAAGGCCCGGCTGCTCAGGTGGGTTTGAGGGTGAGTTGGTGGTGAAACTGGTGGGTTGGGACGTTTGGGAGGAGGGTGCTGTCACGTTCGCAAAGTTTTGATTGTCAGTCATGCAAACTTGACGACGGGACTTCACGTGAAGGTCAACGCGTGGTCACCCCTGAATCAAGGTTGCGTCACCCCGACTTTGCAGCAGCCTCGTCTCACGACGCCGTGCACAAAAAACCCCGACCGCTTCCGGCCGGGGTTTTTGTTTCGGGCTTAGGGCTGGGCGGGACGTCAGCGCGCGCCGGAAATCATGACTCGGCGCGTGGCGGTGCCCCAGGCACCCTCAAGCGTCACGAAGTACACCCCGTCGGCCAGGCCCGAGACGTCGACCGTGCCGTCGCCTGTAAGCCGTTCCGAACGTACAGCCTGACCCGTCGCGTTTGTCACGAGGAGGGTTGTTGGGCCACCCGCTTCGCCACGGAAACGGAGGTTCATCACGTCGCTTACAGGCGTCGGGAACAACTCAATGCCCCAGCGCGTGAATTCGTCCACGCGGTCCACCTCGCCGACGCAGTCGCAGTCCGCGGTAAGAAGGTCGTTGACGGTGGTGTCGTCGCCGTCGTCGCACGGATCACCCGGGAATTCGCAGCTGTCGTCGCCGTCGGTCGCGTCCGGATTCCAGTTGCAGGCCTCGAGCTGCATGCACCCCGTGATCTCCAGTTCGTCGCACACCCCGTCGCCGTCCTCGTCGTTCAGGCAGTTCCCGTCGCAGTCGAAAAACTCCGCTGCGTACTCGCAGGACCCGTCGTCGAGCGTGGCGTCCGCCGCGAAGTTGCAGGCCAACTCATCGAGGCACCCCGCCGTCTCCAACTCGTCGCAGATGTCGTTGTCGTTGACGTCGTTCATGCAGTCCCCGTTGCAATCGAGAAGGTCTTCCGGATACTCGCACGACAAGTCCTCTTCCGTCGCAGTTGGGTCGTAGTTGCACGCCATCTCGTCGGTGCATCCGTCCACTTCAAGCTCGTCGCAGGTCCCGTCGCCGTCGCTGTCTTCGAGGCAGTTCCCTTCGCAGTCGTAAAAGTCCGCGGCGTAGGTGCAGGACCCGTCGTTGTCAGTAGCCGCCTCGTCGTAGTTGCACGCCTCGAGGTCGTCGCAACCCGGAACCTCGTCCGTGTCGCACACCCCGTCGCCGTCGAGGTCTTCCGCGCAGTCGCCCCCGCACACCCCTGCCGCGTCAAGCACGTTGCCGTCGCAATCGCAGAACCCCTCTTCCGGGCCAGAACACCCGCACTCGTAGACCGCACCGGGCCCGGCACACACCCCGCACTCGTCGTATTCGCCGACACACGGGTCAAGGTCGTAGCACAACGACGAGGAGTCAAATTCCAGCAAGGTGGTGATGGCGTTGGCGCTTTGGCCCCCGGGGTAGACCTGGACGTTCATTTGGCCGTAGATGTCCCCCTCGGTGGTCATCTGCATCACCAAAATGCGGAAGTCGTCGCCGGCAAATCCAGGGTGGGTGTTCACCTGCCCCATGCCCGGGAAAATCAAGTAGTTCAACCCGTTGCCCGAGTTGACCGTGACGTTGTTGCCTTCGCCCGGCTGGAATTCAGGCCGCGGGTCGCCCGCAGACCAAACCGCCCCCGGGAAAGGCCCGCCCTCCGAATTCTCCGAGCCGATCGTCAGAAAGCTGTCGTACGCCAACAGCGGCTCCTCGTCAAGAAGGGCCACGTCCAGCCCCGAGGGGTTCCATGACGCGTTTGCCGGGTGGTTGTACCACGACCCGGAGGTGCTGTTCAAGCTCAGTGGGAACGACGCGCTGCCCGACATGGAGTACATGTAGTCGGACGCGGTTTGGCAGACCAAATGCACCCGGTAGGTCGTCATCCCCGCCAGGGTGTCCTCCGTGTGTTCCATCACCGTCTCGACTTCGAGCCAGTACCCGTCCGGGGGGATGCACGCGTCACAGATCCCGTCGCCGTCTTCGTCCGCGGCGCACGTCCCGCCGCAAACCCCAAGCGCGTCAAGCTGGTTTCCGTTGCAGTCGCAATCGGTCTCCGGGATGTCGTAGCACCCGCATTCGTAGATCGCGCCGGGACCGTTGCACACTTGGCATTCGTCGTACTCCCCCACGCACGGGTCGGTCTCGTCGCAAATGGCGTCGCCGTCTTCGTCCACCAAGCAGTTTCCGTCGCAGTCGTACCCGACGCCGTACACGTCCTCGGGCCACCAGCACACGTCCTCGTTGGGATTCAGCCCGTCGGGGTTGTAGTTGCACGCTCCCTCGATGTTGCAGTCGCCGGCACACGGCCCTTCAAACACGAACTCGTAATCGCCGTCCGACCCCGAAGAAGAGGTGTAGGCATTGACCACGGTGACGACCCATGCGCCGCCCCCTCCGAGGCCCAGCGCTGAGAAGTCAAACGTAGCCGTGTAAAAGCCGTCCGTCGTGGAGTTCCAACCAATGGGCCAAGCGCCACCTGTGCCTGTTCCAATGTCGGTGCACCCGGGATCGGGGTCCACATTCCAACCTCCCCACACCACGCACTCTCCGTTGGGCGCGTACAGGTACACCATCAGGTCTCCAGGGTAACTGCCGCCGGAAGTCACGACGTCGAGGTTCACCGTGAGCGTGTTGAGATCGCCAACGAGAAAAATGCTGTCCGTGTAGGATTCCTCCCCTACCAAGTCAGCGGAAAATTCAAGGGTCTCGGTGCATTGCGCTTGGGCTGTTTGGGACAACGCCCAAACCCCCATCACCGCCCCCATCAAAAAGAGTCGAAGTGCATTCATTCTAAGTGAGTTTGGAGTCCAACTTAAGAAAAAACCCCACGCAAGCAGAAAGCTCGCATGGGGTTGTGAATGACTTTTCCGAGGGCAACCTCAGCGTGCGCCGAGAAGCACGTGCTTCACGACACGTCCATCAGCATTTTCTGCGGTCAGCACGTACGACCCTGCAGGAATGTGAGAGACGTCCACCGCGAGTCTGCCTCCTTGAGAGGTCGCCGTGGCAAGCACGGAGGCCCCAGACACGGAGGTCAGCGTCACCACCCACAAGCCACGCGCAGGAAGTTCCACGTTCAACACGTCTGCCGCCGGGTTGGGGTACACGTGCCACACGTGGTCTTCGGCGTCGGCAACTCCCGTCACAGGTTCCCCGACGCAATCGCAGTTCTCGTCAATCGCGTCGTTCTCGGTGGTGTCGTCGCCGTCGTCACACGCGTCCCCCACCACCACGCAGCTGCCGTCGTCGTCGGTCGCCGTCTCGTCGTAGTTGCAGGCGTAGGGGCTCGTGCATCCGGCCACTTCCAATTCGTCGCAGATGCCGTCCATGTCCGTGTCGTTGAGGCAATTGCCCTCGCAGTCGTAGAAGTCAACCGCGAACGTGCAGCTCCCGTCGTCGTCGGTGGCAGCCTCGTCGTAGTTGCAAGCGGTGAGGTCGGTGCATCCGGCCACTTCAAGCTCGTCGCACACGCCGTCGCCGTCGCTGTCCATCAGGCAGCCGCCGTCGCAGTCGTAGTACGTCTCAGCGTACGTGCACATGCCGTCGTCCGCCGTGGCGTACGGATCGTAATTGCAGGCCGTCGCGTCCGTGCAGCCTTCCACGTCGTCGCACACGCCGTCCATGTCGGGATCGTACAAGCAGTTGCCGTCGCAATCGAGCAACGGCTCGGGGTACGTGCACGATCCGTCGTCTTCCGTGGCCTCGGGGTCGTAGTTGCAGGCCATCTCGTCCATGCAGCCCGGCACAGGCTCGGGGTTGATGACGAGCGTGTAGCCTTCAAGTGGGAACGGGATGGCGTTGGGTCCCACCACGGGAACCGTCACCCACACGGTGGTGAAGAACTGCCCCATGAACACACCCGCCGTGTCAGGCATGCCGGTGACGGAAGCGCAGTATTGGCCTCCTCCCAAGAACGCATTGGGGTTGCCGGAGTCGCCGTTGTTGTTGGGCGACATCGAAAGCCCCACCTCCAGCAGCGTGATTGTTTCGCCCATTTCGCCAACCAAATTCAAGCTGTCCAAAATCAACGAATCGAGCGGCACGTCCAGGGGCGCACCAGGAATGGCTCCCGTCGTGGTGGGCAAAATGACGTGAAGCACGTCCTCGTAGGGTTGGTTGATTTGGCCTTCCACGAAGGTTTCACCCAATGCAGGGTTGGGACTCACCCCAAAAGGCGCGCCCATGAAATCAAAGTCGGCCGAGCACTGCGCCCAAGCTCCGAGGGTGGTCAAAGCCGTGGCTCCGACGGTGAGAAGAAGGTGTTTCATGAAGAAAGGTTTGGTGTTCAGCAAGGTAACCCGACAAGGCAGGAGCTTACGTCGAGTCGCCTGACGTTTCTCACAACGGTTCTCTGAAAACCTGACTTAGCAGGCGGCGCCGAGGTTGCCCAGCAGGAGCAACAGGTCGACCACCGTGACGGCGCTGTCGCCGTTGAGGTCGCCAGGGCACGTCGTGGTTGGGGGGAACAGCAATTCCAGGGCGTCGGAAACGCCGTCGCCGTCGGAGTCGCCGGAAAGGGGGTCGGTGCCGAAGACGTCGATCTCGGCGCCGTCCGTGAGGCCATCGCCGTCGGTGTCTTGCAGGGTTGGGTCGGTCCCGAATTGGAACTCGAGGTAATCCCAAACCCCGTCCTGGTCGCTGTCTTCGCACGCGTCTCCCACCCCGTTGCCGTTAAAGTCTTCCTGGCCCGGGTTGGGCACGTCCGCGCAATTGTCTGCACCGTCAGGCACGCCGTCTTCGTCCACGTCCTGCACTTCCCCGCCCATCCCGGCGAGGTCCACCACGATTGGGAGGTGGTCGGACGCGCCCCACGTGTCGCCCGACTGCAAATCGTACTGGGCGAGGCGGGCGGGGCTCATGTCCGACGTTTGGACCCCAAACATGTGAACCGCCTGCACGGCGCCGTCGGAAATCAACGCGTAATCCAACTTGCCCGGCATGTAAGAACTCCCGTCGTTTCGCCACGTGTAGTCCATGGGACGATCGGCCTGCAGGATGGGCAGTTCGCGCATGGCGGTGCCGTCCCAGTCGGGCGCAAAATCGGGCCCGTACGCCCCGTTGTCGAAAATATCGCCTGTGGTGAGCGTCACAATCGGCGCGGCCAAACCGACCATGTTCAAGTCGCCGCCAAACACAATCGGCGACCCCGCCGGGATGTCGAGTTGGCCGCCCGGCGTCATGGCATCGCGCTGGAACGCCATGTACTCGTCGGCTTCGCTTTGGCGTTGCGCTTCGTTGCTCGCCCCGCCGCAGCATTTGAGGTGACTGGACGTGAACAGCATTGGAAAGCCCCAAACGGCTTCCGTCGACACCACCGCGGGAAAGGACCGGTACACACCCGAATGGCTTGACGCAATGGGGTAAATGCTCGCGACCATCAGGTCGTAGTCGTCCTTGACCACGTTCCACGTCGTCCCAGGCAGCCAAGCTTCGAGCCTTCCCTTGACGTACGACGCGGACACGTTGCTCACCTCGCTGAAGCCCATCACGTCGGGGACAATCGCGGCGACCAGCCGTTCCATCGCGGCCTCGGCCGAGCCGTTGGTGAACCGGTTGTTGACGTTCCACCACAGGCAACGCACCTGCGCCGTGCCCGGACGTTCCAACGACAGCGGCACGTAGTCCACGGGCGTGGAATTCAGCGCCGTCAATGCAGGCGACGCCGGAAGCACCTCCGTGTGCATGCCGTCCACCCATTGCCAACGCATGCCGGAGCCGTCAATTCCTGCGAGGTCCCGGTCGACGGCAATCTCCATGTCCGTGCCGCTGTAGGTCGGGGCCACGTGAACGCCCACGTCGTTCAAGGTCAGGGTGGTCTCCACCCCGTTCGCGTTGTAACGACGCACCTCGGCTTGGGCGAAATCGAGCACGACGTCCACGCCGATGCCGGGCTGAATCCACCCCGTGTTCACGTTGGCGTCCGAATCGATCCACAGCTCCAAGCCGTGGGGCAAAATCGTTTCGTCAAGCGCCAACTCTTCCCCGAGCACGATGCGCCAATACACCCACGTGCCGTCGGAGGCCACTTGGGCGGTGTGAAGGTGGGTGTTGTCGAGGTTTTGGGCTTCAATGGGATAAGCTTCCCAATCCCCAAACTCCTGATCCAGGGCAATTTGGCCCCACAAAGAGCCCGCTGTAAGCCCAACGAACGCAAGCCCAAAAAGGTGCCGTGTCATGCTCAGAAAGGTACGGCAACCCGCTTGCCTTCCTTCCGATTCAGGGCGCGAACTTTCCGGATTGCACGTCCGCAACGAACGCGTTCACGCCGCCGAAGAACGCCTGCTCGTCGTCCCACAGTGCGAGGTGCGAGCCCGATTCGCAGATCAACGCCCGTCCGTTCTGGACCAACGTCGCCTGACGCGCCATCGCCTCCGGATCCATCGTGTCGTGCGTGGCTCCCACCATCAACGTCGGAACTTCAATTTCCCCCAACCGCGGCGTCAGGTCCCAATCGATGAGCCTGCCGCCCACCTTGAATTCGCTCGGGCCTTGCATGAGGTCGTACAGCTTGTAGTTGAGCCGCGCAAAAGATCCGGTCACGTCTTCCGGCCACGTTTCGAGGCGGCAAACGTGCTTGCGGTAAAACTCCTTGTCCACGAGTTCGAGGTAGGTCGGATCTTGGTAGTCTCCAGCCGCTTCGTACGCTTCGAGCGAATCCACCAACGAAGCGCGCATTTGGGGCCTCAAGGTGGATTTGTTGTAGGCCGCATAATCCGGAATGGAAGACTGCATGTTGCACACAATCAATCCCTTGAGGTGTTCTTGGTGAACCAAAGCATACTCCATCGCCAAGATGCCTCCCCAGCTGTTTCCAAGCAGGTAAAAGTTGTCCTTGTCAAGCCCCAATGCCACCCGGACCTCCTCCACTTCTTGCACCCACCGAGGCAGGTTCCACAGGTCCGCTTCCGGTTGGTCGCTGAAGAAACTTCCGAGCTGATCGTACATGTGCACCTCTGCGCCTGCCTTGGGCATTTGGTAAGCCACGTTGAGCATGTATTCGTGCGTGCAGGCCGGGCCGCCGTGCAAGACCAAAACCTTCACGTCCTCGCTCTCCCCAAATTGCTGGGTGAACACCCGGTACCCGTTGCTCAGTTCCACCATCGTCACGCCGGGTTCGCCGTGCTTGGCCTCGCGAAGCTCAAGGTCTTCCGCGGTGAATTCCATGGCGCAATTGCCGGTGACGTGGTAATCGTCGTTGTCCACCGGCGCGACTTGGGTGCTCGACGGTTCGGTCTGGCAGGCGAGCAGCGACCCCAAGGCAAGAATCGCCAATGCGTTGGTTGTGAATTTCATGCCCCCAAGATGCGTCGGATTCGTGAACAATCCCGTCTCGGTGTTGTGGTTGAGGCATGTGCCCCACCCCACAACACAAGCGCGCCAACCTTCCTTGGCAAGACTGGCCCGAAGAAGACCTCGACCGGGTCATTCAAATGGCGTGGGAAGACCGCACTCCGTTTGAGGCGATTGAGTGGCAGTTTGGGCTGAAGGAAAACGACGTCAGAGCCCTGATGCGTCGTTCGCTCAAACGCAAGAGCTTCGAGCTGTGGCGGAAGCGCGTTTCCGGCATGAAGACCAAACACGCAGGCCTGCGCACCGCCCCCACGCTTCGGTTTCGCGCCCCGGGCCAACGTCCCTGACCGCACTTGCGATTGCCCTCGGGTTTGCGCAACCGCGAAAGGCAGGCTTCCTGCTTACCTTGGACGCTCAATACCCCAATCCCCATGACGATTTCTTCTGTTTTGCGTTCCGTGCTGGCCCTTGCCGCCTGCATGGCCGTAACTTTGTTGGGCCACCAAGTCCTCGCCCAGCGCGTGGGTTCCAAGTCCACCAACATCGAACTCACCACCGTGCCCACCGTGCCCGAGGGCATCGTCAACCGCGTGGCATTCTTTGTGCACGCCGACCCCAACTTCTTCACTCTGGACGACCTGCGTCGCTACGGCGGAAACATCAAAATCATCAAGGACGGCGAGCGTCTGGAGAACATGAAGTTCTTCAGCCTTGGCCGCGAAGTGGAGATCGTGGACGACTTGCCGACGTGCGTGGTCGACGTGGCCTTGGGACCTGAGACGTACGGAGAGCCTCGGATTAGGTCGGGGAAAAAAAAAGGCAGCGACGCCAAGACCTACTGGGCGGAACTCACCCACACCATGCCCGTGCGCGTCACCATCTCCGACGGTGAGGGGAACGTCTTGGACGGCTACGAAATCACCTCGACCAACGCAATCCGGTACGGAAATGAAAAGGTCGCGACCATGGCGTCCGGACCGCTAGGTGGCTTGACGTACACCTCCGGCATCATGACGTTTGACAGCCCCATGGACGTTCGCAACAACCTGAAGGGGTACGAGGGGCAGCGGTTTGTCCGTCGCAAGGCGGTGTTGATGCAGCTCAGCAAGGTAATCGACGAAATGGAGGAGCGGTTGTTCTTCCTCGAAACCAAGCAGAACGTGGAGATCTACGTCGGCAAAGGCAAACACGACTACACCGAACTCGAGGTCGCCCAAGAGCAAGCCTTGACGGCGTTCAAGGAAAACAACCTCGACGCGCTCGACGCCCCACTCGCCACGTGGGCCAGTTGGGTGGAGCAAGTGGACTTCGTCGACAAGAAGGCCAAAGTCACGAAAAAGGTGGCAACAGGATTGTACCTGAGCATGGCCGTGTGCCACCTCTACCGGGACGAATACCGCGAATGTGCGGAAGCCTTGTCAGCTGCCCGTGGCATGGCCGTGGGCGACAACGGCGCTCTCGCCCAATGCGACAACTTGATGAACCGGCTGATGAAGCGTCGCCGGGCCTCCCTTGCCAACCCCGATTTCGTGATTCCTTTGGAGGACGAAGTGGAACGGGAGAAAGCGCCGGACTTCAAAAGCGCGATTGGCAAGCGTTCGCAAAACAACGACGTCGCCATGATTTTGGCCGGCGACCGCTACCTGGAAATGGGCGACATGTTGGCGCGTTGGAAAGCCGAGATGGTCGCCGGGTCGGCTGAAGCTGCCGCCGGAGAAGCCGCGGAAATGACGATGGCTCAACGTTTGGGTGCCAAACTCTCCACCACCATCGGAGGCGTTTCCTTGTCCCTGAACCCGTTGACCGACCCCGACTTGGTGGGCCAGCCCCTCCCCGTCGAAGTGCTGTCCATCCCCAAACTCGTCTACCTCGACTTGAGCGGAATGAAAATGGGCTCCTTGCCTTCCAACATCGACGACCTCGTGATGCTCCAAACCCTCATTGTAAGCGGAAACGAGCTCAACGAATTGCCTGCGTCGCTCGCCAACATGCCCACGCTGAAGCGTGTGGTTGCGCGAAACAACAACCTCACGTCTCTGCCCGCCGGAATGGAAAACATCCCCGAACTAAAAAGCATCGACCTGAAGGGCAACCCGTTCGACGACGGCGCCAAGGTTCAGACGATTCGCCGGTTTGGGGAAGACGTCAAGGTCAAGCTCGACTGAGGCCGTGATGCCTCAGTGCAGCTTCTCTCCGTGCTGGCTGTCGTCCAGACCCCGCTCCTCCTGTTTGCTCGTGACGCGCATGGGAATCAGCGAATTGACCACCACAAACAGGACGTAACTCAGGCCAAAGGCACCAACCGCCACCGCCACAAGCGCCGCAAGATGCTTGAGGAAGGTGGCGGTTTCGCCTGACGCCAACCCCACTTCCGCAGCGAATACGCCGGTAAGCACCATGCCCACCATGCCGCCCACCCCGTGGCTGGCAAAGACGTCCAACGTGTCGTCCACCCTTCCGGATTTGTGGAACAGGTCTATGACCAAGTTGCTGACGAGGGAGGCCACAAAACCAATCAGCACGCTGTCTCCCAGGCTCACAAATCCGGCCGCTGGCGTGATGGCCACCAGGCCAACCACCGCACCGATGCACGCACCCACGGCCGACATCTTCCGGTCACGGTAGCGGTCGAAGAAAATCCACGTGATCATGGCGGTTGCGGACGCGAGGTTGGTGTTGGCAAAGGCCACCACCGCATCCGCTCCTGCAGAAAACGCCGATCCTGCGTTGAACCCAAACCAACCAAACCACAGCAATCCCGTTCCCAGGATCACAAAAGGAATGTTGGCCGGGGACACCTCCCCTTCCATGCGGCGACCGAGGAACAACGCGCCCGCCAAGGCCGCGCACCCCGCCGACATGTGCACCACGGTTCCCCCTGCAAAATCCAGGACACCCCACTGACGAAGCAACCCGTCTGGATGCCACGTCATGTGGCACAACGGCGGGTAGACGATCAGCGCGAACAGCACCATGAACAGGATGTAGGCCCGGAAGCGCACCCGCCCGGCCATGCTGCCCGTGATCAGCGCAGGCGTGATGATGGCAAACTTGAGCTGAAACAACGCAAACAGAAGGAACGGAATCGTGCCTGCGAAGTCTGCGTTGGGACTCAATCCCACCCCGCGAAACGCCAGAAATGTCCTCGGATCGCCGATCACCCCACCAAGGCTTTCGCCAAAGCACAGGCTGAAGCCCACCAGCACCCAAATCACGCTGATCACGCCAAGCGCCACAAAGCTTTGAAGCATGGTGGAGATGATGTGTTTTCGATCGACCATCCCCCCGTAGAAGAAGGCCAAACCCGGCGTCATCAACAAGACAAACGCGCTCGCGACCACCATCCACGCAGTGTCGCCCGAATCCAGTGCAGCCAACGCTGCTTCGTCTGTGGCCGCCCCGTACGACGTGCCTAAAAACCAAAGTGCCGGCACCAACAATGCCAACGCCAGAAAGTTGCTCTTTCTGCCCATGTGTCCAAGAAATTCAGGAGTTCCCGGGGATCATTGTCCGGGGTGAGGTCAAGCCTCTTCTGCGAAGCTATTGTGCCTCCACGACATGAGCAACTCGTGTCCCATCAACACCCTCAGAAGGGCCACGTGTAGCTGATCCACGGCACAGGTGTCGCATCCCCGTACTCGTCGACAAACATCATGAATGCATATTCCTGCAATCTCTGCTTGACCGGACGCCACACCCTCAGACCGATCGAGCCCACCACATTCACCGGAAAGAACTCCGGATTGAAGAAGTAGTAGTTCTCCGTCATGAACCACGAATTGTCTGCCACTTGCACGCAACCGCTGAAGTTGAGCATGGGTGAGCTGATTTCTTCGGAGTCGAATCCGTTTTCGTTGGTTCCCCCTAGGTACCCCGCGGCGACGGTGAAGTGGTTGTTCTCGTCGCCCTTGGTCACGTTGACAAACGGAAACACGATGCCGCCTCCGGCCCAGCCGATTTGGGCGAGCCCTCCCACCGAGGCCCGAACCTTGTCTGAAAGCCGTGTGCTTGCTTTCACCGTAAGCCCAGCACCCAAAGGAGAAGCACTGAGTCCGCCAATGAGGTTGTCTGTAAGACCGTAGCTTACGTTTCCAATGCCGAGGATGCACAACGAAGCGTAGCCCTCGCCTTGACGCAAAGGGTGCGCTGAAGGTGCGAAAAAGTAACGCGTCGCTTGAAGCGAACGGTCGTCCTGCACCATGCGATCGGACAATTCAATGTCCGTTCCACTCCCCCCACCGCGCGTGCCTGCCGGTGCATCCACCATCCGAATGACGTTGACCTTGGGCACGATGAGCTTGCCCATGTCGGGCGTATCCAAGGTGATTTCCCGGCCGTCATCTCCCGTGAGGTAGCCGCAGCGAACAACTCCCGATTCCAACGTTAGGCATACGTACCGGTCGCCTCCTTGGGCGACGGCGGAACCCAAAGCAAGCAATGCAAAGGCCAGCATCCAAAAGGAGCGTCGGAACACAATCACAGAATACGTCATGTCCGCAAGGTACCCCACCCGAGGAAATCAGCAGACCGTTCCGTAGAGCGACAGGATGTCAAGGAAGTCCGCCACCGTCACCTGCCCGTCGCCGTCCACGTCGGCGGAGCACCCGGTCAAGCACCCAAATTCCGCGAGTCCCGCAAGGATGTCCGACACCCCCACGGCTTGATCGCCGTCGAGGTCGCCTGGACATGCACAAGGTTCGCAGCTCCCGTCGTCGTAAAGCGCTGCGGGTGCGTAGTTGCAGGCCGTCTCGTCCGTGCATCCTTGAATGCACTGCCCTTGGATGTTCTCGTCCAGCCACGCCATGCGGTCGTGAATCCACCCACGCAAAAACTCCACCTCCTCGTCGTAGGTCTGGCCGATGAACACGTTGGGCCAGACGTATTGACCGAGTCGTGGCCACCGGGTGTGGTCGCGCTGGGCGGGAGCTTCGAGCAGTGTGGCGAGTGAATCGATGATGGTGTCTACGCTTTCGTCGCTCCACACGTCGGAACGGTAGTCGTCCCACATGCAACGCGTCAAGCCCGTGTAATTGGGGTCTTCGCGCAGCCGTTCCCACCAGAACGGGTGCAGCACTTGACACGGCGAGTCCGACTCGAACCCGTACGTCAAAAAACTGTCGCATCCGTCCGAGTTGCCAAACCCCAAGTTGTAGTCCCACCAGGGCCCCATCACGATTTGGCCTCCGTCGGAGTCCTTCTCTTTGTAGAAGTAGGTGCTGAGGCGGTAAGCGTCGACGTTCTTGGTGATCTCGTTGGCGAAGTACATCTGAATGAACGACGGAACGTCGACGAACGAGGCGTACCCCAGTTCGGGATCGGCAAAGTCCGCTCCGGCCAGCGCGTTTTCAAACGCCGTGAAATGCTGCTCGATGTAATTCAGCTGAAGGGGATGCAGGCTGTCGGCCTCAGGCTTGTGCAACTGAATCACTTGCGCATCTCCTCCGAGCCGCGGGTAGGGAGAAGTCCAACCCGCTTCGAAGTCCCCCTGCAGGCGGTCCACTTTCAAGATGTACCCGCCCGTAAGTTCGTCGCCGAGCGTGTCCGCAGGCAACAGGTTGGCAATGTCGACGCGGTTGACGTCCCGCTTGATGTTCTCCATCAGCATGTATACCCCGCGGTAGTTTCCGTTGAGGTAGAGTTCGCAATACCGCCTGCGTGTGGTGTAGCGTTCAATCCGGTCGCCAAGCTCAAAAATGACGGCGTTGCGCATCAACGACTTGTCCGAATACGGCCCGTGCAAGATCCAGTCGTTCTCGGCGGGCATGCCGAGAAGCGAGACGTTGGCGTTGTCCCCGAGCGGCGTCTGGGTCTCGAGCGCGTACGATTGCTTGGGGAAAAACTGGGACGACGAGCCGCGGATTTCAATGGTGATTTGGCCGTCGAATTCGTTGGGCACGTCCGCGAGGGTGTTCAATCCTCCCGGAAGGTTGGTCACCTTCATGTTGCCCACCACGCGCGGGTCGTCGACAATGGGGTCGACGGTGGTGATTTGGATGATTGGCAGGTTGGATTCCCCAAACACCACGCACGTCCCGTCGTCCACGGTCGCCGAAGGGTTGTAATTGATGGCCGCCTCGTCCATGCATCCGGGCAATGCGAGGCACGAACCGTCTGTGGTGCACTGCGCGAAGCACGTGCTGACCACCACCGGGCCCGTGACGTTTTCGATGTACCGGTCGTTCCAATTGTTGGGGTCGGCGCAGTCCTGCCCGGAGAGGTCTTCCTTGCAGCTCCAATCTTGGCACGCGCCGTTGGTGAAGGTGTAGTGGCTCGTGAAACCGGCCGGCACCTCGACCGTGATCGTCCAAACCCCGTCCCCGTCGTCGTCCGACATCGGAAAATCTCCCGGCATCCCAAAACTTCCGCCCCCCGCAAGAAAGACGCCCTCGGGCGAGACGTCCTCGTTGGCCATGTTCAGGTGGAAGGTGATTTGCGGCAGAGGAGATCCAGGAGGCACGAACCACGAGGGCGGCGCTTCGAACGTGCTGGCCGGCGTCGTCGCGCCTAGAAAAAGGAACGGACGGGCCGTCAAGTCTGACGACGTCGCGTTCACGTTGTGGACCTCGATTGCCAAGCAATTCTCTCCTTCCACGAGCACGCTCGCCATGTCCAGTTCCACGAGGTCGGGCGTCCCGCCCGCGTAAAGGACCGCTTCGTGCCAGTTGTCCAGCACCGCGTTCCACATGAGCACTTCCCCGGGCTCCCCTGCGTTTCCCCGCGCCACTTCCATGCCGTTTAAGTACGCCACATAGCCGTCGTCGTAATCGACCGCCAACACCGCCCGTGAAAACGCGCTCAAGTCGTCCACGGAAAACGTGTGACGCAGGTAGATGCTCGTCGTAGCCGGCACCTCCGTGGCGTCGTCTCCATCCCCGTACCCAAATCCGGAGGGCCCTTCCGCCCACGTGCCGTCGGCAAAATTTCCAGAGGTCCAATACCCTACCGGCTGAAACGTCGGAACCAAGTACTTCCACGTCGTTCCGTCCTGCACCACCGCTTCCCAGTGGTCCACCGGCACTTGCGCCCACGAACAAGCCGAAACGCAGAGCATCAGCCATGCCGTCCAACTCCAACCTTGGATTTCTCCCTTCAAGAATTTGTCCATCGCGTTTTCTTCAACAAGAAAGATAACCTGCAAAAGACTGCCCATCTCGCCGCGCTAGCGTTTCAGGGACGACGAGGCCCTCGAATGCCTGATTTTGAGGTCCCAAACAGCGTGTCACGAACGCCCCTGCGTATTTAACACGGCTGCATCCACCAACAGCAGCGTGAGCAATTGGAGGGTCGAGCCGCCCTGTTCGCTGCGAACCAACTTTTCTGCCACACTTCACTACAGAAGCTTATGCAGTGAAGTGTGAAGAATCGATTCATAGCTTAAGGCTTATACAATTCATAGGCCATAGTCATACTTCCCGACACACCACCACAGTTGTTTCCCGTGCAATAAGCGTAGTTAATAGTGTTCCCACTTACTTGCCTCGTCAGAACCAGTGTTGTGTCTGATGTCGATACAAAACGAAAGGAGAAGTTTCCGCTCGTGCTGTGACTGGACGTCGCAGTACTTTGGCTGGGCAGTTGAAAGTTGCGCGATATAGACGATGAAATTCCTGTGGCGCCATCACTAGCTCTGAATACACCTGAAACAGGCCCTCCATTGTCATCGGATACGAAAAGCTCACACTTTGCACTCCTTCCGTACCCAGAAAAACTCAGGTGGTAACCAATTGTTAACTCAAAAAAGTACCCACTTGGAACAAAAATTGAGTCCACAACGTCACAAAACATGATTTGACCACCTGCCCCACCTGACGGAGATGTTGCTGAACATCCATGACCTTGAAATTGGCCTAATTCATAGGACGGAGGGCTTTGTGAAAGGCTATCCAATTGACCTTGAAGATTGGATATCTGATTTTCCAAGAGTTGAAAAACGTCTTCCGCTGTCTGCACCTTCATCATGTAGTTCAGCGCCATGTAAGGCTGCATATTGTTGTGTGGTTGATCGCCGCCACCGTTTGAAATCGTTTGAGAGGAAATCGACGTGCCAGTGCATGAGTTGCACGCTTTGGGCCATCCAGATCCCTCCATGAGGACAACATTCAGTTCACCATGGGGTGATTCTTCCAAGGACAATTGGTGCATCTCAGCACCACCTGTTTCACCTAACTCTCCTCCATGTTCGAGAAGGACCTCTGATGGTTCTCCCCCCATGTCATCTGCTCCGATGATGGTTCGACCCCTTAGATCAGGGATATTGAACGTGGTCGCTGGAAAGAACACCTGAGCCCAAAAGGCGCTGTCTCCCGCTCCATAGATGGTCCCAATCAGATCGTAAAGGCCTTGGTACTCTTCAATGGAGATTTCCCTTCCGTCGCATAGCATCCAGCCTTCGGGAACAGATTCTGTCGCAATAGGCAGAATGGTCCCAAGCGGCATATCCAAGACGCTACCACCGCCTCCTGTGAGACCAGAAAGGCTATCAATGCTGTTTTGCAACTGCGTGAGAACAGTAGTCAAAGTCTCTCCGTCCACGAGTATTTCCGATGGCGAGAACTCGTTGCCGTAAGTGGCGAGAATCCCTTGCAGATCACCAACAGCAATTTGCCCATTGCCATCTTCATCAGGATTGTATGGGTAAGTAACCTGTGCAGAAGCTCCAAGGCTCACAGCACACATCAGCAAAGCAACAAGTCGTTTCATTGGTCTTGGTTTGAGGACCTTTAAGATACGACAGATGTCTAGCTGCTCAAAGCGTACACATACATGGTGAGAATGAAGCCTCACTCATCGAGATTCACCTTGATCTCTTTCATCACGTCCAAAACTCTCGAGCCGCTTCCCGTCGCAGACCAATACAATTCTGAAACCTAGCGATCCCACAGGGACTCGAACCCCGAACCGTCTGCTTAGAAGGCAGATGCTCTATCCTGTTGAGCTATGGGACCAATCAGTTCGCCCGCCGGCGTCCTGAAGTTGAGGACAAAGATGTGGCGCAACGGCCACTCCCCTGGCCAAGGACCACAAAAAAAGGGGCCGCATCTCTGCCGCCCCTTTCTCACTCGGCCGAAGCCAAGGTCAAATCAATCAGTTGCTGCCAGAGAGACCGGAAGTCTTGTTGCCTCTCTTGCGGCCCTTCTTCTTGTTGTCGGTGTTGGCAGCCGCGCCCTTGGAGCAACATCCGCTTGACGCAGACTTGCTGCACGAAGCACCTTTGGCGTCGGTTGACGCTGAGGCACCCTTGGAGCAGCAGCCCGAAGTGGACTTCGACTTGTCGCAAGAAGCGCCCTTCGCGTCCGTAGAAGCAGAAGCTCCGGCAGACTTGCTGCAGC
>JBMZHG010000035.1:0-17217 GCA_049616325.1 Flavobacteriales bacterium | reverse complement strand
GTCGACACGGGTGTCTCTGGAGATGTCCAAGCGGGGGATGGGGTGTACACGGCAACCGTTCCCATTGGCGCCAACCCTGAGTTTCTGTTTTACATCCGAGCTAGCAATGACGAGGCCATGAGCCTCAAGCCCGCGCGCGCAGAGTATGAGTACTACATCTATGACGCGTCAGCCACCGCGGATGTGACTGCGATGAGTGCTCCTTCCAACCGGACCTGGACCATTGCACCCAATCCCGCACGCCAATCGTTTGGGCTCGTGAATTGCCCTGTGCCTTCACGAATCTGGATAAGGGATGTGCAAGGTAGATTGATCAAGGAGGAGACATGGAATGGCGAGGCCATTGACCTCGTTGCCTGGGAGCGTGGACTGTACATGGTGTCTACTGAAGACGGTCTCACAGTCCGTCTCGTGGTGCAATAAGGGTCCTCTTTTGACGAGATTTATCGCCTAATGTGATCCACCACCAAATCGGGGTTGATGGTGTTCGGCTTCTTTCCTGCTGGGTCCACGAAGTGACCGGTTAGCTCGAGAGCTGCGAAGCAGTTCAGGCCCTCTGACGAGCGCGGGTTTCAAGCTCGCTTGGAAACAAGCGATTGAGGAGGGGCACGTGCGTCAGCGCTCAAGCCTGGTTCCCTCTGAGTGAAAGGGGGATTCACATGAGAGAGTAGATCCCTTTTTTGTTGACCACAATCGTCTTTTGTCCAGGCTCAAAACCCTGTTCGAGAGGGTGGCAAAAGAGACGATGCTTCACTTGAAGGCCGCCGGTTTCGAAATTGACGTATTCACACCAACAGGAAAATCTGTCAAGGTGGAGCAATGGGCCATGCCGCATGACGACACGGCCGTGACCGGTCTTTATTCTGAGTTCAAACCACAATTCAATTCGCCAGGCAACTTGTCGAAGTTCGTATCGACAAGTATGGAGGAGAATGACAGTTACGCTGCAATCTTTCTCCCAGGTGGACAAGGAGCATTGGCGGGACTTCCAGAATGTCTGGCGTTGAAGGAGCTTGTTCTTTGGGCTTGTTCTAAGGACTTGTTCATCCTCTCGATTTGCCACGGTCCAGCAGCCTTGCTTGCGGCGAGTATGGAGTTGCCCCCAGAAGAATTTGTGTTCTCTGGCTATTCCATGGCAGCCTTTCCTGATTCTGTCGACCGTATGGCACCGATAATTGGCTATCTGCCTGGTCACATGCCATACAAATTTGGTGAGCGGCTGCAGAGATTGGGTGTCACTTTGGTCAACAAGAAGGCGGATTCTACATGTCATGTAGATCGCAAATTGATTACAGGGGCAAGCCCTGAAGCTGCGAACGATTTCGGTAGGTTGGTCGCACAGCAGTTGCTATCTTTCTACCAGTTGGATGGGCCACATGACCCTATCGAGTCCACCATCTGATCCACAACAAAATGGATTTTCATGAAATGGTTATCAGCCTTCCTTGTTTGTGTCTCACTTCAAGCTCAAGCCCAATGCGAATTCACAGAAGTGAGCATTGAAACCTCCACAGACGAGTGGGGCGACGAAATGTCTTGGACCCTTTACCAGTCTGTGGACTGGACGGCTACACCGTTGCCGTTGGCGTCGTTCCAAGGGCAGTTTGATGGGACGACCACCAGCCAAACCTTGTGCTTGGAAGACGGCTGCTACTTCTTCTCGGTGTCGGACTCATGGGGCGATGGGTGGAACGGGGGAGAAATCTCGTGCATTCCAGCCCTTGAGGGGTTCATGGAGCCATTCACCTTGGTGGATGGATACGAGGGGTATTTGGCCTTTCAGGTCGGAGATGGCGTGTGTGACACAAGTTTGCCAGGGTGCACCGACCCCAATGCCCTAAACCCCGTTCAAGGGGCCAACATCGATGACGGAAGTTGCGTATACCTCGAGACCTTTGTTTACGAAGACAATTCAGAGACAATTGAGCGTGAATACATCTATTATCATCCGGAATCAGCCCCCGCGAATTGCCCTCTGGTTTTCGTCTTTCATGGGTACACAGGCAGTGCGGTGGACATCATGGAATACTCTGATTTCAATGCCATTGCGGACAATTTTGGTTTTGCCGTTTGCTATCCCCAGGGGAGCTTGGATTCGTATGGCAACTCGTTTTTCAACGTGGGCTACGACTTCCAGGTCAACGAAGACGTAGACGACTTGGCTTTCACCTTGGCCTTGAAGAACGACCTCGTAGTCAATCACTCGCTCGACGAGAGTGCAGTGTATGCAACGGGCATGTCCAATGGAGGGGATTTTTGTTATCTGTTGGCGTGCCAAGCTTCCGATGTTTTTCAGGCCGTGGCCCCGGTCTCAGGCATGATCATGCAAGACATCATGGATGCGTGCAACCCAAGCGCGGTGACCAACATTTTGGAAATCCATGGCACCAACGACGACGTGACCTATTACGACGGCGATCCCACCAACCAAGATGGATGGGGAGCGTACCCGAGCATTCCTGAAACCATGGCGTTTTTTGTGGACTCGTATCAATTGATGGATGATGAAACCGTGGAATTGCCCAACCTTGACCCCACGGATGGCAGCGAAGTGGAAGTATCCGCTTGGTCGAACGAAGCGCAATGCCCTCGGGTGGAGCTGTTCAAGGTGGTCGGCGGCGGACACGATTGGCCTGGAGCATGGGGCAACATGGACATCAGCGCCAGCATGGTGGCGTGGGACTTCTTCGACAGAACCTGCAACACGGGGCTTCCTTTGAGCGTGGAGACAATGGCTCCGCAATCAGAGGCGGCAGTTCAGGGAACTTGGGACATTTTGGGACGGCCTTGTCCATCCAATGCGCCTGGACAACTTCTCATTCAACGTCTTTCGAACGGCAAAGTCCAGAAGGTGATGAGGCTCACGGAGTGACCAAATCAGGGTTTAGGGTGTTCGGCCTCTATCCTGCTCGATCCCAGATATGAGTTGGCTCGATTGGAAGTTCATCTCAACTTCTTTCAAGAACCGCAGTTCATAGTGACAGGAGTTCCGATACTTGCAGCATGACCAGACGATTCACAATTGTCCTGTTGGCCATCGGATTTTTGGTGCAAGGGTGCACTGTTCAGAAACGAAGCGTTTCACCAGGTTGGCATGTGGAAAGGGCGGGGCGAGTTTTGGCCATCACTTCTTCATCCAGCCCTGAGGTTCTCGTCAAGGATGAAAAGGAGGCGAATGAACGTCTCGTGGCGGTTCTTCCAATTCCGGAAGTCTCACCGCTCCCGTTGAAGGCATTGATGGCCTATGCGCCCTCCATCTCAATCACTTCAGAACATCAAAAGTCAAGTGTTTCCGAGAGAAACATGGTGGGCGAATTTCGGCCAGATGATGAAGTCGTCGCCGTTGAAAAGCGCGAGTCCAATCATGTATCCAAAGGTGACGAGAATTCCGTGTTGATGCGGACTTTCATGGGCTTGCTCGCCCTCACCCTTGACGTGGCCAGTATACCTGTAATTTCTCTTGGTCTCTGGTACGGAAGTTGGGCGTTGTTGATGTTCATCGCCCTTGGAGCGGGGTTGCTCCTTTTGTCCTGGTTAGCGTGGCTTGCCGCATTTCCAAAGTTTCGAGCCCGGGTAAGAAAAAGGGACAATGGAGAGGTGAAAGAAAAAAGGAGGGAAGAGAAGCAGCAAGAGCGCAAAAAAAAGCCATGGTGGCTTAAGAACCTGCCTCTGGTCATCCTTGTCGCGACGGCAGCCCTTTTCTTCATTTCTCTTTCCCTGTAGGATCCTTTGCCAGTGAATCGCAGCGTGGCAGATCAAAATCAAAAGGCCAGCCATGTGTTCAATGCGATTGGTTTTTGTCCCGTTGGGCCCGGGAAAAGACCATTTTAGCTCTTGTATTGCAACCCAAGTGCCACAGCAAGCGGGTGGGAAGCGTGACCTTTGGGCATGAATTCGACGGAACGCACCGCCCATTGGCAAGCCATTTATGACGTCAAGTCGTTGGAATCCTGCAGTTGGTACCAGCCGGTGCCACAGACGTCCTTGGACTTCATCGCTCCGTTGAATCTCCCCCTTGACGCGCCCATTCTCGATGTGGGTGGGGGCGACAGCCTCGTGGTCGATCACCTCTTGAGAGCCGGATATTCCGATGTGACGGTGCTCGACATCTCTTCCAAGGCCATCGAGCGTGCCAAGGAACGGCTCGGTGGGAACGCGTCCCGTGTGACTTGGGTGGTGTCGGACGTCACGGACTATCTTCCAGCTCGGAAGTACGCCTTGTGGCACGACCGCGCGGCCTTCCACTTCCTGACGGTCGCAGAGGATCGCGAGGCGTACCTCCAAGCGATGCGCTCGGGAACCGGCGAGAGGTCCACAGCCATTGTAGCAACCTTTTCCACCAACGGCCCCACCAAGTGCAGTGGCACCGTCATTCAACAGTACGATGATGCCTCACTTGCAGAGACGTTTGCGGCCGACTGGTCGCCTTTGAGCACGTCGGTTGTGCAGCACACGACACCCAGCGGAGAGGGGCAGGAGTTTGTGTTTGGGGTGTTTGAACGCAAGTGACGTGCGTCTTGTACTTCCTTGCTGCGCCGGCGTAGGTTCTTGAAATATCTTTGAATCATGCGCGGGCATGGCTCTTCCTTGTTTACGGTGAGTTCAGCCGTCGTCCTGTTGGCGACGTGGCTCGGTGTGGTTGGGCTCGAAGTCACGCACCAGTGGGGGCACCTCGTTGCGGGATGCAGCCACCATGCGCACCACGGCGTTCACGCGCATCACCACGCAGAATGCACCACGTGGGCTGGAACCCACGAAGACACTCAACTCGATTCGCACCAGCACTTGTGCGACATGTGCGAGTGGCAGTGGCTGCCTGTCGGAGAAGCCCCATGCAAGACCAGCATCGCCGCGCGTCCTGAATGGCGGTTGGCTTTGACGGTGGGAGAAGTGGCGACCCAGCGCTTGGCCACTCCATGCGAGGAGGCACACGGCCACAGAGGACCGCCTGCACGCGGATAACCTTCCGCAATCCTCCGTTCCTCTTTTCAACCCTTGAAGATGTCTTCAATCGCTTGGGCGAGAAGAACGTCTGCGCACTCGACCGTGAATGGTGTGGTGGGGGCGTCGGTGCTTCTGGCAGGCCTGGTATTTTGGCCTAGCGAGACCCTGACCCAAACCCCCATACCTACGGCCGTGGAAGGGCACGTTCTTCATCGTTCCACGTCTTCCAAACTCTCCGGCGTCCTGGTGATGGCCTGGCCTTGCGGCCATGCCACGTCCACGGACGAGACGGGGGCGTTTCGCGTGTCCTGCTCTCACGGCTTGGACTCGCTAACCTTGTCGTGCGTCGGATTTGGCACGCGTGTCGTGTTGAACCCCACATCGCACGTCGACGTTTGGATGGACGAATTGAAGGTGAACCTGGGCCAGGCTCAGGTCGCCGTCAGCCAATTCCAAGAATCGGAAGCGCACGTCTTGGACACGCCAGAGTTGATGCAGGCCTTAGACCAAACCCCAGGCCTCCAAAGCCTCGATCTCGGTGCAGGCATGATTCAGCCGGTTGTACGAGGGCTTTACGGTTCTCGGGTGGCGGTGCTCGAAGACGGCGTGCCTCAGCAAGGCGGTCGGTGGGGGAACGACCACGGCGTCCTGGTGGCTCCGGAACTTCAAGTCGCCACGGCATGGGTGCCCGGCGGGGGACACGTATGGATGGGGCCGGAATCCGTGGGCGGTGGCTTGCGTTTCGAATCGCCCAAACGCACCAACGCGCCCGACACCCAAACACGCACGGGCTTGGTCGCCCAGGTGGGCCAAGTCAAAGGCGGGGTACATGCCCTGCACATCGCCTCGAACCCACGCTTGCATTGGCATGCAGGGCTCTCGTTGGCGGGCTTTGGGGCCTCGCAAGTGCCTCAACGCACGTTCGCCTACCTCGATCGCGTATACGAGCTAGAGACCGGGGAATTGACCAACACCGCCGGAAAATCGGGGCATGCCGTGCTTGGCGTCGAGACCACTACGCAGCATGGCAGGACCGTTCAGGCGTCGTTGCGCGCCTCGGACGTGCGTCAAGGCTTGTTCCCCGGCATCGTGGGCTTGCCTCGGCAGGGCGATTTGGAACCCAACGACGGGCGGTTTGACATCCGTCTTCCGCATCAGCATGCGTCGCGTGTCCAAACCCTGCTGCGCTGGACCAACGCACGAACCGCTTCCTCCGCACGGTGGGCCTACAAAGCCAGTGCTTCGTGGAACCAAAGGCTCGAACTCGCGCCGCCCCACGCCCACGGATGGGGGCCCTTGCCCGACTCGGATCTGAGCTTGTCCCTAGAGGAGTGGACGTCGTTTGTTGAAGCGCGTCGAACGGGTCCACACGGAGCTTGGGGCTTCCAATCCGAGGGGCAGTGGGTGGAAACGGGCGGCTGGGAGTTCTTGCTCGCCGACCACCGTCGCATGCGTTGGTCTTTGTTGGGGGAGTCGACCCATGGAAGGTCCACATGGGCCGGTCGGTTGGATCTGGTCCATGCCTCACAGCAAGGGCACCAAGAACCGAGCTTCAATGCGCAAGGCGAGTTGGTGGGCTTAGACGTGCGCGCCCTTCCATTCAGCCGCACTGTTCCCGGAGGTATGGTGTCTTGGCATCGTCCATGGTCGCTCTCCCTTCGGCCGATTGCAGGATACGCTACCGTCGTGGCTTACGGCCGTGTGCCGAGCAACTACGAATGGGGTGCAAACGGCATCCACCACGGCACGTTCCGTTTTGAGCAAGGCAATCCTAACCTCGACACGGAGTGGGCGGGGGAGGCCCGAGTCCAATTTGAAAATGAGGAGCCGAGCCTGGGGTGGTGCTGGCAGGTGCGGGGTTTTGTGGCCTTGCATCGCGGGTTCATTTCCATCACGCCGAGCCCACAATTTGCCCCCATTGCCCACGCAGGTCAGATTTCCCGTTTCGAAGCCAACAACGCCTTCCGAACAGGGGGCGAGGGGCAGGTGGCTTGGCATGCGGAGCGCCAAACAATTCGACTGAAAGGGTCGGTGTTGGGTCAATGGGACCTGGCCACTGGGCTGGGGCTGCCGTTCACCACACCGGCACAGGGACGCCTCGAATGGCAGGGTCGCTCTCGGAACGGAATGACGTTGAGCTTGTCGGGGCGCGGCATTGCCCCTGCAGTCTTGACCGCGCGCAATGAAGACGACACCCCAGGCGCGCTGCTCGCGGACATCACACTTTCTCAAACCACGGCGAAGGGCGTTTGGTCCTTGGACATCCAAAACGCCTTAAACCGTCCGTGGCTTGATCACACAAGCGCTTACCGTGCCTTGGGCTTGGTGGCTCAAGGGCGGTGGGTGCAACTGCGCTTCAGCAAAACGTTGAAGCGTTCTTTCAACATGAAAAACGAAACACAATCAAAATGAACAAGAAATTCAACATTCCGGCAGCTGTCGGAGTTTTTGCGGCGCTGGCCGTGTTGACGTCGTGCCAACAAACCGACGAGGTCGATCCCACGGTATGCACAGAGCTGGACGCTGAATTCAGCGTAACGGCGGCTGAAATCCAAGTGCTCGCAGGAGACACCATTACCTTGTCGGACTTGTTCTGCGACGACGAAGGGTTGAGCGAGGTGCGTTGGGACATCCACAGCGCTGAAGGTCACGAGGGACATGAAGACGACGAGCACGACCACGACGAGGGTGAAGAGCATGAAGAGGAGGGGCTGGTGTTGTTCAGTGGCTCAGACTGGGCGGTGCTGGAGAACCAAAGCCTGTCCGGAGTGGAGGATGCATCCTCCATCACCTTGAACGTTCCGTTGACCGTGCGTGGGATTTGGCACGTCAACGTGTCCCTTGTCGATTCCGCAGGCAATGCGGAGGAGGTTGTCACGGACATGCACATTGAAAACAACCACCTGCCCGAATTCAAATTGACCTCCATAGGCGGATTGGATCCTGGCACGCTCAACGATGAGGTGGAGTGGAACATCGGCTCGCTGGTGTTGATCGAGGGCGTCGTGTCCGACAGCGACGGCGTGGCGTTGGCTTCGCTGAGGCTCGTGGAAGAGGACACCGATTCGGTGTTTTGGTCGACCGCTTTGGCGCCCGCGGGAGCCACCACGTTCACGTTCAGCGATACCCTGACCGCACCTTCGGTCGAGGGGGACTTTCACATGGAGCTCACTGCGACAGACGGCACGGGCGTCGAAATGGAAACTGACTTCCACGTGGAAGTGGAGGACTGATCTCTCGCTAGGCATAGATCATCCAGGGGCGTCCTTCGGGGCGCCCTTTCTTTTTTTAGTTATATCGCGAAAGCCAACGGTGAGGCCTACTTCACCAAATCGCGGTTGAGGATGTTGGGCTTCTGTCCTGCTGGGTCCACCAGTAAATCGAGAATTTCACCTGCAGTCGTGAAAGTAGTGTCATTCGATTGAGCTAGCTTGAGCTCATGAAAAATCCCCTTGCGGTTGTTTCGCGTTTCGCGGTCGGACTTGCCTGGTGTCAAATACATGTGTTTTGTCAAGCGCAGATCAATACCTACTCGATTGACCAAACAGTAACCCTCGCATCAAATTCTTTTTCGATTGATGTCAATGGGGACAGCTCAGATGATTACACCTTTGAGATCTACCCCTTAGCCGAGATGACCACGGCCGCAAGGGTCATTTCACTGGGAGGATCATCCGTGATGGACAACTCGACGTTTGGATATCCCGATGCTCTGGGCTGTGGTGACAGCGTTGCCGAACCGTATACTGAGGGGAATGCCGTTCTTGGAACTGATGTGGGCGGAGGCGGACTTTTTACTGGGGAAGGTTTGAAATACCTGGGGATCAACATCCTTGCAGCAGGGGAAAGTCAACGTGGATGGATTTCCTTAGAAGTCTCCGCTGGCAATGACACCATCGTCTTGCACGAGGTGGGGTATGCATTGGAGATTGGTGAAGGGATTTCGGCCGGACAGACCAGTGCTCAAATTGATGAACCTCTGTGTGACTTTGTGTATACCGTTGGCTCGCAAACTGAAATAGAAGTTGCAATCCCCTTAACCGGCAATGACCTTGCTCCAATGGCACCTTTGTACGTAAGTACTTATGCGGGAGGACTTTTGCTGGGCGAGGACAGTTGTTTTGGGGGACCTTGCTCGCACCTTGCTTTCAACGCTGGTGGATTGGACACCATCACGACTTGCATCGAATTCATGGACGTCAGTAATTTCTCCTGTCCAGGCGATACGCTGACGTGTTGTTTGACTCAAGTGTGGGACGCTGGGTTGCAATTCTGGCAGCCCATTGATGCCAACACATCGATCGCCACCACCACAGTCATCCCCGCTCTTGTGTTTCCGGTGCCTGCGAGAGACCATCTGAATGTCCGTGGGGACTTTGAATCGGTGAGAATCATCGACATGTCCGGGCGGGTCCTGTTAAAGTCGGTGCAGAATTCCGTAATCGATGTCTCGGGGGTTCCCGAGGGCTTTTACGTCGTGGAGGTCCTTTCGTCAGATGCAAAACAGACAGAGACAATTCAAATAATCAGGTAATTCCCTGACCCAATCGGGGTTGAGGGTGTTTGGCTTCTGTCCTGCGGGGTCCACCCAATGACCTGAGAAGGAATGCATCGCTGGCAGACCTCAGCGGGTTCAGGAACACTGGAAGATTCTCGCGGCGGCTAAGATGCTTTCGAGCTTTCTTTATATCTCGTATCTTCCGACATGACCCTTCGCCAAATCTTTCTGCCATTCTGTTTTTTCTCCCCTCTTTGCTTTTTTGCTCAATGCGAAGGGACGGAAGTTGTATTCGCCTCCACCACTGCCCAATGGGGCGAGGAAATGACGTGGGAACTCTTCCAATTTTCCAATGAAGACACTTCCGTCGTCGCCGAATTCGAAGGGACAGACAACTTTGCCTTGACCTCCGACACCTTGTGTCTCTCCGACGGATGCTACGTCTTGCTTGCCATGGATTCTTGGGGGGACGGGTGGAACGGCGGCGAGGTCACAGCCGAAGCATTGGATTCCGCAGTGACGTTGGAAGGATTCTCTTCAGAGTTCACCTTGATGGACGGCGCCTATGGCTTTCTCTCCTTTTCTATCAACTCGGAAGATTGTTTGTTCTTGTTGCCTGGGTGCACAGATCCAGGGGCTCTAAATTTTGTTCAGGGGGCCACGGAGGACGACGGTTCTTGCACCTATGTAGAAACCTTTAGCTACTCCGACAATGGCTCCGTCTTGACTCGCGAATACATTTATTACGGGCCACCAGGGTTGGAATCAGGAGCGCCTCTGGTGTTTGTTCTGCATGGCTATTCAGGTTCAGCACTGGGGATGTACAACTACAGCGGCTTCAGAGAATTGGCCGACCAGGAGGGTTTTGGTGTGGTTTTCCCGCAGGGTGCACAGGACCCAACGGGCACACCCCATTGGAACGCCAATTTCAACTTCACCAACGTAAACGACCATGCTTTCCTCAGCCAACTCGCCGTCCACCTCCAAGATGTTCACGGCCACGATGCCCAGTGCACGTACAGTTGTGGCTACTCCAACGGAGGATTCATGAGCTATTCATTGGCGTGTGCAAATGCTGAGACGTTTCGCGGAATCGGGTCTGTGGGTGGCCTCATGGGAGGCAACGACTGGAACGAGTGTGCTCCATCCCAGCCTGTTCCTGTCGTCCACATCCACGGAACCAGCGACTTCGTCGTGCCCTATTACGGCAATTCTACCGAGCCGGATTGGGGAGGAAGTCCCGGTGTGGAGGTCATTGTGAGCACATGGGCAGAATGGAACAATTGTACCGAAGTGACGACAACAGCGCTGCCGGATGTGGATCCAACCGACGGAAGCACGGTAGACTTGATCAGACACTCCGGAGGGGACGACGGGTATGAAGCTAGAGTGTACCGGGTCAACAACGGAGGCCATGACTGGTTTGGGTCATGGGGCAACTTCGACATCAGCAGTGCTGCTGAAATGTGGAGCTTTTGGAGCGCGTTTTGTGGTTCCCCTGCAACCGTGACTGAATTGCTCCCCGCGCAAGCGAACCTCATTCGATGGGACGGCCTTCAATTCATTGCGGTCGAATCGTGCCGTCTTCGAGTGGCAGATCTGACAGGAAAAACCATTTTGGATCGACCCGTCATCGCTGGCCAGACCATCCCCTTTTTCGCACAGGGTCACTTCTTCCTTTGGCACGCCAACAGCTCTGACGGCCGGTTTCAACAAAGCAAATTCATCGTGCCCTGAGCGTTCCTCTTCCGCGCCTAGGGCAGGTGAGGATGACCTCCGAAAGGTCCACCGTCAGAGCTTGGCAGCGACCGTGCCGGCGCGCAGACCGCCGACGAGTCGCAGGACTTCCCAATGGGCAGCGCTCCACTCTTGGCGCGCGGCCAACTCGGCCGCTTCCGCTTGGAGGAGCGCCACGTCGAGGGCCCGGAAATCGAGGGCGTTCAGAACCCCGTCCCGGTAACGTTTCGCGCCAATGTCCGCCGCGAGCTGGGCGTTGGAGACACGCTTTTCCGCCATCGCGTAGACCGCCAAGGCCGTCTGACGACGGTCCCAGGCCTGGGCCAGCGACGAGAGCGCCTCGTCCTTGAGCCGGGCGGCGTCGATGGCAGAGAGCTCGACTTGGATTTGGGCTTGCTGGATGGCACGACGAGTCGCACCCCCGTTGAACAAGTTGAAATTCAAGGTGATCGCTGCACCGTAATTGGTGACATTGGAGGTGATGTCGCCGTTGCGGTAGGGGTTAAAAAACGCGGAGTCCGGGATAAAACTGTTGGTGCCTGACATCCCCTGCGTGTTGCCCCAGTTCGCCGTCAAGCCCACCACCGGAACCAATCGCGCCTTGGCTTGGCGGACGCCTGTCTCCGCCACTTGCTGGCCGAGCACGGCGTTTTGGATGGCCGTGTTGTTGGATTCGAGCAACGACTTGAGTTCGTCAAGGTCACCTCCCTCCCAAGGCGACTCCAATTCTGAAGTCAATTCCCAACGCGTGTCTTCTGGCTGAACCAAAAGCAAATTGAGGTTGCGGCGCGCCGCGCGAATCGCCGCTTGCTGCCGCATCAAGGTGGTGCTGTCCGTCAACAGGCCGTTTTCAAACTGCAGGCGATCAAACGTGCCCGCCACACCCAATTCTGACGCCGATTCGATGCGCTCCAACCGCGAGCGCGTCAGGTCCAAAGCGTGGCGCAGCACTTGACCGCTCTGCTCTTGGATGAGGACGTTGTCGTACGCAAGCAGCACCGCTTGGACGGTGGACTCCACGACGAGATCGACCTGCCCTTCGGCCTGTTCCGCCAACAAGCCAAGGCGATCCTTGGCTGCAAACATGGCCATGCCGTCAAACAAGGTCCAACGCGCTTGCACGCCCGGCGCCAAGGACTGAGACTGCGTGGCAATGGGCAAGAACGTGGAAGGGTTTTCTGTTTGGTCGTTCACCGAGGAGTTTGCCCCCAGCGTGGCAGTCACTTGAGGCAAAGCCCCGGCGGCACCCCAGCTGTTGCCGACGGCCGCGAGGTCGGCGTTGGTGCGGGCGATTCGAATGCCGTAATGCCGTTCGAGCGCCAGTTCGACGGCCTGTTCGCGCGAGAGGTCCTGGGCGTGTGTGGAGGTCGGGGCGAGCGCCGTGAGGGCGGTCAGGGCGCCGGCCGCGAGCCACGGCAGAAAGGACGCGAGGGACGGACCGCCAGTGCCGGGTTGGGGCTCGGAACCCGAAGGGGCAGCCTTGGAGGCGTCGGACTCGGCAAAGCCGAGCTCTTCGCGAACTGCCGGTTCCGCCTGTTCACGCGACAGCCAATCGCCGCGCTTGACCCACACCCACGAGCGGTGCAACGGGTTGATCCACAGGAGGTAAATCGGCAGAAGCACAAGGATGATGACCGTCACGAAAAGCAGGCCGAACGCCACCGAAATGGCCATCGGAATGAGGAATTGCGCTTGAAAGCTCTTGTTGAGCATCAGCGGCGCGAGGCCCGCGACGGTGGTGACCGACGTGAGCAGGATGGGGCGGAAACGGCTCATGCCCGCCTCCCAAATCGCCGACCGCACGTCCATCCCCTGCTTGAGGTTGTTGTTGTACGCCGCGACAAAGACCAGTGCGTCGTTGACCAGGATGCCGATGAGGGCGATCATGCCAAGAACGCTGAAGAGGCTAATTTGGGCGTCAAGCAACCAGTGGCCAATGCTGATGCCCACCAATCCGAAGGGGATCAGCCCAAACACAGCCACGCCCTGCAGCGGCGAACGGAACGTCAAGATGATGATGAACAGCATCAGCGAGAAGATGAGCGGCATGACCGCAGAGATGCTGTTTTGGGACTTCGCTTGTTCGCGATTTTGGCCCTCGTAGCTGGGGCGGATGGAGGGATACTTGGCCAAGATTTGGGGGACGACGTTGTCCTTGATGTCCGCGTTGGCGTCGCTGGCGCTGACGTTGGGGCCGGCGAGGTCGGCGCTCACTTGGACTTCGCGGGCGCCGTACAGGCGGTTGATGGCCGTGATGCCGCGAACTTCCTGGACGTCAGCCAATTCTTCGAGCGGGACGAGGCTCCCGTCCGGCGTGCGAATGCGGTACCGCTTGAGGTCGCTCATCGAGCTGCGGTCTTCGTCGGCAAGACGGACCCAAACCCGCACTTCGTCCCGTCCGCGCTGAAGTCGCTGGACTTCACTTCCGAAGAAGCCTTGGCGCACCTGAGAAAGCAGCGACGACGGCGTCATGCCGAGCTGGTAGGCCCGGGGCTTGGGAAGGATTTCCAGTTCCTGCAGGCCACGTTGGTTGTTGTCGGTGACGTCCTTCAGGTCGTCGCGCTGAAGCATGGCCTCCTTGATTTCTTCGGTGGCCGCCGCGAGTTCGTCGAGGTTGTTGCCCAAAAGCGAGACCGAGACAGGCCGTCCAAACGGCGAAAACGCCGCGAAGCTGAGGTTCTCTGAGCCGTACACCGTGCCCACGCGCTCCCGCACCATCGCGCTGATGTCCATGGACCGCATGTTTCGCCGTTCCCCGTCAAGAAGCTGAACGTTGATCAGGCCCGTGTGCGCATTGGGGCCAACGCGTTTGTCGACCGCGAGCACGACGTCGAGCCCGTCGGAACGTTCGGCCTTGAGCTTCTCGTTCACTTCCCAAATCTTGACCTCAATCGCGTCCAACTCGGCCGCCGTCACCTCTTCCCGTGTGCCACTCACCATGGACAAATTCACGGTCAAGTTGTCGCCCTCGATGAATGGGAAGAACGTCGTCTTCACCAACCCGCTCCCGATCAGTCCGGGTACGGCAATCATGAAGAGCGCCACAAGCGACGAGAACGCAATCCAGGGCTGGTTCAGCGCGAACCGAAGCACGGGCGCGTACATCTTCATTTTCAGGAACTCCAACACGTTGCGCATGCCGCGCTCCACCGCGTTGGGTTTGAAATCTCGGCGGAGCGCCTTGCTGTGCCCCACGTGCGCAGGCAAGATGAATGCGCCCTCTACCAAGCTGAACAGCAACGTCAGCATGATGACCGTCGCCATGTCGCCGAAGAAATCGCCGAGACGTCCCTCGATGAAGAAGAACGAGGCGAACGCCACCATGGTCGTCACAATCGCCGCAAACACGGCCGGAAGCACCTCCATCGTGCCGTCGATTGTCGCGCGGTAGCGGTCCTTCCCCATCTCGTAGTGCCGGTAGATGTTCTCGGCGATGACGATCCCGTCGTCCACCAAAATCCCGATCACGAGAATCATCCCAAACAAGCTGATGACGTTGATCGTCACCCCCGCCATGCCGGCAAAAATGAACATCCCCGCGAACGACACAGGAATGGCCAACGCCACCCAAAACGCCAACCGGATGTTCAAGAAAAGCGCAAGCAACATCACCACAAGCAAAAACCCGATCACGCCGTTGCTGACCAGCAAGTCAATCCGCTGATTCAGCACCACGGAGCTGTCACGAATCACGTCGAGGTGCAGGCCCGTGCCCACTGCCTCGGCTTGCGCGTTGTACGCTTCCATGTAGTTGCGCACGAGCTCCGTCACGTCCAAAATGCTTTCCGTCGTCAAGTTGTTGACCGTCACCACGACCGCTGGACGACCGTTGAACCAGTTGCGGGACGGGTCGTTCTCGGCCCAGCGGTCCGTCACGTCGGCGACGTCGGACAAGCGCACCACGCGACCGTCCGAGAACGCCCGAACCACGACGTCCTCGAGCGCCTCGGCGTCGTAGCCGCGGAAGCGTCCACGCACGATGAGCTCCTCCCGGTCCGTCTTCAAGCGACCGCCCGTCGTCTCGATGTTCGCCGCGCGAATGGCGGCCCCGACTTCGGCGATCGTCAAATTCAATTCCGTCAAGCGGTCCGCGCGCAGCGCCACTTCCACTTCCTCGCCGGGAAATCCGCTCAGCTCGACTTGGCTGATGCCGTCGAGCGCCCGCAAGTCTTGTTCGATGCGTCGCGCTTCCCGCTTCAGGGCCCGCAAATCGTCCACGCCCGTTACCGCAAACGTGATTGCCACCCCAATCGATTCCTGCTTGAACACAATCGGCGGCTCCATCCCCACCGGGAACGACGCGATGCGGTCCACGGCATTCTTAACGTCCTGAAGAATGTCGTCCGTTTCGTTCTCGTTCACCACCGTCACGGTGATGCTCCCCGCGTTCTCACTGCACACCGATTTGACCTGATCAAGGCCGGCGATGCCTTGGAGGTTTTCCTCGATTTTGGCCACAATGCCTTCCTCAATCTCCGCAGGCGACGCCCCAGGATAAATCACCTGAATCTGAATCGTCTTCGATTCCGTGACCGGGAAAAAGTTGCTCTTGATCGAGCCCAAACCAACCCACCCCGACACCAAAATCGCGATCATCAACAGGTCGCCGACGAGGTTGTACTTGACAAAAAACCGAATCAATCCTTCCATGGCTTAGCGCTGAACGAGGTCCACAAGCAACCCGACGTACGCGCCCGAGATGGGCTCCGCCAAAATTTTCGTGCCGGGCACCAACCCGCGCACCAACACCACGTCCGCGTCGCGGTGCACCACCTCCACGTCCGCCATTTCGAGCTTGCCGTCGCGAATCACATACACCTGCGAACCGTTGCCCTCGAGCAGCGCCTCGTTGAGCGCCATCACTCCTTCGAGCTCGTCGCCAAACACCACGCCACTCAAAAAGCGACCGTCGCGCAACGGCTGGCCAGGCATTTCCGAGACCTCGCAGAACACGCTCGCGCTTTGGGTGGTGGGGTCGACGCTTCCGGAGATTCGGGCCACGCGACCGTTCGCCACTTCCGCCCCCGACTCGTCCACCAAACTCACCGCGTCGCCTTCCGAAAGGCGCGGCAAGTGGCGGGCATGCACGGCCGACTTCACCTCAAACGTGCCCGTTCCCACCAACGTCCCGAGCGGCTGACCCGCCCGAACCATCGATCCCGGCTGCACCTGGGCGCCGACCACGACACCGTCAAACGGCGCCCGCACGGTGAATTTGTCGAGGCGCTCTTCGTTCGCCCGGATGTTGTGGTAGCCCGACACGATCCCGCGACTCGTCAAGTACAGGCGCTCGCGGTCCGTCGCCGGCTCTGGCAACTCCGCCAAGCGCGACTCCACGCGCAGCGACTTCACGTAGTCCATCCACACCTCCGCCCGGTCCGGAAAATCCACTTGCAAGTCCGCCAAAGAACCGGCCAGCAATTGCAGCCACTGGCTGCGCTGAGCCACGAGCGACGCCCGCAACTCCGAATCGTCCACGCGAAGCATCGCCTCCCCTTCGGCAAACGCCACCCCCTCTCGGAACTCCTTTCCGCCCACAGGCAGCATGCCGTTGACTTCGCTCAACACCGTCATGCGGTTCAAGGCTTGCACACGTCCTTCAATGCGAACCTCAGGCGCCAAGTTGCCGGACGTCGCATCCATGGCCTTCACCATCCGCGCACTCGCCGAGCGCGGCTTCACAGGAGGGGTTCCCTTCATGCCAATCAAAGCGTTCATGACGAAGATGCCAAACGCCAAAATGGCCAGTCCAGCCAGCGCGCGCAACAAGGATGTTTTCATGGTTTGCAGCTTTGCCGCTCCGCAGCCTGCGAAACGTGGCGCAAAACTACGCCCGAAAGCATGCCGAGGAAACGAAACAATTCAAAAACGTTTCCAATCGAGGGGCCGTCGGAAACTTGTGCAAACAACAAGGGCGCACTCAAGATGTTGAGGCGCCCTTGGTCCGTTCCGGTGACGGAATCAGAAATTGTCCAAATCGATGGGTCGCATCACGCCGAACCACTTTCGCACGGCCTGACCGACGTCTGGCACGTCGA
>JBMZHG010000034.1:20192-20462 GCA_049616325.1 Flavobacteriales bacterium | reverse complement strand
AGGGAAGCGCGGTGGATTTGGGGGGGTACTACCGCCCCGACGCCACGAAATGTGCCGCTGCAATGCGTCCGTCGGCCACCTTCAACGCTGCGTTGGAAGGCTGGAGCTGAGCATCGAGGCCATTCGAGCTCGTTCCTTGACCACCAGGTCGCGCAGCAACACGCTGGCCCCCGTGGTTTGCTGGTCCGCGCGAATGGCGGCGAGCAAGGCCATCCAGTCCACTTCTTCTCGGGCCGGCACCGTCGCCGGGTGTTGATCGGCGGCGAACGA
>JBMZHG010000034.1:0-20182 GCA_049616325.1 Flavobacteriales bacterium | reverse complement strand
CCGCATGTAATCGGTTTGAACTCGGGCCAAGAGATGCCCAATTTGCGCCACGCTGTCGGGGTCCAACGTGGTTGCCAGCGCGTTTCTGCACCGCATGACGTTCTCGACGTGGCCACGGACGAGTGCCTCCAAGTCCGTCCCGTGAGGGAGCAGCTGCGGCATGGGTGCTGGAGTGCCAAGCGAAGTGACCTCGAGGGTTTGAGCGACGTCGCTCAGCAGCACGCATTTCTCCACCCGGCTCTCCGCAAGCATTGGCACCACAGCGTTGCGCATGAAATAGTCGCGAACCTTGAACACCGCTTGGTCGAGGGCGTCCGTGACGTCCTCTTCAGAGGCATGTTCATCCAGGCCCAACAGGGCAAGCGCTTTGGAACGATCCATTCACACAAGTTACGTGAGAACCCCGGAATGGAACTCCGAGAATTCTCCATTCGCGGCTTAAATTCGTGCGAGTTTCTGTGTTTCGCAACAGAAATGCTATCCGAACCCTCTGAGAACGAATGAAACATCCCATGATTTGGACCCTTTGCACAGCAGCCGCATTGATGGCAGGATGCGGAGAAGCTGAAAACGCCCAAGCCCAGGCCTCTGAAAAAGTGCAGGCGACGGAGGCATCCGTCCAACCCTCGGCTCCTGCGACACAACCCGACGTCACTGTTTCACCGAAATGGAAAAGCGGCGTAAGCGCGGCCAACGACGGTGACAAAGAAGGCAAGGTTCGCCTGCACGGCTCGATGCCTGCAGCGGACGGCACCGTCTTGTACCTCTACGAAACCGAAGGCCGCAACCTCACTTTGATGGACAGCGCCAAGGTGGCCAACTCGGCGTTTGATTTCGGAAAGGTGGACGTCCACCGTGGATTCTACCAGCTCGCCGGAACCAACGCCAAGAACAACTGCCAATTCGTGATGAACCCGGACGAAGGTGATTTGAACCTCGTCTTCCGTTCCAAGCAGATGACGAGCGGCAAATCCGCCCCACAAAGTGCAGAAAACAAGGCGTGGTTTACGTACGAGAGCTTCAGCCGTGTCAACAACAACCAAATCCGAGGACTTCGCAAGCAACTCAAGGACAGCCCGTTCCGCGCCCAAGTTGAACAGCAAATTAAGGACAAGGAAATGGAGTTGGTCCAAAAGCAGCACGAGTTGATGGCGGCCAACCCCGACACGTACCTCGCCAAGTTTTTGGGCTGGAAAAACCCCAAGTACCCCGGATCGCAAGGGAACTACTTTGACGACATGGACCCCATGGACAACAGCCTGATTCGCAGCATGGCAATCAGCGACCGCATCCAAGGATTCATGGTGGCGTACAGCAAGGGAACGGATCCCGGGTTTTTGGCCTGCATTGACATGATCAAGGCGCATTTCGAACCCAACCCGGCAACCTTGGAGAGCGCGCTTTACTCCATGCTCGAAGGGTTCTACAACACCGGCAAGGAACACATTTGCCAGTACATCTTGGACAACTACATCTACGACGAGGACTGCGGTGCAGACTTGAGCGACGTCATCCGCCAGCGTGCGCAAGGCATCATCAACCTCCAACTTGGCAAGACGCCACCGAACTTCACGATGAACAAGTGGGACGGCGGCTCGCTGAATTTGATGGAAACCGCGAACGCCAACAAGTACACGTTGGTCATGTTTTGGGCGTCGTGGTGCCACAAATGCGAGCAAGAAATCCCTGTTCTGATTCCCGTGTATGCGAAGTACAAGAACCAGGGTTTTGAGGCCATTGGAGTCAGCTTGGACCAGCAACGCCAAACCTGGGTCGACGTGATCACTCAGCGCGGCATGCAGTACCCCAACGTGAGCCAGCTTCAAGGGTGGGACTCCCCCATTGTGCGCGATTACAAGATCACCAGCACCCCAACGTATTTCCTGCTTAACAGCAAAGGAGAAATCGTGCTGAAGCCCAAACGCATCTACGAAGTGGACGCGTTCCTCGCGAAAAACCTCTGAGGCACTTTGGTGTCAGACTTAGAAAAGGAAGGTCATTGGCCTTCCTTTTTCTTTGCGCCTTTTTTCGCTTTGCGCTTGAGTTGTTCTTGTTTCCACTCGTCGTGAGTGTCGAGCACCATGCCGTCCACGAGCCCGACTTTGGGAACCAACATGTGGGACGATCCTGCGAGGGTCATGATCTGCAGGTAGATTTCGGCGGCGGGCACAATGACGTCCGCGCGGTCGGGCCGAAGGTGGTACTTCTCGCGGCGGTCGCGAACCGACAGCGCAGCCAGCCGATCGTGAACCGCCTGAAGTTGCACCCGTGGAATGGCTTCGTCTCGCGGGGTAAGTGCGAGACGCTGCAACCGGTTGGCGTTTCCGCCCGTGCCGATGGCGTACAACGGGCGACGCTCGGATTGCAGGTTTTCCACGTAGGCTTCCACCGCTCCCCATTCTCCGTCGGGGATTCGGCCTGCCAAGGCGCGGACGGTTCCGAGCTGAAAGCTCTTGCTCTTGACCCGTTCGCCTTCGCGAATCAACGTCAATTCCGTAGACCCCCCACCCACGTCGATGTAGAGGTAGTCGTTGTCCGTGTCCATCACGGCTTGGGCGAAGTTGCCAAAAATCAATTCCGCCTCGCGATCACCTGAGATGGGCTCGATTTCGATGTTGGCCGCCTTTTTCACCTTCTTGACGACGTCCCTGACGTTGCTCGATTCGCGCATGGCGCTTGTGGCGTAGGCGTGAAACCACTCCACCCCGTGCACGTCCATTAAGTACCAGAACGCCTTCATGGTCTTCACCAAGTGCTTGATTTTGCCTTCTGAAATGGCGCCGTCGCTGAACACATCCGCCCCCAAGCGAACAGGAACACGGTAGAAGCTGAGTTTGTCCACAGCTCGCCTTCCGTCATCCAACTCGTGCACCTTGGCAATCAACAGCCTGACGGCGTTCGATCCAATGTCTATGGCCCCAAACTTCACGCTTTCCTCGCTTTCAGCTCAAGGTACAAGTCTTCTTGCGCCTGCACAAGCTGATTCGCGTTGGAGGGTCCCACCCATTCGTTGCTTCCGTCAGGCAACAACCGTCGCGCGTGGGTGTTGTCGGCCCACATGCGCTCGAAGTTCATCCGGATGTCCTCCGCCAGAGCAGCATCAAACAACGGCGCAGAAACTTCCACGCGACGGTCCAAGTTTCGTGTCATCCAATCCGCGCTGCTGAGGTAAGTCAAGGGTTTGCCTCCGTTCCCAAACCGCAGGAACCGCGAATGCTCAAGGTACCTTCCCACAATCGACCGAACTTCGATGTTCTCGCTCAACCCCGAGACCCCGGCCCGCAACGCACAAATTCCGCGAACCACCATGCGGATCTTGACTCCTGCTTGGCTGGCGTGGTAGAGCTTTTCAATCATGCCCGCGTCCACGATGTTGTTCAATTTAAGGTCCATCCAAGCCTCTTCTCCGCGCTCTGCCCGGTGAATTTCATCGTCAATCAACTTCACAAACCGACGCCGGGTGGAGAATGGGCTGACGAACAAGTGCCGGTACACCTTGCGCTCGAAACTGTTTTCAAAAAAGTCAAACAACTTGGCCAATTCCCCGGTGATCTTGCTGTTCGCAGTCAACAGGCTGAGGTCTTCGTAGATGCCTGCATTTCGTTCGTGGAAATTGCCTGTACCTACGTGCCCAAAACGCTGAACCCTTCCCCCTTTTCGCCGCGTCACCAAAATGATCTTGCAATGCACTTTCAAGTTGGGGATTCCGATCCGCACGATGGCGCCCGCATCCTGAAGCATGTTGGCCACCTTCAAGTTGTGCTTCTCGTCGAAGCGCGCCGCCAACTCCACCACGACTTCGACCCGCTTGCCGTTTCTAGCAGCGTTGATCAGCGCGTTGATGATTTGGCTGTTTTTCGCGACTCGGTACAGGTTCACTTGGATCGTTGTGACGTAGGGGTCGATGGCCGCCTCACGTAAGAAGTCGACGATGTGGACAAACTTGTGGTAGGGGCAGTGGACCAACAAATCTCCCTCTGCGATGGCGTTCATCACACTCGTTGCGGCTCCGAGCCTCGGATGCGTAATTGGCGGCTGCAGGGGGTGCACCAAGTCGGTTCGACCAAAGTCAGGAAACCCCATCAAGTCTCGCCGGTTGTGGTAACGGTCACCGGAAATGACGCTGACGGCCGAGGTGACCTTCATTTTGCGAAGCAGCACGTGCAGCATGTCCTCCGGCAGGTCCCGGTCGTGCAAAATCCTCACGTACTCGCCCTGCTTGCGCTTTTTCAGACCGCGCTCAACGCGGTTCATCATGGACCGTGCCACGTCGTCGTCCATGTCCAACGCCGCGTCGCGGGTGGCCTTCAAAGCATACGCCTCGATGCGCACCGCTTCAAACAACTTAAAAATCAGCGGTAAGGCAAGCCGAATCACGTCTTCAAGAAACATGACACGGTGCTCGTTGCCGCGGTCCGGCAACGTCAAGAAGCGAGGCAAATGACGCGGCAGTTGAATGACGGCAAGCTTGTTCTTTCCGTCGGCAAACGTCAACCGAATCGCGAGGTAGCCGTCTCCGTCCACAAGCTGAGGCATCTTGACCTTGCGCCCAAGCATGATGGGCACCAATTCAGGGCGGATCGTGCGCCGGAAGTAGGTGGACACAAATTCCACCTCGCCTTCGTCCAGCTCGTCCTCGCGCACAAAGCGAATGTTCTCAGCCTCCAAGGCTTCCAAGACGCCATGAAACGTTTCGTCGTATTGCCGGCGCAAATCGTCGATGCGGTCTTCAATCGCGTCCAAGGTCTCGGCCACGGAGAAACCAAGGGTTGTCTTGGCCTTTTTGTCCACCAACAGCATGCGCTGGAGGTTGGCTACGCGTACACGGTAAAATTCGTCGAGGTTGTTGGAGAAAATCCCCAAAAAGCGCACCTTTTCAATCAAGGGTGTCCGGGCCACTTGGGCCTCTTGCAACACGCGCTCGTTGAAGGACAACCAGCTGAGCTCGCGGTTGACGAAATGCGGTTGGGGGGAGGATTTCCTCATGGCGCAAAGATGGGCATTGGGGCTGCGAATTGTGCGGAGATCTTCGTGGAACAATTGTTACCATTCTTTGACGGAGGAATCGAACTCAGGCAAAGAGGGCCTGTTATCTTCGCAGTCACAAATTCACAACTCAAACAACCCATTTCAACATGGCAGTTCTCGTTGGCCGCAAGGCCCCCCATTTCAGCGAAAGCGCTGTTGTCAACGGCACGGACATCGTCGACAACTTCTCCCTCGACCAGTACCTCGGCAAGAAGTACGTGGTGCTGTTCTTTTACCCCAAGGATTTTACGTTCGTTTGTCCCACCGAAATTCACGCTTTCCAAGAAAAGCTCGGCGAATTTGAATCGCGCAACTGCGCGGTGGTGGGTGTGTCCACCGACACGGCTGAAACGCACCAGGCTTACCTCCGCGTTGCGAAAGATCAAGGCGGCATCCAAGGGGTGACCTACCCCCTCGTGGCCGACACGAACAAGACCGTTTCAACGAACTACGACGTGCTCGCGGGCGAATACGACTACGACGAAGAGGGCAACTTGACCGCAGAGGGAGAGATGATTGCGTACCGCGGTTTGTTCTTGATTGACAAAGAAGGCATCGTTCGCCACCAGCTCGTGAACTTCTTCCCCATCGGACGCAACGTCGACGAAGCAATTCGCGTGCTTGACGCGTGGATCCACAACGAGACGCACGGCGAAGTTTGTCCTGCGAACTGGGAAAAGGGCAAGGACGCGATGAGCGCCACCAACGACGGCGTGGCCGCGTACCTCGCAAGCCACTGAGTCAGGAACTTTCTGAACACAAAAAGCCCCGATGCAGTCCATGCATCGGGGCTTTTTCTATTCCGTCGGCCAGCTTCGTAGCTTCTGCGTCGGTCAGACCCGGCGCTTGCGACGGCGAACGTGATGAACCACCTCCCCGTTGGGCGCCGTGTAGCGCTCTTCGCCGGTGTCAAAATGCGCCTCGAGCGCATCCGCCGACCATTCAGGACGAGCCTGAATCAAACAAGCCACGTCGTCGCAAGCCACAGCAGGATTGCCCTCAGAATCGAGGATGACGTAGATGTCTCCGACCAAACGCTCTTTCATGCGTTCGTCGTGAGAAACAGGAGGGGTGTACACCGCGTCGCGCGTTTGGCGCAACTCATTCAGCGTGCGTGATTTGATCATCGTACAGGGATTGAACGTGAGAGGGCGGCGTTGAGCCCTGGGAATGCAATATACACATTCTCAGCAATTTACACGTGTACTTTGGACACGATTTGTGGCCCAAAGGACTGCTCAAGCAGCCTGAACAACCCGCGTGAGGGTGCAGAATTGAGGTCCAGGAGGACGGGGCCATCTGGGTGATGCAAGGTGAGGACCGGACGCGGCGTGCTGCCGTTGAGGGACCACGTGGTATGCGCGTTGGAACAGGGCATGCCGTAAACCTCAAGACGCACACGGAAATAGAGAATGGCGCCCGCCTGCGTTCGTTGCAGGTTCGCCCACTTGATGTCGGACGTTTCTTCCAAGAGGTCGCTCACGGGCGGCGGGCCTTGGAGCAGGCGCATGCGCGGACTCCCCGACCGCTTCCACCACGGCAAGGGCGGACCGCTGATCGCGTACACTTCTTTCCAACGGTCCGGATCAGCGTACGTCAAGTTCCAAAGCATCGGTGCTCCAAAGGGTTTGGTATTTGCCCTCGCCGTCGTACATCTCGGCCTGTCGCTGGGTGTTGAATTTGCGGTTGGGTCGGGGGTCGTTCCCGACACCGGCCACGTAAATCCAGTTGCCCGCATTGCTCGCGGGGTCGTAATCGAGCAGCATGTGCTCAAACCACGACGCCCCGAGGCGCCAGTCGATGCCGAGGTCGTGCACGAGGTAGGAGGCCACGTTTTGGCGACCGCGGTTGCTCATGAATCCCGTTCGGGCGAGTTCCCGCATGTTGGCGTTGACAAACGCATCGCGCGTTCGTCCCTCCTTCCAGGCTTCGAACGCGGACCGCTGTGTTCCTCGGTTGGGGCTGTCCGGTTTCAGGGCCTTGCGATGGAAAATTCGGCTCCCGTATTTCATCGCCACAAAGCGGAAGTAGTCGCGCCAAATCAATTCAAACACCAACCAGTACGTGCTGTCGTTGGCCTCGACGTTGTCCTCAAAGCGATGCACCTCACTCGCGATGCGACGCGGGCTGATGCATCCGTGAGCGAGCCACGGACTGAACTTGCTGCTGTAATCAGCCCCCACTAAGCCGTTGCGTGTTTTCTTGTACACTGCGAGCCGCTTGGTGTCCCAGAAATAATGCTTGAGCCGCGCCCTTGCTTCACTTGCGCCTCCTTTGAACGGCAACACGCTGCGGCTGTCGGACGGCGGCATGGTCTGGCCCGCGTTCGCGAGGAATTCGTCGAGGTCAGGAACCGGATCAGAAGTTAGTCCGGCTGGGGTGTTTACGAGGGCTGGAGCGGGAATGCACTCGCGGACCTCGCTTAGCTTTTCCACCTTCTTACGGAATTGCGTGAAGATGTCTGGCAATGCCTCGAGGTCCATGGGCAAGTCGTCGGGATGAAAAAGCGTATGTCCTTCGATCCACGAACACTGACCGCCGTGGTCGCGAACCGCGCGCTCGACGGCGGCTTCAATTTCCAGTTCTTCCGGCGTGTGTTCTGCTTGTGCGGTGAGGCGAGTGCACGCATGCTCTTTCATCAGTGCCGGAAGGACATCTTCCGCCTTCCCGCGACGCACCAACAGCACTCCCCCCCTTTCTTCCAGGGCCAACTTGAGGTCCGCGATGCTTTCCAAGAGAAAGCGGGTGCGGAAAGGCCCTGTCTTTACATGACCCCAACGGTCCTCCACCCAAAACCGATCGTCCAGCACCACCACCGGCACCGTTTCCTCGCTCCGCAAGGCTTCTGACAAGGCGGGGTTGTCGTCCAATCGGAGGTCGTTCCGAAACCAATGGAGGGTTCGTGCAGGGGGCATGTCAAAGGGATTCGAGGTTGGCTAGCACCGCATCGCCGCGGTCAAGCAAAGCCTGTTGTTGAGGTGCGGGCATTTTGTCCCAAGTGCGGTAGACCATGCCGATGCGCGGGTTGCGTTCAAGGAGGTCCCGGTTGCGGGCGTGGAAATGCCAATACAAACTGTTGAAGGGGCACGCGTCGTCCTCGGTTTTGCCTTGACGGTTGTACGAGCAGGCCTTGCAATGCGGCCCCATTTTGTGCATGTAGTTGGCCGACGAGACGTACGGCTTGCTTCCCACGATTCCGCCGTCGGCGAACTGACTCATGCCACGCGTGTTGGTGATTTCGACCCACTCAAGCGCGTCGATGTACACGCCCAAGTACCACGCGTCCACTTCGTCCGGATTGATGCCCGCCAACAGGGCGAAATTGCCCGTGACCATCAGGCGCTGGATGTGGTGGGCGTAGGCGTAGTCGAGGGTTTGGGTGACGGCGTGTTGCAAGCAGCGCATGCCCGTCCGCCCTGTCCAAAACCATCCCGGCAATTTCCGCTCGTGCTGGAAGAAATTGAGGGTGGCGTACTCAGGCATCTTGGCCCAATAGATGCCGCGCATGTATTCGCGCCAACCAAGGATTTGGCGAATGAAGCCCTCGACTTGTTCGATGCTGGCGTGCTCGGGAGCCACACGCCACTTGCGTTCCACCGCCTCAATGACTTCACGAGGGCTAAGGATCTTGGTGTTCATCGCGAAGCTGAGTCGGCTGTGGTACACCGTCCAACTGTCTTCCGTGAGCGCGTCTTGAAAATCCCCAAACCGCGGCAACAACTCCTCGACGAAAAGGTCTAGCAACTCGCGGCTCTCGGCCCGGGTGACGGGCCAACCGAACCGCGTGGCGTCGACGCGACCCACCGTCTCGACGCCTGCGCCGTGGATGGCATCGAGGAGCTCCGTGACGTCCCGCTCCCAAAGGCGAGGTGCCGGAGGAACGTGACCCTTGGGGAGTTTTTTCCGGTTGTTGGCGTCGTAATTCCACTTCCCGCCCTCGGGCTCGCCGGCTGCGTCCATCAGCACGTCGTGCCGCTTTCGCATCTTCCGGTAAAAGGACTCCATGAGGTACTGCCTCTTGCCGTGGAAATGGTCTGCCAGGTCCGTCCGTGAGGTCAAAAAATGTTCTGTGTCGTCCACGTGCACGTCGACTCCGAGTTCGCCAGGCCAGGACTTGGCTGCGTCCTGAAACAGCTGGTCGAGACGCCACTCGTCTGGAAGCTGAAATCGCACTTCGGACGCACCACATCCCGTGACGATGTCCCGCAGAATGTCCAACATGGGACGAGCCGCTTGCGGGCCGTCGATGGGGAGGTAGTGAATGCGGTGATCGTCGGCGATGCGATCCTTGGCAAAGCTGCGCATCGCCAGGAAGAACGCGAGGACTTTCTGGACGTGGTGGCGAGCGTAGTCGGTTTCTTGGCGACACTCCATCATCACCGTCAGCACGTCGGAATCAGGGGACTCCCACCACGAGTGGGCGGCATTCAGTTGGTCGCCTAGCAGGAGTCGAACCACGCGAGCGGGTCGAAGGGATGAGGCGGGAGCGTCCATGGTATGCATGAAACACCCCGAGACGCATCATGTTTCCTTGGAGGCCGAGGAGCGACTTCGGCGACAGCGTTCGCTGCAGTGTTTCACGTTGTCCCAATCACGTTCCCATTTTTTGCGCCACGCAAAGGGGCGCCCGCAGATTACGCAACACTTCTCAGGAAGGTGGGGCTTTTTGTGGGCCACGACGACTCAGGGCATCCAGAGCTTGGACCACCCTACGGCCACGTAGGAATTGCCAGAACCGTCGGTCCAGCCCACGCTTACGTCGAATTGACTCAGGGGATCCGGACGCCAAGCGAGGCCTGCGTCGCCTTGCAAACCGCCGCCTGCACCAAACGCTTCGACGTAGGCGTACAGGGTTTCCGACACGTTGTAGCCCAAAGCGAGGGTGTATTCCAATTCGCCTACCGCTGCTTGGTCTGCGGTCGCCCAGGTCCACGCCATGCCAACGTTGGTCCCGACGCTGAAGCGAGTGCCGAGGGGTTTGGCCGCATTGAGGCGGACTTGTCCTCCGTCGTTCGAACCAGGGCGAAAGCGGTAGTGGGCGAGCACACACATTTGCGAAGACTCTGTTCTCCAACCCGCCACCTTAGCCCCCACATCCCAAGCGCTGGCCGACGTCCACGGCTCCTCCATGTCGATGAAGTTGGACTGCTCTTGGTCACGCTGCCCCACGACCCGAAGTTCAAAGCGTTCGTGCATGCCGTAACGAAGAAGCGCGGTGGGCAAGGTGTAGCCCGTGGTCGACGCGTCGCCGGAGGTCCAACCGGCGACTCCCGTCTCGAGCTGAATGCCCCCAACCGGAACGAGGGTTGCCGCTTCGGTCTGGTCGGGGCGGTCGGTTTCAATGGTTTGGGCGAGGACAGAGCACGCCGTGAAGGAAATCAGGGCAACGAGGGCGAAGCGGAGGTTCATGCTTTGGCAGATTGGAGTTGACGCAGTTCTGCCCAAGACTTGGGCACGGGAGAGGCGGTCACACGCTGAGGCACGTCGGCGTCCCTCAGGAAATTCAGCACGAGCTCATTGAACAACTCGGGCGCTTCGATGCTGCAAACGTGGCCGCAGTTTTCAATGACGCTGAGGCGCATGTTGCGCTGGATTTGCGTGAAACGTTCGGCCGCCCGGAAAAAGATGTGGTCTTGGTCTCCCATCACCACGAGGCCTTTCTTGGTAACGGGGCGCTGAACGTATTGGCGCACCAACTTGAAAAAGGGCTTGTACAACTCCACCCATTTCAAGTACTCGCCTTGGGAAAGCTTGCGGCTTTGACGGCGGAAAATCCACCGGCTGAGACGATGATTCCGTCGCGGCAGCACAATGAACGAGAACAACCAGTAAATCGCACGGTAAGGAAGCACGAAGTTCAGCACTTTGGCGCTGTGCACGAACAGGTGCATGAGCCAACTTCCGTCGAAAATGGCCCCTGCCATCACCATGCGATCGATGAGTTCGGGGCGTTCGATGTCGAGCTTTTGGAGGATGACGCTGCCGATGCTCAAGCTGACAAAATGCGCCTTTTGAATGCCCAAATGATCCACCACCCGCAAGATGTCTTCTGCCACAATGTCAAAATCGTAAGCCGGAAATTCGGGCAAGATGTCCTTGCTGTACCCGTGGTCCCGGAGGTCCAAGAGCAACAGGCAGTAATGCGGAGCAAACGCTTCGATTTGGAATTTCCACGTCTTGATGGACCCGCCCGCACCGTGAATGAGGACCATCCAAGGCGCTTGGGGGTTGTCTCCAATGACTTCGTGGTGAAGCAACGTGGCGGTGTCGTTCGCGGCAGACATCGGTTCAAAGTTCGCGCATTCTGCCTTTCGTTTGCGCTCGGGCGGGAACAACATGTCGGGCCAAAATGCGTCTCCCCTCCTCCTTCACATCTCCACGCTTTCGAAACGCCCACATGCGCTCCCTCGCGGCGCGGGCAGCCTCGGTGAGGTCCAACATCGGTGCGGGATACCCGTCCGCGTCCCACCCTCCGAGTGCCGACTCCATCGGAGGCGCCAACCACGGTGCGTGAATCCATTCACGGGGAACGTTTCGCAACTCCGGAACCCACTTTCGGATGAACGTGCCCTCTGGATCGTGCTCCTGACCCTGCTTGACGGGGTTGTAAATGCGCACCGTGTTGATGCCGGTGACGCCGGCTTGCATTTGGAATTGACTGTAGTGGATGCCAGGCTCAAAATCGAGAAAGCACCGTGCAAGGTGCTCCACGCCATCTTGCCACCGGTGGTTCATGTGGTGCGTGAGGAAGCTCACCAGCATCGCCCGCATCCTGAAGTTGAGGTAGCCGGTCTCGCGCACGCACCGCATGCAAGCGTCGACAAGCGGGATGCCCGTCGTTCCGTCCTTCCAACGCGAGAGCCATTCGTCGTTGCGCACCACCGGCAATCCGTCGTAGGCACGGTTGACGTTCCGCCATTCGAGGGCGTGCTCGGATTCGAATTTTTGGATGAAGTGGCAATGCCAGCGCAAGCGGCTCCCGAACGCATGGTGGTTCCGTCCCTGTCCGCCGCTCGCCTCCAACGCCTGGTACACCTGACGAATGCTCAAGGCTCCCCAAGCGAGGTAGGGCGACAACCGGCTGCAACTTCGGCGACTGGCTTCCGGCTTGCTGATGTGGCGCTGGTAGGTGGAGATCCTACCGTCCTTCAGAAAGCTCTTCAGGTAGGCGTGAGCCGCACGTTCGCCCCCGGGCTGGATGGGCCCAGAACCATCCACGTCGTGGGGATTCGTGACGTCCGGGGCGGAGTGGAGTTTCCATGCGTCGGGCCACGTGACCTCAAGACCCGTGCCTTCCGAGGTGCGCCACGTCTCAAGGTCTGGATTGGCCCACGGACGAGCCATGTTGACGTGCCACGCTTCCACCCAGCCCGCCCGTGAAGTTCGTCGGCGCTGGACACCGGGCTGCGGGACTTCGTGCCAGGGAACGCCGTGGGTTTGGCACCATCGGGTCACTTCTTTGTCGCGGTCGAAGGTCCACAAAATGCCCGTCTCCTCGTGGGAGTGCAACGAAGCCACGCCGTGGTTTTTCCTCACCCACTCCAGCACCTCCACTGCCCCAGCCTGGACGCGTTCCAACCGGACCCCCCACTTCTCTTGCTCCAAGGTGAAATTGAGGTCGTTGCCGCACTCCCATTGAAACGCAACATGCCGAGAGGAAGTGGTGGGATGCGCAAGCATCCCGGTCTCGTACACCTGGAGCAGCAACACGCGCGCCCCATGCTCCGCGGCGAGGCCCATCGCGTGCTTCAACGGTTCGTGATCCCGCGTGCGCAGGTCCCGTTTGAACCAAACCACATGCACCCCTGCCGCCATCACATGTCGTTCCAGCCGGCCATCACGTCGGTCAACAGCTCCACCTCCTTGCCCACTTTCGCATAAGACAGGCGTCCCAAATGCGTGGTGTCGTGATAGCCGTCCAAGCCACTGATGGCCGTCGTTCCAGCCCGTCCCAAATCAACGTAGCCGTCCTCAGCCACCGTGCGTTCATCCACTTCGACCCATTGCACGTCGAGCACCAGGAAGTGGCATCGGTTGGGCAACACCATGTCTTCCGTCAAGGTCAGTCCCATGCGCACGCGCGCTTCAGACACGGCAGGCGCTTTCCACTCCCCCTCCAAGCCGCAAGGAGTCAACCCCACTGCCTCAAACTCCGACACCCCCGCCGGATAACGAGCGCTGCACTGATGAGCTTGAGCAACCCAATTCACTCCGATGTGGCTGAAGGTGCATTGCCCCGTTGCCAAAAGGTTTTTGTACGTGTGAGCGTCGTCGCCGGGCGGACGAAGAACCATGCCCATTTGGGCTGGACTTGACCCCAAGTGCACGACCGAGCTCACCACACTCAAATTGTGTGCACCCTTCAGGTCCGACGACCCCACGAGCGTGGCACTCTTGAATCCACTCAAGCTGTTGACCGTACGTGCGCGCTTTCGAGAAGGCCACGCTTCGAGGTCTTCCCGTGTCCACCGAACCATGCCCGCAGAATCCTTCATCGCACGACACCCATGCCCGCATCCACGTGCAAGACCTGTCCCGTGATGCCCGCCGCGTGCTCGGACACGAGGTACGCCGCAGCCGACGCCACTTCGTCCGCCTCGAGCACTTTTTTCAGCGGATGACGTTCCGCCGCGGCCTCTCGCTTGGCGTCGCTGCCCAGCAAGGTCGCCGCCAAGCTCGTGTCCGTCAAACTCGGCGCCACGGCGTTCACCCGCACTTCCGGAGCCCACTCCGCGGCCAACGTCCGCACAAGCCCTTCCACCGCGCCTTTGGACGCGGCGATGCTGGCGTGGTAGGCCATGCCGGTCTGAACCGCGACGGTGCTGAAGAGCACCACGCCTGGCTTGGCTCCGTTCACCGCACCAGCCTGCAGCAATTTGTGATTGGCTTGGAGCGTCTGGACGGCCCCAATCACGTTCACCTGAAAATCTTCCAGGAATTGCTCCTGCTTCAAGCCGCGGAGAGGCTTGAGTTTGATCGTTCCTGGGCAGTACACCAGGCCGTCGAGCCTGTCCGTAAATCCCGAAACGTCGCACGGGTGCGCCACCGCATCAAAGACCAGGCTCTGGTAGTTGGGGTGCTCCCCGCCTTCGCGTTGCACGCCTGTCCGCGACACGCCAATGACGCTCACCCCCTGATTCAACAACTGCTCACGGAGCGCGGCGCCAATGCCGCGGCTGTCTCCCACAATCGCCACCGTCCTCACGACTGACCGGATTGAAGGGCCACCAACTTCGATTCCACCTCAGCGGCCTGAGCCACCAACGCGTCTGACTTCGCACGGTCCACCGTGCTCATCTTGTGGGCTCGGGCCAACAGGTCCGCGTGCTCCTTCCGGAGCTTCTCCACCGGGTCTTTCTTGAAGAGTCCAAACATGCCCACACAACACCCCAACCGGGCACAGTGTTCGGCCCAACGTAGCTCGCGTTACGCCAGGTCCGCGAGCTTCTCTTCGAGCACCGCAATCTTGGCCAACGCGTCGGCCTCCTTCTTGCGCTCGTTCTCGACCACCTGTTCCGGAGCCCCGCTCACAAACTTTTCGTTGGAGAGTTTGCCACGAACGCTGCGCAAGAAGCCTTGCTGGTACTCGAGGTCCTTTTGGACTTTGGCGCGTTCGGCGTCAATGTCAAAGCCTTCGCCAAACGGGACAGAGAAGCGGTGCGTGCCTTGCACAAACCCAAACGCTCCCTTCACTTTTTCCGTCACGTGCTCGATGCCGCTCAGGTTGGTGAGGTGGGCAATCCACGGCTCGAGGTGGGCAGGGTATCCGTCGCCCGGCTGCACCTTCAATTCCAGCTTCTCCTTGTTGGGGATGCCGTTGTCGTTGCGGATGTTTCGGATGGCGGTGACCACTTCTTTGGCCATTTCGATGTCGGCCAAAATGCCCTTGTCGTACTCCGATCGCTCCGGCCAAGTCGCCACGCACAAGTCGTCCTCGTGCCCTTCGCGCTCGCTCGTCCAATGCCACACTTCCTCCGTCAAGAACGGCATGAACGGGTGAAGCAACTTGAGCATGCGCTCGAACAATTCGAGCGTCGCGCGCTTTGTCGCCCCGTCGATGGGCTCGCCGAACGGCGGCTTGATCGACTCGAGGTACCAACTGCAGTACTCTTCCCACACCAAACGGTACGTGGTCATGAGCGCCTCGCTCAATCGGAAGCTGGCAAACGCCGCATCCAGCTCTTCCATGGCCTGCTGGCTTCGGGCTTCCATCCACGCGACGGCTGTCGAAGCCGCTTCAGGTTGGGCTTTCGCCTCGTCGACCTCCCACCCTTGCACCAGGCGGAACGCGTTCCAAATCTTGTTGGCGAAGTTTCGGCCTTGCTCGCAGAGCTTGTCGTCGAACGGAAGGTCGTTCCCCGCGGGAGACGTCAGCAGCATTCCCACACGAACCCCGTCCGCCCCGTACTGCTTCATCAGTTCAATCGGATCGGGGCTGTTGCCCAAGCTCTTGGACATCTTGCGGCCCTTTTTGTCCCGCACAATCCCCGTGTAGTACACGTTCTTGAACGGCGCTTCGCCGCGGTAGTGGTAGCCACTGATGATCATTCGAGCCACCCAGAAGAACATGATTTCCGGAGCCGTCACTAGGTCGTTCGTGGGGTAGTAGTACGCCACCTCATCCTCCTTGTGCAGGCCATCAAACACCTGAATCGGCCAAATCCACGAGCTGAACCACGTGTCCATGACGTCCTCGTCTTGGCGCAGGTCGTCCATCGTCAACCCGACATTTCCGGTCTTCGCGCGGGCTTGCTCCAACGCTTCCGCCTCGGTCCGTGCCACCACGTAATCCGCTTCCCCTTCCCCAAAAAACCACGCCGGAATTTGATGCCCCCACCAAAGCTGGCGGCTGATGCACCAATCCTTGACGTTTTCCATCCAGTGGCGGTAGCTGTTCTTGAATTTGGGCGGGTGGAACTGCACGGTGTCGTTCATCACCGCCTCCAAGGCCGGCTTCGACAACTCTTCCATCGCCAAGAACCACTGAAGGGACAAGCGCGGCTCAATCACCGCGTTGGTGCGTTCGCTTCGGCCCACCTTGTTGGTGTAATCTTCCACCTTGACAAGGTTGCCCAAACGAACCAGCTCCTCGGGGAACTTCTTTCGACATTCGAACCGGTCCATCCCTTCGTACGATCCCGCTTCTGCGGACATCGTCCCGTCGGCGTTGATGGTGTCGATGGTCTCGAGGCCGTGCTTTTGGCCAAGCTCGTAGTCGTTGATGTCGTGGGCAGGCGTCACCTTCAGACAACCCGTTCCAAACTCCAAGTCGATGTAATCGTCCGCAATGATGGGCACTTCACGGTTCACCACTGGCACGATGGCCTTCTTGCCTACCAAGTCCTTGTAACGGTCGTCGTCCGGGTGCACGCAAATGGCCGTGTCCCCCATGATGGTTTCAGGACGCGTCGTCGCCACCGTGATCCAGCGGTCCTCCTCTCCCACGATCGCGTATCGGACGTAGTACAGTTTTCCGTGCTCTTCCGTGTGGATGACCTCCTCGTCGCTGAGCGCCGTCAAGGCCACGGGATCCCAATTGACCATGCGCACGCCGCGGTAGACCAGTCCCTTCTCGTGGAACTCCACAAACGTGTCAATGACGCCTTTGTAATAGCCCTCGTCCATGGTGAAGCGCGTGCGGTTCCAATCGCAGCTCGCTCCGAGCTTTTTGAGTTGTTCGAGAATGATCCCACCGTGCTCGTGCGTCCACTCCCATGCATGTTCGAGGAATTTGTCCCGCGACAAGTCCGACTTCTTGATGCCCTTGTCGCGAAGGCGACGGACCACCTTCGCTTCGGTCGCAATCGAGGCGTGGTCGGTGCCTGGAACCCAGCACGCGTTCTTGCCCTGCATCCGAGCGCGACGCACCAACACGTCTTGGATGGTGTTGTTGAGCATGTGCCCCATGTGCAGCACACCCGTCACGTTGGGCGGCGGGATGACGACGGTGTACGGCTCGCGTTCGTCAGGAACCGAATGAAAATGCCCTGCCTTCAACCAATGGGCGTACCATTTGTCTTCAGTCAAGGAGGGGTCGTACTGCGCTGGAATGTTCATGGTGGCGTCGTCCGAATTGGCGTTGGAGCACAAAAATACCCGCATTCAAACAACAAAGCCACCCCGAGGGATGGCTTTGAAAAAATTCGTTTCAGGCTTCGCTTACTGCTTGCCCGTGGTAGGTGCGCCTGCAGCAGGCTGCTTCACAGGAACTCCTCCGCTGTTGCCGAGGTCGGAAGCTTCCACCTTGCCCTTGATGCGAATGACCTTCGTCGGCTCGTTGGAAGCGTTCGAAGTGATGGTCACCGACTTGTTGATCGGGCCAATGCGCTTGGTGTCGTACTTCACCGTGATGGCTGAAGTTCCTCCGGGAGCGATGGGCGCCTTCTCGCATTGGGGAACCGTGCAACCGCAGGATCCTTTGCAACGAGAGATGATCAACGGCTCCGTGCCGCTGTTCGTGACGGTGAATTCGCACGCGCCGTTGGCACCTTGTTGAATCGTGCCGTAGTCGTGAACGTCCTTGTCCAAGGTGATCGACGGACCCGTGACCACTTCTTGAGCCACGCTCAAGGAAACGATGCCCAGCATCAAGGCACATGCTGCAAAAAACTGCTTCATAACGATTGTGTGTTCTGTTGTTTGGAGGATGAAGATAACAAAGAATGAATTCCTGACGAGCAACCAAGTTCACTTCGCTCGGTTTCGTTCACATCTCTTCAAACCTCGTGCCAAGTTGGTGCACTTCGAGAAAGGGGGACAAAAAAGGGCCGCCCGAGGGCGGCCCTTTTGGAAGTCAGTCAGTTGCTGCGCGGCAGATCACTGGCAGGTCAAGCCGAAGAAGCTCAGGAACTGGAGCAAGTCGGCCGTAGCCACTGCACCGTCGCCGTCGAGGTCACCCGCACAATCGTTGGTTCCCGTTCCGTCAAAGACGCAAGAACCGTTGTCCGTGTTCGCAAAAGGATCGTAGTTCGTTGCGCTGTCGTACAAGCAACCTTCCACAACCAACGTGCCACATGAGCCGTCATCCACGCCGGCGTAAGGATCAAATTCTACGAAAGCTGGGTCCGTGCAACCCTCCGTAGGGCAGGCCTCACAGCTACCCCAGCACACCACGTCAAGCGCAGCACCCCCGGTCACCGTGTAAGAACGGTTCGTGAAGCCATCGATGGTGGAAGTGCACGCGTCACCTGGGCTGAAGTACTCCTGGTCTGTCCATCCGTCCACAGTGAACTTGTATTCCACTGTTCCCAATGGCAATGCCACGGTCACATCGTAGACGCCGTCCGCGTCGTCGTCCGTCATCGGAATGCACTCGCCGCACCATCCGCCAAACGATCCGTTCAAATTGACCATGCCGTACGTTCCGCCGTAACCGGCCATGTCGACCGAGAACGTCACGTCGTACGTGCATGCCAAACTGACGTCGCAAGGGCTTGAGAAGTTGCTCGCAGCTGGATCCGCACATCCCACAGGGAAGTTGGCCAAAGGAGCAGCCCACAAGTACTGGCCATCTTCATTCACAGGAATCGGGGACTGCCAGAACTGGCCGTTCCCCACCATGGGAATGATGTTGCCCAAGGCCGACACTGTGATGTTGTCACCGCAAATGCCGAACGACACGGTGCTTGCAAGAGCTGCCAATTCACCGAGCAATCCTGTGGGGTCCGTGATGCCCGCCATGGTCAATGGCGCGGAGCCGTCGCCTGCAATGACGCCGTTGATGCTGACGTTGGGGTTGACACCGCCGTTTGCTTCGCAAGGACCCGCAAACGCCTCAAAGGCCGTGCCCGTGAGCGTCAAACCAACAAGCCAGACGTTTTCGACTCCGGTAGGAATCGTCTCTGATTCGAGGTAGTCGCAGGAACCGTCGTCGGTTTGGGCCGTGTTGTCGTAGTTGCAAGCCATGGGGTCCGTGCAACCTGGGGCAATTGCCACCCCGTCGCAATCGTATCCGGGGTCCGCGTAAGTGCAAGAGCCGTCGTCGGAAGTCGCCAATGCGTTGAAGTTGCAAGCGGTGTCGTCCGTGCAACCGGGTCCGGCAGAAGCCAAACCGAGAAGAGACGCCATGCGCGGAGCAGCGTAGGCGACAATCGTGTCGCAGTATGCGCGGCCCTCAAGCGGTCCCATGTTGGGGTTGAGGGTCAGCTGTGTCGCCACAATGCTCGTACCGTTGGCTGCATCGACAAGTTGCGTGTATTCCACATCCCACCACTGCCAAGGTGCTCCGTCGTAAGGCTGCGTGGGCTGGCCATTGACGTAGTCGTTGCGCACGGGGTAAAGACCGTCCCAACCCATGTTGCCGTTGGCCAAAGCCTGGGCAGTCACCGGGTCGGTCAAACCGAGGCCTTGGAAGCCTGCGTTGTTGTTGGGGTCGCTCTGAGCGTTGATTTCCGCATGGATGTCGTACGCTCCACTCACTTCCACAACGTTTTCGTTCGTGGTAGGAACCACGAGAACACCGGTTGTGTACGGGGCAAACTGGTCCACGGGAGACTGGAAGCTGATCATGGCAGGGTCCCCTTCGTCGAGCCAGTTAAGGTCACCCAACGCACCGCCGAGGTTGACTTGGAACGCAACGTCGCTGCTGTAGCCGACGTGGTTGGCAATGCAAAGCTGAACAGGGTCGGGACCGAAGATGCCCGCAGGGGCGTACCCGTCCGACGTGGCTTCCGGATCGCCGTTCACTTCTTGAATGACCATCGGGATGAATGATCCGTCTCCTGGATCGTACCAAAACTTGGCAATTGGGGCACCCATGTCGTCAAAGATGATGTCGCTGTAATCGCTGATGGTCGAGGCCGCGTAGCTCACGTATCCGCCCGTTCCCTCACCGAGATAACCAATTTTCGTGGGGTCGATGCCGTAAGGGTCGCCCATGGTGTCTTCCGACATGCGGAAGTAGCGGACGGCCGTACGAGCGTCCTGAACGCCACGGTAAGCCGCGTTGATCAGCTGGTAGGTTCGCTCTGACTGCGTAGACGCGAGGGGGTTCCAGCCCAAACGGTAGTCAATGGAAGCCACCACGTAGCCCATCTTGGCATAGCGCGTGCAGAGTTCCACCGCCACAGAGTCGCTCTTGGTTCCAACCGCGCTTCCGTTCAGGTATTGAGGGAGGAAGTTTCCGGTGTGGATGTAAATCATCAAAGGACGATCC
>JBMZHG010000033.1:0-23354 GCA_049616325.1 Flavobacteriales bacterium | reverse complement strand
GTAGACAAAACTTCAATTTTCTAAGACGGATACGAGTGAAGCTTCTATAAAGTTCTATATAAATTTACATATATCCAAAATTTTTTACACGCCTCCCCTTCGACGCTCTCCGGCGACACAGATTCCACCTGTCTCGCCAAAGTGAACAAACAAAAAAGGGGAGCCACAAGGGCTCCCCTTTCAATGCGTTCGAAGCTGTACTCAGTTCGTTTTGACGAGTTGCAACGAGCTCGGGCGACCGCCTGCGAACATCACCAAACGGTAAACGCCCGCCTCCACTCCAGACAGATCAAGGCTGGTGCGGAAAACGCCTGACGTGGCAATCCACTGACCAGATTGGATCGTGCGTCCTTGAGCGTCCAAAACCTGGAAATCCAGCGCGCCTTGGAATCCGCCTTGAACGTCGACTACAAACTCGCCTTGCGACGGGTTGGGGTAAACTGATGCGGTGATTCCTGATCCGAGTTCACGAATGTCGGTGGTAATGTTGAACGTCTCGGTCGTAGAGCAGCCGTTGGCATCCGTCACTTCCACGGTGTACGATCCTGAGCTGATGCCCTCGAGGTCTTGGCCGTCTTGGCCGCTGACTCCTGGTCCAATCCACTCGTAGGTGTAAGGAAGCGCTCCGCCCGTCACCGTTACGTCGATGCTGCCTTCGCCAGTCGCAGACCCTTCGGACACAATGCCGGTCACGACAATGGCTTCAGGCTCGCCAACCGTGGCGTCCGTCGTTTGGACGCAGCCGTTCTCGTCTTGAGCAAAGAAGGTGTACGTGCCGGCTTCGAGTCCGTCAAAGTTGTTGCCTTGAGCAAAGTTGTTCCCGTCGTCGCTGTATTGGAAAGAACCCGTCCCTCCTGCTGCCGTCACGTCTACTTCACCGTCGTTGTCTCCATTGCATGAAGCATCCACAACTGCGGTACTCAAGGTGATTTCCACCCCTGCTTCAACCGTGACTGTCGCCGTTTCAGTGCAACCGTCGCCGTCGGTGACTTCAATCACGTAGTCGCCTGGCGCCAAATCGCCCGCGGAAGTGCCCGTCGTAGCCTCGCCGTTGAAGGTGTAAGCGTAGTCGCCTTGGCCGCCTTCCGGAGTCCATGAAACCTCGCCGTCGTTTCCACCGAAACATGCCTCAGGCATGGCCATCGCATTCACCTCAATGGCGTCAGGTCCAACCACCACTTCTGAGGCCATGGTGCCGATGCATCCATTGTTGTCCTGAGCCGTGACGGTGTACGTGCCACCAGAAACGCTCAAGGGGCTCGGGCCGTAATTCACTCCGTCGACCGAGAATTGCAGCGTGCTTGGCACGGCGCCTCCGTACGCCACGAGGTAAAGCAACCCGTCCGCGACGTTGGCGCATGACGCGTCCACGACAGACGCGGCTTCACTTGTTTGGTACCCAACAGAAATCGCCGTTGGATTGGTGACGGCCACAGAATTGGAGTTGCCAATGCAATTGTTGCCGTCCACGGCGTAGATGGTGTAGGTCTGACCGCCGTTGAGCCCCGTCCATTCCGTTTGAGAGGTCAACACGGTGGGGTTGTTGGAAATGTAGTATTGGTATTCGCCGTTGCCACCTGTGGTTTCCACAATGCTCAACACGGCGTCGCCTGCGTTGTTGCAGGTCACACCAGAAGTCAATTCTGCTGTCACCTCAACCACTTCGGTGACCGGAACGTCCACGTCCAACGAGTCCACGCATCCGGCCGCATCCACCACGTAAAAGGTGTACATGCCCGCCAACAAGTTGCCAAAGTTTCCGAAGTTCAATCCCTGGCCAGCAATGGTGTCTTTGTAGAAGTAATCCGCTCCTTGTGCGCCGGTTGCGGAAACTTGAACCAACGCGTCGTTGTCGCCGTTGCACGAGGGAGTTTCAACGTTGTCCAACTGCAACGAAACCGTGCAAGGCAAGATGCATGAAAGGTCGTCCACTGTGGCCGATGCGTCGTAGTTGGTGGCCGCCGAGTTGGTGCAGCCAAACACGTCCGAAGCGTTGGTGCTGAAGGTCAGGCCCGTCGCCACTTGCTGGTTCGCTTGCTCACCGCCGGGGAAGACTTGGGCGTTGAACAACCCGTACACATCGCCCGTGGCCGTGATTTGGGCTAAAAGGACGCGGTTGTCGCTGCCGCCAAACGCCGAAATGCCTTCTGAGCAAGTTGCAACGTCCTGGCCGCCACAAGGGTAAACCGTGAACCAGGAAGCGCCAATTGGATCGTTGATGACGAAGCCGTCACCCGCATTGAACAAAGCCAACGCAGGGGCCATCGTGTCGGCTGTGTTTTGGACGTTCACGCCACCGTTGGCATCCTCGGCTCCAATCGTGAACCACGAATCGTATTCCGCCTCGGGGAACGTCCCAAAGAACAGCGGGTTCACCTCGGGTCCGTAGTTGAACGGGGCACTCACACTCTGGAAGATGGTTCCGGTGCAGCCCAACATCAGCGGATCCGCGGCATCGCCAAAGACGGCAGAAACAAAGTCGAATTCCGACGACAAGTCGGCGTAAACGCGGTAGGTCGTGTAGCCGTCCAAGGAGGCGTCGACCGAGCCGTCGTGCACCATCACGGGTTCAATGCTGATGCCTGTGATTTGCGCAGAGGCGAGAACCGCGGTTCCAAGCGCCACTGCAAGAGAATACAATCGCTTCATAGAGAAGGTTTAGGTTGTGAATCAGTTCGCGGCAAATATACACGGACGGCGTGGCCTTACATGTGAAGTTTTCCCCAATTTTCTTGGAGTCGTGCACATGCATCCGCGGCTACTTGCTGTGCATGTAAAACGCACAAAGCCCGGGCAGGTTGCCCGGGCTTTGGCGAAGAGGGTCACCCCTCCACTGTCAATTCAATCTGCTCACTGAATCAACACGCGCTGCACGCCTTGCTTCAATCCTTGGTTCAGCACCACGGTGTACGCCCCGGCTTGAAGCGAAGAGACGTTCAATTCATAACGGCCGTTGAGCGGCGCGTTGGGCAAGGTCAAAACTTCTCGGCCCTGCACGTCAAGGACACGTACGGTCGCGTTTCCTTGCGCTCCCGTCAACACGATGCGGTCGCTTGCGGGGTTGGGGAACACGCCGAAGTCCACAGTGAGGTCCGTCACGGAGGCGCTGCTGCCCTCGCAGTCGCTGCATTCGTTGAAGCACACCACATCCAATATCTCATTCACACCAGAACGAACGTGGCGGCGGTTGAATCCGTCGAAGCCGTTTCCTGCGCCGCATCCAGCTGCTTCGAAGTTGGTGGTGTCGCCGTCCAGGACGAAGACGCCGTCTTCTTCAATCATGCCTTCGGCGTTGGGGTGGTTGATGCTGTACTTGTAATCGACGTTGGCGCTGCCAGAGATGTTCTCGGTGTGCTCCCAGATGCCGTCGGCGTCTGCGTCCGTCATGGCAATGGCGCCGCCCTGCCATCCAGTGAAGCTGCCCCACACAAACACCGTGTCGCCCTCCATCATGTCTTGGTTGGCCATGTTCACTCGGAACGTCACGTCTGCAGGGTCAGGATCGGCCACACAAGACTCACCAGGACACGTGTTGAAGCATGCCGTGTAGGTGTTGTTGTCGGCATCGAACGTGGCAATTCGGTTTCCTCCGTTGTTGCAGCCTGTGCCTTCCATGTTTTCCTCGTTGCCATCCCAAGCGTTGCTGTTGATAAACTTGAATTCGTACGTGCCAGGTGCCATCTCCGCGGTCACAGACCACGTGCCGTCGCCGTTGTCTGTCAGCGCCGTTCCAGCAGCATTCCATCCTTGGAAAGATCCCGCGATGTGCACACCGTTCTCCGACACCGAGGAAACAACTGTCATGTCCACGGTAAACGTCACGGACAGCGGCAACACGCAAGAAGAGCAGGAATTGAAGCAGTACGGAGAGCCGATGTCGTCGGCTGAAAGCACGATGTTGTTGCCTGCAGCTGAATCAAGCGCGAGCACACGGTTTCCCGTTTCGTCACCGCATTCAGGCCCCACGAGTTCGTTGGGGTCTGGCCAGTCGCTGCCGTTGATGAATTTGAAAACGATTTGGTCCATCGAATCAGCGTTGAACGATTGGATTGTCTCGTACACCATGTCCCCATCAGGGTCGGTCAATTCCGTCGCCGAGGGGCTCCAGCCCTGGAAGTCACCCGCCACGTGCACTCCGAAGTCAGAAACTTCTTCGTTGGTCATGTCGACGCGGAAACGTACCGTGGTCATGCCGCATGCCCCGCAGCTTCCGTAGCATGCAAGGGTTGCGACATCGCCCATCATGCCGTCGACGGTGACTTGTCGGTTGCCGTCAAACGCACAAGCACCTGGAACACTCTCGTCCGAGCCCCACGCGTTGCCGTTGATGAATTTGTAATGGTACGTGGCGGCCGTGTCCGACGTGAACGTGTGCGACCAGGTGCCGTCGCCGTTGTCGGTCATCATGTTGGCGCCGGGATCCCAGCCTTGGAAATTGCCTGCGACGTGCACGCCGTCCGCGCTGACGTCTTCGTTGGACATGTCGACGGTGAGGGTCACCGTGGTTTGGGTCCAGGCGGAGGAAGCCAAAAGCGCCCCCGCAAGGAGTGTGAACAAATGTTTCATAGAGAATCGATGAAGGGTTAGGTGTAAAAAGGACACTTTGTGCAAACTTAGGGGCAAACCGAGCGAACTTGTGCTCGTCAACGCGACAAAATCCATTGCAATTCATGCACAATTTTCGGAACTCCCTGTGGGTTACTCCACTTCCTCCCTTGGCTTCAACCTTGGTCTTCATGTTCCTGATTGGCAGCCCCTTGGCGAGCCAGACCTACGTGGACCCGCCCGGTTGGTGGGCGGATTTGGAGGCCGGCCGCGTGGAGGTGCTGATCTCGAAGGTGGGGATGGCCGAAGTGAAAGAGGTCGCGTGCGAACATCCGGAGGTGAACGTCTTGGGATGGAGGGCGGCCGCGCTGCCCGGGCACGTTTGGGTGGACGTGGATGCGAGCGCGGTGCGGGAAGCGACAGACGTGACGTTGGTCGTGACGCCGGAGCGCGGACGGCCGGTGAAGGCGGGGTGGCACGTCGAGCCGCAGCTTGACGCAGGGAAGCGGCTCGACGCCTGGGACGAGGCGCCGGTCATGTACCTGATCATGCCCGACCGGTTCTCCAACGGAAACGAAGAAAACGACGACGTGCCGGGCATGCGCGAGCGCGGCGTAGACCGCACGGAGATGTACAAGCGGCACGGCGGAGATTTGGCCGGAGTTACCCAGAAATTGGACTACTTGGCGGAGCTGGGAATCGGCGCCGTGTGGCTGACTCCCGTGGTGGAAAACGACTTGGGCAAGACGTCTTACCACGGCTACGCTTGCACGGACAGTTATGCCGTGGATCCGCGTTTGGGCTCCTTGGAGGACTACAAAGCGCTTGCTCGGGAAGCGCACGCACGCGGCATTCGTCTCGTCCACGATTGGGTTCCCAACCACTGGGGCAACCTTCACCGACTCCTCACCCACCCCGTCGACAGCGCCTGGGTGCATGCCTGGTCAGGTGATTTTGACGAGACCAAACGCACCAACTACCGAAGCGGCGTGGTGCTGGACCCCCACTCCCAAGAGGTCGACGTCGACGGGTTCAACGACGGGTGGTTTGACCGCATGATGCCGGACATGAATCAAATGCACCCCGATTTGAAGCGATACATGGGCACCAACATCCTTTGGTGGATGGCGGAAGTCGGAATCGATGGGCTTCGGATCGACACCTACACGTACGGTCAACAGGATGCGATGGCGGCCATGACCCAACGCGTGGCGGAAGCGTTCCCCGAGTCGTTCATGTTTGCTGAAGCATGGGTCTACGGATCGGCCAAACAAGCGGCCCTTGTCGAAGGCACCGGCTTGGGATGGAGCGACGTGACCGGGCTGGACGGCACAGTCGACTTCGCATGGCACTTCGCCATGCAGGAAGCTGTGTCGCAAGGCGAGGGCTGGGAACACGGCATTGGCGCGGTCTACGAGGTACTCGCCGAAGATTTCTTGTACCCCCATCCCGAGCGGCTCGTCACCTTCCTCGACAACCACGACACCCACCGCTGGATTGCCGAGGCCGGGAGCGACGACAAGGCGCGGGCGGGACTGGCGATGCTATTGATGGGACGGGGCACCCCGTGCCTGTACTACGGTACCGAGCTCGGGTTTGCGACCCGCTGCGAACCCGACGGCAAAGTGCGCCAAGACATGCCGGGAGGATGGTCCGAAGATTCACGGGACGCGTTCACCCTCGAGGGACGGACGGCGCAGGAACAACCCTGGTACGACCTCATTCACGGGCTCCTCGAAGTGCGGCAAACCTACCCCGATGCCTTCCGTGGCGGACTCGAACACTTCTTCCCCAAGCGGGGCGTCTATGGATTCTCGCGCGAGCAAGACAACGCCCGAATCGTGACGCTGGTCAACGCCGCCTCCGAACCGCGGGAGGTGCCGTGGGGCAACGTCGGTCCGTGGCTCAAAGATGCCTCAGGCGTGCAGGAATTGCAGAAGGACGGCACGTTGGTGCCGGTCGACATTCAGCCCGGCACGGAGCTGGCGTCGTGGGAGCACCGCGTGCTCGTCATTCAGAAGTGACCGCGGCAAAGGCGTCGCGCCACGCCTGAGGCACCGAGGTGGTGGTCTTCTTGGCGTGGTCGAAACAAACCAGGGTTGTCTTGGCTCGGGCAATGGGCGAACCTTCGCAACTCAGCGCGTACTTCACTTCGATGCTCTTGTCCCCCACCGCGCCCACGCTGCACGCGATTTCAAGCGTGTCCCCGAGCCGAACCGGCGCGAGGTAGTCGATGTCGTGGTGGGCGACGAGGACGCCGATTTGGGTCCAGTCCCACGACTCCCGTACCACCTGCCGCCACCAATGAATGCGGGCCTGCTCGAGGTAAACGAGGTAGGTCGCGTTGTGGACGATGCCGTACGCATCCACGTCGGCAAACCGGATTTCAGGACGGTACGGCTGGGGCGACGAGGCGGAGTTCGGATTGGACATGGCGCGAAGGTAGCGCGAAGCCCACCCCGACCCCGTAGCTTTGCGCTCCGATGACGTTGTCCCGTTCCCTTCACCTGGCCCTCCACGTGGCATGTGCCCTTGTGGCTTTGGCAGGAGCCTTGGCCCAGCCTTCGGCAGTCGCACCCTGGGTGTGCCTCGCATCTCACCTGGTCGGCGCCGGAACGCACCGCTTGGAGTCTGACCCGGATCGGGACTTGGAGTTTTTAAGCATCGTCCGGACAAGCCTGGGCATTGTGGCTTGCCTCGTCGCGGCCGGACAACACTGGGTCGTGGGGGTCACGGGACTTGAATATTTGGCCTTGGCAGCCTCGGCTTTGTTGCTCGAAGGAGTCCGCCCGAAGCCAACCCGCCGCAGCTGAGACGCCCCTCGGCGCACCTCAGCTTGCCGCCATCCGACTTCAAACCGACTTGCAACCCGACGTAAACCCCGCGTCAATTCAGGAAAAACACCCGAATCGTGTCCAAAAAACGCACCCTTATCAACACGAAAGCGCGGTTTGTTCACAAAATGCCCCTAATCCCGCGCTATCCCTTGCCAACGCTGAGAATGCGCGTATACATTTGGCTACGATAGTTTTTTGTTTAACCTCAACTCATTCTCATGAACAAGTCTGAATTGGTCGATGCAATCGCATCTGGTGCTGGTCTGTCTAAGGCGGACGCTGCACGCGCTCTTGACGCAACCACCGGTGCCATCCACGGTGCCCTCAAGAAAGGTGACCGCGTTTCTCTCGTTGGTTTTGGCTCATTCTCTGTGAGCAGACGCGCTGCACGTGACGGCCGCAACCCACAGACGGGTGCCACCATCAAGATCGCTGCCAAGAACGTTGTGAAGTTCAAGGCGGGCGCTGGCTTGAAGGTCTGATCCTTCAACCAACCTCTTTTGAAGTCCCCTCACTCCGGTGAGGGGACTTTTTTTTCCCCAAGTTTGTGCCATGCCTTTTCCGTTGCCATCTGCGTCAGAGGTTGCGCATGCCGAAGCGTGCGCTGAGGTGCTGCGTCCACTCGTGACGGAAGCGCGTTTGGCCAAACTCGAAGCCGTCGCCGCCTCCCGCACCCGCCACATCTCGGTGGTTTTGGAAAACGTGTACCAAAGCCGTAACGCGAGCGCCGTGATGCGCAGCGCAGACGGCCTCGGATTGCTCGACGTTCACCTCATCGAGAACGAAAACGCTTGGTCGCGAAACAAGGGCGTTGCCAAAGGGGCTTCCCAATGGCTGAACCTCCACCGTTACCCCCACGCGAAAGACCCAAGGCAAGCGTGCGTTGATGCCGTCAAAGCCCACGGCTACCAACTTGTGGTCACGTCCCCCCACGCCGAAGGATACACGCCACAAACGCTGCCGCTGGACAAGCCCGTGGCGCTTGTCATGGGCACTGAATTTTCAGGAGCTTCGGATTTCATGATGGCGAACGCCGACGCCTTCGTGGAAATCCCCATGCACGGCTTTGCAGAAAGCTTCAACATCAGCGTCGCCGCGGCCATCTTGATGCACACCCTGCGCCACCGATTGGAGCAGTCGGAGCTGGACTGGCACCTGCACCCGGACGAGAAGACGGTGTTGAACGCGGAATGGGTTTGCAAGTCGGTGCGAAACGCCCGGGGCATTCTCGCGCGGCACGGCCTGACCCCGCCCGCCAACCTCTTGCCTTAACATGGCTTCCTCCTCCAACGCCAACGAGAGATCGAACCGCCCCATGTCCACCGACGTCCGAAGCCTGCTTCGCATTGCGTTGCCGATTTCCTTGGGCAGCCTCGTGCAGTTCATCGTCGTGCTCACCGACAACTACTTTTTGAGCCGTGCCGGAGAAACGGCCATCAACGGCGCAGGCAATGCCGCCTTGGTCTACCTGACGTTCATCATGGCCCTCACCGGCGGCAGCGTTGGAATCCAAATCTTGGTCGCCCGTTTCCAAGGCGAAGGCGATTCCAAGGCCAAATCAATTGCCGCACGTACCGGCCGCATCGCCTTGGTAGCTCTGGGATTCGTCTTGGCTGTACTGGTGCTTGCCGTCAACGCTGCGGGTGGCCTGCGCCCCCTTCTTGCCCACCCGGTCGTGGCGGAGGTCTTTACTTCGTTTTTGGCCATCCGCGGCTGGGGGTTGGTTCCCTACGCCCTGCTCATGGCCGTGGAGGGGGATTGGATCGGCCAAGCCAAATCCTGGCCCATCCTCCTTGTGGCGGCCACCATGGCCTCGTTCAACGTGGTCCTGGACGCCATGTGGGTCGAGGGGCTTTGGGGCGGGACGGCGATGGGCGCCGACGGGGCGGCTTACGCTTCGTTGACGGCCGAGACGGTCGGCGCCCTGCTGGCCGTGGCGCTCTCGCGATGGTCGATTCACCCGGAAGCGTTCCAAGGGCGCACGCGCCTCTCCGTTGCCATGCTCCGGCAATGGTGGACACTCTCCGCCCCCGTCATGGGGCAACTGGTTTTGACCATCGCCACTTGGGCGTCGTTTTTCTTCTTGGTCGAGCGCGTTGGCATGATGGAGCTCAAGGTGAGCCACATCACCCGCAACGCCTTCATGCTGGCCTCCGTGGTCATCATGGGCTTGGGCCAAACCACCCGCACGGTCGTCTCCACCCTGCTTGGCGAAGGGCGGCCAGAAGAACTTCGCCCCGTCCTCCTGAAGCTTGTCGGGATGTCCTACGTCGGGGTTTGGGTGTTGACCCACGGTTACCTCCTCTATCCGGAATGGCTGGCCTCGCATTTTTTCACCAAGTCACAAGGCCTCGGAGCCATGTCCGACACCCTGTTTACCGCGTTTGTGGCGCTTCAGATCTACGCCACTTCCGGCATCTTGATTTCCATTTTGCAGGGGGCGGGATTCACCCGGGTTGTTTTCGGAATTGAATTGACCACGGTGACGATCTACGTCGTCTGCGCCTACCTACTCACGACGGTGTATCCGCAGCCAATCCACGTCATTTGGCGGTGCGACTGGGTGTACTTTGTCGGGATGACGTTGGGTGGGGCCTTGGGGCTGGCCCTGCTTCCGTGGCGCCGGGGACATTCGTCTTTGACATCGGAGGCGGAAGCCTGACCTTTGCGGCATGCCTTCGCCAACCCCTGACCTGCCTCGCGACCGCGCATCCCTCGACAACCCGGCCTTGGGACGTCCCTTGCGCATCGTCTTTTTGGGCACCCCTGAATTCGCGGCCACGTGCCTGGAGCGCTTGCTCGAAACCCGGCACGAGGTGGTGGGCGTCGTCACGGCCCCGGACCGGCCTGCCGGACGAGGTCGTTCCCTTCGGGCTTCCGAGGTGAAGGAAGTTGCCCTCAAGCACGGGCTTCCCCTGGCCCAGCCTGAAAAGCTTCGGGACGAAGAATTCCTGGCTCAGCTTGAGGCGTGGAACCCCGACCTCGGGGTCGTTGTGGCGTTTCGGATGCTCCCGGAAGTGGTTTGGAACCGTCCCCCCCTTGGCACGGTCAACCTGCACGGGTCACTCCTTCCCCAGTACCGCGGCGCAGCCCCCATTCATTGGGCGGTTTTGAATGGCGAGACCGTCACCGGTGCGTCGACCTTTCTTCTGAAACACGAAATCGACACCGGCCACGTCCTCGGCCGCGTGGAAATCCCGGTCGGTCCGGACGACACCACGGGCCTGGTTCACGACCGCCTTCTCGAAGCGGGAAAGCACCTCCTGGCCGAGACTGTGGAATCGCTCGCCAGCGGAACCGCCCGTGCCGTTCCGCAAGAAGAACTGCTCCCGGCCGGCACGGAGCGCAAAGAGGCCCCCAAGCTGTTCAAGGACCACGGCCAAATCGACTGGACCCGGTCCGCGGACGACATTCACAACCAGGTGCGTGGCCTGAACCCGTTTCCCGGCGCGTGGACCACGCTGCCGGACGGCACGACGTTGCGCGTTCACGCCACGGCCAAGTCGGACTTGGATTTGGGCAGCGCACCGGGGACAGTGCACGCCAGCAAGGACCGAATGACGGTGCAGTGCGGCACAGGCGCCCTCGACCTCCTGCGCATCCAGCCGCAAGGCAAACCCGTCCTGGCCGTCAAGGACTTCCTCAACGGCCTTCGCACCCCCCTTCGTAACTTGGGGAAGGCATGAGTGAACCCAAGAATCTTCGGAATCGCTTCAAGGCACTTCTGTGCGGCATGTTCGTTGGATGCAGCCTTTCCGTCGTGAACGCGCAAGAATACGTCCCCGCATTGGGGCCAGCGTTTTTGGCCGACGAAGTGGCGACGGTGCGGCTGACACTGGACGAGGCAGATTTGGACTTCATCCTCCACCCGGACAACGCCTACAGCAACGTGGAGTGGCCCGGGACGTTCGTCTACGAGAGTTCGCTGGGCGTTGACACCGTCGACAACGTGGGCATTCGCCTTCGCGGGAACACGTCTCGGACTTCGGCGAAGAAGAGTTTCAAGGTCAGCTTCAACACCTTCACGCCTGGGGCCAAGTGGAACGCACTCGAAAAACTCAACCTGAACGGAGAGCACAACGACCCGTCCATTCTCCGGGCGCGGATGTCGTGGGAATTCATGCGCGCTCAAGGTCTTGTGGCCCCGCGCGTGAGCCACGTTCGGCTCTACATCAACGACGAATACAAGGGGCTGTACCTCAACGTGGAACACGTCGACGAGGAATTCCTCCAAAAGCGCTTCAAGCACGACCACGGGAACTTGTGGAAATGCACCTACCCCGCCAACCTCGACAACCTCGGAAGTGACCCGGAAGCCTACAAATTCACGCCGCCTTGGAACTCCGAGCAACGCGCCTACGAGCTGAAGACCAACCTCGCAGCGGACGACTACAGCGCCATCCGAGACCTGTGTTGGACGTTGGGCACCGCCAGCGACAGCGAGTTTGAATGTGCGATTGAAGCCGTCCTGGACGTGGACGCTTTTTTGCGCCTGGCCGCCATGGAAATTCTTTTGGGCCACTGGGACAACTACATCGGAAACCAAAACAACTACTACCTCTACCAGCGCCCCACCGACGGGAGGCTCATGATGATCTCGTACGACACGGACAACACGCTGGGCATTGAATGGGGAGGGAATTGGGCCACGGCCAACGTCTACGCTTGGAACCAATGGGGAGCCCGACCTCTCTACGACAGGCTGATGGACGTTGAGCAGTACCGCACCCGGATGGGGTGGTACATCCGTGACCTGATGGACAACGGTTTTGACGGGGCGACGTGGCTGCAACATGGAAACACCCTCAAGTCGATGTGCACCGCAGCGGCGATGGAGGACACCTACCGCACGCAAGACTACGGGTTTGACGACGACGCTTTCTTGAACTCGTTGACGCAGGCGTGGGGCGGTCACGTGACCCAAGGCATCGCCTCGTACGTCAACACGCGCTCCCCGTCTGCCTTCAGCCAAACCTCCGACGCCCAGTTTCCCCGCGACATCCAAGCCTGGGCCTACACCCCGGTCGTGGACGACACCCTGCGCGTCAAAGCCGAAGCGGCAGGTTCGCCCCTTTCCGTGCAGCTCCATGTCAGCATCGACGGCGGGCCGTTTGAAGAAATCGCCATGAACGACGACGGCATGAGCGGCGACGGGTTGGCCGGCGACGGACGGCACGGCCTCAAACTCCACTTCCCCGGCGCCACCCAGGTGTCGTGGTACGCGAGCGCCACCTACAGCGACGGGGCCCAACCGACCGACCCGTGCGTTCCGCAGCCCGTTTGGATCAGCTACGCCGAAGACGTGCCCTTCCGCCTCAACGAAGTGATGGCGTTCAACGGCAGCTTTGTGGCCGACGAAGCGGGCGGGTACGCCGACTGGGTCGAAATCGTGCACGTCGGCGATTCTCCGGCAAGCGTATCAGGACTTCACCTGACTGACCGCCGCAGCGAACCGGCGCGCTACGCGTTCCCTGCATTCACCGTAGACCCGGGAGATCACCGCATGATTTGGCTCGACAACGACCCCGAGGAAGGGCCGCTTCACACCTCGTTCAACGTGGACGCGCTGGCCGACGATTTGATTTTGTCGGTGTGGGACACGTTTGGGTGGCGTTGCGTCGACCACGTCGCTTGGGACACCTTCCAAATCGCCAACACGAGCTACGGCCGCACCACTGACGGCGCCGACGCGTGGATGACGTTTGTTGCCGGGACGGCCACGCCTCCCACCCCCAACGCGCCCAACGCCGGCCCTTCCGGCGACGATTGTCCCGCCGACCTCACGGGCGACGGCGCCATTGGCGTGGGCGACGTGCTGATGGTGCTGGGCGAGTTTGGCTGCGTGACCAACTGCACGGCGGACCTTGACGGCAACGGGTCGGTGGGCGTCAACGACGTGCTCGCCGTTCTCAGCGCCTTCGGCGACGTCTGCTGAACGAATTTGGCGCACGAAAAAGGGCGAGGTCATCCTCGCCCTTTTTTTGTTCTGATGGATTGCCTTGCGGCGTTGGCCCTCCCTCAGCAGCTTGAACCAAACGCGCTCAAAATCGCCAAGATGTCCGCGACGGTTACAGCGCCGTCGCCGTTCACGTCGTTGGTGCAGGTTGCAGAACATCCAAACTCACCCAAGACTTGAAGCACGTCTGCCACGGAGATGAACCCGTCGTTGTTGACGTCCTCTGGGCACAGGTTGGGAGCCACTTCGTCGCCGTCCACCACGCCGTCGCAGTTGTTGTCAAGACCTTCGCCCGTCCCAGGAGCCCCGGGGTACACGTCGGGGTTGCTGTCGTTGCAGTCGCCCGTCACCAAGGACAAGCCCGGGCCCAACGTGCAGATGTCCGCGATGCCGGCATCTCCCCCAATTCCGTCGCCGTCGAAGTCTTCGTACACGATGTCGTACGGGTATTCGCACGTGCCGTCGTCCACGGTTGCCGCAGGGTTGTAGTTGCAGGCAAAGATCTCGGTGCATCCAGGCACGTCCACGGGGCCTCCGCCGGTGTCGCACAAGCCGACCACCGTCAGGGTCGCGTCGTACGACACGCCGCCGCTGCTGGCCCACCCGTTGACGAGCGTCACCGTCCACTCTCCGGAACCCGACAGACCCGCTCCCGCCACGTTCACCGTCGCGGTGTAGGTGCCGGAATTGCTCGTGTTCCATCCGCCGGGCCACGCGCCTGAAGAACCGCAGGAGGAACCCACGTCGTAGCCACCAATGCCCACGCACGCGCCGCCGGGCGAAGCGATTTCCATCAGGAGGTCCCCCGCCCACGAGCCGTCGCCTGCCACGTTGGTCCACACCAACGTCACGTTGACGGACTCCAAGGTCCCGTAGGCGCTGAATGCAGTTGGCGCTCCGGCCTGTGAGGCACTGAGGTTGGTCGCCACGGCGTTGACGTCAAAGTCGCACGTGGGGCATCCCACCACGGGGTCCGGCAAGACGCACGAGCCGTCATCCACGATCGCAGACGGATCGTAGTTGCAGGCTGCCGCGTCTGTGCATCCGCTGCACGTGCTGTTGTCGCCGCCGCACACGCCGCACGCGTCGTTGTAGAGGCAGCTGCCGTTGTCCGTGATGGCCTGCGGGCTGTAGTTGCAAGCCGCCGGGTCGGTGCACCCGAGGTCGGGGTTGCACGCACCGAGGGCCAAATCCAACGCGTTCCGCACGTTCAATCGTCCGCCCGTCACCGTCTCGCCGACCAAGTTGGGCACGGGGTCCACCCCGTCCAGGATGTAGCTCCGGACCGCGTTGGCCGTCGCCTGGGGCGAAGTCAAGGCGCTCGACGCGAGGTCGGCGCACGGCGCACTGTAGACCAGGGCGATGCCTCCGGCCACGCAAGGGCTGGCAAACGACGTTCCCGACGTCGAGCTGTACCCCGTCGAACCGGAGGGCAAGAACACGGCCTCGCCGGGCGCACCGAGGTCGATGGTCGTGGCGCCGTAGCCCGAGAAGGTCCGTACGTCGCTGCTGTTGGTCGCCGTCACGGCCACCATGTAGTCCGAGCCGCATCCCGTGGGCATGTCGCCCACCACGTCGATGTTCACGTTGTTGTTGGCCGTGGCTCCGCAATTGAGGATGCCCACCGCGCCGAGGTCGTCGTAGTACGCGCACCACACCGGGTAGTTGGCGGGGTTGGCGTTGTCGATGCCCCACGAAGCGTTGGTGGCCACCACGAAAGCGCCTTGGGAGCCGCCTGAGGCGTTGTACAAGTTCCGCATCGTGTACGGGTAGTTGTACGCGGCAATGACGTTGGATTCGGTGAGGCTGCCCATTTGAATCTGCATGATGTCGACGTCCCAGTTGACGCCGGCCCCGCCGTTGCCGTTGTTGCCCACCGCGCCAATCATGCCGCTGACCGCGGTGCCGTGACCGCCTGAGCTGATGTTGTCGGTGCCGCTTGAGGCGTTCCACCCGTCGTAATCGTCCACAAAACCGTTGCCATCGTCGTCCACGCCGTTGTTGGGCGTCTCGGCGTCGTTGGTCCAGTGGTTGGCCGCGAGGTCGACGTGGTTGTAGTTGGCGCCGCCGCCTTCAAGGACAGCCACCACGATGCGATCGCCGTTGGCCGTGGTCCCTCCGGTGGTGATGTCCCACGCCAGGTCGGAGTCGATGTCGTTGTCGGACGCGTCAATGTGGTGCCACTGCGACCCAAACTGCGGGTCGTTGGGCGTCGCCCTGTCCTCCACGTAGTGGTTGAGCTGCGCCGCCACCACCGAAGGCAAGTCGTTCAAGGAACGGAGCACCTCCTCCCCGTCCATCGCCACATCGTCGTAGCTGAACAGGTAAATGGACGCGAGCTCGCTGAGCGTCTCGCGGAGTTCCATGCCCGCGGGCAAGCCGTTGACGGTCAGGCCGTCCGCGGTCAGATCGTGCGGCTTGACGTTGGGGTCGAGTTTGACGATGAGCTCGCCGGGGACAGGTGTGCCGGCGGGCGGGTTGTGGACGAGGGTTTGGGCTTGCAGAATAAAACCGCAAGCAAGGCCGGCGAAGGCGCAAGCAAGTTTTCGTTGCATCGAGAGGTGGATTGGGTGCATAGACTCCCTCAAGGTCGGAAAGGGACAGGCCAAATGCAAACCCTTACGACGGGTCGGCGTAGGCCTGGAGCAGCAAATCCAGGATGTCGCCGGCGCTGGCCGTGATGGGCGTGCCGGGACCGAAGACACCGACGACGCCCTGGTTGTACAGCGCCTCATGGTCGCCGGGCGGGATGACGCCTCCGGCCACGACAAGGATGTCGGGGCGGCCGGCCTCGCGCAACGCTTCGAGCAGGCCAGGCACAAGGGTTAGGTGGCCGGCCGCGAGCGTGCTGACGCCGACCACGTGGACGTCGTTTTCGACCGCCTGACGCGCCACTTCGGCGGGCGTGCTGAAGAGGGGGCCGAGGTCGACGTCGAAGCCGAGGTCGGCGAACGACGAGGCGACGACTTTGGCACCCCGGTCGTGGCCGTCCTGCCCCATCTTGGCCACGAGGATGCGGGGTCGCCGCCCGGCGAGGGCTGCGAACCGGTCGCTCAAGGCCCGGGTGTTGTCGTACGCTTCTGACCCTTCCATGGCCCGTGAAAATACGCCGGAGACGCGACGGTCGGCCGGTTGGAACCGGGTGAAGACCGCCTCGAGGGCCGCGCTGATCTCGCCGAGCGTGCAGCGCACGCGGGCGGCCTCCACCGAGGCGGCGAGCAAATTGCCGCCGCTGCGCGCCGCCGCGGTCAAGGCGTCGAGGGCTGAAGAGACGGCGTCGCTGTCGCGCGAGGCTTTGAGGGTCGCAAGGCCGGCGAGTTGTTGGCGCTGGACTTCGTCTTGGTCCACGACAAGCACCTCGACGTCGTCTTCCTCTTCGACCGCGAAGAGGTTGACGCCGATGATCTTGTCGCGGCCACGGTCGATGGCGGCTTGCTTGGAGGCGGCGGCCTCTTCGATGCGAAGTTTGGGGAGGCCCTCGTCAATGGCCTTGGCCATGCCGCCCTTGTCGGCGATCTCGGCCATGAGGGACTCGGCGGAGGCAATCATCTCGGCCGTGAGGTCTTCGAGGACGTGGCTGCCCGCCCAAGGATCGACGGCGGCCGTGTAGCCGGCCTCGGTGGCGAGGAGCAGCTGGGTGTTGCGCGCGATGCGGGCAGACATGTCGGTCGGGAGGGCGATGGCCTCGTCGAGCGAGTTGGTGTGAAGGGATTGCGTTCCGCCCATCGTGGCCGAGAGGGCTTCGATGGCCGTGCGCGCGACGTTGTTCCACGGGTCTTGGGCGGTCAGGGACCAGCCCGAGGTTTGGGTGTGGGTGCGGAGCATTTGGCCTTTTGCGTTGGCGCTGAACTCCCCCTTCATGCGGTCGGCCCACAACACGCGCCCTGCCCGCATCTTGGCAATCTCCTTCAGGTGTGCCATGCCATTGGCCCAAAAGAAGCTCAGCCGCGGCGCAAACGCGTCCACGTCGAGGCCCGCCTCCACCCCCGTCTTGACGTACTCGAAGCCGTCGGCCAAGGTGTACGCCAACTCAATCTCCTGCGTCGCGCCCGCCTCCTGCATGTGGTAGCCGCTGATGCTGATTGAATTGAAGCGCGGCATGTGCTCGGCGGTGTACGCGAAAATGTCGCTGATGATTCGCATCGACGGCGCCGGCGGGTAGATGAACGTGTTGCGCACCATGAACTCCTTGAGGATGTCGTTTTGAATGGTGCCCGTCAGTTGTTCTTGCGCCACGCCTTGCTCCTCTGCCGCCACGATGTAGAAGGCCAAAACCGGCAGCACCGCCCCGTTCATCGTCATGCTGACGCTCATTTGGTCGAGCGGGATGCCCTCGAAGAGGCGCTTCATGTCCTCGACGCTGTCGATGGCCACGCCGGCCTTGCCCACGTCGCCTTTCACGCGCTCGTGGTCGCTGTCGTAGCCCCGGTGGGTGGCGAGGTCGAAGGCGACGCTCAAGCCTTTTTGGCCAGCCGCGAGGTTGCGGCGATAAAACGCATTGCTCTCCTCGGCCGTGGAGAAGCCCGCATATTGTCTCACTGTCCAAGGCCGCACCGCGTACATCGTCGCGTAAGGTCCGCCGAGGTACGGCGCCACGCCCGGCCCAAAGTCTTCGTGCGGGTGCGCCTCGCGCCCCGCGTTGACGTCTTCGCACAGCTCCTCGGGCCACGCCGCGCCTCGGATCGGCTCGCGCGACGGCTCTTGCGCCGGGTGGTCGAGCGGGAAGAAGCGCCCTCCGGCGTCCTGCGCCCACGGCTTCTCGCCGCGCGCCATGTCGCTCGAGACGTACCACGGCCGGGCGAGGTGGGCGCGCTGCCCTTCGAGCGTCCACGCCGTCATCAGGTCCTCTCCGGCACGCCAACCGCCCGCCGCTTCCATTTCCTCGAACCGTGACCATGCCTGTTCCGCCATTTGGCGGGTCAAGGCCTCGATTGCGCGGCTTCCTTTCATGACGTCGGCGTGCTCGCCGAGGCCAGCTTCTTCACGAAGGATATGTTGGATGTTGCGTGCCCAGCGCTTGGCACGATCTGCTTCTTCCGCGGAGTCGGATCCATTCAAGACGTCGCGCACGTCGTGCCGACGAACCTCGAGGCCATCCACGCCTCCCAACACAGCGGCGTAGGCCGCGACCGCATGACTGAGCAGCGCATCCCTCCCGCCCTCGGCGTGGAGGCTAAGCGTGGAGGTTTGGGCTTCCAGACGGACCACCGCACCGGACGCCATCCCCATCTCATGGAGCAAACGAGACCAAAGGGCACGGGCCGCACGGGCCATGGCCACATGGGTCAACACATCGGTACCAAACGCCAGCCGCAGCGTGGCGTGCTTGGCAGTGTCCTCAAGGGACCACCCCGCTTCCTGCAGGGCTTGCAGTCCCGATTTCGCAGCACTGAGCATGGCGCCCAGGGCGTCGACGTGCAGCATGCCACGGTCCTGCCACTTGGCGGCATCCACGCCCCACACATGAAAGGCGGGCATGGCCACGTGCCAAGCTTCAGCGTGCAACGCAAGGGCCCGAGCGTCGAAGTCGTTGGTCCGTCCCACGTCCCACGTGCTGGAACCGCGCACCACCTTTCCATTGGCCCAAGCCACGACGGCACGCAAGGCGCCCACCGTATCAAATCCATCCACATGAAGCGCCACCATCTCCGGATGCACGTCGGTCAACCACGCCTGAAGGGACGCTTTGTCCATTCCTTCCGCTGTGGTTCGAATCCCCTCCACCCCATGCATGAGCCCCTGCATCATGGCAGCTCTGTCGACAAAACTCTGCTGGAGTTCCCATCCACCCTGAGGGCGAGACCCTACAGGCACCTGCAAGGCAGGCAAAGGATGCGTCACCACTTGGGGGATTCGCAAGCCATCCCATCTCAACGCCCCATGGGCATCCTCTTGGCCACGGGCTCCCGCCCGCCACTCGTCCAACGTCCACGGAGAAAATTGCTCTGCGTTCATGTCCCCGAAATTAAGGTGATTAGGTTTGCAGCATGAGCCTGCGTCCCTGCCTCTTCCTCGACCGCGACGGTGTCATCAACCACGACCCTGGAGACTACACCAAGAACCTGTCCGAATTCACCATTCTGCCAACCGTCATGGACGCCTTGAAAAAGGCCCAATCAGCGGGCTTCGAAGTGGTGCTGATCACCAACCAAGGCGGGTTGGCCAAGGGGCTATACACCCACGAGGACGTGGCGGAGATTCACGCGTTTTTGCGCGCGGAATGCGAGAAAAACGGAACGCCCTTGCTCGACATCTTCTACAGCCCGCACCACCCTTTGACAGGCAAGTCGCTGAGCCGCAAGCCGGGGAGCCTCATGGTGGAGCGCGCATGCGCCAAGCACGGGCTCGATCCCGCGCGGTCGTGGATGGTCGGCGACAAGCAGCGTGACCTCGACGCGGCATCGCCGGTGGGCGTGCGCGGCGTGTTGATTGGGGTGAACGCGCCGCTGCTCGACGCCGTGAATTCCATCGTGAAACGCCAGGCCTCGGACGGCGTTCAGGCGTAGGCCTCGGGCGCGTATCTTCGGGACATGGCGGAGATGACCACCCTGCTTTTGGACGGGCACGTGACGCGGAGTGCAGACGCCCCTCGGGCGTTTGGCAACCGTGCTTTCTTGGTGGCCGACGGGTGCTTTGAATCGATGCGGTTCACGGGAGGCCGGGTGCCTTTTCTGTCGTTGCACGTGCAGCGCCTGCACGCCGCCCTTAGCGCGCACGGCATGAACGTGCCTGCTTCGCTTCAAGAGGCCAACCTCCGCGACGCCATCGCAACGTGGCGCGCCACGTGGGGGACAACGGGCGACATGCGGCTGCGGCTCACGGCCTTCCGGTCTGGCGCCGGCACCTACACGCCAGAAACGGACGACGTCAGCTGGGTGGCGACAGCCGCGACGATCGACGGTGAAGGCTTTCGTCTTCCGCCCAAAGGGTTGGACGTCGACATCTACCAGGACTTCGTGAAGCACCCCTCCCCGCTCAGCAAATTCAAGAACCTCGCGGCCACCGTGTACGTGCAGGCCGCGCGCCACGCCGCCAACCGCGGGTGGGGCGACGCCTTGATTTTGAACGCGGAGCAGCGCATCATCGAGTCTTCCCGCTCCAACCTGTTCGTGGTGTCGAACGGCGTGCTGTACACCCCGAGCCTTGACGACGGGTGCGTCGGAGGGATCATGAGGTCCGTGCTGATTCGCACAGCCTTGGACCACAACGTCAAGGTTTACGAGGCCACCCTCACACCCCAAACCCTTTTGCAAGCCGACGAGCTCTTCCTCACCAACGCCGTGCGCGGACTCGAGTGGGTGTCGAGCTACAAGACGAAGCGGTACTTCCACGCCACAGCTGAAAAACTTGCCGGCTGGATTCAGGACGATTTGGAAGCTGAAGTCGCCGCCCAACCCTCGGTTTCCTCCGGCTCCGAAGGGGTCACGAAAGCTTGACCCGGGGGTCAAGCCACCCGTACAGCAGGTCGACCACCAGGTTCACCACCACGAACGTGGTGGCCACCAGCAACACGCCGCCCATCACCACGGGCAAGTCACCTTGTTCCAAGGCTCGGAACATGAGCAACCCCATGCCGTTCCACCCGAAGACGTACTCCACAAACACCGCTCCGGCCAGCATGCTGGCGAACCATCCGCTGGCTGCGGTCAGCACGGGGTTCATGGCGTTGCGAAGGACGTGGCGCCGCATGAGTTGCCAGCCCCCGAGCCCCTTGGCGCGGGCAGTACGGACGTAGGATTCTTCAAGGACGTCCGCAGCCGCGTTGCGCGTGAGTTGGATCACCACTGAAAGCGGACGAATGCCCAGCGTCAAGGCAGGCAAAATGAGGTGCTTCCACGCGACTTGCGGGCCTTCGAAGGGGTCGAGGACGCGCCACCCTCCCGTCGCCGGCAAGCCGATCCAGTCGTGTGCGACCACGCCCAGCCCCCACGCCACGAGAATCGCCACGAAGAACGACGGGGCGCTCATGCCCAGCGTCGCCACCCCAATGACCGCTCGTGCCAGCGGACCGTCGCCACGCCACGCGAGCATCAAGCCCAGTGCGATGCCGAGAACCAAGGCCAGGCCCATCGCGGCGAACGCAAGGAGCATCGTGGCGGGCAAGGCCTCGACGAGGGCATCCACCACAGGTCGGCCTCCGAAGTAGCTCGTGCCCAAGCTTGGAGCCTTCAGTCCCCAACCGCCCTCGTGGGCCCCGAGAGGCGACAGCTCGCCCAGGAACCTCAGGTACCGCTGCCCCACTGTGAGGTCCAATCCGTGGGCGGCGCGAAAGGCCTCGATGGTTTCGGCGCGTTCGTTTTGGCCTGCGATGGCGCGCGCCGGATCCGGCACTTGCGAGAAAATCAAAAACACGAGCGTCACGCTCCCCCAAAGCACGCCCAACCCCTGGGCCAGTTGGCGAAGCACGCGCTGCATGATCAGCGGCCGCTCAGAAGTTCAGCAAGTTCGTCCGGCGTCGGCACGTCACGGCCCGACCACTTCTCCACGACCACCCCGCCCTGCAACAGCACGAGCCCGGGGTTGGCCCGCACGACAATCTTCAGTTCTGTTTGGTCGCACGTCAGGAACGGATACGTCGCGCCGTGCTCGGCCGCGAAAGCAGCGTGTTCCTCCGCCGTGGCGTTGGTCAGCCCGTACATGGCCCAGCCGCGGTCGCCCGCCGCTTGTCCGAGGGCGTTGAAGCCGTCCTGCCACGTCGTCGGCATCGCCGCGAGGTCTTTTGAGATGTGCAGAAGCACCGGAGCGTCAAGCGCCAGAATGTCGTCCGTCAGGTCGTTCCCCTCGGCGTCGACCATTTGGAAGTCGAGGATGCGCTGCTCGTAACCGTCCTTGATTTTCACCTCGCGGGCGGTGTCCCAATCGGCCTCGGGGTAGGTCTCGTTGAAGGTCTTGCCGGGGTCGTTGTTCTTGTCCCAAAGTTTCTCCTCCATGTACCGCGACTGCATGACGAGCGTCTCCGCCCCAGTCGCCGGGTTGTGGAAGCGGATTTCCTTGTCAAACTCCGGCCCTTCCAGCCCGAGCTCTTCGGCCGTCATGCGGTTTTCAATCACGCTTTGGCCCTCTGCATAAGGGCGGTAGTCCTTCAAAGGAAGGTGTGCAAGGGTCCAGTACTGCACGGCTCCGCTCACGATCACGACCGCAAGGGCCATGAACCATTCCTTTTGGGCATGCGAGCTGCGGCGCTTCACCGCCTCAGCGGCAATCAAGTTGAGCGCGAGGTACAACACGGGGAAGCCCCATTCCAGCATGCCCTCCGCAAAGAGGTAGGTCACGAGCAAGGCCCCGGCGTAAAGGAACGTGGATTGCCGGGAGGTGTTGAGCTGAATGCGGCCGAGGAAGGCACTGAGAAGGATGGGCGCCACGAAAATCAAAAGCACCACGTCCTTCAAGAAGCTCTGGTAGGCGGTCAGCGGAATGGCATTCCCAAAGCACCCGCACTCCAGCACGCATTGGTTGGCGATTTCCACCACCGCCCCGGAAGCGTCCACGATTTGCTTGGTGCCGTAGGGATCGCAAGTCGCTGTGTACCACGTGAGCCAAGTGAAAAAGACCATCATGACGGTCGTCAGCACAACGGTCAAGCGAGGCAGTGCGCCCACGAGGATGGCGATGCCCAACAGGATCTCCGCGAGGCACACAAACACCGCCAATTCCAACCCCCACGGCGCGAGAAACTCAAGGTTCATTGCCCCCGGTTCGAAGTACTCTTCAAGCTTGTACATGAAGCCAAGTGCGTCGTTGGATTTGATCAACCCTGAGACCACAAACAACGCCCCCACGAGCATCCGTGAGAGCCAAGTCAATCCGTCAAGTGCCTTCAACATATCATGAATAATAGGTTTATTCAGAAACTCCTTCTGAACTCAAAATCAATGCAAAAAGAGCGTAGTTTGCCATGTCCATGTAGTTGGCCTCAACCCCTTCACTGACCACGGTCTTGCCGTTGTTGTCCTCGATTTGCTTGACCCGAAGGAGCTTCATCAAGATCAAATCCGTCAACGACGAAATGCGCATGT
>JBMZHG010000032.1:0-25031 GCA_049616325.1 Flavobacteriales bacterium | reverse complement strand
GTACCGCGGTCAGTTTGAAGAACGGATGAAGGCGGTGATGAACGAGTTGGAAAAGTCACCCGACGTGATTTTGTTCATCGACGAGATCCACACCATTGTTGGCGCGGGGGGAGCGAGCGGTTCGCTCGACGCTTCGAACATGTTTAAGCCCGCGCTTGCGCGAGGTGAGATTCAATGCATTGGCGCCACCACACTTGACGAATACCGGCAATACATTGAAAAAGACGGCGCACTCGAACGCCGCTTCCAAAAGGTCATGGTGGAACCCACCACAGTCGAGGAGACCATCCAAATTCTTCACAACATTAAGGACAAGTACGAAGAGCACCACAGTGTGAAATACACCGACGAGGCCATTCAGTCCTGCGTCTCTCTGACCGCTCGATACATCACCGACCGGCACCTGCCAGACAAGGCCATCGATGCCTTGGACGAAGTGGGAAGCCGGGTCCACTTGACCAACATCAACGTCCCAGAAGAAATCGTGAAGATTGAGGAGGAAATTGAGCAGGTCAAGGATGAAAAAAGTCGAGTCGTGCGCTCTCAGCGGTACGAAGAAGCCGCTCGGTTGCGCGACCAGGAACGCATCTTGAACGACAAGCTTGAAAAGGCCAAACGCGCTTGGGAGGAAGAATCCAAAAACCACCGGGTTACCGTCACCGAAGATCACGTTGGCGACGTCGTGGCCATGATGACTGGCATCCCAGTTCAGCGCATTGCCGAGAAGGAGAGTGGGAAACTTGCTCGAATGAACACCGACCTCGAAGGCAAGGTAATTGGGCAAGACGAAGCCATCCATAAAGTGGTCAAGGCCATCAAACGCAACCGCGCAGGCCTGAAAGACCCCAACAAACCTATTGGTTCGTTCATCTTCCTCGGTCCGACAGGCGTGGGAAAAACCCAACTTGCCAAAGTGCTGTCCAAGTTCATGTTTGATTCGGAAGAAGCCATGATCCGCATCGACATGTCTGAATACATGGAGAAGTTTGCCGTGACACGGTTGATTGGAGCCCCTCCGGGCTACGTCGGGTACGAAGAAGGCGGACAACTCACCGAAAAGGTGCGTCGCCGTCCTTACTCCATCGTGTTGTTGGACGAAATTGAAAAAGCACACCCCGACGTGTTCAATTTGCTCCTGCAGGCACTCGACGACGGTCAACTGACCGACAGCCTTGGACGCAGAGTAGACTTCCGGAACACGATCATCATCATGACCTCCAACATTGGCGCACGGCAGCTCGCGGAATTTGGAACGGGAGTTGGATTTGGAACAGCTGCCAAGCAGGCCAACGTGTCGTCGGATCGTGACAGCGTCATTCAGACCGCGTTGAAGCGTGCCTTTGCACCGGAGTTCTTGAACCGAATTGACGACGTCATTCTGTTCCAAAGCTTGACGCGCGAGCACATTCACAGCATCATCAACATCGAGCTCGCCGCGTTGAAGAAGCGCGTTGTGGATTTGGGATACGACCTCGAAATCACCAAGTCTGCTGCCGACTTTATTGCGGACAAGGGATACGATGAAAAGTACGGAGCACGCCCACTGAAGCGAGCCATTCAGAAATACCTCGAAGATCCCTTCGCCGAGGAAATCATCAACAGCGACGTGTCTGAAGGCGACTTGCTCCGCGCAGACTTGCCGAAGGACGCCGTGGAGTTGACGATCGAAGTCATCAAGGGTGGGCTGCTCAAGATGCCTGAAGGGGCCGAGGAGGCCTTGAGCGCCGGTGAGCCCGCTGAGGCCACAGAATCTCCCAAAAAGGCCGCCAAAAAATCGACCAAGAAAAAGGACGACGCCAAAAATGCGGACGCCAAGGAAGACAAAGCATCTGAAAACGAGTCCTGATGACGGTCCCCTCGTGGCTTCGTGAAGCGCTTCAGAACAAGTACATCGCCATCACGGCGTTGGCGTTGTTTTGGGCCACATTCATCCACGATTTGGGCATCCCGTTTGCCCTCAAGGAATGGCGTCTTTTGAACCGAGCCAAAGCCGAACTGGCAATAGTTGAAGCTCGCAACGAAGAACTTCACCAAATGCAAGCGACATTGTTGTCCGACCCACAGGCTTTGGAACGCTTTGCGCGCGAACGGTACTTCATGCGTCGCGCAAACGAAGAAGTCTACCGAATTGTGGAAGACTGATTCAGGTCAACAGCCCTTGCAGCGCAGTCAAGAAGCGGCCCATCGCACTTGGGTCGCCAAGGAAAACCCAAGCGACGCCCACCAGCGCCCCGCCGATGTGGGCGTCGTGCGCAATTCGTGTCCCCCCCTGTTGCTGCATGCGGCTTTCGTACCAAAAAAACAGGACACCTGCCAAAACCGCGGGAATCGGGACTACGAAGAACAGCAGCAAGGTGCGAGTCGGATGCAAGCAAATGAAGGCCAACAGAACTGCGCTCACCGCCCCAGAAGCGCCCAAACTCCGGTACCCTGGGTTTTCTCCGTGCTTGCGAAGTGCCGGAATGGCACCACCCACAACACCCGCTACGTAAAGCGCCGGAAATCCCAACCAGCCGAGATCGTTCAGGTCTGAAGCCACGGTTTGGCCAAACTCATGCAAAACAAACATGTTGAACGCCAAGTGCATCCAATCCGCATGGACGAACGCGTGAGAAAAAACGCGCCACCACTCCGATTTGTTCCGCACCGCGTAGGGCACCAACATCCACTTCTCCTTCTCTCGGCGGGACATCATTTGCCAAGAGAGCAAACACGTCACGAACACCACGAAAGTCACCACGTTCATGAAGCTCACGAGCTGTGGTCCGCCACAATGACCCAACGTCCTTTCACCTTTCGCCACAGAAGAGTATACATGCCTTCGGCGTCTTCCCTGCTCTCTTTGGCGAGGTGCCAGGCTCCAAGCAGCCAACCCGACGTGGCCGAAAGCGAAATCCACGTTAGATTTTCAAACGTCAATTGGCCCATGGCAGAAGCGTCGGGGTAGCTCTTGAGGTAACGATCCAGGGTGGCTTGGTGCCCCAACGTCACCCCAGAACTGCCAACAAACATCAAGGAATCACTTTCCCAGTAGCCGCTCATAAATGATGGCAAGTCCGCGCGGTTCCATGCCTCAACCTGGTTGACCATGATCTCCACCACTTCCAAGGGCATGCCCGTCACTTCAATGCGACTCAAATTCTCCGCGGGTTGAGCAACCGCATCAGACGCCGCCCATCCAAGAGCAAGGCACAACGCCAAGGCACCCACGTGCATTCGCTCAAACATTGAAGCGGAAATGCATGACGTCTCCGTCCTGAACGACGTACTCCTTGCCTTCCACACTCAGCTTTCCGGCTTCCTTGACGGCCAATTCCGACCCGTAACTGACAAAGTCCGCGTATTTCACCACTTCAGCCCGGATGAAGCCTTTTTGAAAATCAGTGTGGATCACACCAGCCGCTTCGGGAGCGGTGTAGCCCTTCCGAATGGTCCATGCGCGGACCTCTTTGACGCCAGCGGTGAAGTACGTTTGAAGCTTGAGCAAAGCGTACGCCTCTCGAATTAGCTTGGCCACACCCGGCTCGTCCAACCCCAAATCCGCCAAGAACATTTCGCGCTCCTCGGCGTCTTCCAATTCAGCAATGTCAGCTTCTATTGCCGCTCCGAGTACCAGCACGCCGGCACCTTCCCGGGCAGCCACTTCTTTTACGCGCTCTACATGCGCGTTTCCTGAAACAACCGACCCCTCGTCCACATTGCAGACGTACAAGATGGGTTTGGCAGTCAGCAATTGCATGTCGTGCATCAACGGCTCCTCAAACTCCTCCAGCTCCAATCCCCGAGCGCTTTTTCCTTGTTCGAGGTGCGCCAAAAGGCGGCTGTAGAACGTCATCTGCTTCAACGCGTCCTTGTCCCCTGTTTGAGCCGCCTTTTTCACTTTGAGCATCCGAGACTCCACCGTCTCGAGATCCTTCAATTGAAGCTCGGCGTCAATGACCTCCTTGTCTCGGATGGGATCAATGCTCCCGTCCACGTGCACAATGTTGTCGTCGTCAAAACAGCGCAGCACGTGCAAAATGGCATCCGTCGTTCGAATGTTTCCGAGGAATTTGTTTCCGAGTCCTTCCCCTTGACTTGCGCCCTTGACCAACCCAGCAATGTCCACAATTTCAACGGTGGTCGGCACCACATTTTGGGGTTGCACCAATTCTGCAAGCTTGTTCAATCGAAGATCGGGCACGGTAATGACACCCAGATTGGGCTCAATTGTGCAGAACGGAAAGTTGGCGCTCTGTGCCTTGGCGTTGGAAAGACAATTGAAAAGAGTCGATTTGCCCACGTTGGGCAGGCCGACGATGCCGCATTGCAAAGCCATGTTGAGTGTTCTAAATGAGAACCCCAAAGGTAGGGCGTCCGCCCCCACCCTTACCTCTCAGGGATTTTCCAAAGTTTTTGCACATGCGGACCAAGGCCCTGCTCCTTCAGGTAATTTTGCCGCATGACTTCCACCGAGCTTTCGTCCCTTGCGACCCAAGTCCGTCGCGACATCGTCCGAATGGTGCATGCCGTTCAAAGCGGCCACCCTGGCGGCTCCCTTGGCTGCACAGATCTTTTGGTGAAACTGTATTTTGACACAATGACCGTCAGCCCGGAATCCTTTTCCATGGACGGCAAGAGCGAAGACTTGTTCTTTCTCTCCAACGGGCACATCAGCCCCGTTTGGTACAGCGTACTCGCCCGGCGTGGGTATTTCCCAGTTTCGGAATTGGCCACGTTCCGCAAGCTGAACAGCCGCCTTCAGGGTCACCCTGCTACCGAGGAAGGGTTGCCAGGCATTCGCATCGCCTCGGGCTCGTTGGGCCAGGGGTTGAGCGTGGCACTCGGTGCGGCTCAGGTGAAAAAACTCAACGGCGAATCAACGTGGGTTTATTCGTTGCACGGCGACGGCGAACTCCAAGAAGGCCAAATCTGGGAAGCTGCCATGTACGCAGCGCACCACAAGATTGACAACGTCATTTCGTTCGTCGATTGCAATGGACAGCAGATCGACGGAAGCACGGACGACGTCATGTGCTTGGGTGACTTGGCAGGCAAATGGCGCGCCTTCGGTTGGCATGTCCTAACCTGCGACGGCCACGATTTTGAGGACCTGCATCGGGCCATCTCGGAGGCCCAAAGTAGCCGCGGTTCAGGCGTACCTACCGTGGTTTTGATGAAAACCGAAATGGGCAAGGGCGTGGATTTCATGGAGGGCACCCACAAATGGCATGGCATCGCCCCCAACGACGAACAACTCGCCGACGCACTGAATCAGCTTGAATCGACGTTGGAGGATTACTGATCCACCGACCAGACAATGATCATTTCTCACCTCGATCCGATTCGCCCCAGGCGCTGGATGGCCAAATGGGTCCTCAGCCTGTCTGTTCTGGGCTGCCTCCCTACGCAAGCTCAAGTGACGGTGGAGGGCGAAGGTGAGCCCACGCGCATCTTGTTCGTCTTTGACGCGTCGAACAGCATGAACGCATTTTGGGGCGGCAACCGAAAAATTGAAACTGCCTCAAGCCTCCTCAGCGAAACGCTGAAAGGCTTGCACCAAAGCGAAGAACTCGAATTGGGCTTGCGTGTTTACGGACACGGAACCAAACACGTTCCCGGTCAACAAGATTGCGACGACACGGAACTGGTGGTGCCGTTTGGGAGCTTCAACAACCTCATCATCAAACAAACGCTAGGACGTGTTCGAGCTCAAGGCACCACCCCCATCGCGCGGTCCTTGGAGCAAGCCGCCTACGATTTCCCCGATTCCCCAGGCAGAAACGTGATTGTTCTCATCACGGATGGCATCGAAGCTTGTGACGAGGACCCTTGTGCTGTCAGTCGTGCTTTGCAGGCCAAAGGCATTATGGTGAAGCCTTTTGTCATTGGCATGGGCATCGAAACAGACATGGCTGAAAGTCTTCGTTGCATCGGGAACTTCTACGACGCTGCAGATCCGGAAGCCTTCGAGCACGTGTTGCAGCTCGTGTTGGAACAAGCCCTTCACAACACCACGGTGCATGTGGAGTTGCTGGACAACCAAGGCGCACCCACCGTCACAGATTTGGCATTTTCTTTCACCGATTTGAGATCCTCGACCCACGACCCGCAATGGGTACATACCATGCGGTGGGGCAATGCACCCGACACAGTGCACGTGGACCCGCTGCCGACTTACCGGTTCACCGTCCACAGTTTGCCTCAGACCCACCTCGATTCGGTGGTCCTTACGCCTGGCGTGCACAACGTCATCGCGGTTCCCAACATGTCCCAAGGACATGTTCGACCGCAATTTGCGCGTGGCGTTAGAACGGATTACGGCCCCATGGATGTTGCGTGGCGAAAGTCCGGCGAGTGCGGGTCGTTCTTCTCGAGCCCAATCGGGGACGAACAGCGATTGTGCACCGGCACGTACGACGTGTTGTTCCCGACCCATCCCCCTACACTCGTAGAAGGTGTCGAGGTCCGGGAGGGGATGCATGACCTCGTGGAAATTCCGGGCCCCGGTTCCCTGGTGTTGAACACGGCGACTTCAGGGATTACAGTCATCCTTGAGGCAGAGAGTTTGGCTCCTGTTTTGCACCTGGAACCTGGCAGAAGTAACGGCAAGCACACCTTGCAACCTGGCAATTACACCTTGGTTTTCCGAGCTCGAAATGCGCGGGGAACGCTTTACAGCATACGAGAACATTTCACCATCACCTCTGGCAACACCACCAACCTCAAACTTCATGGTTGACATGCACCACATCACCCTCGAACCCACCGCCTCCAAAGACACGCGGTCGGGTTTTGGACAAGGCCTTCTTGAAGCAGGTCACGCGGACCCCAACGTCGTTGGCCTCTGTGCCGATTTGACTGGCTCGCTTAAAATGAACGCGTTTCAAGACGCTTTTCCTGAGCGGTTTTTCCAAGTTGGGATCGCTGAGGCCAACATGATGGGCGTTGCCGCGGGCATGACCGTTGGAGGAAAAATCCCCTTCACAGGAACCTTCGCAAATTTCTCCACAGGCCGTGTGTACGACCAAATCCGCCAGAGCATTGCCTACTCAGAGAAGAACGTAAAGATCAGCGCGTCCCACGCGGGACTCACGCTCGGTGAAGACGGTGCAACTCACCAGATTTTGGAGGACATCGGGATGATGAAGATGCTCCCAAACATGACGGTCGTCGTTCCGGCTGATTACGAACAGACCCGCCAAGCCACCTTGGCTGTGGCCAAGCATCACGGACCTGTTTACCTCCGATTCGGAAGGCCCAAAGTTCCAGTATTCATCCAACCGGAAGCCCCATTCGAACTCGGGAAAATCCAGCGCATCAAAACAGGGAGCGACATCACCTTGGTGGCTTGCGGACACCTCGTTTGGGAATCCGTTCAAGCCGCCCTCGAATTGGCCAAAGACGGCATTGAGGCGGAGGTGTTGAACGTGCACACCATCAAGCCTCTAGACGAGCGCACTTTGGTCGAATCGGCTTCCAAAACTGGTGCGGTCGTTGTTGCCGAGGAACATCAGCGTTTGGGCGGGCTTGGTTGCAGCGTTGCGCAAGTGTTGTCGTCACATCACCCCACGAAAATGGGTTTTGTGGCTGTGGAAGATCAATTCGGCGAAAGCGGCACGCCTGCGCAATTGATGAAGAAGTACGGACTCGACGCAGGGTCCATTGTGGCCAAGGCAAAATCTCTTCTTGGACGTTAATTCCGAAACAGTTTCACAAAAAAGGACCGCATAAGCGGTCCTTTTCTCATTCATGGTCGACCTGCTTATTTCGCAGGAACGTCCAAGGCAGCAATCGCTGCATAAATGCGTTCGGCAAGGGGTTTCGATGCTTTTACCAGGGGAAGCCGAACCTCCGCCTTGCAAAGTCCCAGATGATGCATCACATTCTTGATGCCGGTCGGATTCCCTTCTTCAAAAATCAGGGCCACCAACTCTGCAAATGCCGCATGTGTCGCGCGAGCTTCATGCACCTGTCCGAAAGCAGCCTGTTGTATCATCGAGGAGAAGGAAGCAGGGAATGCGTTGCCCAAAACAGAAATCAATCCCTCCGCTCCCATCGATACCGTGGGCAACGCCAAAGCGTCGTCTCCTGACCACACTGCAAAACCCGAGGGACGCCCTGCCAAAATCGCAGAAATCTTCGAGAGGTTTCCACTCGCTTCTTTGATGCCACACACGTTGGGATGTTTCGCCAAGGTCAACGTGGTCTCGGCCGTCATGTTGCAGGATGTTCTCGAAGGAACGTTGTACAAAATCACCGGACGCGGTGCGGCATTGGCCACTGCTTCGAAATGCCGGACAAGACCCTCTTGACTCGGCTTGTTGTAAGCTGGAGCCGCAACCAAATAGGCCGCAATGCCTTGGCTGTCCCAAGACGATATCCGTTCGCACAATTCTGAAGTTGCGTTTCCAGTAACGCCTACTACGACTGGCAATCGATTCGCATTCACTTCAAGGACAAAGTCCACCACCCGACGTTGTTCTTCTGCCGCAAGTGTGGGAGTTTCCCCGGTTGTTCCCAACACCACGAGGAAATCCGTACCACCTTCGATTTGATGCTGAACGATGCGCTGAAGGCTTGGGAAATCTACCTTCCCGTCTTCGTGAAAAGGCGTAACCAAGGCCACGCCCAGGCCTTGCAAAGAAGATACGAGTTGATTCATTGCAAATCGATTTGATTCAAAAATTCCACGGTGCGTGCCGTATGAGAGCGCCAATCTTCCATGGGGTCTTGGAGAATGACATCCACTTCTTCCAAGTCCTCTTCTTCCACTTCCTCGTGCACCAAACGCACATCTAAATCGGCATTCCACGCAGGGTGATCTACCCCCACCTTCATGCCTGCCACGCTTGACCGAACGATGAATTTCAACGGCAAAACGGGCTCAACCTCCAAGTCTATCAGGATGTCGAATGGCGTATCCACAAATGCTTCGAATTCCTTTACAGGCCAACCGAACCAATTCAAATCGCTTTTGCAGAAATACCCAGAGTCCAATTTCTTGACAAGCCACGTTGGTGTTTCCTTCCCCTCTTCCGGGACGTAACTCATCATGCCGACCCGTTTCACGCCGAATTCCTCTTTGAGGCGCTTGGCCAAATCCTTGATCTCGCGAAAATGGGCGTGGTCTCGCTCGAGGTATACCAAGCCTACACTCTCAGCGTGTTTCAGCGAGCAACCCTTGCGCTCTCTGTCGGCAGCAGGCAGCCGGTTGAGCTTCCAGCGAAAAATGCGTTCTTTCCAAGTCACGACCGTCAAAAATACGAGGAGAGTCACGGGCATCGGCCACCATCAATCCTTCAAACTCCCAAAGTTTCCAACACTTCGCGCACTTTTGAATGGACTTGGCACAATTCCTGGTGTCTTTTGTGGAAATTCAACCCAAATCACAATCCATGTTCGCACGATTGACCTCCATCTCTTTGATTGCCGCGCTTTTGTTCGGCTCACTCCTACTGACCTCTTGCTCGTCGCCCGCGGGCACCAAAGTAAAAACCCCGTTTTCTGCCAAGAAGTACATGTCGGATGCACGGTACTTTCGAGCAGTTGGGATGGGGCAGAGCGCCAACCTCAACATCGCCAAGAGCAAAGCGGAGTTGGAATCCAGGAAGACGTTGGCTCAGCAAGTGCAGACCAACCTCAAAGTGGTGACCGACAACTACGCACAAGAAATGGTCGGCAACCAGGCTGCTGAGGCCATCGAGCGTTTTGAAACGCTTTCACGCGAAGTCACCAACACCACAATCGGTGACCTCCGGCAACTTGGACAAGACGTCCGTCAGTTGGAAGATCAGACCTACGTGGTCCATGTAGCCATTGAGGTCAAGAAAAAGGCCATGTTCAAGTTCTTAAAGAACAAAGCAAAAAGCGACGCCAAAATCTCAGAACTGGTTCGGGCGCAAATGGTCATGGTTCTGGACAAAGAAATTGAGCGGCTCGAGACCGAAGAATAATCCCTGCCGTATCCGGCAACCAACGGTTTATTCCAGGTCCAATTGCGCCCCAAACTCCTTACGGAATTTGGACATTTTCGGTGCGATTACAGCGCGGCAGTAAGGCGCCTCACCATTGAGTTCGAAATACGCTTGGTGGTAATCCTCGGCGGGATAGAATTCCTCGAACGCTGCGATTTCCGTGACAATGGGGTTCGGCCAGCGCATGGATGCGCGGTCCATCGCTCGCTCGATTTCCGCCACTTGCGAGGCCGAATGCCAATAAATGGCCGAACGGTATTGTGTCCCCACGTCGGCACCCTGGCGATTCAACGTGGTTGGATCGTGAGTCGCAAAAAACACGTCAAGCAGGGTGGCGAGCTTCACACGGGCAGGATCAAACGTCACCTGGACAACTTCGGCATGCCCTGTTCGACCAGTGCACACTTCGCGGTATGCCGGATTCTTGATGTGGCCGCCTGAGTAACCCGAGACCCCTGAAATCACGCCAGGGATGGACTCAAACACCGCTTCGACGCACCAAAAGCACCCCGCTCCAAGCGTTACGGTTTCTACAGAATCAGATTTCATGGGTAAGGGTGGGTTGGACAGGGTTGAAAAGGGCGAAATGACGCACCAACTAAGGCAGAGAATCCAAGCAAGCTGCTTCATAGCACAAAGAGAACAAATCTCCTTCAGTTTTGACACAAATCCGCGTGATTTGAGCCGTCAAGGAGCAACAAAACGGTACCGGAAGAAGCACGTCTGCATCGACAGCTCAGGTTGCGAACCTTCCCATGCCGCTGACACATCGCCAACACGGAATCCAACTTCCCATCCGTTTTCCATGCTCACACGCATTGATGCGGGGAAACGCCAAACATCCGCGGTGGCTCTTTGAATTCCTGTCTCTACAATCAAAGCGTTCGTGATTCGAACCCCACCAGACAAACCTCCCGTCCATCCGCCGTTTGACAAGGCCTCCCGGTTGCGTACAGTAAGGTTTCCGGCGACGACCAACGGCGGGGCCAGTCGCATGCCCGCGCCCAAAGCGAGCATCGGCTTGTTGGAAATCCGACGCGTGGCAGTTTCGCTTGTTTGAAACCACGTGTCTGCATCCAAAATGTCCACCGCGCTCGACAACCACGAATCTGGGTCCACCGCACCCGTCGAGGCACCAAAGTCCGTCAACGTCAAATCGACGTTGCCCACGCTGTACTCTTCTCCTTCCCAAGTCATCCGCCCCAAGTCCACGAGAGAGGCGGTGATCCACATCCCTTCGCCACGTGCCAATACTGCGCCAACATCCAATCCCCATCCGTACCCGGAAGGACTTAAGACACTGATCCACTCTGCGGAAGGAGTGCCGCCAATCAAAGATTCGAGGTTCTGAAAATTCTGCATGGAAAAGCCCTCCGATCTCGCGCCGAACGCCACCACACTTCCTTCCTCCGTGTGCACGTCAAAATACGACGTACCCAAAAGCATCCTGGCCCCTACGCCGGTATGCAAGGACCAGCCGTTGCCCACGTCTCCCCAACCTCGAGAAAGGCCAACCTCGTGCGTGCGCATCGATTGGTACCTCAAGGAGGTTTCTTCGAGAAGGTTGGACAAGGTCGCATCCCCCGCCAATTCGACACCTTCCCACAAGTCGCCCAAGGTGAAGTCGTAGTCTTCAACGGAAACCACTTCACCCGACTCGACCAATTCAATTTCAGAGTACAAATCCAAGCCTCCGTCCGTAAAAAGTTTGGCGGTCTTAGAGCTCAAGGTCACGTGAGCAGAGACACCCCTCCGATTTGCGTAGGCAACGCCCCATTTGCCAATGCGCCTCGCGTACGCCGCAGTCAAAAATGACATGGAGAAGGCGAGCTCCTCGTCCGTCAACGCGTTGAGCCACTCGTCCGCTGTCCAGTCTTGTTCTTGCGTGGATTCACGCCCCAGGATTTGGTCCCACATGCCCTCCTTGTCCAGCAAATTCGAACGAAGCGAGACACCTCCCTCTATTCCTCCTGTGACCTTTTGATAGTCCCCAGACCACCCTGGAAAGGTCAACATTGCCGGGTTGTAGCCGAGTGCTCGGTAATCCGAACTGAGCGCGTACGGACTTGCCGCACCTTGAATGTGCGTCCGATTGAGTTGAGCACGGGTGCCAACAGAGATTCCCAGGCACAACAAGAGGGTCCAAGTGAGTCTAAGGGTCATGCCCCTAAGTACGGAAATTAGACCGGAATGTTCCAACCAAACGGGTCCTCTCCCGTTCCGTAGCGAACGCCGTCGAGCATGGACTTCACCTTGGGCGCCACCAACCAGTCGGTGTAAGCCGGCAGGTCCCAATCCCCATCCGGCAGCCCCAGAGTGCAGATCGGAGATACCGTGGCTGCAGTCCCAAGTCCAAAGGCTTCCGTCAACGACCCGTCCTTGGCGGCTTCCACCAATTCTTGGACCGTAACACGACGTTCTTCAACTTCGATCCCGGCATGCTGCATCAACTGGATGGCGCTTGCCCGGGTCACGCCAGACAAGACCGTGTCGCTCGTCTTGGGCACCACCATTTTCCCTCCCATCACGAACGCCACATTCATCGTGCCGCATTCTTCCACCGCAGAATGGGTGCCTGAGTCGGTCCATAGGATTTGGTCGTAGCCTTCTGATTTGGCCAACTCGGTCGGGTACAAAGAACCTGCGTAATTCCCAGCAGCTTTTGCAGCACCCGTTCCACCGTGCGCAGCTCGCGTGAAGTGTTGTTCCACTTTGACGCGCAAGGGTTTCGTGTAGTATGCTCCTACTGGACAAGTGAAAATGCAAAAGCGGTACGACAAGCTCGGGCGCACCCCCACGTGGCCTTCCGTCGCGAACATGAATGGCCGAATGTACAATGCGCTGTCGGGAAGGCTTGGAACCCAAGCCGCGTCCAACTTCAACATCTCAACCAAGGCCTGCAAAAAGGTGTCTTCGGGCACCTCTGGCATGCTCATCCGCCTCGCTGAAAAATTGAATCGCTTGATGTTCGAACCGGGTCGGAACAACGCCACTTCGCCGTTTGGCTGACGAAACGCCTTCATGCCTTCGAAAATGGCCTGTCCGTAATGCAACGACATCATTGCAGGCGAGAACGTCATCGGACCAAACGAACTGATTTCTCCACGCTGCCACTTTCCATCCGCATAATCCATGACGAACATGTGGTCGGAAAACACCTTTCCAAACGTCAAGTTTTGGAAATCCACCTCTGCCCAACGGCTCAAACCCACAGGGTTAATGTCAAAGTCCAAAGTCGTGAAGTCCTCCATCAGCATAACCTTTCATTTAGGTGCTGCAAAAGTCGGAAACTTAAGCCCTGAAAGCAAATGGAGTCGCTCCCAAGAAGTGTTGTTTACGCAGAAGCGCCTTCTTTCTGAAACAAAAACTTGTTGGGGCTCACCAGCCCGGTTTTCACTGCGTACATCACCATGGCTGCGGTGTTGTTCACCCCGAGTTTGGACAGGATGTTTTTTCGGTGAGTCGTCACCGTGTGCGTGCTGAGAAACAGCTTTTCTGCCACTTGCGTGTTGGTCAATCCTTCGGCAATCAATTGCAGCACTTCCGTCTCACGTCCACTCAAATGAATGGGATCGCAAGTCAACGGCAAGGTGTCAAGGTCCTCGACATCTATGGACTCTTGTCGAATTCGGTCCAAAATCTGTCCGCAGAAAAAGGTTCCTCCTTTGGCCGTTTCCCGAATGGCGTCTTCCACCTCTCCCAGGTCACAATCCTTTTTGATGTAGCTGTCCACACCTGCTCGAAGGGCGTTGACTAGGGTGTGGCCGCTTTGCTGAGTTGTGATTGCCAAAACCCGGGTTGAGGGATGCGCGACCTTGACGCGGCGAACGACGTCGATGTCAAACTCGTCCGCCAAAAAGTCCACAACGACCACGTCGGGCTGAAAAGACTGCACCAACCCGACCAAATCTTCTCCCGTAGCTGCCTCACCCAAGACTTCAATGCCTTCCACTTGCCGCACCATGTTGCGGACTCCCAAGCGAAACAGCGCGCTGCTGTCGGCAATGGCCAAGGTGGTGATTTGGGTGGACATGAGACTCCTTCTGTGTTTAGAATCGTTCTACACAAAGGTAACGAGCACTTCGCAATCTCAGTCAACTCCAACCCTCCAAACCATTCCGTCCTCTGCAACGACCACATTCGGATGTTCTTGCATGGCTTCTTGCCTCAGCTGCTCAGGATCTTTGTAGCGGAGGCTCATGTGGCCCAAAATCAGGGTGCCAGCCCCTGCCTGACGTGCCAAGCGACCGGCTTCTTGCGCCGTGCTGTGAAACGTCGACTTCGCACGGGCCGAATCGGATTCTAAAAACGTGGCGTCGTGGTACAACAGCGTCGCACCCGTAGCGGCTTCCAGCAAGCCTTTGCATGGCCGCGTGTCTCCAGAGTAGACATAGCTTCGAGCGGGTGCCGGTGCGACACCCCAACGTTCTGGCTGGAGGATTTTTCCCTCATGTTCGACAGATTCTCCGCGCTTCAATGCCTGCCGCACGTGAAAAGGGAGTCCTTCGCGTTTGGCCTTCACCCCATCCAACTTCCAAGGCAATGAATGTTCCTCAACCTTCAAGCCGCAACATGGAATGCGGTGCTTCACCGGGATGCTCGTCAGCCGATACCGCTCGGCATTCACCAGCGTCTTCGGCGCTTCTGCATTCCATTCTCGAAACCGCACCTCAAACGACATGTGAGCCTCGATGCTTCGCCACGTTTGACTCACCCAGTGTTCGAGCCCGGGCGGACCCCAAACTTCCAGCATTTCTTGGCGACCGAGCAGCGACATGGTGCTCAACAGGCCTGGCAAGCCTAAGACGTGATCGCCATGCATGTGGCTGACAAATACCCCTTTCAGTTTCTGGAATTTCCGCTTGTTTTTACGAAGGACAAGCTGGACACCCTCGCCTGCGTCGAGGAGGTAGGTGTGGCCGTGAATGTCCAAAAACTGAGACGTGGTGCCCCTCGAGGGCACAGGCACCGCAGCTCCTGTCCCGAGAAACACCACGTCAAAGGTCATGGCTTGAAGATTAGCTACTCAGTGCCGGATTACGAGGCGCTTCGTCTGCGTTCTCTGAGAGCCGTCAACTCGCACGAGGTAAACGCCGTTCGGCAAGGAGCCTACAGCAATGCCCTCGGCGTTGGCAGGTCCACCCTCAGCCACGATTCGTCCGTCCAACGTGACAATCGACCACGTGCCGTCCTGCGGCATGTTGCGCAAAGAAATCGCGCCCGAAGCGGGGTTGGGGAAAATCTCCCAAGCGTACGAAACCAGCAGCTCCAAAGACGTGAGGACATCGAAACTCTCTACTTCTGCAGAACATCCCAGGCTGTCCGTCACAAGCACGCTGTACGTTCCTTCTGCCAAACCGCCAACCGATTCTCCTGTTCCAATCAACAAGCCGGTGCTGCCGTACCAGTTTGCCGACCACGGCCCTGTGGCCCCTTCCACCACCACCGAAGCGATGCCGTTTTCTTCGCCTTCGTCAGCGTTGGTAATTTCCACTGCAGCGGTCATGGCACAATCCAATCCCTCGTCGATGACGACCCAACCTCCAAAGAGGCTTTGGCAATCTTCGGTGGTCACCATGACGCTGAACGTGCCAGGGTTGTCCACCGTTACTGAATCACCTGTTCCGATTTGAAGTCCTGAAGAATTGAACCAGGCAATTTCCGTCGCCACGACTCCTTCCGCCAAGGTCACACTCAAAGATCCTTGCGTCCCGTTGAGGCTGTTTGCATTCACCACGTCAACCCCCTGCAGAAGAGGGCAATTGACCCGCAACGTGAAATTGTCGAACGTGAAAGGAGCGTTGAACGGGGTGAAAATTGTCGCCCATGCCTCAATGTCAATTGAGATCCGGTAGATGCCAGACCTGGAGGGCACCCCCTGAATGGCCGCGCAGTATTGCAAGCCTCCCAAGAAGGTGTTTCCATTGGGTGAGTCTCCGTTGTTGTTCAATGCCACTTCAAGACCAATTTCGTCAGCGTGAAACACCTCGTTGGTGACCGTATCCGTGAAGACCACTCCAGAATAAATGCCGTCGGCAGACACCATATCTTCCAAGACAATCACGCTGTCAACAGGCAACGTCGGAGGGTACGTGGAATCGATGCCGGCAGCGGTGGCAGGAATCAAGATGTGGAGAACATCGTAGTAGTCTTCCTCCAACATTCCGTCCAAAAATGTCTCCCCAGCAGCAGGGTCAGGCGACACGCCAAAGGCCACTTCGCCAAAGTCAAAATTGCTCTCGCACTGAGCTTGAACAGCGGTAAAAGTGCTCCACAACAAAGCAAGTGCAGATGCACAGGAAATCAATGTCTTCATCGCAAATGAATTGTATCAGGCCTCTGAATTGCCCTCAGAAGCACCGAGTTCTTTTTCCGTGGCCTCCATGTAAATGAAGTCGACTGCCTCGTCAACCGTAGGTGTGATGTTCAACACGCGATCGAGTTGCGAGATCTGAACCAGTTTCTCCACTGTAGGCTGAAGGCCGCACAGAACAAACGTACCCTGTTCGTCGCGGCACAAGCGGTTGCCTACCAAAACTGCGCTCAACCCACTCGAATCGCAGTAACGCGATTCCGTAAGGTCCAGGACAATGTTCAAGTGACCGGATTTGGACAACTGAACCAACTCGGCCTTCAAATCAGGGGCGTGCAGCGCGTCGAGTTTTTCGACGGTGCTGGTCACAATGGCGACGCGGTCGCGGTGTTTGATGGTAAACTTCATGATGAATCGTTCGGTCAAATATAGGTCGGACGGTCGTGCGATGCTCACCCACGCTGTTGCGCGAGCAAATAAAGAACGGCCATGCGCACCGCCACGCCGTTCTCGACCTGTTCCAAGATGATGGCGTGGTCGCTGTCCGCGACTTCACTGCTGATCTCCACACCCCGGTTGATGGGTCCCGGGTGCAAGATGACAAGGGGCTTGTTTGATTGGCTCAATCGATCCATGGTCAAGCCATATCGCATGGTGTACTCTCGGAGAGAAGGGAAAAACCGCACCGAATCTTCGGGCCCTTGCCTCTCAAGTTGAATTCGAAGCATGTTCAATGCATCCGCCCACCGAATGGTGTCGTCCAAATCGTGACTCACCTCCACCCCCAACTTGTGCAGGTGCCTTGGGATCAACGTGTGAGGACCACAAACGCGCACGTTTGCCCCCAAAAGCTTCAGTGCCCAAATGTTGGACAAGGCCACCCGTGAATGCTGAATGTCGCCGACAATCGCAATGTTCTTCCCCGACAGATCCTCTCCCAAACTCTGCCTCAAACTCAGGGTGTCCAGCAACGCTTGCGTGGGGTGTTCGTGGGTCCCATCTCCGGCATTGACAATCGGAACGTTCACTTTCGACGCCAAAAAGTGATGCGCACCAGGGTGCGGATGCCGCATCACCACCATGTCGACCTTCATCGCCAGGATGTTGTTCACCGTATCCACCAGAGTTTCGCCCTTTTTGACGGACGAACCAGCAGAAGAAAAATTCACTACATCTGCCGATAACCGCTTCTCTGCAAGCTCAAAAGACAGTCGGGTCCGTGTGGAATTCTCGAAAAACAAGTTCGCAACTGTGAAATCACGTAGCGAAGGAACCTTTTTGATGGGGCGGTTCAACACGTCCTTGAATTCCGTCGCCGTGGCGTGAATCAGATCAATGTCTTCTCGCGTCAATCCACGAATTCCGAGCAGGTTGGGCTGCGTCAACGTGTTGGCCTCACTCATTGTGGTTTGGAATTCAAAAGAATCACACGATCGTCTTCTTGCTCTTCCGCCCATTCGACCTTGACATGTTGAGCCCCAATGCTGTCCACGTGCTTGCCAATGTAATTTGGCTCAATCGGCAATTCACGCGAAAACCTGCGGTCAATGAGAACCGCCAAGGCCACTGACTTCGGACGACCGTGGGCCAACAGCGCATCCAATCCGGCCCGAATGGTCCGTCCAGTGAACAACACGTCATCCACCAGAACTACATGACGGTTCTCAACTGTGAAACCCATTACATTGACGTTGGGTGAGAGCGGCTTTTCGTGCGTCCGAATGTCGTCTCTGTAAAACGTCACGTCAAGTTTGCCACATCGGATGTCTGAGTCTGGAAGCAACTCCTTCAGACGTTTCTGCAATCGCTCTGCCAAGCGAGAACCGCGGGGTTGCAACCCCACCAGATCGGTCTCTGAAAAATCGTGGTGTTCAATCAACTGATGCGCCAGTCGATCGAGAATCAGCGCAAACTGCGCGGGAGGAATCAGAACTTGGTTCTGCATGCTTCGTGGCAAAGATACAAGCAAAAAAAAGGAGACCCGCAGGCCTCCTTTTCTATTTCGATTCAAACGACAATCATTCCTTGTCGTCCTTCTTTTCTTCGGTTGATTCGTCGGCAGCAGGAGCTTCGTCGGCAGCAGGAGCTTCGTCGGCAGCAGGAGCTTCCTCAGCAGCAGGAGCTTCCTCCGCAGCAGGAGCTTCCTCAGCAGCAGGAGCTTCCTCCGCAGCAGGAGCTTCCTCCTTTTTCGCCGCAGCCTTCTTCTTGGGCGCAGCCTTCTTCGCGGCAGCTTTCTTGGCAGGCTTGGCCTCCTCTTCAGAATCGCCCTCCATTTGCTCCTTCAACGCCGTCAAAACGTCGAGGTCACCAAAGGTGCTCTTCTCTACGCTTGAGTTCACTTCGTCCATCATACGTGTGGAACCGGTTCCTCCACCGCCGCCTGATGAGCGTGGCTTCTTCGGAGTGTCGCTCTTCGCCGGGCCTTCTTCGTAAGTACGCAAATGACTCACCGTGATGCGCTTGGCATTGCGATTGAACTCCAGCACCACAAACTCATCTTGGCTGTCTGCCGCGAGGGTTGAACCATCTTGCTTTACCAAGTGCTTGCTGTGGCAAGTGCCTTCCAAACCGTATGGCAAAGCGATGGTGGCGTGACCGCCTTCCACCTTCACCACGGTAGCTTGGTGCTTGCTTCCCACAGAGAACACGCTCTCGAAAACTTCCCACGGGTTTTCCTCGAGCTGCTTGTGGCCGAGGCTCATGCGGCGGTTCTCCTTGTCGAGTTCCAACACCACAACCTCGATTTCATCTCCCACGTTGCAGAATTCGGAGGGGTGCTTGATTTTCTTAGACCAGCTGAGGTCAGAGATGTGAACCAAACCGTCGATGCCCTCTTCCAACTCGACAAACAAGCCGAAGTTGGTGAAATTACGCACCGTTCCTTTCTGCTTCGATTCCACGGGGTAGCGCGTTTCGATGGCGTCCCAGGGGTCTTGTGTGAGTTGCTTCAAGCCCAAAGACATCTTGCGCTCCTCGCGATCGATGCCCAACACTACGCATTCAATTTCGTCGTTGACCTTGAGGAAATCTTGTGCGCTGCGCAAGTGCTGCGACCAAGAAATTTCGCTGACGTGCAAGAGTCCTTCGACACCGGGGGCGATTTCGACAAAAGCCCCGTAGTCGGCCATGACCACCACGCGCCCTTTGATTTTCGCGCCTTCCACGAGGTCCTCTGACAACGCGTCCCACGGATGCGGAGTCAGCTGTTTCATGCCGAGAGCGATTCGCTTTTTGTCGTCGTCAAAGTTGAGAATCACCACGTTGATCTGCTGATCAACTTCGACCATCTCTTCAGGATGGCCCACACGGCCGTAGCTCATGTCGGTAATGTGCACCAAACCGTCGACACCACCCAAGTCCACGAACACCCCGTACGAGGTGATGTTCTTGACGGTACCTTCGAGCACCTGTCCAACTTCGAGGCCCTGGATGATAAGGCGCTTCTGTTCTTCAAGTTCGGCTTCGATGAGCGCCTTGTGAGACACCACCACGTTCTTGAACTCTTGGTTGATTTTCACCACCTTGAACTCCATCTGCTTGCCGACGTATTCGTCGAAATCACGGATGGGCTTGACGTCCACTTGGGACCCAGGCAAAAACGCTTCGAGGCCAAACACATCGACAATCAATCCCCCTTTCGTGCGGCACTTGACCGTACCCTGGATGATCATGTCTTCGTCTTTGGCTTGATTCACCTTATCCCAAGCATGGTAAATGCGAGCCGTCTTGTGGCTCACCACAAGTTGACCGTTGGCGTCCTCCTGCTTCTCAATGAACACAGGAACCTTGTCGCCCGCCTTCAGCTCGGGGTTGTATCGAAACTCAGAGGCACCAATAATGCCCTCTGATTTGTAGCCAATGTTGACAACCACTTCCTTCTTGCCGATGGAAATGACCGTGCCTTCCACCACCTCCTTCTCTTTGATTAACGTCAAGCTCTCTTCGTAAAGATCCTCGAGACGCTTGCGCTCTTCCGCGTCGTAATCATCCTGCTCGCTTTCGAACGCGTCCCAATCAAATTCCCCGGTTGGCTTGGCCAATTCGCGTGGTTCAGTTGGAGTGGGTTCCGGAGCCGATGCTTCCTCGGCTTGTGGTGCTTCTGCCGCAGGTGATTCCTCTGCAGGTGCTTCTTCAGCAGCGGGTTCAGAAGGGGTTTCGGGGGCTGCTTCTGCAGCAGATTCAGCAGCTTGTTCTGCTGCTTCGGGTGCCTTGGCCTCTTGGTTTTCCAAGTTGGCGTCTTCAGGCTGTTGGGTGGCGTCGTTCATGCGTCACCTGTGTGTTGTGCTTCGCTGCAGGGAGCGCCGCGGAGTGATACTTCCTTTGCCCTGCCAAAGATTAATGGGGGGCAAAAGTACGCAAAACCAACCAAAAGAACAACGACCAGAGCCCTTCCGAGAAAGACTTAGTCTTCGACAACCAAAGTATGCGTCGCGCCACTCTCTGCCTTGAGCACGAGAATGCCCGGTGACGTGGAAGGGAATTGGTGCATCCCCGTGCCCAACCGAGCAATGCGCCTACCCATGAGGTCGCACAGGGAAGCATCTTGAGTCAAGGTAAAAGAGAGACCAGGTCGAATCGGGTTGGGACCCTGAAAAAAGAGAGCGGCATGCCCCTGAACTTCATGAGTCGAACTGGGGCAGTCGTTGCAGGCGCCAGGAGTGGTGTTTTCGGTCCACTCAAACTCCCCGGTGCCGTTGGGAAGTCGTGATTTGGATACGTCGGGAAGGCTGACCCCAAAATGAACGCTGTCGGCAATGGTAAACCCGTCGGGCGACCGAAGCACCAAAGCCTCCCCTGCGTTGTTTAGCCGAAAGTTCATGTGGTTCCAGCCTTGGGTTTGGTCTTCGTCCGCCCAGAGCACAACGTAACCGTCGGGCTCGACCACCGTCGAATCTCCCACGTCGATTGGAAACCGCCACTTGGTGGGGTTGTTCAGGCGGTCTGTGAGGTAGTAGCCGGCAAGGTTCACCGGAACCGAGGACAGGTTGTGAATTTCGACCCAGTCCTCAATCTCGCCTTGCCCATCCGCAAGGCCCGTGACGTTGAACGACTGAAATTCATTCAACACCACGTCGTCCGGGGGGACAATCAAGAGCGAGTTGGTAACTCGGGGTGTAGGAATGTCAAACCACGTGAACGTGGACGCTCCGTCGGTTGCGCGTCCCCAAGAAACGTTTGAGAATGAGACCTCTGCATCGATTTCGTCGGCGAGGATCATGTCCGGGCCGACCAGGGCGAAGGTTTGGGGTTGAACAGGTGGCGCGAAGTCGCTGTGGTGTCCTCCCTGCTCGGGATGGCCGTCCAACCACAACAGGAGAAAGCCGTCGCCAGGCACCGTCGTGCTTACGGGGTCGTTGGACGGCAAAGTCCACGTGCCCCCCGCGGAAGAAGTGAGCGTGAATCCTGCAAGGTTGACCTGTTGCGGGTTGGGGTTGAAAACCTCAATCCAAGGGTCGCTTTCAAAGAATTCGTCCACCAAGTTGATGGTGTTGTCGAGCAAGACTTCGTTGAGGTACAACGTGGGGGTCGGCAGAATTTCATCTGCGTTGGGTTCTTCCGGTGTAGGTACGTTGAAATACACCCAATCGTCGCATCCGTCGCAGGCGCGTCCGTAGCTGATGTCTGTTTGCTGCGGAGGGTACACGATCGAATCCAACACGGTGACTCCGTCAGGAGCTGTCAACCAAACGCCTTCGTTTTCGGCACTCAATTTGAAGTTGGCGTGCAGCACGCCTTGGACACTGTCTCTGTCGCACCACACCAGCATGTGCCCTCCGGGCGTGAGGAAAGTGGAACCCGGATCAGAGTCAGGAAACGTGTATTTCGTGAGGTTGTTGGGATCGTCCGTGATGTGGTAGCCTGCCATCTGAACCAAACCACCGGGATTGTAAATCTCGACCCAGTCGTCCGACTCAAAAAAGTCGTCGAAGACGGCAAGGTTGTTGGATGCCATCAACTCATTCAGAACGGGAGTTTGGGCTTTGAAAGCAGTCAATGCCGAAACCAAGCACATCAACGTCGTGGCCCTCCGCATACCTAACCCTGTCCTTGCCTTGTGTTTCATCGCCTAAAAATACGCGCTACTCTTCTTTCACCAACCGGGCGTTCAGGAAGCCCTCTCGGCGCACCGATTCCAACACCTCCTCAGCTTGCCCCAAGTCATTGAAAGACTTGGAATAGTAGGTGGTTTGGCCAAATATCTCCACGCTTTTTACCCCCCAATCGGCCGCCCGAAAGAGCAGGGATGCAACATCCTTGGAAGGCACGGTTCCATAGTACTTCGCAATGTCGATGTGCCAAGACCTTGGGCGGTTAACCTCATTAGCGCGCGTGGCCTGCAATGCGAGTTCTGCAGCGCGTTCACGTGACGGATACACCTCGGCAGGAGCCTTTTCAGCTTTCATGATTGCGCCGTCGTTGGACTCACTTTGCGCATCCCCGGCCTCGTTCGTGGCTTCTTTCTGGAGAATTCCTGCCACCCTCGCCGCTTCCTGCGAATCGTCTTCTGTATCGTCCGCTTGGCCTGGGACGGTTTCCAGAGCCTGTCTCGGTTCAGCGGGTTCCTCGGAAATGTCGATTCCACCCTCGGGAAGTTCTTGGCGAGCCAATTCAGCGTCATCCGCCTCGTCGGCAGCGCTGCCCTCGCCGGGCCGAATGACTTCCCTCTCGCCGTTCCTCAAACGGACGACAAACGCATCCTGAAACGGAGCGAACTTCACAAGTTCTTGCCGACGGTCGCGTGCAGAAGCTTCGTCTTGGCGAACTCCTGCATACCAACGGGCCAACCCGTCAGGGAACGGCTCATAAACCAGCCGCTCTCCTGCCATCTCAATCCACTCTTTTTCAGGTTCTCCGCGAAAAGCACCCACTTGGACCGCATACCACTCGCCAATCAAGTTTCCCAGTTCAACAGGCGCGCCGTGTTTCCACAACTCGTCTCCCCCCCACCTCGCTTCTGGCCGAGCATTTTCATCGGGGTCCCGGGGCTCCGCGGGATTCTCGACTTCCGGCCTTTGGGCCTTGCCGTCAAGTTCATTGTCGTTCCGAATTTCCAGCGTTTCCACGTTGTTGCGCCGAGCAGCTGCATCGGGACCTGAGCCTTCTCGTCCTCGTGGATCGACGTGCGGATCGCGGCTCCATTCCGTCCCCTGCCAATGGACGTCGTAGGCGTCGACGACGTTGGACTTGGCCAACCAAGATGTGAGGTCCGCCATTTGGCCTGAATTCACTTCGGAAGGCATCACCAAAACCCACCGCACCAAACCCTGGCTGCCCTCTTGACTCTCGAGGCGACCTCCCGCGGGCAAGGCCGGCAGTTGAGGTTTGTTTCGAAACCAACCCAAGTGGACGCCGCGATCACCGACACGCAAAGACGAAACTTCAGGCTCGGTTCGACCTCCCGGAAGGTTGTCCACTGTTCCATCCCTTTCCGCCACGAAAGGGTCTGCATTCCCGGGTTCATCACTCCGATTCGAGGCAACTTGAAGGTCTTGCGCTGACGTTTCAGCCTGCGCAACTTGCACCTGTTCTTGTTGCAACTGTTTGGCCCAAACCACACTCAAAGCCTTCATTTCTGCCTCTTCCGCTGCCGTCCAATGGTCCGAAAGCGCAAAAACGACGTCTGGAGAACGGCCTCCCCATGAGGATTCGTTCGACCACGCCAACAACAACCACGCCGTCTCCAGCAAACCGCTGGCTTCTTGCGGAGTCACCGACGAGGCCAGTTTCGTACGGATCTTCTCCAGCCATTCTGTTCGCTGCTTGCCGAATTCGTTGTCCACCTTCGCAACGGAAGAGACGAGGCTAGCACGGGCCTTGTCATCCTTGAGTTTCCCGACCCAATGCGTTTCGGCCGAAGCCAGCATGTCCCTGGGCTGCCAAGACACTTTCGCACATTCGCTCAGCCAGTTCACGTAGTCGGATTTCCAAGAAACGGAGGCAGACGAACCGGGCGCATCCTTTGCCCCAGTCTCTGCTACCAAGCCTGACCCTTCGTCCACCTCTTCGGAAATGTTTTGCATCGTCAACAGGTGCAACGCCCAATGTGCTTCCCATTCTTCTTTGAGCTTTTCTTGGGCCTCGAGGGACGCCCCTGCAGCCCCCGCGTTGTGATTGGTGTTGACCTGGCCTTCGGCCTCGCTTGGGCTTGTTTCCTGCTCAAAATTCTGTACAGCGTTGCCTCGTAGAGGTGAGCCTGCCGACGTGTTTTCAACTTCCGCGTAAGGCGAAGCGCTCATCTTTTCCGACAGCTCCACGGCCCAAGTACGCCACGTTCTCAGCTGAACAGCACGCATCGCGGAGGTCCATTCAGGCGTGGGTTCCATGGAATCCAAAATGCTGAGCCTTGTGCGAGCTTCGTTCAAGGCCTCTATTGACGAAAGTTCACCCGATTCCCACGCTCTATTTGCTTCGAGGAAATTCCAGGCGACGGGGTCCTGCCAACGCGTTTCCCAAGTCTCGCCTGCGTCGGGCTGATGAGACAAGGCCCATACCAACCGCAGGCCTCCGTCTTCCGCGGATTTCAATTGAGTCCTTCGGGAAGCAAGCTTTGCCACTTCGCCGTTTTCCCAAGGCTTCCTTACCCATGAGCCATCTCCAACGAGCGACTCCTTGTCTTTCACCTCTGGCAGCAGGCCCGAATCGTACAAGGTCCCGGCCTCGGCCCACTTTCGTTGCGCTTTTCGTCCCACCTCTTCCACGTTAATGCTGCCTGGCGGCCAAAGGTCGGAGGCTCGGTACAACGCGCTTCTCAGTGCCTGATC
>JBMZHG010000031.1:0-25266 GCA_049616325.1 Flavobacteriales bacterium | reverse complement strand
TGGTGGACGATTCCTACGCGACCATTGGGCTCGACGGACCCGCCTCAACGTCTGGCATTCCCAATGCAGCTGACCCAACCCTTGCTGAAGACCCCAATCAGCCAGTCACGCCGTTTTTCCTGAACAACGGAGTGACGGAACTGGTGATCAATTCCATCACAGGGAGCTCTTGGTTTGCATTGAACACTGCAGGCAACACCTACCCAGATGCCAACAACGAGGTGCTGATTGCACAACTCACTTCGTTGGGAGAGGTGTCTGGCACCATCAACGTCCAAATCCTTCCTGAGGGCGTTGAGGGAATTGGAAACGACGTGCAGAAGACCTACCACTTTGACGGTACAGGCTTGTTCGCGGCGGTTGGCGACGGCAACGCATGTGGGTGCACGGACGAGACGGCTTGCAACTACGACTCTTCGGCCAACTACGACGACGGCTCGTGCTTGCAAAACGACGAATGCGGCGTTTGCGGTGGCGACGGCATTGCCGAAGGCGCATGTGACTGCGAGGGCAACGTGCTGGACGAGTGCGGCGTGTGCGCAGGCGATGGCATTCCATCTGGTGACTGCGACTGCAACGGCAATCAGCTCGACGCGCTGGGCGTTTGTGGCGGGACATGTGCGGCCGATTCGGACGCCGACGGCCTGTGCGACGACATTGACGACTGCGTCGGCGCGTACGACGCGTGTGGCGTGTGCAACGGCCCAGGCGACATCTACGAGTGCGGATGTGCCGACATCCCCGATGGCGACTGCGACTGCGACGGCAACCAACTTGACGCGCTTGGCGTGTGCGGAGGAGGCTGTGCTGCGGACGCCGACGCGGACGGCCTTTGCGACGACGTGGACAACTGCGTGGATTTGGACGCTTGCAATTTTGCCGACTCGGCAAACCAATCTTGCGATTTTTGTTCTTGTGCCGAAGGCGCTGGTTCTTCGGTCGGAATGGCGTTGGAAGTTTACAACTCCGATTTGCCCAACGGACTCGTTTCGTACCGCGTGTATGTCACGTTTGACGAAAGCACAGATGTCTTGACGGGAGTGATGGGCAAGGACGGAGCACCACTTCGTTTGGTCACCACCACGTCGTTTTATCAATCAGAAGGAGACGAATACGATTCATTCGTGTCCCTGGGCAACGAGAACAACCCCACCATTTCCCACGGCTCGGAGATGGTTTGGAATGCATTCGACGCCGGCTCCAACCTTGAATTGAACGACGCTGTGGGCGGGGGTTGGGCCACGTACAACGGGGGCGAAGCCGCGGGCGACGATCTCCGCGTTTTGGTGGCGCAATTGACCACAGACGGGGATCTTTCCGTCGAATTGCAAGCCCAAACCCTCAACGCAGGCCTCGCTTCCCAAGCCGAAGTGACCGCGCTTCTCCTTCCAGAAGCAGGGGACAACAACCCGTACAACAACGTTTGTGGTTGCACGGACGACACGGCATTCAACTACGATGCCTCAGCCCAGTACGACGACGGATCTTGCATTGACGTGATTCTTGGTTGCACGGACGACACGGCCTGCAACTACGACGCTTCAGCCAACACCGACGACGGTTCTTGCATGTACGACGACGCCTTGGGCGTGTGTGGTGGCGACTGCACGGCGGACGCCGATGCCGACGGCATCTGCGACGACGTGGACGACTGCGTCGGCGCGCTTGACGCATGCGGCGTGTGCAACGGTCCCGGAGAGATCTACGAATGCGGATGTTCGGACATCCTCGAAGGCGACTGCGACTGCGACGGCAACCAGCTTGACGCGCTCGGCGTGTGTGGCGGCGACTGCACTGAAGACGCGGACGCGGACGGCATCTGCGACGACGTGGACGACTGCGTGGGGGCGCTCGACGCATGCGGCATCTGCAACGGACCTGGCGAGATTTTCGAGTGCGGATGCGCGGACATCCCTGAAGGCGACTGCGACTGCGATGGCAACCAACTCGATGCGGTTGGCGTGTGTGGCGGCGACTGCGCTGCGGACGCGGACGCGGACGGCATCTGCGACGACGTCGACGACTGCGTGGGCGCCTATGACGCCTGCGGTGTCTGCAATGGCCCTGGCGAGATCTACGAGTGCGTATGCTCTGACATCCCTGCCGGCGACTGCGACTGCAACGGCAACCAACTTGATGCGTTGGGCGAATGTGGCGGAGATTGCGCGGCCGACGAAGACAGCGACGGAATTTGCGACGACGTAGACGACTGCGTGGGCGCCTACGACGCCGTGGGCGCATGCAACGGAAGTTGCGAGGCCGACCTCGACGGCGACGGCGTGTGCGACGATTCGGAAATCTTCGGTTGCGACGACCCCGCTGCTGTGAACTTCGACAGCGAGGCCACGGAAAACGACGGAAGCTGCAACTACGAGGGGCTTGACGCGCCGGAAGGGTTCAGCTTTGCTCCAGGCCCCTCCTCGGGGACCGTTTTAGGGGTGATCACGTTGGACGGCCTGGCGGGAAGCGGCTTGGACTGGGTGGGTGCCTTCACGCCCCAAGGTGTGTGCGCCGGGGCGACCAACTTGACGGTGTACGAAGGCCAGTCTTTTGCGTCGTTGACCATCTACGGCGACGACCCCACCACACCTGAGGTTGTCGAAGGAATGGAAGCTGGGGGAACCTTCTCGCTGCGGTTGTACGATGCGAGCGAAGACCTCATCATCAGCTACAACGGCGGTCAGCAATTCGCCGGGTGGCTCAACACCAACGGCGGAGCGTTGCCCGGATTCAGCAACCCCGAGACGGTGTATGCCTTCTTCACGCCGGCATGTCCAGATACGGACGGGGATGGCATTTGTAACGACGTGGACGACTGCCCCAACCAAGCGGCGGACGCCACGGGAGTGTGTGGCGGAGACTGCGCCAACGACTTCAACGGCAACGGGGTGTGCGACGACGCGGAGGTGTTTGGGTGCACGTACGAGTGGGCCGAAAATTTTGACCCTGCAGCCACGACGGACATTGGAACCTGCATTTTCCCTGGACAGGACGGCGAAACGATTTGGGCCACCTGCGAAGGAGACATCTCTGGCGACGGCCTGGTCGGCGTCGAAGACTTGCTTGACCTCTTGCTGGTGTACAACACCGCATGCGAATAACGAATTACAAACACAACACCATAACCACATGAAGAAGTTTCTTCCCTTCCTCGCCTCACTGTTGCTGGCTTCGGTCAGCTGGGGCCAAACCGGCAACGGCGTCGTCCTGTTGACGGACGCGAGCTACACGTTCACCCCCACCACGGTGGATTCCACGGCGACGTTCAACCTGTCACTGAAGAACGACGTGGGCATCGCCCAGACGGTCTTTTTTGGCGGACTTGATGGACCCTTTGAATTGTCGAGTTCGGACCCCATTGAGGTGCCTTCTCAAGACACCGTCGACTTCAGCCTCACGTTCACGCCGAGTGCCATTGGTTCGTTCACGGACACGCTTGAAGTGATTGGCAACGTCTTCGGATCGGCGAGCTTGATCGTGAGCGGCGACGGCATCCAAGTGCAGTTGACATGGACGCCGGACACGTTGGCGTTTGACACCACGGCCATTGGCCAAACCAACAGCCAAATCCTCGTCCTGTCCAGCATTGGCGACGGTGCCGCCGTCATCAGCGACATCGACATCTCCAACGAGATTTTCACGGTGGACTCGGCGCTGAGCGGCTTCACGATTGCGGAAGGAGCCAGCGACACGATTGTGGTCAATTACGCCCCGATCAATGCTGGCGCGGTGAACGCCACCATGACGCTTCACACCAACGACCCCGACAACGCCACCATTGACATCACCTTGTCGGCGGTGGGCATCAGCGAGGTCAGCGGCGACATCTGCGACATCACGTGGACGCTCATCAACTCCCCGTACACCCTGGTCGGCGACGTGGTGGTTCCGGAAGGCTGCACCCTCAACATTGATCCCGGGGTGGAGGTGATTGGCAACGACTACGACATTGAGGTGTTTGGCGCGTTGTTCGCCAACGGCGAAGAAGGCAACGAAGTCCAAATCGAAGTCGGCGAACTTCTTTCTCACACTCCTGCCGACAATATGATCTTAATGCATTCTGTTGTGATTGAGACCAGTGAAATTTCATTCAGCGACACAGATTTTCGCATTCTGCGTGATCTGAGTGAGCTCTCAAGCGAAGACTCCTTGCCGCAATATCTTGATGCATTTGGTGCTTACCAACATTTATTTTCAAATGAAAATTCTGAGTCACATGCCTTCAAATACGCTGAGGATTTTTCTGACAACAATGGGCAAGGATGGACGCACTCTGGAAACGTAAGTCAACAAAACGAGAATGGTAAATATGACATCTACCACGATTGTTGCGCGAACTCAAGTTATTACTATAACTTGTACATTGAGACTCCAACTTTTACGATTTCACAGCCAACTTCAGAAGGAACCATTTCATTCGGAAAAGATTGCGATTACTGGAGCGCTACGCGCTACTTCTATGTCTATAAGTCCATTAATGGTGGAGGATGGCAAGAAATTTACAGCGAAACCAATCCGAGCAATGGCTATACTTCAAATGAAATCACCACCAGTATTAGTGGTGCAAACACTGTTCGTTTTCGATTCCACCATAATTACAGATACTATGGCGGACTTGAAATCGACAATTTTGTATTTACAACAGATCTTTATCCCGGCGATGACTTCGTGATTAGCGAATGGCCATCTGGGCTTCCTTCATCGCTGAGCACGGGTGGCTTACAACTGTTCGATTGCTCTTACATCGGCGACTATCTTTCTGTTGGAGATTCTTTAAGCGTTTCTCTGGAGAATAGTACCATCGAAAGCAATGACGCGCGTGAAAAAGACAGCCACGGTTTAGGATTATACGCTGACCAAATAAGTCTAACAACACTTAATTCCAATGTTAGCCGCCATGCTTTTGACGGCATCCACATCGAAAGCTTAACTACTGACTGGACAGACGAAAACAGTCTCGTGTCAGACAACGGAGAGGATGGAATTGACATGAATAGCGACATCGCTTGGAACTCATCCAATTCAGAAGTGCTGAACAATGAAGCAGACGGAATTCTGGTAAGCGGTGACCTCGATATTGATGCGACTGAGCTCGATGTCAATGGAAACGGTACAGACGGCTTGGACGTCGGCGCCAACTCCAATCTCACCCTCTACGGGGCACGAATCCAAGGCAACGGCGCTCGCGCAATTGGTGCGCAAGAAGGAAGCGTCATTGACCTCGATTACGTTTTGTTGGACGACAACGGCGGTCGCGGGATTGAACTCGCTGCCAGCGGTGCGTTGAGCCTCGGCAACTGCCGGCTGCGTGGAAACGGTGCGGAGGGTATTCACAGCGGCTCGCCTGTGTCGGTGAACCACTGCGACATTGCATTCAGTGGCGGAACGGGATTGGTGCTGACAGGCAACAACTTCCACACGCTCAACAACAGCATTTTGTGGGGGAACAACTCCTCGAACTACACCCAAATCGACATCGGTGGCGGCGTGATTTCCACGAGCTACAGCACCGTGCAAGGTCGCAGCAGCTACGGCACCTCGGGCAGCGGCCAGTACTACTGGGGTGATGGCGTGATTGAGGCCGACCCGTTGTTCTCGGACGACGACCTGCACCTTGAAATCTTCTCGCCCTGTGTAGATGGAGGCCAGCCTTGGCACCAGGACGCGTACATGCCGTTTGGGCTGGGTGGCGTGCGTGCCGACATGGGCATGTACGGCGGTCCCGACAACGCGTACTGGGGCGGTGAAGCCTTGCCGGACGGTGCGAGCGCGCTGACAGGCGTGTCGGACAGCCCGCAGGATCAGGGAGGCGTGGTTGGTTTGGTCTTTGACGCCAGCTTCTACGACAACAGCGACCTCGTCAACAACGTGACCTCGTACGCCTTCTGGCGCCACTACGACCCGACCGGTCAGAGCATCGGCACCCTCGACGAAGGCAACTGGGAACTCATCGGCGAGATGCCAGCCCAAAGCTTCAACGGCTACGCCTACCAGGCGCAGACGCTCGGGAACACGAACGCGTTTGGCACGTTCAACAGCTGCTACACGGTGGTGGCGCACACGGACGATCCCGACACGTACTGGTATTCGAACGTCTTGTGTGGCGAGTCGGTCGACAACCTCGCTCCCGTCGAGCCCGAGCTCGGCGGCATGGTCCTCGAAACGGGCGGCGTGACGGTCTTCTGGGAGCTCCCTTCTGAAGAGGACTACGCCTACACGGAGGTGACTAGCGACGCCGGATTCACGGCGGAAGTCACCGGCGACACCCTCGCCGTCGACTTGTCGGCAGAACTCGGAGGCACCTACACCTACACGGCGGTGCACTACGACGTGAACGGAAATGCCTCGGATCCTGCGTCGTTGACGCTCGAGCTCGAACCCGGCGTGGACGTCATCACGTTGAATGCCGGATGGAACCTCATCTCCACAGACCGCGCGGTGACGCAAGGCGTGGACGAGGTGTTTGCCGGATTGTCTGCAGGCAACCTGCAATACGTGACCGGCTTTGACGGCGGCGTGCAGTTCTACGACCCCAACGGGTTGTCGTTCTTGAACACGCTCGGATCGCTCACGCCTGGCAACGGGTATTGGGTGAAAGTCGCAGCCGACGACGTGCTCGAGGTGAGCGGCGTGCGCTTGGCCGAGGACTTCATGCCTGGTTTGGCCGAGGGCTGGAACCTCGTGGGCTACGCGGCGGAAGCGCCCGCGGCGCCCGGCGACGTGTTTGCCGACCTCGAAGCCACAGGCGACCTCCTCTACGTGACTGGATTCGACCAAGGCGTTGAGGTCTACGACCCCAACGGTCTGCCGTTCCTCAACACGTTGACGGAGATGCGCAACGGCTTCGGATACTGGGTGAAGAGTGCGGTTGCGACGGACGGCGACGTGCTTGCGCCGCTGGCCGGCGACGTCTTGCCCGCCGAGATGCCAACCCCACGCTACGACGTGGTAAACGGCGTCAGTGAACTGGGCGCCTACGCCGGTGAATTCGTTGACGTATTGAACGGCTGGGGCGTTACAGTGGCTCGCTTGCCCATCTTGGAAGGCGGTCACTTGATGACCACGGCCCTCTTCGGCGACGACCCTGCCACGGGTGCGGTGGAAGGCCTGGCCGACGGCGAGCAGTTGCACTTCGCGTTCCGCGGAGCGATGGCGAACGAGACCTTGGAGTTTGGTGGCGACATGGCGCACAAGACGCTGACGTTGACCTTCGAAGAGGTCGGCACAGCCATGGGCGTGTTCCCCAACCCTGCCTCGGATGTGGCGACGTTCCGCTTCCACGTGGACATGGACGCGCAAGTGGCGTTGACTTTGGTCGACCTCGCAGGGCGTGAAGTCGCCGTGTTGCTCGACGCCAACAAGGGCGCTGGGGCGCATGCCGAGACGCTGGCCTTGCCCGCGCTCGAAGCAGGGGCCTACACCGTGCAGTTGCGCGTGGCCGGCGAAGTGGCCGGAACGCAGCGACTCGTCGTCACTCACTGATTGGAATTTTAAGACATCTCAGCCATGCTCAAACTTGGTGGATCCTCCTTGCTGATGCTGCTCCTGCCTCTGGCGGGGGCAGCACAGCTCTCCTTTTCTGTCGACACCGTGGGCTTCCCTCCCACCACCGTCGACAGCACCCGAACCCTGACCCTGACCCTCACCAACGAGTTGGTGGTGGAACAATCGGTGGCGTTCAGCGGGGTGAGCGGTCCATTCAGTTTGGGCGCTGAAAGCTTGACGATTCCGGGCGAAAGCTCGGCGGACTTGGACGTCGTGTTCTCGCCGGTTTCGGTGAACACGTTCGCGATGAACCTGACGGCGACGGGAAGCGCCTTCGGTTCCGACCTGGTGCACGTCACCGGCGAAGGCACCCTGCCGCAGGCCGCCCTGCTCGCGGACACGCTGGACTTTGGGTCGGTGTCGGTCAACAGCTACGCCACGGAGTACTTGCCGGTGGCGAGCGTGGGCATCGGCTCGCTCTTTGTGGACAGCATCGTCTCGTCCAACCCGGTGATTTTTGCGGAGCAAGGTGTGGCCATCGCTCAGGGCGACACAGCCCAAATCCCCGTCACCTTCTACTCCGAATTCTCCGGGATCTACGAGGTCGACCTGACCATCTACACCAACGACCCCTTCGAGTCTGTTCGTTACGCGCATTGCACGGTCTCAGCCATCTCCGAGGTCGGCGGCGAAGTCTGCGGCACCTGGTCTTTGGTCAACAGCCCCTACCTCCTCGTCGACGACGTGGTCGTCCCCGACGGCTGTTCCCTGACCATCGAGCCGGGCGTCATCATCCTCGGCGACTCAAATAAAATTATGGTTCACGGCGAATTTTTTGCTTTTGGAACGTCAAGTCTCCCTATTCAACTCACTGTCGAATCGTTCCTGTCGTATGTCCCCAAAGAAAGTTGCCAATTTTCCAATTGCGTAGTGAACGAGATACGAGACATGTATCACGAGAATTCGTTAAACGTTGAATCGCTTGGATTGGTGTCAGACCTTTTTGATTTGTCCTTCGAGGACTTTTTGGAATCAATTCCGGCAAATGAAGAAAATGCTGTCTTCTACCACCAACCCTGGCTTTATCATCTAGGCCCCTGGAATGAATACAATTCTGATTCATTGGTCGCAGGTTTACCTTACGAGGAGCGAGGAGATGACAATCTTTGGCAAGAATGGTCTGGAGGGTCTACCCACGACGGTGGATACGGCCACACCTATTACTACAGCTGCTGTAGCTGGCACGAAAGAAATTTCTACTCGCCGAAATTCTATTTTTCTCCAGACGCGGGGGAAGTGCCAACGCAAATCTCCTTTGATCTGACAATTGGAGGCTATTACAGCTGTGACCACACATTTTATTTATATCAATCAATCAATGAAGGTGGATGGGAGGAAGTATCTACGACATCTTGCAACCAGACTTCCCAACTTGTTTTCGACATTGAATCCAATGAAGAAATCACGTCCCTAGAATTCCGATTCCGACATCGTTTCAACCGCGGAGGGAGTTCTAAGGTTGATAATTTCATTTTGAACTACTCTTCACCAATTGCAGGCCAAGGACAACCCACCTCTGAGATTACAGCATTCATTGCCGCGCACGGGGAGCAACCTCCGCACCAGTTTCCCTCCAATTATTTATTTGCAGCCCAGGGACTCAGCACCGGTGGATTTTCAATTGATTCAACTCAATGGTACGGTTCATTAGAGATTTATAATGACAGCGTGGAAGTTGCGCTCACTTCCTCTGAGATTAAGAATACCATTATCGATGATTTTGAGAATCATGGTGTGTGGGTTCAAGCGGCGGACTTCGAGCTTACTACCGAGCATTCGATTATTCATGAGCACTTGCTTGACGGAATCCATATTGAAGGATCAACTGCAAGAATAGATTCTCGAGATGTCAGCCTCAAAGACAATGGTCAGGACGGCATGGAAGTCAACGGCGATTTGGACTGGAATTCTGAGTCGGATGCGGTGTCTTTGAACACGGGTCGGGGCTTGGCGGCAACTGGATCTGTAACCTGGAACTCCCACGGCACCGTTGTGGAAGGGAACGGAAACGACGGCTTTGTTGTGGGAGGGAATGCCACGTGGAACAGCGTGCAGGACGTCTTGGCAAGCAACGGCTCGGAAGGCTTGACCGTGGCAGGGACGTTGGCGTTGGACGCGGACAGTACGTTCGTGACGGGCAACGGAAGCCATGGGATTGAGGCGATGGGAAGCAATTCGGATGTGACGCTGTACCAATGCCAATTGAAAGACAACGGCGGAGACGGGATTCGGTTGACGGGGAGCAGCAGCGACTTGGAGGCGGATTACAGCTTCGTGCGCGACAACGGCGGCGACGCGGTGGAAATGGGAAGCAGCGGGACGTTGCGGATGGACAACTGCCTTTTGGGCTACAACAACGGATACGGCATCAACAGCTCAGGGTCGGTGGACCTCAACTACATGAACATCCTGCACAACGGAGGCTACGGCATCCGGACGTCGCAGTTCTCGACGGTGGACAACAGCATCATCTGGTTCAACGGAGGGGTGCCGCAGATGATCACGGACAACACGTACGCGGTGAGCTACACCAACGTGCAAGGGATCAACGCCCTGCTCACGTCGACCGACTTTGCTTGGGGCAACGGCTGCATTGGCACGGATCCCGTGCTGGCGGACGACCAAGGCCACCTCGACCCCTACTCGCCTTGCGTGGACGGCGGCATGCCGTGGGAGCAAGACGCGCACATTCCCTACGGGTTGGGCAGTTCGCGCGCCGACATGGGCATGTACGGCGGTCCGGCCAACGAATACTGGGGTGGGCAAGCGCCTCCCGACGGCGCAGTCCAAATCACCGACGTCTTCGACATCCCCCAAGACCAAGGGGGCTTTGTCGGCATGCATTTCACGGCGTCGCCCTTCGACTTCGGCGGCCTCGGCTTCAACGTGACGCATTACTCGATTTGGCGTGACCTCGCCCTCGGCAGCGACACCCCCACCGACGTCAGCGCCGGCAACTGGGAACAAATCGGCACGGTGCCGGCCCAAGGGTTCAGCCAGTACGGCTACACCGCGGCCACCCTCGTCGACGCCTACCCCGACGAACCGGCCTGCCTCACGAGCTTCATCGTGATCGCCCACACCACAGACGACAACATCTACTGGGTCTCGGACGTCGCGGCGGCGTGCTCCGAGGACAACCTCGCTCCCGCCATCCCCGACTTCGGGGGCATGGTCCTCGCGGACGAAACCGACGAAGCCATCGCGCTCCTCTCGTGGGCACTTCCGGAAGAGGAAGACTACGCCTACACGGTCGTGAATGGCGACAACGGCTTCAGCGGTACGGTCACCGACGGCGACACGCTCGTCACCGACCCTTCGCTTGAGCCCGGCTCAGTCGTGACGTACGAGGCCGTGCACTTCGACATCCACGGCAACGCCTCAGACATCGCAGCCCTCGTGCTCGAAGCGCCGCTCGGCGAAGACCTCATCCCCCTCCGCGCGGGCTGGAACCTCGTCTCCAGCGACCGCATCCCGGACGTCCCAGCGCTCGAAGCGCTCACGGCCAACCTCCTTTCCGGCAACCTCCAGTACGTCATTGCTTTTGACGCGGGCGTCCAGTTCTACGACCCCGACGGGCTGTCCTTCTTGAACACGCTCTCGTCGTGGAACGCAGGCTTCGGACACTGGATCAAAGTTGCCTCGGACGACACCCTTCGCGTGGCAGGCGCTCGCCTTGCCGAGGACCACATGCCCGGACTGGCCGAAGGCTGGAACCTCGTCGGCTACGCCGCCGAAGACCCCGCCGCTCCCGGCGACGTGTTTGCAGACCTCGTCGCGACCGGCGACCTCCTCTACGTCACAGGATTCGACCAAGGCGTGGAGATCTACGACCCCAACGGCCTGCCCTTCCTCAATACGCTGGACGCGATGCGGAACGGGATGGGATACTGGGTGAAGAGCGCGGTCGCGACGGACGGCGACGTGCTCGCTCCGCTGGCCGGCGACATGCTTCCAGCGGAGATGCCCGCACCACGCTACGACGTGCTCAACGGCACCAGCGACTTGGTGGACGCGGCCGGCGAGTTTGTGGACGTGCTCAACGCGGCCGGCGCGGTCGTGGCTCGGATGCCCATCCTCGAGGGCGGCTACCTCATGACGACGGCGCTCTTCGGAGACGACCCCGCCACGGCGACGGTTGAAGGATTGGCGGCCGACGAAACGGTGCGCTTTGCGTTCCGCGGTGCGGTGGCTGAGGAAACCCTCGAGTTTGGCGGCGACATGGCGCACAAGACGCTGACGTTGACGTTTGGCGATTCCTTCGCAACTGTGGCGGCCTTCCCCAATCCTGCGTCCGACGGAACGACCTTGCGCTTTGCCTTGAGCGTGATGGCGGACGTCGTCGTGGTGATGCGTGACGTTCAAGGCCGTGAAGTCATGGCAGTGAACCACGCAGGGCTTGCAGCTGGCCAGCACACCTTGCCGTTGGCATTGGAATCGCTTCAAGCGGGCACCTACACACTCGACGTGATGGCGTCAGGCGTGGCGCTTGGCTCAACGCGGGTGGTGGTTTTGGAATAATCGCACGCCCTACCTTGCGCTTATGAAGCCCAACCCCTCATCCCTCAAAAGGTCGCCTCTCCGGGCGGCCTTTTTGGTGTGCTTTGGGGCCATGATCGGAAGCTCCCTCACGGCCCTCGCCCAACCGGCTGAATTTGCGTTCACCCCCACCAATTCGAGCGGAACGTTTTACGGGCAGGCTCAGGTGAACGGGGTGCCCGCCAACGCGAACGATTGGATCGCGGCGTTCGACGACATGGGAAACTGCGCGGGGGCGGCCCAGGTCATCATGAACGACGGACTGGCCTACATCAACCTGCCCATTTACGGGGACGACATGACGACGTCCACGGTGGACGAAGGCATCACGGGCGCCGAACCGTTCACGCTCAACTTGTGGCGCGCCGCGTCAGGGAACATCCTCACCTACCCCGGGTTCGACGCCATCATCCTCTTTGAAGGGTGGTCCAACACCAACGGCGCTCCGATGCCCGGTTTCGATGACCCCAACGAGGTGTACAACTTCGGTGAAACGGCCCAGCCCCCGTCAATCAGTGGGCCAGAGACGACGTGCCTGGATGCGGAACCGTTCGCGTTGGCCACAGCTCCGGCCGGGGGCTTCTTGACGGGGCCAGGAATTGTCGGAGACCTCTTCGACCCTGCTGCGGCCGGGGAAGGAACACACACCGTCGATTACATCGTCGACGGCGTCATCGCCAGTTGGACGTTGACGGTGTTGCCTGCCTTTGACGCGACCATCTTGACGGTCGGCCCCTTTTGTGCCAACGATGCAGCGGTGACGTTGGAAGCCGCAACGGAGGGCGGAACGTGGACGGGCGACGGGGTGTTCGGCGCGGTGTTCGACCCTGCCTTTGTGACCCCCGGAACCGTCAACCTGACCTACGAACTTGGCGAGTCTGGGGAGGCGTGCTACGACGTCGACCAACAAGCCGTCACCGTGTTTCCGGCACCTTCCGAGCCCATGGTGGAGCTCATCCAGCCCTTGCTGGACGGAACGTTTCACGTCGTCGTGTGGGACCAGCCCGGGGTGACCTTCGAGTGGTTCGACGCATTGGGCAACCTGCTTGCCACGGGCGACACCCTGTACAACTACTTTGAGGATCCCTTCGAAGTGATCGCCACCAACACCTACGGGTGTTCGTCGAGCTTGTCGACGACCTTGGTGTTCCCTGGGGTCTTCGACCTTCGGGAGGTCTCCTTCACTTGGTTGAATCCAAACACGTTGGAAGTTTCAAGTGGCGTGGAAAATGCCTCTGTCTGGGACGTTCAAGGGCGACTTCTGTGGTCGAACACGTTTGCCGGAGCGGCCCGCATTGAACTTCCACTTCACAACGGGGACGGCTGGCGGTTGGTGACGATGGAACTTGCGGGCGGCGGCGTTGCACGCGTGGCCGTGGTGCGCTGACCGTTAAGAAATCGTCATCCACGCAACTTTTTTGGCCGCAGCCGGTTCTTCCTTCTGAACCAAACGTTGCTTCAATGACCTGCACGTCACTTTCCGCGTCTCGGAGCCTCCTCCTTGTATGTTCTTGTGCCTTCGGATTTTTGTCCGCCTTCAACAGCCTTGCCCAGCAGGAAAACACCGTAGGGCTCCTGATTCAGAGCGAAGAATCGTACGACGGGTACACGCTGATGCCGGTGACGTCGTCGAGCAACACGTATCTACTGAACAACTGCGGAGAAGTCGTCAACACCTGGACAAGCACCTACAAGGCTGGGATGATGGCCTACCTCCTCCCGGACGGGGGATTGATGCGCGCGGGGCGAGTCAACAACATCGACTTCCAAGAAGGCGGTGCAGGAGGCATCGTGGAGAAATTCGACTGGGAAGGCAACGTGGTTTGGAGTTACCTGCTTTCCTCCCCTACGCTTTGCCAGCATCACGACATCTCGGTGTTGCCCAACGGGAACGTGTTGGCGCTCCTGTGGAAGGCCTATCCGGCATCCGAATGGATTGCGCGAGGTCGGGACCCCGAACTTACTGCAGAGGTGGTTTGGGGCACTTGCATCGTAGAAATTGCGCCGGAAGGAATCGACGGCGGAGAAGTGGTCTGGAAGTGGGAAGCCATCCATCACCTCGTGCAAAATTTTGACGATGAACTGCCCAACTTCGGGGAGCCGTCGATGCATCCGAGGCAACTTGATGTCAATTTCGCTGCGACGGCCAACGACCGCGACTGGCTGCACACCAACTCCATTGCGTACAACGACGAGTTGGACCAAATCATCGTCAGCTCCCGCGATTTCAGTGAATTTTGGATCGTCGACCACAGCGTCCCCAATGCTGAAACCAGCGGCCCGAACGGCCATTTGCTTTACCGCTGGGGCAACCCTGCCGCGTACGGGCGGGGAACAGAGGCCGACCGCGTTCTCTACAACCAGCACGACGCCCGTTGGATCTCCGACGGCCAAATCATGGTGTTTTCCAACGGCAACGAGCGACCTGACGGCCTGTTCAGTTCGGTGGAAGTGCTCACCCCCCCGCTGAATCCGGACGGGTCTTACAACCTGGACCCCACCGCCCCGTGGGGCCCGGATGGAACTGATTGGCGTTATCCTTCCATCTTGGACGCCGACTTTTTCTCCCAAAACACTTCCGGAGCGCAGCAACTCCCCAACGGCAACATCCTCATCACCGAAGGGGCAAGCGGGGAGATCCGTGAAGTCACTCTCGACCAGGCCGTCGTTTGGGATTACATCAACCCCGTGGGATCCTTTGGGGCCACCGCACAAGGGAATGATCCCATATTGAACGGAGTCTTTCGCGCCGAACGCTACCCCGCGGCCCATCCCGGACTTGCAGGCCGCGCTTTAATCCCCTCAGGCGTGCTTGAAATCACGGACCAGCCCTTGCCTTGCGAGCTCCATCCTGAACCTTCGTGCAAGCCCGACTTGGACGGCGACTACCTCGTGGAGGTCGACGACTTGTTGATGTTGCTCACCGGGTACGGATGCACGATCCAATGTCCTGGCGACCTTGACGCGGACGGCGCCGTGGGCATCGGAGATTTGCTCGTGCTGCTGAGCGGCATCGGCACCCCCTGCCCCTACTGAACAAGGACAACCGTGGTGGAGCACACCGCGCCAGAAGGCTGGACCAAACGCACCACGTACGTCCCGGAGACCCACCCCGAGGTGGACCAGGCCAAGCGATTGCTCCGAACAACTCCTTCGGTCATTTTCGTCCCGGCAGCACTCCAAACCTCCCAACTCGCGCCTCGCCAAGAAGTTGAAACGAGCGCCGCACCTTGTCCTTCGCGGAACGGGTGATTCAACGGCGCAAGGCAAGGTTTCGAGGCATTCCAACCCGCGATTCCCACGTCTGTCGTGTCGACGGGTTCTTCGATCTCAGGCTCCGGCAGGAGGCTGTCCAGCGGGAAGGTTTGGATGCTCCGGGCAAACGTCGCGGCCACCAAGGCCCCACCTGCCGTGTCCACGTCCAATTCAAACACCGGGATGAACGGCATGTCGCCCACGCGCTCCCAATTCGCGCCCCAGGAATCGGTGTGGTACACCCCAAAGTCGGTCGCAATCACCCAAGTGCTGTCGTTCAAGGCGCGCCAATCGTTGGCAGGGTGGTCCGGCAAATCGCCCGTCGCATCTTGCCAAGCCCCTCCAATCGCCGCTCGAAACACGTGGGGCGTGTACACCGCATCCTTGTACCCGTTGAGTGTCACGGTCATGGAGTCGACGTGGAACGGGTCAAATGCGACGTCCGTCACCTGCCGCTGAGGCAGCCCTTCCACCATCAAGTTCCAAGTGCTCCCGCTGTTGGAGCTGTACCATACTTGCCCGTCGGAGGTGCCTGCCGCCACGAGGTCCGGGTTGAACGGACTTCCCGCCAGCGTCGTCACCACGCGAAAATTCAATCCAGGGTCCACGCCAAGCGTCAAATCTTCACTCCTCGGTTCCCACACCCCAAACGGCGCATCCACCATGCGGTACACCCGCTCTGTCGCACACCACGCCACACTGGGGTCGGCCGGATGAAACAGCACAGGCGAGTCCCACCCATTGCGGTCTTCGTCGGCGATGCCGTCGGTCCAACTGTTCCAGTTGGCCTCCTCGTTCCATTCTGTCAAGCTGTACGCGAAGTTGCCGTACTGCACAGTGGCCGTTCGCAAGGCTTCGTTCTCGGGATGGTACAACGCGGTGAAGCCATCGCCCCCCCGGTCCCTGTTCCAGTTGTATGCAACCGAGGCGTTCCCCGTAGTCGTTCCGTTGTCTTGAGCTCCCGCCGTGTACCACCCCGGCGCGGCTGGGATGTGCGTGACGCGGTAAAATTGCCCCACAGGCAGGTACTCAATGTCCTCCCAGGTCGCACCGTGATCGTCGCTGCGGTAAGCGCCGCCGTCAGTGGCCAAGAGCAACTCGTTGGGGCCCACCCATTGCAAGTCATGTTTGTCCGCGTGCACTTCGTAAGTCCACCATTCCGGGCCCATCCGTTCCCAGGTCTCACCGCCGTCCAACGTGTTCCACAACTCCACCCCCAAGACGGAGATGTCGTCGGGGTTCCACGGGTTGACCCTCACCTTGGAGAAGTACCAGCCAAAGCCGCCTAAAATCCCGTCCGGCATCGCTCCCTCCGGCACCAAGGCAGCCCACGTTTGGCCGTCGTCCCCCGTCCGGTACAGGTTGCTGAATTGCAGGTTGGCCCCGACGGGGTTGATCACGAAACGGCCTTGCGACTCCTCGATGCCAATGCGGCAGCGCGCCTCGTCCCCCCAGGGATTGGGCAAGACCTCCCAGGTCGTCCCTCCGTCAACGCTGCGATACACTTGGTTGTCTTCGCTGACCAAGTCGCTGACGGTCGACGTGCGAATCCGGTGCCACGAAGTGGCCAAAATCGCGCCCGTCGTGCTCGAAATACGCACGTCGTTGATGCCCACCGAGTCGCCCACAAAGAGCACCTGCTCCCACGTCTCGCCCGCATCCAAACTGCGGTACAGGCCCCGGTCCGGTCCAGGCATTCCAGGATTCCCCATGGTGGCCGCGAAAATGCGGTCAGGGTTGGACGGGTCCACTTCGATGCGACTTACGATGCGCGTCTCCGTCAGCCCCAAGTGCGTCCACGTGTTGCCCGCATCCAACGACTTGTAAATGCCGCCTCCGATGCGGGGGTGGCCGCTGATTTGAGGGTCGCCGGTGCCCACGTAAAGAATCTCGCTAGACTCGGGGTGAAGCGCCAAACACCCAATTGCCAGATGCTCGAACAGGTCCGTCATCGGTTCCCACGAATTGCCTCCGTTGATTGAACGCCACAGCCCGCCCCCGGCGGCTCCGGCATAAATTCGGTCGGCCAAACTCGACTGGTCTTCGTGAATCAGGTTCAAGCGACCGCTGAGGTTCAACGGGCCCTGTTGGGTCCACGGACCGTTCACAACCCGTGCACCTTCGTGCTGGGCATGCAACCGCGCCTCCCGGTACGCCGCATCCGCTTCCGACGGGTCCCACCAGTCGTCAGGGTAGCTCCACTTCCATTCCAACCAACGGTTGGGTTCAAATTTGTCCTTGTGCTCGACAAAACGAACGGGCGCGGCAGGTTTGGCCTTCAACAGCGCCAATCCGAGCACGAGCAACGCGGTCACAGCAGCGACCCAACCCAAGAAATTTCGCATGAAGCGAAGTTAGGTGGAGATCGTACCGGTCCGGCTTACGACTCCCTTCGCGAGTTGATTTGCTTCCTCCAGTGGCCGAGGACCTGGAACAAGCGCCGCATTTCAATGGGCTTGGTGACGAAGTCGTTCATGCCCGCGCTGAAGATGGACTCCTTGGTTTCCTTAAAAACATCGGCGGTCAGGCAAACAATGGGCAAGTCGGAATCCAACCCCTTGACCCGACCATCCCGAATCGCGCGAGTCGCTTCAATGCCGTCCATTTCAGGCATGTGCAGGTCCATCAAGACGAGGTCCACCTCATGCGTCTTCAGCACCTCCAAGACTTCCTTCCCGTTCTCTGCCTCGAACATGACAATGCCCGTGTTGCGCAGCATTTGGCGCAACAGCATTCGGTTCACCTCCAAATCTTCGGCAATCAACAAACGGAATCCCGCCAAATCCACCTTCGACCAATCCTTCGCCAGTTCGTCTTCTTCCGCCCTAGGTTCATGGATGAAGGGCAATTCGAACCGAAACGTCGTGCCTTGTCCCAATTTGCTCTCGCACGAGATGCTTCCCCCTTGCAGTTCAATCAATTGCTTGGAAATGGCCAAACCCAATCCCGTGCCTCCGTAGATCCGGCGCGTCGACGTGTTTTCTTGTTCGAATTTGTTGAAGATCCGGTCGATGTTGTCCTCCGAAATGCCCTTGCCGGTGTCCGAAACCTCCACGGCCACCCAAACCTCGTTTTCTTGCCCGTGCTTCTCAACTTGAGTCAACCTCATCTCGACGCCACCGTCGCGGGTGAATTTGATGGCGTTGTCCAACAAATTGATGAGCACCTGATTCAACTTGGATGGATCGCCTTTCAGCGGAGCCGGCAAGTCGTCGGGCATGGATTTCGACCAAGTCAACCCCTTGTCGATGGCCCGCTGCTCCAAAGCATAGAACACCTGATCCACCGCGTAGGTCACGTCAAAAGGCGTGCTTTCAATCGCAATTTTACCAGCTTCAATCGCACTCAAATCCAAGATGTCGTTGATGAGGTTCAGAAGTTGAAGGGCACTGAATCGGGCGTTCCGAACGTACCCTCCTTCCGGCTCCTCCAGCTGCCGTTGGTCCAACAGTTCCGTCAACCCCACGATGACGTTCAAGGGCGAACGCATCTCGTGGCTCATCATGGACAAAAATTCCGACTTGGCCCGGGTGTTGGCTTCAGCCCTGTTCCTCGAGGCCTCAAGCTCCGCAGTTCGTTCCCTGATGCGCTCCTCCAGCCCCTCGTTCAATTTCTTCAAGGCCGTGTTCAGCTCGAACAACTCGCGGCTTTTCGCCTCGGTGATTCGCTCCGCTTCTTTGCGCGCTTCTCGTTCGCGCTCAAACGCTTTTTTGTAGGCCTCCTCCGACATGCCCTGCCCAGCTCAGGCGTTTCTCGTAATGACAAACCGAACGTACTTGCCGTCTTCGGTTTGGGGTTGGTAGTCGACTTCGTATCCTTCGTTGAAATGGTTGCCGCATGCTTCAATCAACCCCAAAGCCAAGGCCCCCATCGCCCGGTCTGAACGGTAATCCATCTGCAAGACGTGCTCCTCAAGCAACTCCGTTTTGAACGACGGAAGCTCCGCATCGGGATACAACTTGAGCACCTCAACGTGGATCTCTTGGTCCACGCTCTGCAAAAATTCAAACCCGTTGTTGGCCGAGGCGAACATCTCGGGGTAGCCCGACTTGAACGTGTTGAACAAATACCCGCCAAAGGCCTTCAACAAATCGGGCACGTCCATTCCGCTGCGCTTCCCCAAATCCACCACAAGCGTCACCATCTCTCCGTGATGGTACGTGCCAAGAGCTGAGTAGACTCCGCCTGACGACAGGTTGTTTTCTTCGAGAAGGCTGTTCACCATCTCCATGCCAAACCTCTGTTCGACCATCTCAAGAAACTCCGTAAAAACAACGCCTTTCATGGGCTGCGGTTTGGGGTGAAATGAACTGCGCCAAATGTAGCTCAAATGAAAAGCCCGATGCACTCTCGTGCATCGGGCTTGAAGTAGCGGGGACAGGACTTGAACCTGCGACCTTCGGGTTATGAGCCCGACGAGCTACCAACTGCTCCACCCCGCGATGTGGGTTCCGTTGCCTTGGTGACCAAGTCATGACCTTGGCCGACAGCGGACGACAAATGTACACAAGTTGTTCGCATGTGCAAACTCCTTGGCATGCTTTCACATGGGGAAACGTACCTTTGGGCCTCCAACCTCACCCCCGGTGACTGACAATCAAACCCTTCCCTCGACTGAAATTCCCGCCGACCACCGTGCGGGCTTCGTCAACATCGTCGGCTCGCCCAACGTGGGCAAGAGCACGCTGATGAATCGGCTTGTGGGCGAGCGGTTGAGCATCATCAACGCCAAGGCCCAAACCACACGTCACCGCATCATGGGCATCGTCAACGACGACGCTTACCAAATTGTCTACAGCGACACCCCTGGTGTGCTGGACCCTGCCTACAAGCTGCAGGAGGGCATGATGAAGTTCGTCAAGACCGCCTTGCAGGATGCGGATGTGTTGCTCGTGGTGACGGAGGTGAACGAGGAGGGCATGGCCCACCCCGAGACGTTGGAAAAGATTGCCGCGATGGACGTTCCGACGTTTGTGTTGGTCAACAAGATTGACCTCGCCACAGACCAAACCGCCGTCGAAGCCAAGCTTGACGCTTGGGCCGCCAAATTGCCACGCGCCTCGGTTGTGCCCATCAGCGCGCTTCACAACTTCAACGTCGACACCCTGCTCCAACGCATCGTCGCCCAGCTCCCCAAGAGCCCGCCTTTCTTTCCCAAGGACGAGTTGACCGACAAGCCGATGCGCTTTTTTGTGTCCGAAATCGTTCGGGAGAAAATCCTGACCCATTACAAACAGGAGATTCCCTACAGCTGCGAAGTCGTGGTGGAAGCCTACGAAGACGCGCCGGACATCACGCGCATCCGCGCGGAAATCCACGTGGCCCGCGAATCCCAAAAGCACATCGTCGTCGGGGCCCAAGGGCGCATGATCAAGCGCGTCGGGATGGACGCGCGCAAGGACATCGAGGCGTTCCTCGGCAAGAAGGTCTTCCTCGACCTGTACGTTCGTGTGGACAAGAACTGGCGCGACGACGAGCGGAAGCTCAAGCGCTTCGGCTACATGGACTGAACCGAAACCGACTCGCCCTCGCATGGTCCTCTTTCCTCCCGCCAAACTCAACCTCGGACTCCACGTCCTCGGCAAGCGCGACGACGGGTACCATGCCCTGGAAAGCATTTTCCTCCCCTTGGATTGGACCGACATCCTTGAAGTTCTGGTGGACGATTCGGTTGCTCCCGGCCAGCTCCGTACCGTGTGGACAGGACTCGACATCCCCGGGGACAGCGAAAACAACCTCGTCGTGAAGGCCCACCGCTTGCTCGCGGCCGAGCACGAATTGCCCGGACTGTCGGCCCACCTGCACAAGGTGTTGCCGATGGGCGCCGGCCTCGGAGGCGGCAGCGCCGACGGCACGTACATGTTGCGCGCCGTCAACGAGGTGTGCGATCTCGGCCTGTCCCGCGTGGAGTTGGTCACGCTGGCGGCGGAATTGGGCAGCGACTGCCCGTTTTTCGTGGAAGCGCAACCCGCGCTGGTGACCGGGCGCGGCGAGCACGTCGAACCCCTCGCATTCGACCTCCCATTGGACGGATTGTGGGTCGTGGTGGCCAATCCCGGCATTCACATCTCCACGGCCGAAGCGTTTGAAGGACTCACGCCCTCGGAACGCACCACGGATTGGAGCGCCTTGGCCAAGGAGCCTGCAAGTGCGTGGGGCGACCGCATCTGCAACGACTTCGAGCCCGGGGCGTGTGCGCGGCACCCGCAAGTCGGCGGGCTGGTCGATGGACTTCGGAAGGCCGGAGCGCAGTACTTGCAGATGACGGGAAGCGGGTCGACGGTGTTTGGGCTGTTCACAGAGGAAGCCTCGGCGCGCCAAGCCGCCGAAGACGTTGGGGCGAATTACTGCGGACCGCTCGCCGCCGGTTAACGGGCCACCCAAAGCGGCAGCGACTCGCGCATCCCGGCGTCGCCTTGCACCGTCACCATGTAAGCTCCAGGTGCCATACTCGCCACAGGCAATTCTTGCGCGCCGGGCAACAACGTCCCCGTCCAAACCACCCCACCGCCCATGGATCGCACCACCGCTTGAACGGCCGCTTCGCCCTTCCATGTCACAGTGGCCATCTCGGATGCCGGGTTGGGCGCGACTTGAAGTCGGCGTGACGAATCGTGCGGCTGGAGTCCTACGCCGCTCACCTCCTCTTCTTCCACCGTCCCAAACACCAAATCCTCATCCCCCTCCTGGTAATTCGACCAAATCAGGTACACCAAGAACATCTCGTCGGTGGTGAGCGAGCCGTAGGTCACCTCCTCGGGAGGATCGTTGGGGTTGAGCGGGTTCCACACCGTGTTGTCGTACACCCCCTCGGTCTTGAACACCGTGCCCGCAGGCACGTGTACCGGGCTGAGAAAACGGTAGTAGAACTGCCATTCAAAGTGCCATTGGGGAATGTCAATCAGCGGAATGCTGTCTCCCTCAGGCGTTTCCATCCACACTTTGTAGGACTTGCCGAGCAGGTGCATGTGTGGGCAAATGCTGAGCAGGCTCTTGTCCGAATTCCAAAGCACCGCCTCTTGATGGAAGGTCGACAGTTGGTTGGGAGGAATCACCAAAGGGCCGTCGGTCATGGCGCCGTTGCCCAAACTCCAACCCACCGAAATCGGGCGAATCTCCGACTCGGGCTCGTCGACCCATTCGAGGTTCATGACGGTGTCGTCGGTTTGGCCTCCGAAGTCCGGGCCGTAGTGAATCTCGATGACGAGGTCGGCGCCGGGCGGCACCGCAATTCCCCACCCGTCCGGGTACCGCGCCGGGAGCGCGCCGGGCTGCCAAGCATTGATGTACGTGGTGTTTGTCGGCCAGCCCGTGCTTCCATTGAATCCCGGGAGCGGGTCTGCCGCATCCAACGCCGCCGATGCGCCCGTGTTGTCCACGAAAATGTCCGCGTGGTGCACTGCGCCGGTCAACCCGGGAATCACTTCGACGGCCTGGATGTACTTCGTCTCCTCAAAGTCCGTCGAAACCACGAACCACCGGTACTCCTCGTTGTTGGATTGCAGCGTGTACTCGGGGAAATCCGCCACGAAGTCCAAGCTCTCCAGCAACGTACCCTGCGGCCCAAACTCCGGCAACTCCACCACCACCGATTCGTCGCCGTACGCCATGCCGGTCTCGTACCACTCCGTAAACAACGCCACGTCCTGTTCGCTCAGCACGTTCTCCCCCACAAAGTGCCGGTAATCCGGGTCAGCCGGCCAGGGCGGCATTTCGCCGTCTTGCATGACATGCACGTCCATGTTCGCGGTGAAAAACACGTCCTCGTAAGTCAGGAGGGGAAACGGCCCCGCCCCCCCGTTGTGATGGCACCGGGCGCAATGCGTGTGCACGATGGGCGCGATGTCGTCCACCCACGTCGGAAGTTGAGCCCAGACCGTCGAAGTCAAGATTGTCACCCAACCGGTGGCAACCACCTTGAGGACGGGATTTTGAGCGAAGGACAGCATTGCCCCAAGTTAGTGCTTTCTACTTCGGGGCCTTGAGATAGAGCCAAACCCCCAGGCCTGCGAAAATGAGGTTGGGCAACCAAGCGGCCACCAACCTGAGCACAGCCTCGTTCAACGGGAACCACGCCGGCAATCCCACCGAGGCCGCCCAAACCGAAATCACTTTCGACGCAAACACGTACGTGAAGCCAATGAGGACGGCTGCGAACAGGTGAAGGCCGGTGCCGCCACGAAGTCGCCGTGCCGCAATCGACACGCCAATCAAGGTCAGCACGAGGATGGCCAAGGCATTGGCCGTCCGGCCGTGGAGGGTCAGTTCCAGGTTCGCCGTGTCCGCCCCGCGTTCCCGCACCGTGCGGATGTAATCCCGAAGCACGGGCGTCGGCATCGTCGCCACCACCTCGTTCCGTTCCGCAAAATCGTCCATCCGCATGGTCAGTGCAGTGTCGAGTCGGGACATGAACCGGTGATGCTGACGCCCTTCCGGTTTGAAATCGCGAACCCCGACGTTGACCAACCGCCAGAGGCTGTCTTGAGGCAGGTAGGTCGCCTTGGCGGCGAGAATGCGCTGTTGAAGGGCGTTTCCGTCCCATTGCTCGAGCTGCAGTTTGTAGCCCGTGCCACGGCCGTAGTTGACGCTGCGGAAATACACCACGGTGCCGGGCGCCACCTCGCGGTAGAGGTTTCTGTCTTTCACGTGAACCGAGGTGTTCACAAAGCTTTCCTCAAACGCAAGCTTTTGTTCGTTGGCGCGAGGCACCACCACGTGACTCAGCACCAACGCCAGCACCACGAGCAGACTCGAGGCGAAGAAATACGGCCGAAGCAACCACCCAAAAGGCATGCCCCCGGCGAGCATGGCGACGATTTCGCTTTTTTGGGCCAAACGACTCGTGAACCAAATGATGGTCAAAAACACAATGAACCCCATCAGCAGGGACGCGAAGTGGAAGCAAACGTTGAGGTAGTAGAGCGCCGTGTCGGACAGCGGGGCTTGGTGGTCGAGCAACCGTCCGAGGTGTTCCATCAAGTCAAACACCACCACCACCGCACAAAACACACCGAGCATGAACACAAACGTGCCCAAGAACTGGCCGACGAGGTAGCGATCGAGGCGGTTCATCCGATCACACGCGCTGAGCAAGTTGAACCACCATCCGGTCTTTCCATTCTCGGAACGTCCCTGCCTGAATCTGCTTGCGCGCTTCGCGCACCAAATCGAGGTAGAAACTCAAGTTGTGCACAGATCCAATGTACAAGGCGAGCAATTCATTCGCGTGAAACAAGTGACGCACGTACGCCTTGCTGTACATGTGGTCCACCGGAGCCGTGCCCTTGGGGTCAAGGGGACTCATGTCCGTTTTCCACTTGGCGTTTTTCATGTTCATGATGCCGTCCCACGTGTAAAACGTTCCGGTTCGAGCATTTCGCGTGGGCATCACGCAATCGAACATGTCCACCCCCAAGGCAATGTTTTCCAAGATGTTCACAGGAGTGCCAACGCCCATCATGTAGCGTGGAGCATCCTCCGGCAAAATGGCGCACACTTCCTCGCACATGGCGTACATGTCCTCGTGAGGCTCGCCCACACTTAACCCTCCGATGGCGTACCCCAAGGAAGGCACTTCTGCCACGGCATGCGCTGAGGCCCGCCGCAAGTCCGGATAGGTCGACCCCTGCACGATTGGGAACAACGCCTGTTCGTGGCCGTACAGCGGCTCGGTCTCCTTCATCCGCTGCACGCAACGGTGCAGCCAACGGTGGGTGAGCTCCATGCTCTTCTTGGCGTATTCGTAGGTCGACGGGTAAGGTGGGCACTCGTCAAACGCCATGACGATGTCCGCCCCAATGCTGCGCTGGATGTCCATGACCCGCTCCGGCGAAAACAAGTGCTTGCTCCCGTCGATGTGGCTGCGAAAGGTGGCCCCCTCCTCTTTGATCTTCCGATTCTCGGCCAAACTGAACACCTGGTACCCCC
>JBMZHG010000030.1:23474-25800 GCA_049616325.1 Flavobacteriales bacterium | reverse complement strand
CGTGTCGCCTGCAGGTTCGTAGATGTCGCAAAGCAGCGGCTGAGCCGAAGGAGGAGCCCCTTGAAGCAAAGGCAAAACAGTCACGTTGGAACCGTACACCACATCTGTGGTGACGTTTACATCCGTGAAAACCTCATTGAGGTAGCGCACTTGAGCGTCCAATTGGCTAAAAGCCAAAAAACACAAGGCAAGGGTGAGAAACTTTTTCATGAGCTTAAAATGTAGGACAAAGCGTCCTGACTGGTGTATTAAACACACATTTTTGTAGACAAAACTCCTTAGTTTGTCGACAAACCGCACCAAATTCTCCGAAGAACAACCGCAAAAGCCCAAAATCAATTCACGTCCACGGAAACGCTGAAGTACGCCAGACGCCCCACTGTCGGGCCGCCGTAGGTTTCGATGTGCTCGTTTTTCAGCACGTTACTCGCGCCAGCCTTGAAGGTGAAATCCGTGCCGTGAGGCTTGACGTTGATTTGGGCATCGAGCAAATCGAAGCCAGGAACGTACCCGGTGAATTGAGGAGAACCCTCGAACACAAACCCTTGGACCCAGCGGTAATTGCAACTGAAGCCCCAAACGTCCTTGAATCGGTCCTCCAAACCTCGTGCCGTGACTCCCAAGTTGAACTTGTGCTCCGGGGTGTTGAACGCCGGAATGATGGGATCGTCTTCGTTGGTTTTGACCAACTTGTTCCAACTGTAGTTTCCGTTGAAGGTCACGTGGTCGTCTGCGAAGTAGTTGAAGCCAAGGGAGGCGCCTTGGGTTTGGACTTTGTTCAAGCTGTTTGCCGCATAGCGATAAACGTCCACGCCGGTAATGAAGTCGGGGAACGAAGGGTTTTGGAACAGCACGTCCAAGCCCAAGTTGTACCCAATGAAATCGGTGTACCAACTGTAATAGTAGTTGGCGTCCAAATAGAGCTTTTCTCCAAGCGTGGTTCGGTACCCCGCCTCCAAAGTGCGAACCTGCTCGGGCTGCAAGGGCGCAATGTCAAAGTACACCAAGGTGTCCAGGTTGAACCCAATGTTGGAACCCGAGGAGCTGTTTCTGTAGTCGATAAAACTCTGCACCGTGACCAAATCTTCCGCTCCGTTCAGGTTGCCCACGAGCGTGGCTGGCCCCACGTCCAGGAACAAGTATTGGTCCGCTAACGTGGGATTGCGAAGGGCCGAGCTGAAGCTGAGGCGAAGGAAATCGGTGGGCGTGGGTGTCCATACAAGCGACGCCGCGGGGGACACCACGAGCCGGAAGTTTTGGTTCTTGTCAGCACGAACCGTCGCCGTTGCAATCATCTTGTCCTCAAGGAAATGGCGCTTGATTCCCGTGTACATGCCAATCTCCTGGTTGGTGATGACCCGGCCATTCGTGTCGCTGAAGATCGTTCCGTCTGAATCCGGCGTGTAGCGGCGGGCATTGGCCCCCAGACGAATTTCGTCAGCCCACCATGGTTTGAAGATCTTTTCTCCGTGTACGTGCACAAGGGAACTCTCGTCAAAAAACCGGGTTCCTCCTTCCCCTTCGTTGTTTTTCTTGGAAACCAAACTGGTGAAGAGACTTTCGAATTCAGGCGTGCCAGGCGCTGCGAATCCGAGGGGGTCGGACGCCACATCGGCCAAGTCGGCGTACCCGTTGTTGGTCCAGTTTTCAACTTGGTTGTGCCACGTTTGCAAATTGCCTGCATTGTCTTCGTACCACTGATCTTCCGCCCCTTCTGGGTAGCCCGCTACCGGCACCGCATACAAAAAGGTGCCATCGGAAGTGAAGACGCTGTCGTAAGACAGAACTTGCAGCTGCGGGTAGGTGGAATTCACCTGAGGCGCAATGCTGTCGATCCAGTACGCGTAATAGACCTTGGACCAGTTGTAGTCGCTCCGCAAGCTGTCCTGCATTTTCAGGGCTGTGGCGTACGGATCGTAGCTGTTTCCAGCGTCTTCACTCGTGCGGTAGGCGCGGATGAACCAATCTCCTTTTTTGCGGAGCTCCACTTTGTGTTGGTAGAATTCAATGTCCCGAAGACTAAAACGGTTGTCGCCTTGGTACACCGTCGTGCCGCGGCCCATGTTGAATCCGTAAATGAGTTCGGGACTTTCGTAAGTTTTTTCAGGCTGCAGGCGCCAATGCCCACTCAAACTGACCTTGAGGTTGTCGGTGTTGTAGTCAACCAAATCCACCTCCTTGTATCCGGTGCGATACAAGGTTCCCAAACCGCGGGCATTCACGCTGTTGTCTCCCCCGAAATCCAGCGGTGAACTGTATTCGTCTCCGTAAATGTTCACCGCATCAAAACGCCCTGGATTCGAAGCGTCCACCAAGGAACCGTCCA
>JBMZHG010000030.1:0-23464 GCA_049616325.1 Flavobacteriales bacterium | reverse complement strand
CGTAGGCCGAGAAGGCGAAGGCATTGACCTTGTAAGCGAAGACCGCGTCACCCGCCTTGTTCTCGAAGACATCCGCCCAACGAAAGCCCAACTCGCTCAGGTTTCGCTCTCCGATTCGGCGAGAGGCATTGAACCCGGTGAATACGAAAGGGTCCTTCGTTTCCATGTTGATGACGCCGTTGAAGGCCCCGGGGCCGTAATAGGCCGAGCTGGCCCCTGCCACGATTTCCACCGACTTCACGTCGAGGTCGGGCGCGCCAAGAAAATTCCCGAGCGAGAAGTTGAGTCCCGGGCTTTGATTGTCCACCCCGTCAATCAATTGAAGCGACCGCACGGGAGACGTGCTGTTGAATCCTCGCGTGTTGACGATTTTGAAGCCAAGTGAAGCAGACGTCAAGTCCACGCCTTTCAAGTTTCCAAGCCCTTCGTAGAAGCTCCCAGTTGGCGCCTCCTTGATGGCGAGGGCGTCCATCGTCTCCACCGTCAAAGGCGCCTGCTTCTGCTTGTCGCTGATCCGTTCGCCCACCACCTCGGCCTCTTCAATCAGGATTTGGTCTGGCATCAGCTTGACCTCAATTCGCTGGTTGGCCTTGGTGACCTGCACTTGCTTCAAGCTGTAACCGATAAAGCTCACGTTCAGGGTGACAGGCAGTTTTGCCACGTTGATGCTGAAGCGGCCGTCGAAGTCCGTCATGACTCCCTGGGTGGTGCCTTCTACCGTGACGCTTGCGGAGAACATGGGTTCGCCGGTGTCGCCGTCCTTCACGAAACCCACCAGCGTGGTTTGGGCCCAAGAAAGAGCCGACATGCTGAGAAAGAAGAAGAGCGCGCCCCCCTTTAGAAGGGCTGCGAAGGTGGACTTGAAGGCGTCCGTAAGAGCAACAAACGTGCGCATGTGCAGGTATTTGGAGTCGCAAGATGCAGAATCTCTGTGCTTCTCCGCAGGTTGCAAGGCAAAACGTTGTCCACGGGACACCAACAAGGAGATTCAGGTCAATCTTCTTTCGCGGAAATCTCCCACGTTTCTGCAGGTTCCAAGGCCACGTCGACCCGGTCACCCGGACGAAGTTTTCGGCGCCGACGGCTTTCATCTTCCCCGTTGACGCGAACCAAACCTTCGTCCACCAGCGCCTTGGCTTCTCCTCCAGTAGCCGCGATTCCCGTGGCTTTCAGGAATTGCAACAGGTCGATGTACTCAGTGTGGATGGGAAAGTGCGACATGCAGACGTGATCAGCGCAAGGAAGGGAACGAAGTCGGGTCCACTTCACGCATGACGTTGTAGGCCGCTTCGACGATGTCCTCCACGCTAGGCTTCGAGAAGTAATCTCCGTCGCTGCCGTAGGCCGGCAAGTGAGGCTGCGACGCCAGGGTTCGGGCTTGGCCGTCAAGATGACGCCACGCCCCGTGGCGGTTCAGGACTTCATCCAACAAGTACGCGGACGCGCCCCCCGAAACATCTTCGTCGACGACGAGAAGCCGGTTGGTTTTCTTCACCGATTGGGCGACGGCGCCGTCGAGGTCGAAGGGAAGCAGGGTTTGGGCGTCAATCAACTCAACCTCCACCCCAAGCTCCGAAAGACGCTCGCACGCTTCGAGCGCGAGGTGCAGGGTGGAGCCGTACGTAAGCAACGTGAGGTCGTCACCTTCGCGAATTGTTTCCGTCACGCCCAGCGGAACCTTGAACTCACCCACGTTGGAGGGCATGGGTTCTTTCTTGCGGTACCCGTTCAGGCACTCCACAACCAGCGCCGGTTCCTCGGCCGCCAGCAACGTGTTGTACATCCCGGCGGCTTGCGTCATGTTTCGCGGAACGCACACGTGCATGCCGCGGACCGAATGAACGATGGCGCCCATGGGGGAACCGCTGTGCCAAATGCCTTCGAGGCGGTGGCCACGGGTGCGGACGATGAGGGGTGCTTTTTGGCCTCCTGCGGTGCGGTACCGAACCGTCGCAAGGTCGTCGCGCATCAATTGCAGCGCGTAGTACAGGTAATCGAGGTACTGGATTTCCGCGATGGGGCGCAAGCCGCGCATCGCCATGCCAATGCCCTGACCGAGAATGGTGCATTCGCGAATGCCGGTGTCGCTTACCCGGACTTCGCCAAACTTCTCCTGCATGCCCTCCATCACCTGGTTCACGCCACCGATGCCGCCGGTGTCTTCCCCAAACGTCAAGACGCGGGAGTCGCGGCGGAACATTTCTTCGAAGTTGCGTTGCAAGATGAGGCGGCCGTCGAGCTGCTCGGGGTTGGCGTCGTAGGTCGCAGGCACCGCCGCGACGCGCAACGCGCTGTCGGCTTGGTCGCTGTACAACGTGCTGTTGAAACGCTGCTGGTTTTGGGCGTCAAAGGCATCGAGCCAGCGGCTCAGTGCGTCGCGCTGCGCCGACGGCTGGCCCGCCGTGTCGGCCAGGGTTTGGCGCACGGCTTTGGCGATTTCAGCCCGTCCCGCGTTGGCGTTTCCACGCAACCCGTCGGCGCGCCCCGCGTCAAGCGGAGCTACGAGGTCGACGGCCGACAGCCGCTCCTCGTCAATGGCCGCACGGAAGGCCGCCCACGCGTCCTTTTGTTGCGCGCGCACCTCCTTTTTCGCCTCCTTCCGGAGGGCGTCAAGTTCTTCCTCTGTGGCCGCGCCCTCTTGCTGGAGGAACAAGCCCATTTGGCGGATGCAATCGTATTCCGCGGACCAAGCCAATCGCTCTGGGGACTTGTAACGCTCGTGCGAACCGGAAGTGCTGTGTCCCTGCGGCTGCGTGACTTCCTCGACGTGCACAAGGACGGGAACATGGTCTTCTCGACAGCGAGCTGCTGCCTCTTCGTAGGTGGCAATGAGGCTGGGATAATCCCATCCTTTGACCCGGTAAATGACCAAACCGTTCGTGGCCTCCTCACGTTGGAAGCCGGCGAGGGCCGTGGAGATGCTTTCCTTGACCGTTTGGTACTTCTTCGGAACGGAAATGCCGTAGCCGTCGTCCCACACGTTCATGAGCATGGGAACTTCCAAAACACAAGCCGCGTTCATCGCCTCCCAAAACATCCCTTCCGACGTGCTCGCGTCACCAATGGTCCCAACCGCGATTTCGTTTCCGCCGTTGGTAAAACCCGTCATCGTCGAAGCCAATTCAGGCAGAGCTCGGTACACCTTGCTCGCTTGGGCGAGGCCCACAAGCCGAGGCATTTGAGACCCGGTGGGACTGACGTCCGCCGAGCTGTTGAAATCGGCCATCAAGTCCTTCCAAGATCCGTCCTCGTTCAACGTTCGGGTGGCGAAGTGCCCCCCCATTTGACGGCCACCAGACGTGGGGTCTGCCTCGACGTCGGCGTGCGCATAAAGGGCAGCGAAGTACTGCTTCACGGTCAAGAGGCCAAGGGCCATCATGAAGGATTGATCGCGGTAGTAGCCGGAGCGCCAATCGCCAGGCCGGACCACCTTGGAAAGCGCCACCTGCGCCATTTCCTTTCCATCCCCAAAAATCCCAAACTTCGCCTTGCCTGTCAGCACCTCTTTGCGTCCGAGAAGCGAGGCTTCACGGCTGACGCACATCAATTTGTAATCGGCCAGCAACACCTCGCGAAAGGCCTGGACGTCTTGGGTGGTGGGGGTGGTGGAAGTTGCCGCCATGTGAGCACAAAAATACACACGACCCTTCCCCCGAGAAGGACTTCACACAACCATATCGAAATCAACGGATTAAGCTCGCAGAATGAGCCACAGCGACCTGCGCTCCTACCCGGGCGTTGTTCTTGACGAGGGCCACATTTGCAGCCAAGCTCTTTCCTTGAGTTGCCTCGGCGATGTGCTTGAGCAGGAAGGGCGTCAACGCCTTGCCTTCAACTCCTGCCGCCTCCGCGGCCGCCAAGGCCTGTTCGGTCGCTGCATCGGCGTCGAACCCGTGCTCTTCGGGGACGGGATTGGCCACCAAAATTCCTCCTTGAAGCCCCACCCCCCACTTGGCCTTCATCACCTCCGCGACCTCCTGAGCCGAGTTGGCGCGGTGCGCCAAGGTCAAGCCGCTCCGCGGCGTGAAAAAGGCCGGAAATTCGTCCGTGCCGTAGCCGAGGACCGTGATGCCCTTCGTTTCCAGGACTTCGAGGGTTTTCGGCAGGTCGAGGATGGATTTCGCGCCGGCGCTGACCACAGCGACGTTGTGCACGGCAAGCTCTTCGAGGTCCGCGCTGATGTCCCAGGTTCCGGCAACGCCGCGGTGAACGCCGCCAATGCCTCCGGTCACGAAGACCGAGATCCCGGCCAGGCCCGCCCCGATGAGCGTGCCGCTGACGGTGGTCGCACCGAGGCTGCCATGGGCCAACACGACGGGCATGTCCCGACGCGACACTTTGGCCACGTGAGGTTCCGACGCGAGGCGCTCCAGGGTGCCGTGATCGCAACCGACTTGCACCGCTCCGTCGACCACCGCAACCGTGGCAGGAACCGCCCCTTCCTCGCGCACAATCGCTTCGACGGCGAGGGCGGTTTCAAGGTTGGCCGGGTAGGGCATGCCGTGGGCGACGATGGTGGACTCCAGGGCCACCACAGGCTGCCCTGACGAAAGGGCGTCACGCACCGCCTCCGAAAGGCGAATCCAGTCGGAACCGCTCATTGGAAATGGGGGTTGTGCAACATGGGGTTGGCTCGTACGATGGCCTGCCAGATTTGATCTTTCAGCGGCTGAAGGCCTTGCTGAGCCACGCTGCTGAAAAACAGCGGAGGCTCGTCCAAGAGCGGTTCGAGCTCCGCCCGCAATTCGCGCTCAAGCTCCTCGTCCAGCAAATCGCTTTTGCTGATTGCGAGGATGTGCTGTTTGTCCATGAGCTCCGGATTGTACTTCTCAAGCTCGCCGCGAAGCGTGGCGTATTCGGAAGGAATGTCGTCGGCATCTGCGGGGACCAAAAACAGCAAAACCGGATTCCGCTCGATGTGCCGCAAGAACCGCAAACCCAACCCCTTCCCCTCTGCGGCACCTTCGATGATGCCGGGAATGTCGGCCATCACGAAGCTCTTCTCGTCGCGGTACGACACCATGCCCAAGTTGGGGCGCAGGGTCGTGAAGGGGTAGTCGGCGATTTCGGGTTTGGCCGCACTCACCACGCTCAGAAGCGTGGATTTTCCGGCGTTGGGAAAGCCCACCAACCCGACGTCCGCGAGCAATTTCAGCTCCACGATTTTCCACTCCTCCAACCCGTCTTCTCCCGGCTGAGCGTACCGTGGGGCTTGGTTGGTGGACGACTTGAAGTGGTCGTTTCCGAGGCCGCCCCGGCCGCCCGGCGTGGCGATGATTTCCTGTCCGTGCTCCGTGATCTCGGCTTGGACCTCGCCCGTCTCGACGTCCTTGACGAGCGTGCCGAGCGGCACCTCAATGACGGCGTCCTTGCCGTCGGCACCGTGCTTTCGGTTGCCCGAACCCGCCTCGCCGTGCGCGGCGATGACGTGCCGCTGGTATTTCAGGTGCAGAAGCGTCCAAAGCTGGTCGTTGCCGCGAATGATGACGTGGCCTCCACGCCCCCCATCTCCGCCGTCCGGGCCGCCCTTCGACGTCATTTTGTCCCGGTGCATGTGCGTCGAGCCCTGCCCGCCCTTCCCAGAGCGGCAACATATCTTGACGTAGTCGACGAAGTTTTGGCTGGCCATGAAAAACCGTTCAGGCGCCGATGGCGGCCGTCAACCGGGACGTGATGTCTTCAATGGAACCTACGCCGTTCACGCCCTGGTACTTGTTCAACGCCCGGTAGTGGTCGGCCACGGGTGCCGTCTCGGCGTTGTACACGTCGATGCGCTTTTGGATGACCGCGGGATCGGCGTCGTCCGCCCGTCCCGAGGTTGCTGCGCGTGCCAACAAGCGCGACTTGAGCTCGTCTTCCGGAACCTCGAGGGCGAGCATGGCGCTGATGGTTTGGCCTTTGCCTTCAAGGAACGCATCCAGCGCTGCGGCCTGAGCCGTCGTGCGGGGGAAGCCGTCGAAGATGAAACCGGACGCTTGCGGGTGCTTGTCCACCTCGGATTCCAGCATGCGAATCGTCACGTCGTCCGGCACAAGTTGACCTTGATCCATGTAGCTTTTCGCCAACGTGCCCAGCTCGGTCTCACCTTTGATGTTGGCGCGAAAGATGTCGCCCGTGCTCAAATGCACGAGGTTGTAGTGGTCCACAAGGAAGGCGCTTTGGGTGCCTTTTCCCGCACCCGGAGGGCCAAACAAAATCAAGTTGCGCATCGTCCGATTCCTTTCGTGAATTCTTTCGTGAAAACGCGAAGATAGTTCAACGCCTCGGGGCAGTACCTTCGCGGCATGAAGTACGACGTGATTGTTCTTGGAAGCGGACCTGGCGGCTACGTGACCGCCATCCGCGCATCTCAATTGGGGCTGAAAACAGCCGTGGTGGAGCGCGAGGCGCTCGGAGGCATTTGTTTGAACTGGGGCTGCATCCCTACCAAGGCGCTCTTGAAGAGTGCCAACGTGTTTGAGTACATCGAGCACGCCGGCGATTACGGCATCAAGGTGGCCTCGCCGAAAGCCGATTTCGGAGGCATGGTCGACCGCAGCCGAGGCGTGGCCGACGGCATGAGCAAAGGCGTGACCTTCCTCATGAAGAAGAACAACATCGACGTGATCATGGGCACCGGAAAGCTTCAGCCTGGCAAGAAGCTGGAAGTGACCGCCGCCGACGGCACGAAGACCACCCTTGAAGCCAACCACATCATTGTTGCCACGGGTGCACGCTCCCGCAACCTCCCCTCGATGCCGCAGGACGGCAAGAAGATCATTGGGTACCGTGAAGCCATGACCCTCAAGTCGCAGCCCAAGAAAATGGTGGTGGTCGGCTCCGGCGCCATCGGCGTCGAGTTTGCCTACTTCTACAACGCCATCGGCACCGAAGTGACGGTCGTGGAATACGTCGACCGCATCGTTCCTGTGGAAGACACGGAAGTCTCGAAGCAACTCGAACGCACGTTCAAGAAGGCCGGCATCAACATCATGACCAGCTCGGAAGTCACCGGCGTGGACACGTCGGGCAAAGGCTGCAAGGTGTCTGTGAAGACCAAGAAAGGCGAAGAAATTCTCGAGTGCGACGTGGTGCTCAGCGCCGCGGGTGTTGTGTCCAACATCGAAAACATCGGCCTTGAGGAGTGTGGCATCGTGCACGACCGCGGCAAGATTGTGGTGGACGACTACTACGCCACCAACATCCCCGGTTACTACGCCATCGGCGACTGCGTGCCTGGTCCTGCCCTCGCCCACGTGGCCTCTGCGGAAGGCATCACCTGCGTCGAGAAAATCGCGGGTCACAGCCCCGAGCCCATCGACTACGGCAACATCCCCGGCTGCACGTACTGCTTCCCTGAGGTGGCCAGTGTCGGCATGACGGAAGACGCCGCGAAAGAGGCCGGCCACGAAATCAAAGTCGGAAAGTTCCCCTTCTCCGCATCGGGAAAAGCGAGCGCCTCAGGCCACAAGGACGGCTTCGTGAAACTCATCTTCGACGCCAAGTACGGCGAACTCCTCGGAGGCCACATGATTGGGGCCAACGTGACGGAGATGATTGCTGAAATCGTTGCGTTGCGCAAGCTCGAGACGACCGGCCACGAACTGATCAAAACCATTCACCCTCACCCGACGTTGAGCGAGGCCGTGATGGAAGCCGCCGCCGCCGCGTACGACGAGGTGATTCACCTCTGAGGACTCCTCGACGTCCAGCAATCCAACCAGGCACACCTCACGGTGTGCCTGGTTCGTTTTGGACCTGCTACCTTTCCATACTCAACCCAAATCACGTTCAATGAACGCCATCAAAAACCTCTTGATTGGGGCCGTCGTTTGCTCTGTCCACGCATCCTTCGCCCAAACCGCCGAACTCATCACCTCCCTCTCCGCGGGACAACTGGCGACAACCGCGGCGGCGTTTGGCATTCCCAGCGAGACGTTTTCCGCCGACTACGACGTCCACATGTACCGCGTCACCTACGACATGCCGTACCTGGAGGACACGATCGAAGTCAGTGGCGCGCTGTTCGTGCCGCAGGGCTTCGAAGACCCGTGCGGCCTCCCCATCCACGTGTACATGCACGGAACCATCTTCAAGCGCACAGATGCGCCGTCCTTTATGAGCATCGAAGGGACCTTTGGAGGGTTGATGTCCACCCTTGGGCAACTGGTGCTCATGCCCGATTACGTCGGGCTAGGCACCAGCGAACTCATGCACCCATACGTGCATGCGCGCTCGGAATCAGACGCCGGCTATTTCTTGATGAAGGCGGCTTCCATACTGAGCGAAGACCTCGGCTACAGCTTGAATGGCCAAAACTTCATCTCCGGCTACTCCCAAGGCGGCCACGCCGCCATGGCTTTGGCCCGGGACCTTGCTGCCACTTCGTACGGCGACGACTTCCCCCTGACGGCGGCCGTGCCGGGAAGCGGTCCGTACGACATCAGCGGGACGCAATTCCCTCTGACGTTCGAGTCTGAGACGTACTCGAATCCGGCGTATTTGGCCTACAACGTCCTTGGTTGGAACAGCTACTACGGCACGCTCTACACGGAGCTCTCCGAGATTTTCCAGGAGCCGTACGCCACGTCGTTGCCGCCGCTGTTCGACGGCACCAACGACGCCGCCACGATCAACAACGCATGTCCTGCAACGCTCGAAGAACTCATGCAGCCCGGACTCGTCGACGAAATCCTCGCCGACCCGTACCACCCGTTCCTCGTCGCGGCCCAGGACAACGACGTGTACCAATGGGTTCCTGAAGTGCCCGTCGAAATGTACTACTGCACCCAGGACGAGCAGGTGTTCTACCAAAACGCGTTGGTTGCCGACACGTGGATGACCGAGAACGGGGGCAGCATGCACTCCGCCACCAACCTCGGCGCGTACGACCACGGCGGATGCGCAGGCTTGGCCATTTTCGGGGGCACCTTGTGGATTCAAAACCAAGTGGAAGAATGCGCCACCGAGGTTTCGGAATCTGGCCTCTCCGAATTCAAGGCCTACCCCAATCCCGCTTCGGAAGTTGTCACGTTGCGCGGACTCACCCCCACCGCGGCATGGTCGGTGCGCAGCATGACTGGCGCTGTGGCCAAGCAAGGCCAAGGCTCACGACTCGATGTGCAGGACCTGCCTTCCGGAATGTGGTTGGTGGTTGCAGACGGGTTTGCACCTCAGGTGCTTTCCGTCACACGCTAAGCTTAGGGCTTGCGCAGCGTGATGTGCATGCAGTTCCCCTCGGGAATGACGTAGATGATGCCCGCTTTTTGATAGCGGTTCAGCAACCGTTCCATCTCTCGGGTGGGCGTCCCGCAGTTGGCGCTGTCGTCAAAGCGGTCAATGAAGGCGATGTCAAACGACGCGCCGTAGCTGTGCGTGCTCCGGCTGTTGGTGGCGTTCGCGTTGCGGCGGCGAAGCTTGCGTTGCTGCTTGTCGGTTCGGGTCACGGACGTCACGCGAAACACGGCGCCTTCGCTTTTCGTTCCCTCCATTGAGTCGGCAAAATCGTTCCCCATGTCCTTGAGGAGTTGGTAGGTTTCAGGCAACAACCAGGGGTGACTGTGGGTCAGTCGATCCACGCGGTACCCCCGGCCGTCGGTGATCTCCACGAGCTTGCCGTTTCGCTTGCCGGCGTTGAGCTCCACGTCGTTCTTCACGAAGAAGCTGTTGGGCAAGGCGCGTGCGGCGGATTGGTGCGCTGTGTAGGGGTTCTTGGGCACGCGCATCGTTTTGCGGCAGCAGCTGCACGGCTGGATGCTCTTGTCGCGCTCCGTGGCCTTCGGAGTTGCCTTGGGGGCTTGCGATGGCTTGGGAGCGGGTTGCGTTGCAACCTCTTCCACAGGCGGCGCCACTTCCGGGGAATCCGGGACATCTGCTTCGCGTTCCAACCGGCCGTCGGTGGCCTCATCTGAAGAAGCCCAAGCTTCCCCGCGGTTCCGCAAAAGCACGGGATGCGCTTCTTTCTTGGTCAGCGCCACCACGGGCTTGGGGTGCGTGAGTCGCGTGAAGGCCTCCTCCTCTGCGTCAGTGCCGCCCACCAAGGCGACCATGCCGCTCGAGCAGCCGACGAGAATGACCGCCGCCAAGCCGATTCGGTCCCACCGGGCAAAAGGCTTCAGGGACGGGCGAGGGTCGTTGGAGGAGGTGGATGCGTTCATGGAGCGTGAAGTTCTGCGGTTTGGTCTTCCAACTTCGGAGGGGGCACGTCCAAATTCCCACGACGAAATGTTGAAACGCCCTTTCCTCCACCTTCCAAAATGGTCCCCCGGGTTGCACTTTGCATGCCATGGCACAACTCGGCGCAAAAATTGATCACCCGACCTACGGCGAAGGGGTGATTTTCAACCAAGACGGGGATTACTGGCGCGTGTTTTTCTTGGAGCACGGCGAGAAGGAATTCGACAAAACGTTCGACGGGTGGACCGTCACCGAAGCGGGAATGGAAAGCGGTGGAGCCGACCTTTCCGACATCACCACGGCCGTGGAGCAGGTGCTTGAGGAACACATTTACCGCATCGAGCAGCACATCGAACCCGCGCCCATTGAATTGGGCGACCGCTGGGACGGAGGAACGCTGCTCCTTCAACCGCAAGGCACTTCGCTTCAGGCCAAGGAGGTGCCGCTCGAGACGTTCTTCCACAAAATCGTCATGGTGCGCGACCGCTTGCGGGTGATGGAGCAACAAATCAACGCGCAGGACAAGTTGACGGACGAAGACAAAGTCAACCTGCAGCAGTACATCACACGCATCTACGGGAGCTTAACCACGTTCAACGTCTTGTTCAAGTACAAAGACGACCACTTCAAAGGAGCGTCCAAAGGCGCCGACGAATGAACGTCTGGGGAATTTTGGCGCGGGTGAACAAGACCCTGCTTCCAGCCATCCACAAGGTGCCTGATTTGACGCGCCTGACCGCGTTCCAAAAGGCGGTTGTGGGCTGGAAGATGTACGTGACGTACCGGCACCTCGACGCCCTGAAAAAGGAAAAATCGTCTCCGTTGAAAGGAGACCGTTTGCCGCATTGAGCATGGGAGAAACGGCTCCCATCCTGACGCGAAAGGAGCGCGTCCTCAAAGTCTTGGGGCCGGGGATTTTGTTTGCCTCGACCTGCATTGGGGTCTCGCACCTCGTGCAATCCACACGGGCGGGGGCGGTTGCCGGGTTTGGGCTGGCGTGGGCCGTGGTGGCGGCGAACGCGGCGAAATACCCGTTCTTCGAATTTGGGTCGCGGTACGCGTCGGTGGCGGGAGAATCGCTCATCGAGGGGTACCGTCGGTTGGGGCGGGGTGCGTCATGGATGTACCTGGCTTTGAGCTTGGCCACGTGCTTCTTCGTGGTTGCCGCAGTGGGTCTCGTCACCGCCGCGTTTCTCGACAGCCTGCTTCACGTGTCCGAGACGCTGGGTCGATCTGCGACGTCTTACGTGGCAAGCGCCCTTTTCCTGGCCGCAACCGGTCTGCTCTTGTGGGGGGAATTCAACACCCTCGACCGGGTCGTCAAAGTGCTGACGGTGTTGCTCTTTGTGTCGACTGTGGTGGCTTTTGGGATGGCGGTGGCCCACCCACCGGACGTGAATCCTGCGGTGGCCGCGGCGAGGCTGAATGAATGGCGCACGTTCAGCCCCGACCTGGGGTTCTTGATTGCCTTGATGGGATGGATGCCCTCGGCCGTGGACTTGAGTACGTGGAACAGTTTTTGGACCCTCGAACGTGTCCGCACCTCCGGCTACAAGCCGACGCTTCGGGAGACCTTGAGGGAGTTCAACTTGGGCTACCTTCTTTCTGTGGTGCTCGCGCTGATGTTTCTCACCCTCGGCGCCCTCCTGATGCACCGCACAGGAGCAACCCTGCCCGACAACAGCGCCGGATTTGCGGCCGGCATCGTCGGACTCTACGCCGACAGCATCGGAGCGTGGAGTGCGCCGATCATCGGCCTTGCCGCGTTTTGCGCAATGTTGGGCACGTGCGTGGCCGTGTTCGACGGGTACGCCCGGAGCCTGAGCCGCGCGTGGTCGTCCGCCACCGGAACGCCGCTCACCCCGAGAAACCGGCATTTCGCGTTGGTCGCAGTGGCTGGCGGAGGCTTGGTGTTGGTGCTCCTGTTCGCAGGCCAAATCAAGCTCCTTGTCGACCTCGCCACCACCCTGTCGTTTCTGATTGCCCCCGTCATCGCGTACTGGAATTTGCGGCTGGTCACACGACCCAACTTCGACGAAGCCGGTCGTCCGGGCTTCGTGCTGCGGGCCTGGGCCTGGGCGGGACTGGCTTTCCTGACCCTGTTTGCCGGGGTGTACGTGGTTTGGCTGATTTCAGCCTGATTCGAACGGACTTCCAATCGCCTATCGGGGACGCGACGCGTCGACAAGGCGTGCGGCGTACCCCATGACGAAGAGCATCTCCGTGCCGATTTGGCGGAGCCGGGCGTCGTACGTGGCCGCTTCTTCGGGCTTGCCGTCGCTGACTTTCGGGTCCACGTAGGGAACGGAGAAACGGGCACCAGAACCTTCGACTATGGGACACCCCTTGTCGGCGCTGCTGCACGTCATCACCGCTGCGAAGCCCTCTTGCGGGTTGGAGAGGTGCCCGTATTTCTTGCTGAAGCAACGCATTTCCGGCCACGACGGACCGGCCGACACGGCGTAGGTCGGATTCGTCGGTCCGTTTTCCCGGTCGACCTCGGCCACTTCAAAGCCCGCGCGCTGCATCGCCGCCACCGTGCGGGGGTTGCAAGCCGTGGCTTCGGTCCCTCCGCTGAAGGTTGAAACTCCCTTCAAGCCTGCCGCGTCCGCGCCCACCTGGGCCCACACCTGCGCCAAATGACTCCGCCTGCTGTTGTGCGTGCAGATGAAAATCAGCTCCGCAGAGCGGCCTTCCACCACCGCTTCAGCCACCCAACTTCCCAAGGCGCGGAGTTCAACTTTGCGCTCCGATTCAATGCCGGCCGTGTCGGCAAGCAATGCTTGCGCGGAGGCAGCCAAGTCGGGATGGAGCGAGGTGAAATTCATCGTCGGAGCTGGTTGCGGCGAAACGACCCAGATGGAACACCAAATCGCTGCCAAGAAGGAGAACATGGCCAACAAACGCATGCTGCAAAAGTCCTCCGCGTTTTCGCCTCGACTGCAGAGGCGACGTCAAGAAATCGTAAAGATTGTCACTCAGACAACCAGGCGTGGTCCAAGCGGACCTCGCCGAAGAGGTCGTCAAACCCCACGACTCGTCCCTTGACCTGAATGTCGCCCTTGGGCGGCGTTGAGGGTGCTGAACCGGGATCCCACGTGACGACGATGCCGTGCTCCAACACCAAGCCCGACTCCGAGCCAGAAGCCACCGTCCCGGACACCGCCACGACCTTTTCTTGCCATTGGCTGTGCTGCTCGGCAGGGTGCGTGGCGTACCAAGTTGCAAGCTCTTCGGCTTTCCAAGATCGCGCGACCTCCTGCTCGGAATAGTCCTTGTGCGGCTTGTTGTATTGGGTGTAAATTAACACGCCCGCAGCCACTGCGCCAGCCACAAGGATTGCGCCTGTTCTTTTCATGACTCCAAAGTCGGGATTTGGAAAGAAATCAGCAACTGGTCGTCCGTGGCGGGGCTTTCTCCTTGCCACGAGGTGAGCCACGTTTTGATGAATTCGTGCTGATCCTTGGGAGGCAATTCAGCCAACAGCAACACGAGCGTGCGCAGGCCCTTGAGTTTCAACTTTTGGTCTTTGGGGCCTCCAAACTGGTCGGAAACGCCGTCAGAAAACATGAAGATTGAATCTCCAGGTCGCACCTGCAACGTGGTTTCCACGAAGGACAATTGCCGCCAGTACGCACCTCCGATTGAGCGCGAAGTTCCTTTAAATTCAAGCAACTTCCCGTCTCGCACGACCCAAAGCGGACGCTTGGCTCCGGCAAATCGGATTTGGCTGAGTTTGCGGTTGTACGCCAACACACCAAGGTCCAAGCCCATGCCAATGGCACGCATGCGGTGCACGTCGCCGTTCATCATGGCTACTCGGAATTTTTCGTCCAACCGCGTCAACAAATGCGCAGGACCCGAGGCCCGGTGCATGGCCTGCCACATTTTCTCGCGGGCAAGCACGGTCATCAGCGCCGCGCTCATGCCATGACCTGTGCAATCGCACGCCGCCAAATACGCCATGTCCTCTCGCTCCGCCACAAACACAAAGTCCCCGCTGAGCTGATCCATCGGGCGGTCGTACACCATGCATTCCGGGAAAAGTGCGTTGAGCTGCTCCTCGGTTGGGGCCATCATGGATTGAATGGACCGTGCGTATTGCATGTCCTCGATGGACTGCTGGTAGCGCTGCTCGATTGATTCGTCGTGCTTGAGGAAAGAGGTGTTCACGAAAAAGATTGTTCGTTCAACCAAGATACGGCTTTTTCGTCAGCCCAAATCGCAGTAGCTTCCACCCCATGAAACATGCTTCTCTCTTCGTCCCTGTCGCTCTTGTCACCTTGATTGCCCTTGTCGCTTCGTCCTCTGGCGTCGCCGAAGAGCAAGGCCGCGACCGCACCGGTGCCCCAGGCTCCGATCCCGTTTGCACGAGCTGCCACAACAACGGCACGGCTTCCATTTCAGCCTCGTTTGAAATTTTGGACTGGAACACGGAAGAGGCGGTGACGGAATACTTGCCTGGCCAAGACTACATCGTGCGGATGGTCGTGGCCGGGGGGGACGCGAACTTGGACTTCGGGATGCAAGCGACGGCGGTTCTCGGAGACGCAAGCAACGCGGGAACGTTTACCGCAGTTTCTTCGAACGCTCAGCTCGAAGAAGTGGGTGGACGGCACATCGTGGAACACAGTGCGCCAAGTGCCGCGAACGTGTTTGACGCGACGTGGACGGCGCCGGGTGCCGGATCGGGCACGGCCGACTTTTACATGAGCGCCCTGGCTGTCAACGGCAACGGAGCCACCTCTGGCGACACGTACGCGGCCGGCACCCTGAGCCTTCCCGAAGCCACGGGAGACGGCCTCGGCACGTCGCTTGATCTCGCGTGGGAACGGCCCGTGCGGTCCATGCCTGGCACGTGGAACTGGACGGCTCCCGTGGCGGGCCGCCTCGTGGTGACGGACCTTGCGGGCCGTGTGCTTCGTGCCGAAACCCTGGCGCCCCAACAAGCAAGCTCGTGGACCTCTTCGGGCGTGAACGTGGTCAGCTTCGTCAGCCGCGACGGCGCACGTCAATCCTGGAAGTTGGCTGCACGTTGAGCGACGCGACAGAAGACCGGAAAATTTATTCGCTTTCCCAACTGGGGGAAAGCCTGAAGCGCACCCTTGAGCAGGTGACGCAGGGCCGCGCCTTGTGGTTCAAGGCGGAAATCGCCAAAGTTTCCCGGAGCCCGTCTGGACACGTGTACCTCGAATTGGTGGAGGAAGTGGACGGGCGCAGGTTGGCCGTCATGCGCGGCACCCTTTGGAAATCCCAGCACGAGGTGGTGCGGGAGTCGCTCGGAGACATGGCCGACCGGGTTTTGGCCTCGGGAACCGAAATCGTGTTCAGCGGAAAAGTCAACTACCACCCGGTGTACGGCGTAAGTCTGGTGCTCGAAGAGATCGATCTGTCGGCGATGATCGGCGAGGCAGAGCGGCGCAAACAGGCCACAATCGCAGCGTTGAAAGCCGAGGGAGCATTCGGTGTGAACGGCGAACTCCCCCTGCCTCGCCTTGCCCAGCGCGTGGCCCTCGTAGGCTCGCCCGGAACTTCGGGGTTTCGGGATTTTGGGGTGCATTTGTTGCGCAACGAATGGGGAGTCGGCTTCGAGGTGGAGGTCTTTCCAGCCACGGTTCAGGGCAAAGAGGCTCCCCCTAGCCTCATCGCCGCACTCGAAAAGGCCCAGGCCTGGAATCCCGACGTCGTTGTCGTCGTGCGCGGCGGCGGCTCCGCCCTTGATCTTGATGCGTTCAACGACCTCGAGCTCTGCAGGGCCGTTTCCCGGGCCTCAAAGCCCGTCTTGACCGGAATTGGTCACGAGACCGATTTGAGCGTCGTCGACCTCGTGGCGCACCGCCATTTTAAGACCCCGACGGCCGTGGCCGATTTTCTCGTCGACCGCCTCGTCACAGAAAGGTCTCGCCTCGCCGAATGGAGCCTCGGCATGGGTCAGCGTGTGCAACAACGCCTGAACTGGGAGCGCGAACGACTCGCGAAAGACCTCCAAACCTTGCGGCTCCAGCCCCGACAACTCCTCGCCGCAGAGGCTTTGCGTTTGGCGCACGCCCGCGAAAGAATCGCCAGTTCCGCCCAACAAGCCCTCGAACGGCACCTTCAGCGCATGGCCTACCTCGCCAGCACCGTGGATGCCCTGAATCCAGAAAAGACGTTGGCTCGAGGCTTTGCAGTGGCTCGCAAGGACGGTCGGGCGGTGCGGGACGCAGGGGATTTGGCCTTGAACGACCTGCTGAACCTCCGTTTTCACAAAGGCCAAGCGGAGGTCACCGTGACCCACGTAACTTCGGACCCTGATGAGTGACCCCTTGGACCCCAACCTGACATACGACGCCGCCGTTCAGGAACTGCAAGACATCCTGAGCCAATTGCAAGGGAGCGAGCTTGGAATCGACGAGCTCACAACCAAGTTGCAGCGCGCTGGAAAGCTCCTCGATTACTGCCAAGGAAAGCTCACAAAAACCGAGGCCGAGGTTCAAGCAGTGCTCAAACGACTCGGCCTCGACAGCGCAGAGTAAGGGCGTCTCGAAGACGCCTGGGAAATCAATTTTCTTTCAGCTTGTCCAAAATGGCACTGGCTCCTTGTGCGCCACCCGGTCCTGACGACGGGCTGTTCGCAGCTTCCTCTTGGACGCGAGCCTGAACCTCTTTTTTGACGTTGGTCATGACCTCGGTTAGCTCCATGAAATTGGGGCACTTGCCCATGACGAGGGAGTATTCGCGGTCGGATTCCACGTTGCCCGTGGGCTTCATGCAAGGCAACATCATCTGAGCGATTTGGATGTTCAGTTCCTGCGCTGTTACGCGTTCCGTACTGTTCAACGACTCGAGCAGTCCGGACATGGCCTCCAAATTCTCCGACACGCATGTGCATGGCTCACCGCGTTGTTCAATGGCTTCTTCCAAAAGCGACACACTCGACTCCGGCGCCGCTGCTTCCTCGGTCACCTCGGCACGTTCGCAACTGGCCAACACCGCGGCACAGGCCACCAGGCCCAGTTGCCACCAAGAGGATTTTTTCATGTTCATGTTTTCGTGTGAATGAGGGTTGATTAATCTTCTTCTTGAATCATGATGACGCGCTTTTGAAGGCGCACCTCGCCGTCCCGGGCCTTCTCGTCCACCTCGACTTCGACTTCGTATTCGTCGCCGTTGCGCATCACGTTTACCTTTCCGCCACCGGGAAGAGCAAACGCCGTGTCGCCCTCAAAATCGGTGTCGGCAAGCACGGCAACCTCCACTTGAGCCTCGCCGTCCTCGACCCAATGAAATTCTCCGTGGGCGTGAGGACCACGTGGACCGTGACCTCCCTTTGCCGTCATCCTTCCGAGCAAAAAGCCCAGAATGAGAAAGGCGGCGCTGAAGAGAAGAAGGTGCGTGTTTCTTGTTTCCATTGGATGTCGCTTCGAAGGCAAAGATGCGTCGCCCGCTTGCACTGCGCTGCGGAGACTTGCGAAGTTGTCCCAACCGCATTGTTCAATGCATCATGATTCAAAGCGGCATGGTTCAATGCGGCATGCTCGGGCCGTCCAAAAACCTCGTCTGCTTTTCCCTTCGTTACTCCGGGCACGTTTCGTTGAAACGCGTCAAGAAAACGAGCAAATCCTGCGTGTCGACGACAGCGCTGTTGTCCATGTCGTAGGGACCTGTCCAACCAAAGCCGTACGCCGTCAAGAACAAGATCAAGTCGCCTGACCCGCACGTCCCGTCGCCGTTGAAGTCACCAAGGCATTCGTCCGACGGCAAGAAACCGTCTCCCCCAAACTCCATGGCCCATTGTGGGAACACGATCGTTTCGGCGTAATGGAACGCGTTGCGTCCCACGTGCTTTCCAATCAGGCGGCCCGGCGCGTCGTCCATGGGCGGGTGAATTCCTCCCCACATCCGGCTCAACGCGCTTTCGTTCGACGCATCCATGAAGGTGGCCCATTGCAAATTGAAGCTCGTGCTGGGACCGTCCTCAAACACCAAAAACTGGTTCATCGTGGCCGGCCATTCCGCCAACCCGCCGGGCCAGTAGGGCGATCCGGTCAAGAGCTCAAGAAGCTCGGCCGCGGCTCGGGAATACGTGCTGTGACCGCTGACGTAACCTGCAAACGGTGGGGTCACGAAGCTCGGTCGCTGGTAGGGCCACCAACGGTCCGCCAAAATCCAGTCCACACCCGCCTCGTCAATCAAGGGAACCTCGATGTAGTCCGGCCCTTTCCACGTGCGAATCTTCACCTTGCCGACCTGGTCTTCGCCGTCGAAGAACGACAGCGGGTCGGTGTCGTCGACCACTTCAATCAACCCTGGGATGAGGGGCAAGCCTGCAGGGTGGTAGTTGGGGAGGCTGGGGTCGCTGCTTTGGCCGTGCTCCGCCATGTAGCGGATGGCCGAGACAGGCCGCGAGTAATCGTAGTACCCCTTTACGCTCCAGGAAGAGATTGCGCAATCGTGCATGGCGCCGCCGAGCGCGAGGTACGACTTGACGTCAAATTCCAAGTCCTCAATGATCGGACCTTGGCCTCGCCACCGATGCGCTCCAGATTCGCCGTCCAAGATGAATTCGTTGAGCAGCGTGAACCAGTGCCCTGGAGGCGTTTCTGAATCCGGACCGTCCGCCCAGAACTCCGCAATCACCCGGCTGTAGTCTCCCCGAGGCACAATTTCCGGCTCGTATGGCTCCCCCGTGAACGGGTTCACCTCGTAGCCCTGCCCGCCAAAGTTGCCCTCAGCGTCGTACCACGACACCAAGCCCCCGTTCTCCCAAGCGTAGAACTGGTCAAAATTTTCGGTGGCAGGAATGCTGCCGTCGTACTTCAACGACGCGGGGCTGATGTCCCACATGACGCTGTCGGAGGGGTCGAGGTGTTCGGACCAACGCAGTACCATCCCGTGGTTCCACTTCCACGGGTCTTCGAAACCCGTGTATTCGCTCGTGTCCACGTAAACGGGAGGGCCGGGGTTGTGCCAAACGTGGTACGTGCACCCGTCCCGATCCAACGCCGTCACGTTGGAGTCGCGCAACGCGAATCCCGTCACTTCACCCCACTCGGGCCCCAAGAACGGGGGCGTCTCGGTGAGCAACTCCCCGCTTTGGTCAATCGCAAAACTCAGTTCCACGGCTTGCCAACGGTTGGGGTTGGTGAGTCCATTGGTGCCCGGTTCTTCCGGACGGATGTTGGGCTCGGATTGCTCGTAACAGAGGTTGGCGTAATCGTTGGCTTCGTTGGAACCGTCGATCATGCCGTACGCAATGAGTTGCTCGGCGAGGTAGTTCCCCAAAGCCGGCGCCCCAAACGTCGCGTAGTCCGTGGACACAAAGGCAGTATCCAATTCCTGAAGAATCATCTGGAAGTAGATGTTGTCCATCGTCGACTCCGCTTGCGGGCTGTCGGCGTAACGGTGCTTCACGAGGCGATAGGTCGCGTAACTCAGCGCCACCTCTTGGGCATCCTTGCGATCTGCCAGGTCAGAGGGAATGTCCAGGGCCGCCGAATCGAACGGGCACGCGTACCCGTCGTACGTCTGGCCCAAGAACACCGTTTTCGACAACGTCGTGTCGTACGCCGCCCAGCAGTCGTACATCAAGATGCTGGCGTGGTACAAGTTTCGGGCGTGCACGGTGGGGCGTGCAAAGTCGTTGCGAATGGCTTCGAGCACTTGCTCGTTCCACTGGTGGGCAACGCTGTGGTCTTGGGCCAGACCTGCAAAGGCGGAAAGCCACGTGGCACTTCCAACCACCAACAAGCGCATGGCGTGAGAATGGAACAGGTTCATGTCAATCAAAATGCGAGGGGCTTCAAGGACAGTCATCTTTGGTCGCCCCAAATTGCAAGGTGAACCCCCAATTTAAGGCTTTTTTGCCTACCTCGTCTCCTGCTTCGGTCACAAAAGGCGCAGCTTGGCCGCTTTTTAGCCCCAATCCAAATCGTCCAAACCCTGATGCGCGGTAGGTTTTTGACTCCCTCTCTTCCTACCTTGGGGTCATGCTGTCCAAAAAAGCGCAATACGCCTTCCGCGCCCTCGGTTCGCTTGTTCGAGCGGACCTTGCGCGTCGCTCCGACGGGTCGGACGTCGACGCCTCTGCCTCGGATGCGCCCACGTCCATCACCGAGATTGTCAAGACGCACCCCATGAGCACCAAGTTCCTGGAAACCATTCTGCTTGACCTCAAGCGCGGGGGAATTCTCGGCTCGAAAAAAGGCAAGGGGGGCGGGTACTACTTGATGAAACATCCCGAGGACACGCCCCTTGCGCAAGTGATCCGAATTCTCGACGGCCCCATTGCCCCCCTGCCCTGCGTGAGCTTGCACTTTTACGAACGCTGTGTGGACTGCAACGAGGCGGTTTGCGGCCTGAATCGCCTCATGGCCGAAGTTCGAGACGCCAACCTTGCCGTGTTGGAAAAGCGCTCCTTGGCGGACTTGGCGGTCGACCCCGATGCGCCGGTGATGAAGCGTTGACGGCGCTGCCGGAACTATTGAATCCTATTTTCCTACCGGAATAGTAGGGATTAAGAAAAGTTGACGTACCTTCGGGGCATGTCGACGTTGCCCCTCCTTGTCAGCACCGATGCCGTGACGGCGCTTCGCCAGCTCTGCGAGCAATTTCCAGAGCAGGTGGTTTTCACCACGTCCTTGGGCCTGGAAGACCAAGCCCTCACGGACTTGATCTCACGTCACGACCTGCCTGTAAAGCTCGTGACACTGGACACGGGAAGGTTGTTCCCCGAGACGTACGACCTCATCGACCGCACGCGCAGCAAATACGGCAACCTCGATTTCACCTCGTTTTTTCCCGACACTGCGTCGCTCGAGGAATTCGTCAACGAGCAAGGCATGTCGGCCATTTTTCGAAGCCTGGAAGCCCGGAAGGCCTGCTGCCGCATCCGCAAGATTGATCCGTTGAAGCGTTCGCTGGAGGGGGCCGCGGTTTGGGTGACGGGGCTTCGTGCAGCCCAAAGCGACAACCGCGCTTCGCTTCCCCGTCTCGAACGCGACGCCATGACGGGACTGATCAAATTCAACCCGCTTCTGGACTGGACCGACACAGAGCTCGACACGTACGTCAACTCGCATTCCGTTCCGACCAACCCTCTGCATCGCAAGGGGTTCCCGTCCATTGGCTGCGCGCCATGCACCCGTGCCGTCCTCGAGGGCGAGCACCCCCGCGCCGGCCGCTGGTGGTGGGAGCAGTCCTCCAAAGAGTGCGGACTGCACAAGGGCTAACCCACCTCGCGCAGACATCGCGACCGTTCAAAACCTTCGACGCATTGTGTGTTTCTTTCGTTGAAACGCAAAAATTGTAGGGTGAGCCGTGTTTTAATTCGTACCTTAAGGTGTCCAACTTTTGTCCAAAGTGCGTTTTCTGCTGCCATATGTCGTTGTTGGTGCCCTCGGTTTGCCCGTGGTTGCCGCAGCGCAGTGCGACGGATTCACGCCTGGACCGCAATCCGCGACGCTGTTGGCGAACGTGATGCTCGACGGCGAACCGGCGGAGGCGGGCGACGAACTTTGGGCGCACGACGGACAGGGGTTGTGCCTGGGACAGGCGACCGTGATTTTGGAACAGGGTTTGGCCTTTGTCAACCTGACCATTTACGGGGACGACCCCACCACGACAGAGGACGAAGGTTTGCAGGATGGCGAGTCCTTCGTGCTTTCCCTTCACGACGTCAGCGCCGGAACGACCCTTGAATTCAACGCCGGCGCGGCGGCAGGGACGTGGGCGAACACGAACGGCGCCCCCCTGCCCGATTGGAACGACCCCTTCGAAACCCTGAATTTTTCTGGCCCCCAACCCTGTGTCGGCGACTTCGACGGCAGCGGTGCGGTGGAAGTGGCCGATTTGCTCGACCTGCTGAGCACGTTTGGGGGAGCGTGTCCGGGCTGCGCGACCGACCTCGACGGGGACGGGGCAGTCCAAGTCAGCGATTTGTTGAACCTCCTTTCAGTATTTGGCACGGCATGTTGAAGGAATCGATTACCATGACCATTCTCGTTGCTTTGACACTTGCCCAAGGTCTTGGCCAAGACGGAGTTTGTTGCGACGTTGACTCACCTGAATTTTCTGGCTTTGCCATTTGCATGGCAGAAACAGGGGGTGATTTCGATTCCGTCGGCGACGGGTTCGTGTGCGACGCAGACTGTTCCGGCTACGATGCCTCTTGCAATGCCATTCCGGGTTGCACCGATCCTGAAGCGTGCAACTACAACCCTGAGGCCACCGAAGACGACGGGACCTGCGAATACTTTTCATGCGCCCCAATTGGATGCACCGATGCGAACGCATGCAACTACAACGCAGACGCCATCTACGAAGACGGATCGTGCCTCTTTCTCGACGCCGTCGGGGTATGCGGTGGAAGCTGCCAAAGCGACGCCAACGGCAATGGACTCTGTGACGCAGACGAAACAACAGGATGCACAGACAACACGGCCTGCAATTACAATGCGCAGGCCACGTTGGACGACGGTTCGTGCATTCCAGATGTGGACTCCGACGGGATTTGTGACGATGTCGACCCCTGTGTTGGCGCCTTGGACGCCTGTGGAGAGTGCAACGGACCGGGGGCCATCTACAACTGCGGCTGTTCTGAAATCCCCGAAGGCGACTGCGATTGCGCTGGAAACCAAGTTGATGCCCTTGGCGTGTGCGGGGGTGACTGCGCAACGGACGCAGATGCCGATGGCATCTGTGACGACGTCGACGACTGTGTCGGCATTCTCGACGACTGCGGCGTGTGCAATGGTCCTGGTGCCATTTACGAATGCGGATGCTCGGACATTCCAGAGGGCGACTGCGACTGCGACGGCAACCAACTCGATGCGCTCGGAGTGTGCGGTGGAGAATGTGCAGCAGACGAAAATGCGAATGACATTTGTGACAGTGAAGAAGTGGAAGGGTGCACCGACGAAAGCGCCCTGAATTTCAACGAAGGGGCCAACGTCGAAGATGGGACTTGTTTGTTGGCCTCCTCCCTTCCGGAGGCATGGGTGTTTCAAGCCACCCCTGGGTCAGCCGTGTTTTTAGGCAACGTTTTGGTAGACGGGGCACCGCTGAGCCAACAAGCTGTACTTGGGGCGTTTTCCGAATCCAATCAATGTGTGGGATTCACGCTGCCGATTGACATGGATGAGGTCAGCTACGTAAGTCTCACTCTCTATGGGGACGACCCAACCACAGCTGAGACGGACGGCATGACCTCTGGCGAATTCTTTACACTTCGTCTTTATTTGGCCGACACGGACACGACCCTGTCGCTCGAAAGCGAGGGTTCACCCCTTTACTTGAGTGGCTGGAGCAACACCAATGGCGCACCCATGTC
>JBMZHG010000029.1:8462-25806 GCA_049616325.1 Flavobacteriales bacterium | reverse complement strand
CGTCACGAACCAAACGCGGGTCCTCGAAATCCAAGCGATCCCAGTAGTGTTCGCGGTACCACATGTATTGCCACATGGCTTTGTCTTCCACTTTGGCGGGCGCGTCAGGGACTTGAGGCTCCGTCACCATCTTCAGGTACTTGCCAAAGAGAAAGTTTCGGGGGTCGTTGGTCAGGTAGTACTGGTATTCATTGACTTGGTCGGTCAGCTTTTGAATTCCTGCTCGCGCTTCTGCTACCGCGTCGGCCGTGGCGGAACTGTCTTGGAGGACGCGGTCGAAGGGTGCGCGTTCGCTTCTTTTGTCTTTGATGAAACTCAGGTAGCTGTAGAAGACGTCGTTTTCTTTGCTCTGAAGCACTTCGAGGTCGCCGCTGGGGTTGCTTGCCGTGGTTTTGAATTCCATGGGTTCGCTGACCATGAGGAACTCGAAAAATTTGGGGCCGGGGACAACCAAGGCGTATTTCCCACCTTCCTCGAAAGGCTTGCCTTCAAAAACCACCGTGCCCTTTTCGTCAGTCACTGCGGTGTCGTTGTAAAAAAGCTTGGCGCCGTAGTAATTGGCAAGGTAGACCGTGTCGTTGGCGAGGCCCTCCACGTGGACGGTGACGTTGTTTTGGGCCCAAACGTGGGCACTCCATCCCAATCCCAACAGGACGATGCATGCATGCAGCGCCAATGAACGAAGTGAAGAGTGCAATGGTTGGTATCTCATCGAGACGAGTTTTGTCGTTCAAATGTAGTGCGACGCGCAAGGGGGAGAGCAATCTTTGTGCCAACGCATCACAAGAATTTGCAATCGAATGGAATCACCTTTTCAACGTGCTTTGGTGTTGGGAGCGGGCAACGTCGGTGCTTGGACCGCTCGTCGGTTGTTGGACGCTGGGTTGAGTGTAACGGCAACCACCAGCAACCCCCAAACTGCGCGAGCCTTGACCGTCCTTGGAGCACGTGTGTTGAAATGGCGCTGGGATTCGGAAGCATCGTGGAGGAAATTGGTGGAAACGAAAGCGGAGGTGTGGTGCGTCACAGTCCCTTCACGAAACGGGCAAGCTCACGCGGAGGAGTTTCATCGCCAATTGCATGAAGCGGCGCACAGGGCGGGAGTGAGGAGGTTGATTTGGACGTCTTCCACAGCGGTGTACGACCCGTTGCAGGTTGGCGTAATTGAGGAGACGGATGCGATTCACATCGCTTCGAGGCACACTGGCGTTGACATGTTGGCGCTCGAAAGGATCCACCTTGAAATGGGGAAGGTGCCGTTTGTGGCGCTTCGGTTCGGAGGCTTGTTCTCGGAGGCGAGACACCCTGCGTTGGCACTCACGAGGCGTGTTCCCGTCAGGGAGTCAGATGGCCAAGTGCAATGGGTGCACGAGGAAGATGCTGCCCGAGCTTGCGCTTGGGTGGCCTTGAAAACAGGCCATGTTCCTGAAGCGTTGAATGTTGTGTCCCCAACCGTGTCGTCACGCCGAGAGATTTTGGAGGCCTCGTTGTCGACCGCGGAGATGCCTGTCCTCATGGAAGGAGGAAGGCGGCGACAAGTCAGTTCAGAACGTCTTGCGGGTTTGGGGTTTGTTTGGTCCGTTCCGGATCCTGTCGATTGGGCGTGTCGTCAAGCTGGAGTCACGGCGACGGGTGGATGGCAAGGTCCCCACGGCCAACTCAATTGGACCCGGCACGCCTCTGTGGTCGAGAAGGAGGTGCATGGTGTGGCCTTGATGATTCACGGATACAAGGGATTCAGAGAGTGGGGGAATTGGAAGGGTGTAGCTGAACGTTGGGCCCGAGAGGGGTGGGAGGTGTGGCGCATGGATTTCTCCCACAACGGACACCTTGAACCGTTTCGTGAAGACTGCTTGGACGAGGAAGCTTGGAGCCAAAACCGCTACCACATGGAACGAGATGAGGTGGCCTGGGCCTTGCACAAAATTGCGCGGCCCGGAGCCAGGTTGGTGGTCCTGGGACACAGTCGCGGGGGGGCAATGGCAGCTGCCGGAGCGCGTCGTTTTGAAGAACAGGGCGGCACGCTGGATGGGGTGAGCCTGTGGGCCCCTGTCTCCGACGTGTTTTCAAGGTTTCCAGACGAAGACGGTCTGCGGAGGTGGGAATCGACAGACCGCCTCGAAGTCGTCAATGGAAGGACAGGACAAGTCCTGTCGCACCCGTTTGGGTTTTACTCTGAGGCCGTCAAAAGACGCGATGAGCTGTCTGTGCAGCGTGCTGTGAAGGGATTGGAGGCGCCGGTTGTCGTGGTCCACGGAGAAAACGATTCCGCGGTGAGTTGGAGGGAAGGGCAACTGATTTCCAAGTGGGCGAAACGAGGGACGTTGTGCCTGGTGCCCGGTGCCGATCACGTTTTCGGGATGAGACATCCGTGCGAAGACTCGAGGGTTTGGGCCGAAGCTCTTGAGGAAGCGTGGGCCCATCAAAAGGCTTGGCTGCAAGACTTGACTTGAAAAGACAGGTCCGAAAAAAAGGCCGACTCTCACTGAGCCGGCCTTTCTGCTGACAGGCCCGAACGGGCCAGATGTTCGATTATTTCTGAATCACGAGGCGCTGCGTGATGCGCTTTGCACCGTTGGTCAATTCAAGAAGGTAAATGCCGTTGTTCAAGTCGAGGTTGAGCTGCGCACCGGACACGAGGTCGTTGCGACGTTGCTCCAACACCACCTTGCCGTCAAGTCCAAGGACGCGAACTGTGGCATTGTCCAAGTTGGCCTGGACGCGAACGAAGTCTTGGGCGGGGTTGGGGCCAAACGCACACTCGAGAGGAGTGACGGCTTGCACGTCGTCCACGACCGGGTCGGTAACGTCCACAAAAACGTCGTCGATGTAGTAGGTGGGAACGTTGATGCCGTCTCCTGCTGCGTAGAAGTTGACACCGCCAATTTGGCCTCCGTCGTAAGGGAGTTGGCCCAAGTACACGTCGTCGTAGTACAAGTGCATCAAGTCGGAGTCGGTGTCGATGAGGTGCGTGATCTTCAACCACGTTCCTGGGGTGTACGTTGCGTCAAGCGTGTATGTGCCTCCGTCGATGTTGTAGTTGACGGTGCCGTCTCCGTTGAGGTTGCACTCAAAAGCCCATGCCACACCAGGGCTTTGGTTCTCTTGCACATTGTAGTAGCCCGCGTTGCCCTCGGGAATGAGCATGTTGAAGGTGATTTCGTAAGCTCCGGTCAGACCTGCGACGAGCATGATGTCCATCGGGCCACCAGCGACGCCACCGAAAATTTTCATCGACTGGCTGCCTGACAAAGCCGCTTCGTCAGAAATTTGGGAGTCCATTGCGCCGCCTTCGTTGCCGGCGGTCCAAACGGCCCAAGCAGGGGCACCTTCGATGGAAATGTAGTCGCCGACCGTGTAACCTTCGAAGTCGTCAGTGAACAATTGGGCTTGAAGGGCGCCCGCGGTCAACAACAATGCAGGGAGTAGAAATTGTTTCATGAATGGGTGTTTGGAACTAAAATAATGAATCGTGGGGACAAAATAGGAATCAACCACGAGGAATCCCGAACATTGCCCCATGATTTGGGAAGGGAATGTGAGAAAAATGGGGTCTGTTGTGGACGACGCGGGCCAGGTGTCCTACCGGTTCCGTGGAGCCGATGTCTTGACGCCATTGGACGAAGTGGACGCCACGGCGTGGGTGGGCCACGACGTGGCGATTCGGTTCCAAGGAGCGATCAACTGCATTGAATCAGGAAAAGCGATCCGAAAGACCTTCGGAGAAGGCCTTTCGTACGACGCTTTTTTGAAGTCGCCTTTGGCCTGTCCCAGCATCTTGCGCCCGGAAATGAGCCGTATACACGAAGGGATTGCCCTCCGAGACGAGGCTTGGGAGCGCGAGCACCACTTGACGCCACACGTGGTGTACGTCAGTCAAACTTCTCACCTGAAGGTGGGCGTAACGCGAGCCATAAACGTGCCTTCGCGCTGGGTAGATCAAGGCGCGGTGGGAGCGGTGGTTGTGGCCAACACCCCGTACAGGCAGCTTGCAGGGGAGATGGAAGTTGCGCTGAAAGAGGTTCTCTCAGACAAGACCCAGTGGCGCGGCATGCTTCAGAACGTTTCGTTGGACGAGGAAGCTTTGCTCGAGGCGAAGGAGGAATGCTTTGACACGTTGGGAGTGACCTACGAATCCTTTTTGGAGATGTCCGACGACGTGGTGTCCTTGAACTACCCTGTGGAGGCCTATCCCCAGAAAGTCTCAAGCACCAAGCTCGACAAGTGCCCAGAAATCGTCGGACGCTTGGTGGGCATCAAAGGCCAGTACTGGCTGTTTGAGGACGGCCGGGTGTGGAACGTCCGTGCCCACGCGGGCTACCGCGTTTCCGTCGAAGTCAATTGAGGGAAGGGTCGTTGGGCGCGTTGGCAATGTGCGTGAATCCCTCGCCCATGCTCGAAATAAGCCGTTTCCAAAACGTCTCGTTTTCCTCGTCGGTGCGCATGATGTCGTTTCGGTCGGCGTCCGCCACAAACCACGAACGACTGCGAATTTCGTCCTGCAATTGCGCCGGCGACCAGCCGCTGTACCCAATGAAAAACCGAATGTCCTTGGAAGTCAATTTACCGGAAAGAAGGAGGTCTTTGATGCGATCGAAGTCGCCCCCCATGTACACGCCGTCCACAACTTCAATGCTTTCTTCGATGTCGCCTCGCGTGTGGAGGTAGTAGAGGTTGCCGTTTTTGACCGGACCTCCCACACTGATGCGGGTGTTGAGTTTGGGCAAATCGTCCATGACTTCGTCCACGTCGATGTCCACAAAGTTGTTGAGCACAAACCCAAAGCTGCCTTCTTCGTTGTGTTCGCACAACAACACCACCTTTCGACCGAAGTAAGGGTCGTCCAAGAACGGCTCGCTCAAGAGCACGTTGCCGGCCTTGGGCACGGCTTGGTTGTTGGGGGTGAATCGAATCATGTCAGGTCCAAATCGCAAGGGACGGAAGGTTCCTTACGCAGTTCTCCGCACAAAGTTCCGTCATTTGCATTCATGATGCATCATCGAATGGAACGGATTTGGGGAGCCGCAGTTCTTGCGGGGGCGTTGATTTGGGGCGGATGCGGTTCGGAGGCCGACATCCCTGCCCAAGTGGAACGATCCTTTGCCACGGAGCATTGGACGGTCGACAGCTTGATGACCGCCAACCGCACGCCCACGTACGAGGAGGCGGTGGCGTGGTCGGAGATGTTGGCGGCTTCCGACGCGCGATGCACCTTTCACAAGGTGGGCATCGGCGACGTCGGAAGGCCCATCTGCGCCTTGGTGCTCACGGCGGAGCCGGCCCCCTCAACCGGGAGCATGAAGGGTACGGGAGAGGAGACGGAGCTTGGAAACGTTTCGGAGCGCTTGGAACGCGACGGTCGCGGCACGCGAGTTCTGGTCAACAACGCCATTCACCCAGGCGAGCCGTGCGGCGTCAACGCGAGCCTGGCTTGGGCCGCCCAAGTGTTGTCCCAACAGGACGGTCCCGATCACCCGCTGAGAACGGCGAGTTGGGTGATTGTGCCACAGTACAATGTCGGAGGAGCGTCGAGGCGCAATTGCTGCACCCGCGCCAACCAGAACGGTCCAGAGGCCTACGGGTTTCGGGGCAACGCCGCCAATTTGGACTTGAATCGTGACTTCGTCAAGATGGACAGCCAAAACGCCGTCGCCTTTGTTGATTTGTTTCACGCCGTCCAACCTGACGTGTTTGTGGACACGCACACCTCGAATGGCGCGGACTACCCGTACACCATGACGCTCATCACGACCCAGCCGGACAAGGCGGGTCCGGTGTTGGGTCCGTTTTTGCGCGAGGCCATGGAACCTGCGCTCTTCGCGGGCATGGCGGAACGCGGGTGGCCCACGGTGCCGTACGTGTACTCCAAAGGAGAAACGCCTTCTCAGGGGATTTTGGGCTTTCTGGAGACGCCTCGGTACAGCACGGGATACACGGCGCTCTGGGGCGTTTTGGGCTTCACCACCGAGGCGCACATGTTGAAACCGTTTCCTGAACGTGTGGCTGCGACGCACGCGTTTCTGGATGTTCTGTCCGGCTGGCTAGCGGTCCACGGAAACGAAGTCCGAGAAGTCCGCGCACGTGAGGCCTCTCGTCTGGCCGATGCAACACGCCTTCCCGTTCGATGGGCGTTGGCGGCCGAGCAACGAGACAGCGTGGACTTCACGGGGTACACGTCGCGACGTGAATGGAGCGCCGTCACGAAAGGCACAAGGTTGAAGTACGACCGCGAAAGCACGTGGACCAAGCGCATCCCGTTTGACAACCGCTACGAGCCTTCTCATTGGAGCGAGATTCCGGAACATTGGGTTGTGCCTCAGGCGTGGCGTCGTGTGGTGGAACGGCTGCAGGCCAACGGCGTCGCAATGAACCGCCTTGAACGCGACACAACAATGGTGTTGGAGGTGACGTGGGTGGAGGACTTCAAGGCCACCGGCACTCCGTACGAGGGGCATCACCCCGTGACGTTGGATTCCGTGTCCTCCACGGTGATGCCCGTGGATTTGTACCGCGGCGATTGGGTGGTGCCTTCGGAACAGCCTGCCAAGCGCTACCTCGCTGAAACCTTGAACCCGTGGGGGCACGACGCGTTCTTGGTTTGGAATTTTTTCGACGCGTGCCTGCAACGCAAGGAGTACTATTCGAGCTACGTTTTTGAGGACACCGCCGAGGAACTGCTTCAGCAAGACGAAGGCCTTCGTCGGCGTTACCAGGCAGCCCAAACGGCCCACCCGGAATGGACCGATGAGCCTGGAAGGGCCCTGAGGTGGCTTTACGAGCAGAGTCCGCACAACGAAGGAACGGCCAACCGCTACCCGGTGTTTCGCACTCCGCGAGCTGGCAGCCAGCCCTAACTTTGCGGCATGGCGCAGGAGCAACATCTCCAACCGTGGTGGCCTTCCGACTGGACGTCCAAATCTGCGTGGCTCGAAAGCGCCCACCGCGCCGCTCGTGTTTTGCGTCGGGACGTGGCGCACGCCACGCCACAACAGCTCAGGCAAGCCATTGACGTGGCTTCGTTGCTGAACCCGGGTCCGTGGGGCGGCGACTACTCCGAGGTCACGTGCCCGGAGTGGAGCGGGGCAGAGGTGACGTGGAAGGAGCGGAGCGAAGGCACGGTGGTGTGGATTCACGGCGGGGCGTTCGCGTTTGGGAGTCCACGCGTGTACCGCGCTGCGGCGGTGCACCTCGCGCGGGCCAGCCGTTGCCGAGTTCTCCTCCCGAGCTACCGACTCGCTCCAGAGCACCCGTTCCCTGCGGCCCACGACGACGTGCTTCAAGCCCTTGAACGCATTTTGTCCGAAGGAGAAAAGGTGGTGATCGTGGGCGATTCGGCAGGAGGGAACCTCGTGCTCGGGGCGCTGCAGAAGATGTCCGAGCGAGCAGAATTCTCCAATGTGGCAGGTGTGGCGCTTCTGAGTCCGTGGTGCGATCTCCGCCCGGAAGCCGAGTCCATCCGTCAAAACGACGTGTCGCACAGTCCGTTCGACAGCGAGGATTCTTTGGCGTACAGCCGGCAGTACCTGGCAGGGCATCCCTCGGACGACCCGCGGACATCTCCCGTTCTGATGGAGGGCTTGTTCCCGTGGCCGCCTGTCTACATGGAGTGGGCTGAGGACGAATTTTTGGCTCCAGACGTGCAGCTGTTGCGAGACCAAATCCGCGCTGCCCAGCCCGACTTTCGGCAACGCACGGAACCTGCAGCGGTTCACGGTTGGCAAACACTTCCCGACGTGCTCCCCGAAGGAAAGCGGTCCAGCGAGGCGCTGGGTGCTTGGGTGCGCGAGAAATTGAGGTTGGCGGCCCTGACTTAACTCGTTGGTTCGGTTAAAGTCCGCGAGGCCGTTTCAGGATTTTCAGCCCTTTTCAGCTGCGTCAAGCGCACGCAGCACGAGCGCAAGCCCCTCGGTCATTTCTTCCGCGGTGGCAGTGAGCGGCGGGGCGAGGCGGAAGGCGTTGGGCACGCTTAAAAACCAAAACAGCAGGACTCCCTTTTCTCCGGGCTTCACCTCCAACCCGGCTTCCACGGCGCGCTGAACCGCTGCAGCATCGCGGAGCTCTACCGCGTGAAAGGCACCAATCCGTCGCGTGGCAACCACGGCCGGATGCGCGTTCAGGGCGTTTTGCCAAAGCAAGTTTTGCGCCTCAACGTGCCCGAAGTCGAGGCCGGAAAGCACGTTCAGGGCTCCTGAGGCACCTGCACATGCCATCGGATGCCCTCCAAAGGTGGTGATGTGGCCGAGGGAAGGGGCGTGCGCCAATTGCCCCATGTGCTCGCGAGCGGAAACAACTGCCCCGATGGGCATGCCCCCGCCGAGCGCCTTGCCCATGCAGACCACGTCCGGGACGAGGTTGTAATGTTCGAAGGCCCACATCTTGCCCGTGCGGCCCATGCCGCATTGGATCTCGTCGAGGATGAGAAGTGCCCCAGTTTCCTTGCAACGAGCTGCCAGCGCGGAAAGCCACTCCGGATCCGGGATGCGGACTCCGGCATCCCCCTGAACCGTTTCAACCACCACGCATGCCACTTCGGAGTCGATTCGGGGGATGTCGCGGGAATCGTTCCACGTCAGAAACTCGACTTCGGGCAACAAAGGCCTGAATGCGGCCTTGCGCGATTCGTTCGACGAGACGGAAAGTGCGCCGTGGGTGTTTCCGTGGTACCCCCCGGTGACGGCGAAAATGCGTCGACGGCGTGTGACTCGTTTGGCCAGTTTCAGGGCAGCATCGACGGCCTCGGCTCCAGAATTGAGGAAGTACACCGAGTTGAGCTCCTCGGGAAGGGTGGCAAGGAGGAGTTTGGCGGCGGTGGTTTGGGCTTTCTGCAGAAACTCGCCGTAGACGAGGGTGTGCAAATGCGCGTCCAGTTGGCGCTGAAGGGACGCATGCACCGTTGGATGCCTGTGGCCGACGTTCGAAACGCCAATGCCGCTGATGGCGTCAAACAGCCAACGGTTCGCGGTCAGACGAATCCAAGGGCCCTCGGCCGATTCCACGTCGAGTCCCAGGGGGTGAAGCGTTGTCGAGGCCAAACCTCTCGAGAGAAACGGATTTTCAGAGTAGTCCATCAGCACAGTCCATCACGGAGCGAATTCGAGGACAATTTCGTCCAAGAACATCCAACGGTCGTTGCCACGCCCCAAATGCCATTCCGGGATGGGGCCGTGGGCCTCTGCTTTGATTTGGAGGTAGCGGGTTTCCACCGGCACGTTGCACGTGAATTCAGCGACTTGGACCGTGGAGTCCGTCACCGATACCGGGGAACCCACGACCTGCAACACGTCGAAGTCCCCGCCGTCTTTCGAGGCGGAGAACAGCACACGTTGGGGCGCCCAAATCCAAGGCTTGATGTCTTGCAGTGCGCCAAGTGAAATCCGAGCAACGCGCTCCACTTGTCCCAAATCCAGAGTCGCCACCATGGGTTCACCCCAGTACCCTTGCCATTCACCCGTCCGAAAGTCCGTGCCGCCTTGAAGGCCGTCAATCAACGCTTGCGTACCTCCCGCCGTGTACTGGTTGTCAGGGGGTGTCTCCAGCGTCAAGGTCCAGGAGTGGTCCACTTTCAAAATGCGGTGTTTGACCACGACGGACGTGTCGATTCCCACAACCGCTCGTGCTTGGATGTCGGTGGTTTGATGGATCCAAACTGGCCCATCGAACACTTTCCAGGTCTTGCCGCCGTCGCGACTCCACTCCAGTTGGGCTTCGGGGTCGAGGTGCCCGAGTTGGAACGACGTGCTGTCCTTTTGAAACGTTCGGGGCGCCTCGATTCCTGGAACGGCCACAAAGCCTGGGGCTTCCCAACTGGAAGTGGGGCGGTCGGAGGCTTGTAGGCCAAACAACGGGTCGGCCCGACTCGACATCAACAATTCGAGCATGCCGCCGTCCTTCAAATCACGCACTGGAAGAAAGGATCGCTTCAAGACCGGGGAAGACGTCCCGTCGGCGGCATGCCACCGCAGGCCGGTGATGTATTTGGCGGCCGGACTCCAGCCGCGCGCACGGATTTCCGTGGACGTCGAACTCCCAGCCGGCGTCACTACGGCACGCCTGAAAAACGGCGTCCCGAGCACGACTTCACCGGAACCGGGTTCCACCGGGTACATCCCAAGCGCAGACCAAACAAACCAGGCACTCATCTGGCCGCAGTCTTCGTTCCCGCACAGGCCGTCTGGGGCGTTGGAGTACATCTCGTGGCAGAGCTGCCACACGCGGTCGGCAACGGCGGCCGGGTCCCCGGCGTATGCGCTGAGGTAGGACACGTGGTGACTTGGCTCGTTGCCATGCGCGTATTGGCCAATCAAACCCGTGATGTCGGGCTGGATTCGTCCGGTGGTTTCGATGGGCGCAGAGAAGAGCGCTTCCAGCCGAGCGAGGTAGGCCGAGTCGCCGCCCAAAATCGCCACCTGGCCCGCCACGTCGTGGGCAGGTGCAAACAGGTATTGCCAACCGTTTGCTTCAGTAAAGTTAAAGTTGACTTCACGAGGGTCAAATCCCTCAACCCAAGCCCCTTGTCGTTTTGCTTGAAGGAATCCGCTTGCCGGGTGGGCGAGGTTTTTCCAATGCGCCGCCCTGCGCGCAAACCGGGTGGCGATTTCAGGCTGGTCATGTGCCGCGGCAAACCTCGAGATGCAGGCGTCGTCAAAGGCGTATTCCAGCGTTTTGGACACGCTCTCGTGTTCGTGGTCTGAAGGGATGTAGCCGAGTTCAGCGTACGCATCCAACCCGAGGTGCATGGAGTCTGCGGCCTGAATCATGGCTTCGAGCGCCAAGGCAGGGTCTCCGACGTTCAGTCCCCACGTTTTGGCGTCCACAATCACCGGAACGCTGTGGTACCCAATCATGCAGCCCGTGTAGTTGGCCGCCAATTCCCAAACCGGGAGCTGACCGCCGTCCTGGTACATGCGCAGCATGGAGGCGACCATGTCTTCCGTTCGTTGCGGCTCAATCCAGGCCAGCAGCGGATGCAAGGCACGGTACGTGTCCCACAAACTGAACACGGTGTAGTGATCCCCGTCGCCTTCGGGAAGTTGGTGCACGCGCATGTCCGTTCCCCGGTAGCGTCCGTCGACGTCGCTGGCGAGGTTGGGTACGGTTGTGGCGTGGTAAAGCGCGGTGTAAAACGTGGTGCGGTCGTCCGAATCGCCGCCTTCAACTTCGATGCGTGCGAGTTGTTGGTCCCACCGAGATTCGTTTTCTGCGCGGTACCGAGCGAAATCAAACCCGTCGGTCTCCGCTTCCAAGTTCCGGATGGCGCCTTCCACGTCGCAGAAGCTCAACGCCACGTGCACATTCAATTCCGAGGTCACCCCAAAGTCCGCGACAAACACCGGCACCATGCTCATTTCTTGACGGACGGTGCCGTCCTCGAGGGTGTCGACGCGGGTGATTTGGCCCAGTTGATCGCCCCATTCGAAATCGCGGTCAAACGCCATGGCGAAGTACACGTGCTGCTCGGTGGCCCAATTGTTGGACACCCGGTGGCCGACGAGCATGCGCTTTCCACGGGGTTCGATGCTGTAATGCACCAAGTCGTCTCGGTGGTCCAAATCCACAATCCACGTCAAGGTGTCCGGTTCGGTGAGCGAGTATTTGTGGACGCCCACACGTGGGGTGGAAGTCAGTTCCGCGACCACCCCGTGATCCGCAAGCTCGCAGCGGTAGTAGCCTGCGTGGCCCTGTTCCGTGTCTTTGTCGAAGGCGCTCTTGTACTTGTCACGCCACTGGGCACCCTCGTGGAATTGCGTGCAGGGCATGACCAAGATGTCCCCGTAGTCGCTGACCCCGGTCCCTTGCAAATGGGTGTGGCTGAACCCGTAAATCACGCTGTCCGTGTCGTGGTAGCCTCCGCAGCCGTCCCAGCCCTCGAGGCGGGTGTCCGGGCTGAGCTGAACCATGCCAAACGGAGAAGTGGCCCCGGGGTAGGTGTGGCCGTGGCCGCCGGTGCCGATCCACGGATTCACTTCTCGGTGAAGGCTGCCGTTGGGGCCGCTGCAACCGGCAAAAACGGCCGCTGCGGCAAACAGAAAGGGAGCAATGCGATTCATGGGGATTCAGGTGGGGAAGGTTTGCAAACGACGCATTCCATGCGGTTGTGCAGCCCAAAATGCAGCACAGCTGGCCTTTCCGGTTGCGCCATGTCGTCGTAAGTGGTGCGAAGTGGTTCGGGAAGGGCGGCGCGGATGTCGCGTTTCCGTTGCTGCCGGCACGCCGCCAATTCACGTCGGACGTCGGCCATCGAGGCCAGCAACGCCGCTTCGCTGATGTCCGCGGATTCCAGGCTGTCTTGCCGAGCGTTCCAATGGGCCAAACCGGCGTCCCACGGAAGCGCAGCTTCCAGCACGCGCTGTGCGTCGTCTGGAGGCAGGGCCAAGGACCGGGCGACGTCTTGTGCCACCCGAATGGATTCGGTGGCCGGAAGGGCGTCCAATTGCGCCCACGTCGCTTTTGAACTCCACGAGAGGGCCATTGCAGCTGCCAACATGCCAAGCCTCCTGGTCACGGTGTTCCAGGTTTGTTCGAGTTGATCCAGCCCTTGAGGACGTCGTTCAAGCTGCTGTTCCTTCTCCACATGCCCGGCACATTCAAGTCGGCCTGCACAGGGAGCGTGGCACCCCAGTCGTCGCAGGGCTGCGCCATGTAAACCGCCGTTGAGATGCTTACCACGATGCCTGACCGAGGCAGCACTCGAAAGTAGGGGTTGCCCATGGTGCCGTTGGAGGGGCCCAAGCATGCTTCCCCGACGAGCAATCCGCGTCCGCTTTCTTGCACGGCACCGGCAAACGACACCGCGGCGGAGGCCGATTCGCCGTCCATCAGCACGGCCAACGGACCTTGAAAGGCGTCTCGTCGAACACCTTGCTTGGGAAACCACAACGTGTCGGTCGAACCCAGGGGCAGCGTGGCCATGGTGTAGATGTACTGTGCGTCCGAGGAGGTTTCGCGGTGCTTGTCAACCCACCGCTTTTTCAGTCTCCTGTAATGCTTCCCGTTCGCCCGCGCGGTGACCGGGCTTTGCTTTGCCACCAAAGCGTAGGGCAGGTGCCTGCGTTCCGCTGCGAGATGCCTCCAAAGAGCTTCCATGCGCGGCGATTGTCCCCCTGGGTTGCTGCGCAAGTCCAACACAAGCGGACACCCCTGATTCTTCAATTCTGCAAAGCCCCGGTTCAGTCGCGTGTGGTAGCGTCTCCAAGAGCCGGCTGAAAACGACGTGATTTTCAAGGTTGCGGCCCCTTTCCAGTGCGTGGTGATGCGTCGTGATCGTCCCGATTCCGCCAACCGCGCGTCCTCACGAGCCGCGCGTCGGTTGTCGGATTTGGTGAGGTGCGATCCGTCGGGAAACGTCCAATCCACGACGGGGCGTCGGGTCGAAATGCTTGCCCAGGCGCCCCGGGCCTTGCGCCAAGGCACGGTCGGGAAAACGCCTGAAGTGGCAAGACCGCTCGAAGGGTCAACCCACGTCATCTCCAACGTGTCGCGTGCTGTGCTGCCCAGCACCCACGAGGTGACGTTGTGCGCCGCGGTTCGGCTTGTGGCGCCCCAACTTTCGCCTTCCATCGTCGACAAGTCCATGGCGGCGTCGACAACTTCCTCCGCATCGAGGCCGTTGAGTTTCAACACGCGCACTTCCTCGGGGAGGTGGGGGACCCCGGAGTCCAAAACCCAAAGCGCCCGGCCTTCAATGGCCCATCGAATGGGCAGGGTGCCATGTTGCCATTCCACGTCCCAAATCCAATCGCTCGTCGACACGGCAGTGTGGCTGTCGCGCAAGACCTGAAGAAGGGCATTGACTTGGCGGACATGCTCGCTCGGACTGGCTCCAATCCAAGCTTCACGGGTTTCGTCGAGCGCCTCGAGCCAGGCCTGTTCCCCGCACCGAATGAACGGGTCGGGATGCATGTCCCTCACCCACGCGTCCAGCGAATCGAGGTCGTCCTGCGCAAGTCCGACGGCGCAGGTCAGGATCAGGCTGAAACTCAGTCCTAGGAAGGAGAGAAGGCTCCGGTTTGGCATGGAATCACAACGTGTCTGGACCCTGGTCCAATTTTTTGACCATCGTCAGGATGGTGGCGACGGCCACCACGTCGCCTTCGTGGTCATTCACTTCTACGCGGTACCGGACAATTCCCTTGGCGACGTCTTCTGGTTCACGGCGTTCTTGAGCAACCTTCTCGACCACAGTCAACTTCACGCCGATTGTGGTGCCCGGATACACCGGCTTGGTGAAGCGGCATTCGTCGATGCCGTAATTCAGCAAAACAGGACCTTTCCGAGGCTCAACGAAGAGGCCTGCAGCCTTGCTCAGGATGTAATATCCGTGAGCAACTCGCCCTTCAAACATGGTGCCTTCAAGGCTGGTCTCGTCCACGTGCGCATAGAAATGGTCTCCGGACACGTTTGCGAAATTGGCGATGTCGGCCTCCGTCACCGTGTGCCTAGCGGTGGTGACAGTGTCGCCCACGTTCAATTCCTCGAAGTGCTTTCGAAACACGTGCGGCTCGCTTTCAGGCTGGGCCCCGCCTGGCTGGTATTGTTCGGTGATGGCGCTGAGCGTGGTGGGATGACCTTGAATGGCCGTTCGTTGCATGTAATGTTTGATGCCCCGCAATCCGCCCATCTCTTCTCCGCCTCCTGCACGTCCAGGGCCACCGTGAACCAGCATAGGCATGGGCGAACCGTGCCCCGTACTTTCCTTGGCGCACTCACGATCCAAGACCAAAATGCGCCCGTGCATCGCTGCCGCCTCGCGCACAAACGTCGCCGCTGCAGGACGGTCAAACGTGGTGATGCTGCAACAGAGCGAACCTTTGCCTTTCGCAGCCAACGCCACGGCTTCCTCCAACTCGCGGTACGGCATTAAGGTGCTCACGGGGCCAAAGGCTTCCACATCGTGCACTGCTTTGGCTTCGTGAGGCCGGTCGTGTCGGAGCAGCATGGGAGGGAGGAAGGCTCCTTTTTCAGCGTCGGCACCCACAGCCTCCACAGTCTTCCCACTTCCGAAGACGCAGGCGGCCTCTTCTTCTAGTTTGGCCACCTGATCGAGCACATCCTTGCATTGGCTCTGCCCAACCAAAGCCCCCATTCGCACACCCTCGACCTGCGGGTCTCCCACAGTGGTCTTGGTCAGTTGTGCAACGAGTGCCTTCTGCACCTCGTCCATCAGGGCTTCGGGAACGAAAATGCGGCGAACGGCGGTGCACTTTTGGCCGCATTTGACCGTCATTTCTTTGCGGACCTCTTTGACAAACAGGTCAAACTCGGGCGTGCCCGGAACGGCATCTTGACCAAGGATGGCCGAGTTCAGCGAATCCGCTTCCATGTTGAACGGAACGGCGAACTCCGAAATTCTTGGGTGAGCCTTCAGCTTTTTTCCCGTGTGCGCGGAACCGGTGAAGGTGACGACGTCACGTTCGTCCACAAAGTCCAAAATGTCCCGCGCAGGTCCGCAGACGAGCTGCAAGGCACCGGGAGGAAGAATGTTGCTTTCGTGGATGGCTGCGACCACGGCCTCGGTGAGGTAGGAGGTTACTGTCGCGGGCTTCACAATGGCAGGCACGCCTGCAAGCCAGTTCACAGCCACCTTCTCCAGCATTCCCCAAACCGGGAAATTGAAGGCGTTGATGTGGACGGCCACTCCCTGCTTCGGGACCAACAAGTGATGCCCCCCAAAAGTGCCTTCCTTGCCCAACGGCACGAAATCGCCGTCGGTGGCAAAGGGCGTATCCGGCAGACGCCGTCGAAGGCTGGCATTCGCAAACAGGTTCCCGATGCCTCCTTCAATGTCTATCCAGGAGTCGGCACGCGTTGCTCCGGTGGCCCAACTGACTTTGTAGAATTCCTCCTTCATGCCGTGGAGGTGCAGGGCGAGCCGCTTCAACATGCGTCCCCGCTCCTGAAACGTCATTTTGCGAAGGGCGGGACCTCCCACTTCGCGGGCGAAGGTGTACGCCTTGGAAATCGCGATGCCTTCTGTGTCCGCGAGGGCAATGACTTCGCCAGAAATGGCGTTGAAAAGGGGGGTGCCGGATCCGTTTCCGACGGTCCATTGTCCTTCGAGGAGGTTGCCGAGCTTCTTCATGTTGTTGTGAATGCGTTGCCGTTGCGAAGGTAGCGGGTTCGAACTCGATGAAGTAGAGAGCCGCCTTGTTGCAGCAGGCAGCTTGCTCAACTTGACCCGCTCCACGGCTGATGTGAACTTGGATAACGACGAATCATCGATGAATTTTTAGTCGTCGTCGATGAATTTTTGATTTTTTCCGCCCAAATACCTTGGGATTATTGTGAACGGTTTCCTATCTTTAGGGCGAAGTCACGGTTAAATGTGGTTTCAACCTCTGATCCGAAAGCAAACAAACCTACTCTTATGAAGAACCTTTTTGCAATGACCGCCGCCCTCATGATGGGCTTCGGAGCAACTGCCAGCAACGTTGAGCTGGTTGTCGAAGCTGTTGACAACAACGGCACAGTTCCTGGCAACACGTACCGCGTATACGCGGTGTTGCCTTCAGCACAACACTCGCTTCACGCAGTCTTTGCTGCGGAGGATCACGTGTTGAACGTGGCGACAACCGGCACGTTTTTCCAGCACCAATACGGCAGCTACTCTTCTCTCGACATCAACGAGAGCATTGTGGCCATTGAGCCAGGATTGGCTTACGACAGCTGGGTGACCGTCGGTGCGAAGAACAGCAACGACAACAACTTGTGGACGATTGGCATCGATTACAACGACTTCCTCGCTGGTCAAGAATTGACGGTGTTGGATGGCGCTTGGTTCGTTGTTCCTACGGACGTTCAGGCTGCAGCTGCTGTTGGCAACAAAGTTCTTTTGATGCAATTGACCACGGACGGCACGGCTACTGGCGTGTTGAACCTCCAGGGCCGCGATGGCGAAGGCGGAACGTGGCGCCAGCACGACTTGACGTTCACCACCAAGAACGCACAAGTCTTCGGTTGCACTGATGCTACGGCTGCGAACTACAACGCTGACGCAACGTACAACGACGGCACCTGCGAAGGTCAAGCTGCTCAAGGCCTTTCTGGCATCAGCGCTGACACTCAGTGGAACATCTTCCCCAACCCTGTGTTTGAAAGCACCTTCAGCGTGAAGTTCGACCAGGAGATTGTTTTGGGTGAAGAAAACATCCGCGTTGAAGCCACGGACCTCAGCGGCAAGGTGGTGTTCACGCAGGAGTACACTCAAGGTGACGTGGTTGGCGGAAACCGCATCTTGGTGAAGCACAACCTCGCAGCTGGCACGTACAACTTGTCTGCCATGCACGCGGACTTCTCTTCTGCTCAAACCTTCGTGGTGACGCGCTAAGAGATCGCAAAAATGAATTTA
>JBMZHG010000029.1:3961-8452 GCA_049616325.1 Flavobacteriales bacterium | reverse complement strand
GCAGATAGTAGACATAAATACTCAACAAATGTGAGATGCGAAAGTACCGCTGATATGGAGCGCGCGCGACAGACTACCTAAATAATCAAAGCTTTGGGGGTACCTCGCAATTTCTGATAAAAAAATCGCAAAAATGAATTTAAAAGGGAGATCACACGGTCTCCCTTTTTTTGTGCTTCAGTGTCAAAAGGTCGCCTGTTCCCGAGGCGTCAGGAATATCTTTGAGGCATGACGAGATTTCACATTCCTCAAGTGTCCCTGCTGCTTGGCATCGTGCTGCTCAGTTCGGCAGCCCATTCACCTTGGGCTCAAGACAACTTCATTCAGAGCGGTCCCATGATCGGTCACGTGAGCATGCGATCGGCTCAGCTTTGGGTCCAAACCACGCAACCAGCGCAGGTGCATTTGGAGTACGCCCTGGCAGATCGCACCTCGGACGCCGTTTGGACTTCAAGTGAGGGCGTGTCGACAGCCAAATCTTCTGGCTGCACTGCACATCTCGACCTCACAGGTCTCGAGCCAGGCAAGGATTACGAAGTCGCTTTTGTCGTCGACGGCGAACGCTTGGAAGAGACAGTGCAAGTCTCCACGCAACCGCTTTGGGATTATCGCACCGATCCGCCTGCATTCAAATTTGTCACAGGAAGCTGCGCCTACATCAACGAGGAGGCGTACGACCGACCAGGGCGGCCTTACGGGGGGGGATACGAAATCTTCGAAAGCATGGCAGAAGAGGCACCCGACATGATGCTGTGGCTGGGTGACAACATTTATCTCCGTGAAGTAGACTTCCAGTCGTACAGTGGTTTTCTGCACCGTTATACACACACGCGGAGCACGCCGGAAATGGCCAACTTGCTCAAGAGTTGTCCCAATTACGCGATTTGGGACGACCACGACTTTGGCCCCAACGACAGCGATGGAAGCTGGGTTCACGCCGATTGGTCCCGCGAATCGTTCGAAGCGTTCTGGAGCAATCCGAGCTACGGACTTCCCGAAGCTCCTCGCTGCATTTCCACAGCCTTCCGTTTTGTCGACATGGAGTTCTTCTTGTTGGACAACCGGACGTACAGGGTGAACCACTACAACAAAACGAACGCCCCTCAAGTGTTGGGTCAGAGCCAAATTGATTGGCTCATTCAAGCCCTGCGGAAGTCACGTGCCCCGTACAAATTTGTGGTCGTTGGGGGGCAGGTTCTCAGCGATGCCGCGGTTTACGAAAACGTTGCGCAGTTTCCGGATGAGCGCAAGCAAATTTTGGAAAGAATTGAAGCCGAGGACATTCGTGGTGTGGTGTTTCTATCCGGAGATCGTCACACGACAGAATTGTCGGAATTCACCATGGGCAACGGCCGAAAGGTGTACGATCTGACGGTCAGTCCGTTGACAAGTGGTCCAGGACACGCCAAGGACGAGGCCAACACGCTTCGCGTTGAAGGAACGTACGTCGAGCAACGGAACTACGCAGTGTTGTCGTTCGCAGGCCCTCGCAAGGATCGGATGTGCACTGTGGAAGTGAAGAGCACGGAAGGGGAGTTGCTCTGGAAACAAAATTTGGATTGATGGGGCTGCATGCAAGAACGGACTACACCAAGGGTTCCTTGAACGAGAACGAGCTCCCAAGCGACCCTTGGGTGCTCCTTACCGCGTGGCTCGACGAGGCTGTGGGCTCGGGAATGCAGGACCCCACGGCATTCGCATTGTCCACCATGGACGAATTGGGCTACCCGCATTCACGCATCGTGTTGTTGCGAGACACAAGGCAAGGGGAGCTGGTGTTTTTCACCAACTACGAAAGCGAAAAAGGGCAAGACTTGGCGAGGAACGCAAAGGCAGGGGCAACGTTTTTCTGGCCGAGCTTGGAACGTCAAATCCGTGTCCGGGGCAGCGTGACTCGAGTGCCTGAGGCAGAATCCGACCGCTACTTTGCGTCGCGACCACGGGAGAGTCAGTTGGGCGCGTGGTCGTCAGACCAAAGCCGCTCAATCGCATCGCGAGAATCACTTGACGAAGCATTTGCAGCTCGATTGCAGGAATACCCAGAGGGTCAGGTCCCCCGTCCGCCTCATTGGGGAGGGTACGCCATTCTTCCCGTGGAAGTGGAATTTTGGCAGGGAAGATCTTCCCGCATGCACGACCGAATTCGCTACCGGCGGGCAACCGACGGTTCGTGGGAGCACGGACGTCTGCAGCCCTGAGTTCAGTCGTCGACTCGGACCACCAATCCCTTGAGGTAAGACCCTTCGGGGTGGAAGACGTTGACTGGGTGGTCGGGGGGTTGATGCAGCCGATGCAAAATGCGCACGGTTCGTCCTGCTTGGATGGCCGCAGCAACGAGGGTGTTGGTGAACAACGCATCGTCCACAGCCTGGCTGCAGGAGAAGGTGAACAGCAAACTTCCGGGCTTCATTCCTTCGAGGGCGCGAAGGTTGATCCGCTTGTAGCCCTGCACTGCGGCGTGCCGCGCAGAGGCACGCTTTGCAAAAGCAGGAGGGTCAAGCACCACAACGTCGTACTCTCCGAGCTGGTCGGTTTTTAAAAATTCCAGTGCGTCTGCCTGAATGGACGTGTGCCTCTCCTTGGGGATCTCATTCAATTCCACGTTTTTTTCGCACACCTCCAAGGCGCGTTCCGAACTGTCCAAGCTGTGCACTTCTACGGCACCGGCTTTCAGGGCATAAATGCTAAATCCTCCTGTGTAGCTGAACACATTCAACACCTTTTTTCCGTTCGACAGAGCGCCGAGGAGGGCTCGGTTCTCTCGTTGGTCGAGAAAGAACCCGGTTTTTTGGCCTTGTTCCCAATCAATCAAAAAGCGATGCCCGTGTTCTGAGGCGAAATGACCTTCAGGTGCTCCACCCCAAAGCCAACCGTCCTCGCTTGCTTCGCCTCCGTTCTTCATCAACGTCTTCGCACTTTTGTCGTAGATGCCGAGCAGGTGATCGCCGAGAGCTTCACGAAACGCTTCAATCAAGACAGGAAGTGCTTGGTGCATTCCCGGGGTGTGGCATTGAACCACCAAAACCCCTGCGTAGAAATCCGCAATCAATCCAGGGAGTCCGTCGCCTTCAGCGTGGATCAGGCGGCACGAATTCTGCGGGCGGCCTTGAAACAAGTTCAAGTCTCTTCGAACGGCTACGGCGCCGGCAATTTGAGCATGCCACCAAGCATCGTCAGGCCGGGTCTCATCAAAAGTGAGCATGCGCACAGCAATGCTGGCGTTGGGCGCGTAATGCCCCCACCCCAAAACCGCTCCTTTGTTGGCGCATACTCGCACCCAATCTCCCGCTTGTGGCTGGCCTTGAATGTGCTTGATTCCGCCGCTGAACACCCAAGGGTGCCTTCTACGGATGCTCTCGTCTCGCTTGGCTTTCAGGGTTACCGTGGAAAGCGCATTGGGCTGTTGGGTGTCCATGCGGCAAATCTAACCTCTGCGCGCCCTGTCCGACCACGCAATGCGACGCTCGTCCGCGACGATGTCGCCGCTCCGGTACCAGTTGGCAAGGAGTTCGCGCACACCTCTTCGGTGACCTGGCCGAAAGCCCAGCAAGGCAGAATCCACCTCAACGGGCCCTTGGTCAAGGGCCAAGGAAAGCGCTTTTCGCCACTCCTTCCGGTCGGCTTGACACATGTCGCACTGGCCGCATGGACCGTGGCTTTCGTCCCCAAAAATCGCCTCCAAAAGCTGGCTTCTGCAGGTGGGGGCGTCAACCTCGACGTAGGCTTCCACCGCACCGAGTTTGTCTTTCAGCAAAGCGTGCCGTCCGCGGGGGACATCGACATTTTTTGTGGCCATTCTGGGTTTCAACCACCACAAACGAGGCTGTTCAGCCTGGGGATGCCAGTCCAGAATTCCCATGGCGTCCAACCGTTCAAGCGACATTTGAACGGCATCTCGGCCCCAGTTTTCGTGTGGATGCAATTCCCTCAACTCTGTTGAGAGATGTTCAAGGTTGACTTCGAGAAGGCGGTTGGGAGCCTTCCTTGCGACCCATTCAGCCAAAGCCAAGTCGCGTGCTTGGATGTTTCCAGCAGTCACCGTGCCCATTCCGCGGACATGCCCTTTGGATTCAAATGATCGAGGTGGCTCTTCCAATCGAAAGTGCCCATGCAACGCCAGCAACTTGAGTGCGGAAAGGTGTTCTACTTTCATCACCAGCACCGGTTCCGAGGGGAGTTCTCCGACGGCTGCTTGGGACGCGTTGGCCGCCCATTGGTAGGCCTCTTGGACCTGCTTCTTGTTGGGAAATTGGCGGTCGAGTCGTTGCCTCAAGGACTCAAAATCCTTTGGTTCGGCATACAGAATGCATGAGGAGTCCTTCCCGTCGCGCCCGGCCCTTCCTGCTTCTTGGATGTAGGACTCGAGGTTGGGCGGAGGCCCTGCATGGAAGACCCACCGCACGTGAGGGGCGTCAATGCCCATGCCAAAGGCGCTGGTGCAGGCCAAGACTTGAATTTTGCCGTCGAGCCACCGTTGCTGTCGCTTCTGCT
>JBMZHG010000029.1:0-3951 GCA_049616325.1 Flavobacteriales bacterium | reverse complement strand
GAGGGAGACCGGCGTGAAAAGCGGCTGCCCGCAACCCGGCTTGTTCAAGCCGTTGAGCCCACCGTTCGCTTTCGTGACGCGACTGGACGTACACCAGGCCTTGCCCTTCTTGTGTTGACGCGTCGTGCAACAAGACGGTATCTCGGTCGCCCCAAAGAGCCACTTCGTAGCGCAGGTTGGCACGACGCATCGAAGCGCGGTGAACGTCAAAATTCAAGGGGAGCTGGGCGGCGATGTCTCCCAAGACTTCGGTTGTCGCCGTGGCGGTGAATGCGCCCCAAACCGCCTCGGGAAAGGCGGATTTGATCGAACCAATCTTTCGGAAAGCAGGCCGGAAGTCGTGCCCCCATTGGGAAATGCAATGGGCCTCGTCGACCACGACAGTGGTGACCTTCCAATGCTCGAGTCGCGCCAAGAACATGGGGTGGTCCAGTCGTTCAGGTGAGAGGTACAGGAATTGAGCATGGCCGAACCGGACGTTGTCCAAGATCCGGTCCCCGTCGGAGCCGACCCACGCCTCTGCACGAAGTCCCATCTTGCGAAGGGTTCGACATTGATCTTCCATCAGCGCTACCAGCGGAGTGACAACCAGGCAAAGACCGCCGCGCGCGAGGGCAGGCAACTGAAAACAAACGCTTTTCCCTCCTCCGGTAGGCAACAACGCCAAGGTGTGTCTTCCGGCTGCCAAGTCCAGCACTGGGCCCACCTGATGCGGCCGAAGTTGGTCGTACCCCCAATGTTTCTTGAGCAAGGCCAAGAGGTGTTCAGGGACGGTGTTGGAAGAATCTTGCGTAGACATGCGGTGAAGACAAGAGGGTTGCCGAATTTTGGCCTCCCAATCAAGACAACAAAAGTGATGAGGAACCTTGTAGCAGGAAACTGGAAAAGCAACAAATTGATGGGCGAGGCCCTGGAGTGGATGAACGGGATGGAGGAATGGCTTGGGGTCAATCAGGGCATTGAGGTCATGGTGGCGCCCCCGGCACCGTTTTTGGCGGTTTGTGCAGAAAAGGCTCCCAAGGGGTTGCACGTCTTGGCCCAAAACGTCAGCGCGGAAGGCTTTGGAGCACATACCGGCGAATACACAGCCGACATGTTGAAGTCGTGCGGTGTCGCAGGAGCTTTGGTCGGTCACAGCGAGCGTCGCGCACGGTACGGCGACACGGACGCCGCCGTGGCTTCGAAGGTGGACGCCCTGCTCGAGGCGGGATTGGTTGCCGTATTCTGTTGCGGGGAAACCCTTCAGGAGCGGGAAGCTGGACGGGCAGAAGACTTGGTTCTGAAGCAGTTGCAGTCTGGGGTGTTGCGTTTGCCGTCAGAGCGAATGAACCAGGTTGTGGTGGCGTACGAGCCCGTTTGGGCCATTGGCACGGGCGTGACGGCGACTTCGGATCAGGCCCAGGCCATGCACGCCTCGATTCGCAAGTGGCTTGAAGAGGCGTTTGGCGGTGAAGTCGCTGCCGAGGTTCCTTTGCTTTACGGAGGTTCCTGCAAGGCGAGCAACGCGGCTGAGTTGTTTTCTCAGCGCGACATCAACGGTGGATTGATTGGTGGGGCTTCTTTGGATCCCTCGGATTTTCAAGGAGTGCTTGAGGGGCACCCGGCTCTGAACTGTTGATCCGTGCAGAAGGAGTTTCACACGTGGAACCTCGTTCTTGAGCCCGTGCTCCCTGCGCGGGAGGTGTTGGTTGCCTACTTGAACGAATGTGGATTCTCGATGTTTGAGCCCTTCGACCAGGGAGTCGTTGCGCACGGAGACGTTGCAGACGTGGACGTGGCCCTTGCTGAAGCAATGTTGGAGGAAGTTCGAGCTTTTGCTTCGGTGGCGTGCGACAAAAAAGTGGTCCCGCAAGAGAATTGGAACGCGCAATGGGAATCGGAGTACCCGCAGGTGGTTGTGGAAGACGCAGAAGGCCGCGTGGGATGCACCATTCGGGCCCCCTTTCACGAGGTGCCCGCCGAAGGCTTGGACGTAGTCATTGCGCCTCAAATGAGTTTTGGGACAGGGCACCATGCCACCACGCATTTGATGACGGCCGCCCTGCTTGGAATGCCTTTGAAAGGCCGCTCCGTGTTGGACATGGGGTGTGGCACGGGGGTGCTGGCTTTGGTTGCGGCCAAACGCGGTGCCGCGCCCGTACTCGGGGTGGACATTGAGCACGATGCTGTTGTCAATTCACAAGACAACGTGAAGCTTAATCCCGACTTGTCTCCACTGTCGGACGCCTTGTTCTTTCGTCAGGGCGACGGCACCTCGATGGAGTCCATGCCAGACGAATCCTGGGACGTGATTTGTGCCAACATCCACAAAAACGTGTTGGAAGCGGACATGAACGCCTACGTCCGGACGTTGAAAAGAGGTGGTTCGTTGCTTCTTAGTGGGTTTTTTGAAGGCGACGTGAAGGGGCTTGAAACGGCAATTGACCGCGAGGGGATGCTCCTTCGTGCGGTGGCTTCCCGCGAGGGGTGGGCGTGCATGCATTGTTGGAAACCTTTGGCCTAAGGTTGGTTCGCCAAATCAGGGCGAAATCTACCTTCGAAGTATGAACGTTCGCTTGATGCTCTGGTTCCTCGTCTGGGCGTGCTCGTTGCCGCTTGCCTCACTTGCGCAGGCTGAATCAGCGCCTGAAAATGTCTCTTCTTTTCTGAAAGACATGGAGCGAAAGGCCTCCGAACTTGGTTCGGATGAAGCACGCTGGGTGAGGCGTGATTTTTCGTCCAATTTGGAAAAAGAGGTTGCCGGCGAAGCGCGGAGGCAGCAGGTGATTCGTGTGGTTCGAGCCTTGGAAAGCAACCGGACGCGCTTTAGCCAAGCCGTCATGGGCTATCTGCGAGGCGCCAACGTTTTGCTTGAGCAAGAGGATTGGAGCCGTTGGAATGCGTGGCATGCCCAGATTGATTTTTTTCTCACAAACCCCAAGGAACGAAAGGAGTCAGAGGCCTTTTTGGCCCTTTCGGAAGGGTTGTTTGCCCGAGGGTTGTTGTTTGAGTCAACGGCAGCGACGTGGTTGTTTCGCGGAGGAGAGAAGGTGTTGGCAACCAACGCCTCTGGGGAGCCTGTCATCGAATGCAAGGGAGGAACGCTTGTTTGTCTTTCCAAGGGGGACAGCACACGGATTCGCGAAGTTTGGGGAAGCTACCGTCCCATGGAAGAACGGTTTTTTGGGACCCAAGGCAAGGTTGATTGGGAACGGACTACCAACGAGGGCGGACTGGAAGCGGAGCTCGGCTCTTTTGAGGTACGCATTCAAGGGAATTCGTTCACCGCAGAAAATGCTCGCCTGAGAAGCTCGATGTTCGATTTGCCACTCGAGGGAGTGTTGGCTGTGAAAGTGCAAGCAGAGGGCAGGCCGGAAAAGCGCACTTACCCGCGTTTTGAGTCGCGCACGGGTCGTGTTCGGTTGGAGGACGTGTTTCCTGGAGTGACGTACGAAGGCGGGCTCCAGGTTAGAGGCTCGAAGCTGGCAGGGACAGGGTCAGATGGACAGTGGGCGCAATTGACCTTCTTGAACCACGACACGTTGTTCATCCGGTGCTGGTCGGACGAAGTTCTTTTTTCAGACAACTCCATTGACGCCACACATGCCCGTTTGTCACTTCTGATCGGGGAAGACAGCATTTATCACCCCGACATCAAGGTGAAGTATTTGGACGAATTGAAGACGTTTCGAGCCACCCGTCAAACCGAGGGTGTAGGCCAACAACCGTTCATTGACAGCTACCACGGGCTTGAGATTGAGGTGGAAGCTGTGGAATGGGTGGTCGATGGTCCCTCCGTAGAATTCCGTCGCTTGACGAGCGACCGCCCAGAGCCCGCAGCATTTCGCAGCTTGGATTGCTTCGAGGCTGACGTGTACGACCAAATGATGGGAATCGACCCAATTCACCCGCTTGCGGAATTGGCCACGTACATGGCTCGAAGGGGGGTGAAGTCGTTTTATTCTGGGGAAT
>JBMZHG010000028.1:0-26114 GCA_049616325.1 Flavobacteriales bacterium | reverse complement strand
TGATTGCATTTTTCTCTTCAGGGGCCATGTCCGCAAAAGTGCGGTCGTGGCCCTCGGGCGTGAACAAGGGGTCGTAGCCGAAGCCTTTGGCTCCGGACCGTTGAAGGGCAATCGAGCCCCGGCACGTGCCTTCAATGAGGTGCTCCTCGCCGTCGCGAATGAGGCAGATGGCCGTTCGGAATTGGGCGGCACGGGATTCGGGGGAGGTGGCGCCAACGCGGCTGAGCTCGGCGAGGAGCTTCGTCATGTTGGCTTCCGAGTCGCCGTGGGCGCCGGCGTAACGTGCGCTCAGCACGCCGGGCGCCCCTTCCAGAGCTTCGACCTCGAGGCCCGTGTCGTCCGCGAAGCAGTCAAGTCCGAAGTGGGCGACAACATGGCGCGCTTTGATTTGGGCGTTGCCTTCCAGCGTGGCGGCGTCTTCGACGATTTCTTCGTGGCACCCGATGTCCGTCAGACTTTGAATGCGGAAGCGGTCGCCGAGCATTTCCTGCAGCTCGCGCACCTTGTTGGCGTTGTGCGTGGCGAAAACGAGAATGGGCAGTGCTTCGTGGGAATGGCTCATGTCGCAAAGGTGCGACGAAAGAAGGACAGGCGTGCGGCTATTGCAGCAGCCGTCGGTTGAGTTTGCCCCGTTCGGTGCGGGGGAGCTCGCCCCATTCAAGAGAGCGTGGAGTTTTGGCAGGACCCAGCAGGGACTTGAGGGATTCGCGCCAGTCCTCGAGCAGCGCAACGGGGTCAGTGTCGTTGGGTGGGGTGCCGGCCAAACGAAGGACGACGGCCTCGCCGAGGATTTCGTCCGGCCGACCAAACGCCGCCCAGTCCGACACCCACGCAGGCATGAACGATTCCAGGGCCCGCTCGACCTCGCTGGGGTGAACCAGCACGCCTCCCGTGTTGATGACGTCGTCGGCACGTCCCAGCCACAAGAATCCGCCTAGGGGAAGTTCTTCGATGCAGTCCCGTGTAACGAATTGACGAAGCTCCCGGGAAGGAGCGTCGATCACGGCACAACCCGTCTCGTCTGTGCCGATGGTTACGGAGGGGAGCGGATGGAAGGGCGCTGCGAGGTCGAGGGTGGAGGCAAGCTTCCGAGTGGCGACGTGCGTCAAGGCCTCGCTCAATCCGTAGCTCTCCCAAACCTCGTCCACGCGCCCTGATCTCAGCAGGTTTTCGAGAAGCGGGGCGGACACGGGGCCGCCCCCGAGCAGCAGCGTGCGGACGGATCCTGCGCCGTGTTCGATCCAACCTTGGGCTTGGTGAGGCGTGAGCGCAACGAAGTCGGTACAGCCCTGCCAGCAAGGACGGGAAGAGGGCGCGACGAGCTCGAGGTCCCACGCGCCTTCGATGGCACGTACCACCATGGCCTGTCCGGCCACAAAGGAGGTTGGCAACGCGAGAACGGCGTGGGTGCCGGGTTCGAGGTGCCAGTGTTTTATCGTGTCCTGCACGCTTGCAAGAACGGCGCTGCGGCTGTGTTCGACGGTCTTGGGAGAGCCTGTGGTGCCGGAAGTTTGTACAGCCATGCCGGGCTCCGTCCCCTCGCACCACCCCATCCAAACGTCTGCCACGTCACTCAGCCACGCCTCGCGTTTGGCTTGGGTGCGCCGAAACTCAGCCGCACCAATGGCGGTTGCGGGCCAGGATTGTGTCCCAAGTCTGACGGTTCCTTTGCGCGCGGGTTTCTCGTTCATGTTTCGCGGTGATCAATGCCGCATCCGCAGCCGGGTTCGTGCCTCGCCGCTTCTTTTAGGGCGTTGCGCCAAGTCGACTCCTCACGCGGGGATTGCGATGCGGTGGCCAGTGTCCCGTCCGTCACGGCCAAGGGGCCGGGGAGGTTGTTGGTGAACAACCCCCCAGTTCCCAATCCTTGGGGAAGGGGTGTGGAATTATCGAGGGCGGGTTGAACGGCCGTCCATTGCGCGATGGCATTGAGCCCCACGTTCGATTCGAGCGCAGAAGTCGCCCACCAGCCCATGCCGCGCTGCTCAGCCAAACGCGACCACACGGTGGCAGCGTCGAGCCCGCCAATCAAAGAGGGCTTGAGCACGACGTGCTGAGGGCGCACGTGATCCAAAAGCCGCATACGATCTGTCAAGGCGTGGACGCCAATGAGGCTTTCGTCAAGTGCAATCGGCAGGATGTTCGCTTCGCAAAGTTCCGCCAAACCGTCGCGGTCGTGAGGCTTGAGAGGTTGCTCAATGCTGTGAATCTCCAGTTCTGCGAGCGCCTCGAGTCGGGCGCGGGTTTCGTCCAGTGAAAGAACGCTGAAGGCGCCGTTGGCGTCCACGCGCAAGTTGAATTCGTGTGAGGGACAGCGTTCGCGAACTTGCCTCAGCATGGTCAGCTCGGCGTTCCAATCGTGCGCGCCCACTTTGCATTTGAGCGTGGTGAAGCCACGCTTGACCAGGTCTTCGAATTGGGACAGCATGCCTTCGACAGGTCCCATCCAAACGAGGCCGTTGATGCCGATTGCCCGCTCACCGCGAGAGAAAGGGGACTCCGCGATGACGCCTCGACCGCCTTCGTGCAGGTCCCAGGCCGCCGTCTCCACCGCAAACCGAACGGCCGGAAGGTCAGCCGAGATGGACATGGCGTCCAAGCATCCGCTCCCCGCCACCCGCATCAAGGCGTCACGAGCTTGCGCCTCGGATTCCAACGACAAGCCCGGAATCAAGCTGCATTCTCCCACACCGAGGCGACCTTGGCCGTCTTCGGCGACGAGGAACCACGTGGGTTTGTGGGTGAGGGTGTCGCGTGAGGTTTGGGCTGGCGTTCGAAAGGTGAGGGGGTGCTCGACCACCGCCATGCGAAGGCCTCTCAGTACTGGTGCCGGGGGCCAGATGTTGCCGGCGTTGCTCATGGCGTCAGGGTTTGGTCCATGAACATGAAGAGTGCCACCAAAAACGAACTCAACGCCACACGCTTCAATTCGGGGTCAAGGTCCTTGGGGGTGTCGCACCTCCACACATCCACGGCGTGCCGCGCATGAACCAAAGCGATCAACCCGTACCACAGCGTTCCACGCCACACGCCCTCGTTCCAGGGACCCAAGAAAAAAATGCCCAACGCTCCCCATCCCAAGGCAAGCACCGCGAGGTGGTAAATTTTTCCGCCTCGAAAACCGAGCCGGACCACAGTCGTGTTCTTGCCGGCGAGGGCATCAGATTCGTGGTCACGCAGGTTGTTGAGGTTCAGCACGGCCACGCTCATGCAGCCGGAAAAAAGGGCGGGAAGCGCCCATGCAGCGCTCACGCGGTGGGCCACCAAAAGCCCCACGCCAAGCACCCCGATCCATCCGAAAAAAAGCATAACATACAGGTCTCCAAATCCTTGGTATCCATATGCTTTGCGTCCCATCGTATAACGTATTGCTGAAATGATTCCAGCGACGCCAAAAGCGCCCAAAAGCCCCATGCGTGCCGCGTCGAAGTTGCCACCTTCGGTGCCCGGAAGCAGCCCTGGAACAAACGCCACGGTCAGGGTGACGATGCCGGCAAGAAAGGCCAACAGGGCCGTGATGCCCAAAGCGCGTTTCATGGCAGCTGCGGCGATGGCGCCCGAGGCGAGCGTGCGGTCGTTCCGCCCAGCAGCGGTGTCTGTCCCTTTGGCAAAATCTCCGTAGTCGTTGGCGAAGTTTGCCAAGACCTGGAGCAAGGTCACCGTGGCAAGTGCCCCTGCAACGACCGGCCAAAACCTCGCCATGCCGGCCGTATCCAATCCTTCGGCGTGCGCAAGGGCTGCGCCCAACAGGACGCACGTCACCGCCAAAGGGAGGGTCCGGAGTCGTGCGGCTTGGATCCAAGGTTTCATTTATATTTTTTTCTTAGAGCGTTTATAATCAATATTTAAAGGAAACTTACTTTAAGTCGAAGTTCAAAATCTTTCGGCAAGATTCAAGGTAGGTTTTTACCGCATCTGCGCTGTCCAAGTTGGGCGTCACGACTTCCAGCATGACCAAACCTTTTTCGTCGCGAGCGTGTTCAAGAGCACGTTTCAATTCTGCCGCTGAAGCGGCCCGGAGGTAGCGTGCGTTGGCGCCCTTGGCAACCGAGGCCACGGTCCTCGTGGGTGGCGTTTCAAAGTGCCGGATGAACATGTCGCTGTGCTGGGTTCCAGGAAGCCAGCGGAAGATGCCGCCCCCGCCGTTGTTGATCACCACCACCTTGAAGCCTTCGCGGTTTAAAGAAGTCTCCGTCAAAAAGGCGTTGGAATCGTAGTGAAACGCGACGTCTCCCGTGACGAGCCACGTGTCGGCGGGCTTGGTAGAGTCGCGCCGCCCTGCGTGCCAGCCCAGCGCGGTGGACGTGCATCCGTCGATTCCCGCTGCACCTCGGTTGGCGTGAAAGGAGGCCTTTTCTTGGCAACCCTCTTCGACGTTCAGCCACTGGGCGTACCGTGCGGATGCGCTGTTGGCCACGTGGAGAGCATTCGGCCGCTCTTCTTCATTCCAAGTCGCCCAAGTGCTCACAACGGTCTTCCAGGCCGACAGGTCACTCCAATGCCCTTCGGATGCGGCCGTCATGTTTTCAAGATGCATTTTCACGTGAGTCCACGCTTCACGTTGCGATTGGGAAGGCGACATCGAGAGTGCCTCAGCAGGGGCGGAGCCTTGCATCGTGCCCCAAATGTCCCATCCCTTGCCTTCTCCGTCGAGGTCTTCGCCGACGTGCCAATGGGGAATGCCGTCGAGGGCGTTTCGAAGTGCTTTCGACATGGGGGGGAGTCCGAGGGTCAGGACGGCCTCGGGCTGGAGAGCTTTGGGCCAGACCCCGTCCGGCAGCACGCGCTCGGCGCCGTACACGACGCATGGTCCCGTGACCCCGCTCCCGCGCTCGGCGAGGCACGGCAAATTGACCTCGAGGTGGGCCGAAGCCGAGCGAGCCGCCACCACGGGACGAGGCCCGGCCACAACCACGACGCGGCCTCGGTCGATCGCCTCCCGAAGCTTTTGGGGGACAGGAATCGCACACGGTGCAGAGGTCGGCTCGAGATCTGGCGCATCAACGGAGGGCGCAGGAAGAGATGGGGCCGGGGCGAGGTCGTACAGAGGTTCCTCGAGCGGCACGTTGAGGTGAACAGGACCGGCGCTTTGGCCGGGTCCGCCTTCGAGGGCGCGGCGCACTGCGCGACGCGCACGTAGCGTCAATTCTGCGAGGTCCATGCACGACTCGTCGAGTACGTCGTGGTGCACCGTGTGCGCCGCGTGCACGCCCGCCTGGGCGATCGATTGGCCGTGACCTCGTCCCACCACGTCAGCGGGTCGGTCGGCCGTGATGCTCAGGAGGGGAATGCGGGCGTGGAACGCCTCGGCCAAGGCTGGGCCGTGATTGAGTGCAGCTGTCCCTGAGGTGCATACAGCAGGAACCGGGGTCCACGTGGCCAGCGAAAGGCCGAGTGCGTGGTGAGCCGCCGACCGTTCGTCGAGGCTCACGTGCACCTTGATTTCCGGCTCGTGGTGCAATGCAAGCACCAACGGCGCGTTGCGTGAGCCGGGACTTACGACCGCGTGCCGCACGCCTTGTTCGGCCAGCGCCGCCGCAAGAACGGCGGCCGCAGGATGCGAGCTGCTCATTTGCATGTCACGAAGGTACGGGGTGCTCAGCCTTGGAAGGCGGGGGAGATGCTTTGGAGTTTGGCCTCGGTCTCTGACCATTCGCTTTCAGGTACAGAACCCTCCACGATGCCGCCACCCGCAAACAGCGCCACGCCATTTTCTGCCCAATGCGCGCAACGCAAATTGACGTAGTACGCGCAACCCAGAGGAGAAGACCAACCGAGGAAACCCGCGTAGTAGGTGCGGTTGTGCCGCTCGTGGGTCCGGATGAAGTTGGCCGCGGCCTCCACGGGCCGACCGCATACGGCAGGGGTGGGGTGAAGCGCTTTGGCCAAGGCGTGAAGGTCCCCGGGGTAGCGAGCCGAAATGCGCGTTTCCAGGTGAACCAATTCCCCATAGCGTTTGTCGCGCGGACCGTCTTGGTTGACGTCTTCTGCGCCGAGTTTCTCCAAGACTTCGAGCACGTGATCCGTCACAACTTGCTGCTCTTGACGCTCTTTGTCTGTCCATGCCTCGTCCGATCCCTTCCTGCGGGTTCCTGCCAGCGACACCGTGTCCACATCGTGCTGCTGTGCTCGGAGCAAAAGTTCAGGCGTGGCGCCGCACCACGTTCCTTCGACGGGGTGATGCATCAGGTAGACGAGTGCGTGCGGATGAAGCGCGCACAAGTTGGTGAAGGCCAATTCCGGGGCAGCCGCGTCCACAGACACGCGCGTTCGGGAGACCACCACCTTGTCGATTGCTCCGATTCGAATGGCGTCCAAGGCTGCTTCAACGTTGCCCATGTGCTCCGTGCGGCTGGTGTCCGGCATGGCCGGGGTTGAAATGTGCGGGAGGGTGCCGGGTGCGGGTGGCGTGGTTCGAACCGCGTGTCCTCTCCAAGAAATTTCTGGGGCGCCGGCCACGTCAAACGGGGCAAAGTGAAACGTGGAGGTGCCGCTCGCGTCCGGAATCAGAGTGAACACGTCAGTGTGACCCGGAGGTCTCCACCAAAGCATCGGCTCCGAAGTCGCCGCCGAATTTACCTTGGCCGCAGCACGAGGTGCGTCGTCAAAAAACGTTTCAGTCACGGCGTGGCACAATCATGACCGTCAGGCGAGAAGTGCAAACCAAGTCTCCTTCGTCGTCGTGGATTTCAATGTTCCAAACGTGCAATCTTCCTCCACGGTGCGCCAGCGTGGCGACGCCGTGGACCCATCCAGAACGCACACCTTTCAGGTGGTTGGCATTCACCTCAATGCCCACAGCGCCCTTCCCTGAAGCTTCTACGAGCGCATGCGAACCGACGCTGCCAAGGGTCTCTGCGAGCACCACACTCGCGCCGCCGTGCAACAAACCGTAGGGTTGATGTGTTCGAGCATCGACGGGCAATTTCCCGCGAACCAAGCCTTCGCCCACCTCGGTGATTTCCATTCCCAAGGCTTCGGCAATGGTGTTGTTTCCTATCTCGCGAAGCCGCGTCATCTTTGCGTCGTCCATCATGTCAAAAGTACAACCAAACCCCACCGCCGCGCGTTTGCTTCTCGCCGAGGACACCCCCTCTTTGCGTCAAATGCTGTCGTTGAATTTGAAGGGGGAAGGCCACAAGGTGGTGGAAGTGGGCAACGGCATAGACGCTCTGGAAGCTCTAAGAAATCAACGATTTGCAGCGGCCATTCTTGACGTCATGATGCCGGGAATGGACGGGTTCGCAGTGTGCCGAACCGCGAGGTTGGAGGGCATCGACACGCCCATCCTGTTCCTCACGGCGCGCAACGAGGGGCCTGACCGCGTGGAGGGCCTGAGGCTGGGAGCCAACGATTACCTCGGCAAGCCGTTTCTCATGGAGGAGTTGCTGTTGCGTTTGGATCGTCTGCTCGACCAGACCCCATCTGAAGCTTGGACTCAGCTGCGCGAGGCCACCATCGGCTCCGGTCACGTGGACTTCGTGGCGTTTGAAGCCACCGCCCACGACGGAAAGGTGAGAAAGCTTTCCAAGCGCGAAGCCATGCTTTTGAAACTTCTGATTGGCCGAGAGGGTCAGGTTGTGAGCCGGGAAGACATCCTTCAGTTGGTTTGGGGGTACGACATCCTGCCTTCCACTCGGACCATCGACAACTTCATCTTGGCGTTCCGAAAAACCTTTGAAAAGGATCCCAAAACCCCTGTTCACTTTCATTCGATTCGAGGTGTTGGGTACAAATTCAGTTTCTAATCAACCATAAAACAAGGATTTGTGATACTCAAGGGGGCGTCGGTGATTTTTTCTCAAAAAGGCAGGCAACCCTCGGAATCCACGTTCGTCTTGTTTACCGACATGGTCATCGGCCATGTTGGTTTCAATTTTCTTGCAGGTTACGGAGGGGGCCCTTGGGCCCTCTTCTTTTCCCCCAATTTTTTCCCAATCTGTCGGATCGAAACTCTCAGCTCTCCGTGCTGAGGTCCACGTGTACCACGGCCTTCGTTTCGAAAAACGGTTCTGAAAACCACGTTGTCAGAGGCGAGATGGCGGTGGGTTGCTTCACCTCGCTGAGCTCTTCCGACAATTCGCCTCCTTTCAAATAGAGCACTCCGTTGGCTAAGGAGTGGCGAGAGTTGGCGGCAATTTTCCCTTCGATCCACGACAGGAATGGGGCCATGCGAGTGACTGCCCGACTCACCACGAAGTCGAATTTTCCGTTCACTTCTTCTGCTCGTGCATGCAAGGCCCGCACGTTGGTGAGGCCCGCCGCTTCGGCTGCCGCTTGCACGACCTTGATTTTCTTTCCAATGCTGTCGCACAACACAAAGTCTGCTTCAGGATGCAGCACGGCAAGAGGCAGGCCAGGGAAGCCACCCCCGGTGCCGACGTCGAGGATGGCAGATCCAGGTTCGAACCGCAAAACTTTGGCGATTCCCATGCTGTGCAGGACATGCCGTTCCATCACGTGAGGGTCTTTTCGAGAAACGACGTTGATGCGCTGGTTCCAATCCCAAACCGTGGAGGCCACGGCGTCGAGCTGTTCGAGCTGGCGTTCGTTCAGGTCGGGGAAGTGGGGAAGAACGACGTCGCGTGCCGTCATGGTCGCTACGTCAAATTGTTTCGCGAGAGGTCTCCAGAATCTTCGCCATCATGTCGCGCGCCCGGAAGAGCTGCGCTTTGACGGTGCCAAGCGGCAGGTCGAGTTCCTCGGAAATTTCCTCGTAGCTCCGCTCTTCGAAGTACCGGAGCTCCACAAGGCGTCGGTACCGGTCCTTGAGTTGTGCCACAACTTCCCGCATTTTTTCGATGCGTTCCTGCTTCTGCAGCGCTTCCATGGGATCGAGGCCGTCGTCTTTTACGCTGATTTCCATCCGGTCGCCGTCTTCGTTGGTGAACCCGCGGTCAAGCGACAGGGCGTTGATGCGCTTCTTCCGAATGAAGTCAATGGTGTGGTTGGAAGCAATCTTGAACAGCCAAGTCGAAAAGGCGAAGGCCGGGGTGTATTGCGGAAGTTTCTTAAAGGCTTTGGTGAACGTCTCGATGGTCAAATCCTCGGCGTCGTCTTGGCTGAACACCATGCGGTTGATCAGGTGAAAGATGGCGCCTTCGTACCGTTGCATGAGCTCGGCGTACGCTTTTTGATCCTTCTCCTTGGTGGCACGAAGTACCAGCGCGTAGTCGTATTGCGCTTTCTCGGAGAGGTTTGGGTTCACTTCCATGAGGTTGATTCAGAGGTTGAGCCTTTCCACCACGCCCAGACTCGGAAGGCGCTCACCGCGGGATCCAAGACAAGTTCCCACGCTTCGCGCCACGGCTTCCCAACGTGGTGCAAGAACAATCCGAAGGTAAGCGTGCGTGCCATCAATGCCAACGCGGCAAAGCCGACGGATGTCCCCGAGGGATTGTGGACAACCCCCGCCGTCAAAAGCAACGTGGCCAGGGTCGGCAACGCGAGTCGGAATTGCAGGGGGCGAGGGTAGAAGGCGCTTGCCGTGAAGTGCCGTGTTTTTTGACGGCGCCAGGCGGACCATGAAGGGGGCCAGGACGACAAGGTTTGGGCGCATGGGTTGAGTCGGGCGGCGACCCGCGCGCCGCTTCTCGTCGCTTCTTGCAGCCACAAATCGTCGTCCCCCGAAAGCACGTGGTCGTGGGATTCGAAACCGCCAATACGCTCCCAAGCCGTACGGGTGAAAGCCATGTTGCGCCCAAAGGCCAAGAACGGCTTCTTGGCATGCACCGCCCCGGCCGCTTGGTGGGCCAATCGTCGTGCTTCGAGCCGTTGAAGTCGGCCAAGCAGTCCTCGATTCGCATGCGGTCCGGATTCAGGAAGGCTGATGCCAACGAGCACGTCCCACCCGTCGCCTGCACCTTCGGCCACGCAGGCGAGCCAGCGCCGGTCCAGCGGGCGGCAATCTGCGTCGAGCAGGACTATGACGTCCGAGGTTCCAACCCCAATGCCTGCCGCCAGGGCCTCCTTTTTTCCGGGGCGCGTTCGTGGGACGTCCAGCACAGACCACCTCGGGTCACGAGCCGCCTCGGACTCGAGCAATTCGCGGGTGCGGTCGGTGCTGCCGTGGTTGACGGCCACGAGACGAACACGCATTCCACGCGATTCTGCCTCGTCCAGGACAGGCCGAATCGCCGAAGCGTAGCCCGCAACGTGGGCTTCTTCGTTGTGGAAGCAGGTCACGACGTCGCACGACTCTCCTCGATTCGCAACAGGCGTCGCGTCGCACGTCGAGCGTGAGCCCTCTCCCACGCGGTCCCAGCGCCACGCCCAAACCACGTGGATTCCCGCGCCGAGAAGGGACAACAGCATCGGTTACCGGGTGACCACAATTTTCGTGAGCTGGACCTGGCCTGCCGTTCCACGCCATTCGACCAGGTACGTTCCTTCCGCCCAGGTGGTCGTTTGCCAGGAGGTTTTGGCGCTGCGCACTTCCGTTTGAAGGACCGCACGCCCCACCATGTCCCGCACCACAGCCGTCCCGTTTGCCGCAGGCCAAACCACGGTCACCTCCTCCGAAGTCGGAACCGGAAACGCCACGAGGTCAGGCGTGGTGAATGCCTCGGCACCCAACGATTCGTCCGGGCAGAATTGAACTTGGTCCGCCGCCCCAAACGCGCCGCCTGAGTCCACCACCTCCCCGTTGGGGTCGGTCAACGTCCAACTTCCTTCCCCAAAATCGCAGCAGATGCCATCTGCGTAGCTGTCCTCGATCCGGAAGAGGTAGCAGACTTCCTCCAAGCAGAATTCTTCGACGACAACCTCGCCGTTGGTGCCGTCTTGGTAGGGGCCTCCTTCGTACAGGGTTTGGCCCAAACGCTTGACTGTCCATGACGTCTCGCTCCCGTAGTCGTCCAAGACCAGGGTCAAGGTGTACGTGTAGGTCGGGCCTTCGTACGACGTGAATTCCACGGTCGTGGTGTTGTTGAGGGCGTTGTCGTCGGCGACGCCGTTGGGCGTAATCACATTCACCTCCACGGTGTTGGTGCCGCCTTGCGAAAGGAAGGGAGGGAGGGTCACGACGTCGGTTTCGTATTGCTCGAGGGATCCGGCCCACGACTGCTGTTGGGTAGGGCCGCCGTTGATGCTGTATTCAAGCATGCAGCTTGTCAGCGTGTTGGTGCCGGTGTTGGTGACCGTCACTTCAATCGTCACGTTTTCCGCGCCACAAAGCACGCTTTCCGGCGCGCCGGTGATGTTGACGCCTGCGTCGTTTTCGAAGCTGACGGCCCCGTCAGGGAATCCGTCCCAAACTTCCGTGCCGGTACCCGCCGGGTCCAAGTATTCGGCCAGTCCCAGCCCCCAGCTGACGTTGAATCGACCGTACCAGTCGGGCTGTCCGTTGTTCACGCTTCCTGCACACGCCGCGGCCCCGCCATAAAGCTGGCCAATGACTCGGTGGTTTTGATCGAACAACGGGGAGCCAGACGACCCTCCTTCAGTCACGCCAAGCTCCCATTCGTTGATGTACCAAACCGCGGCTCCTCCAGCTTGCTGTTGTGAAGGACTGTCGTCTTCGAAGCAGATTTTTTTCACGTCGCCGGAAGGGTGGTGGATCCCAACTGCGCTTGCCGGAATCGCCCCGCTTGCGTCCCAGCCTGCGTACTGAACGTTGAAGGCGGCCGGCGGAGTTTGGCTCAATTCAATCAAGGCCACGTCGGATTGGCCGCTGTTGACCAACAACGTGCCGCCGCTGATGCTTTGGTTGGTGGGACCTGAGTTGCCGGAACACGTGGAGGACTCGTGGTTGAAGTAGTAGACCCAGTTTCCAGGGTTGCCCAAACAGTGGTTCGCCGTCAAAAAGTAGGGCGTGCCGTCGTTCAAGGTGTTGTTGACCAAGGCGCCAGAACAAACCGCGAAGCCGCCTTGCACGATCAACGCCACGCTCCGTTTTTCCGTGGCCCACGTGGCGCCTTCCGGGCAGTTCACGTTGATGTTGCAATCGCCGCTGTTGCCAAACGGGCCGCGGTCGCCGTCGTGCGGCCACCCACTCAGCGCACGGTAGCCTTGAACCACCTGGCTGATTTCAAGGGCAGGCAGGGCATCGAGGGTGAGCGGCTGGCGGTACTCCAGCACGAGCTCGTCGGTCGGCACAACGCCGGTGGCGAGCCCGCCCCAAGGTTTGACGTTTCGGTGATCGAGGGCACCGAGTACGTGCTCTCCGTCGGCCGAATGCAGGAACAGCATTCCTCCCTTCGGCACGTCGTACGTGCCAAACTGCACGGACAGTCCCGTGGCACCAGGCGCGGAAATCGCCATGCGCCACACCCGCCATGGACCTTCCATCGACCACGCCCCGTGCGTCACCGCAGACCAGGCCACTTTGTGTTCCACCCCAAAACGCCACGGCGCCTCTTTGTAGCGGTCCGTCACGAGATCTTCCTGCTCCAGCGCCTCCCGGTCCAAGGCCGGAAGCACTTCGGCTTCTGGCCGAGAGTCTGCGAGGAGGGGGCTTCCGCCGTACGTGATTTGGGCTTCCAGCGAATTGGGGGACATCCAACACAGCAGGGCAATGGATAGAAGGGCAAGGCGGTTTTTCATTTCGCAGAAGTTCAGCGGTAGGTGTAAATCAAAGGTCCTTCCCATCCCGAGAGCATCAACACGGTGGTTCCGTGAGGTGAACCTCGAAAGGGATAAAGTTCAGTCGTCAAGGTGTCCAAAATCAGGGCCCGACAGGGGTCGCCGGGAGAACGATGTACCCAGCGCAGGGGTTGCTTGGGCGGAAGGCTTTTCATCAGCGGACCGTCGGCTTCCAACGTGAACGCATGCTCGCCGCATCCCCCGCCGTACCTCACGACGGTTTGCAGCACGTCGCCATTGACGGTTGCGGAGACGACGTCAAAGGGCGCCTCTGGCCACGGCGCGCCCGCCGGGTCAGGAGAGGTCACCGCCTCTTGCTCCCCCCGGCACGAAGGCGCAGCAAGGACGCCCCCAATCCCCAACACCCAGAGCATCGTCCTCCAACAATTTTTCATGCGTCGAAGTTACTTTGACGCTTGCTTGCGACGCTCTTCAAGGGCATGGAGTTCGTCACGGAGTCTGGCAGCTTCCATGAATTCCATTGCTTTTGCTGCGCGTTCCATGTCGCGCTTGGTCTTGGCCACGAGTTTCTCGAGGTCCGCAAGGGACATGGATTGCACCACGGGGTCTGTTGCGGCCAACGGCACGTGGTCCGGTTCTGCAGCGTAGTTCTTGGGACGGTTCGAGACCGAATCGCTCTGCTCAAACAGCGTGCGTTTCTCCTTGCGAATTTGCTGGGGGGCCAAACCGTGTTCGTCGTTGTAGGCGACTTGCTTGTCGCGCCGCCGGGCGGTCTCTTCGATCGTGGCCGCCATGCTGTCAGTCACTTTGTCGGCGTACATGATCACGCGGCCGTTCACGTTGCGTGCTGCCCGTCCGGCGGTTTGGGTGAGGCTTCGGTTGCTCCTCAAAAACCCTTCTTTGTCGGCGTCCATGATTGCCACGAGGCTGACTTCAGGCAGGTCGAGCCCTTCCCGCAGCAGGTTGACACCCACCAGCACGTCGATGGCCCCGTCTCTTAATTCGCGCAGAATCTCAACCCGATCGAGGGTCTTGACGTCGGAGTGGATGTACCGGCACTTGATGCTCAGGCGGTCGAGGTATTTGGTGAGTTCCTCGGCCATGCGTTTGGTCAGCGTGGTCACCAACACCCGCTCGTCGTTGGCAAGCGTCTTTCGAATCTCCACCACCAAATCGTCCACTTGGTTGTCGCAAGGCCGCACCTCGATGGGCGGGTCCAGGAGGCCTGTGGGTCGGATCACCTGTTCCACGACCACGCCTTCGGCACGTTCGAGCTCGAAGTCCGCAGGGGTGGCGCTGACATAAATGGTTTGGTTCACGATGCTGTCGAATTCCTCGTAGGTCAGCGGGCGGTTGTCCAAAGCAGACGGAAGTCGGAACCCGTGGTCCACCAAATTGACCTTGCGCGACCGGTCCCCGCCGAACATGGCACCAATCTGCGGCACGGTCACGTGGCTCTCGTCGATCACCACCAGAAAGTCCTTCGCGAAGTAGTCGAGAAGGCAGAAAGGTCTCTCGCCCGGTTGACGCCGGTCGAAGTAGCGCGAGTAGTTCTCAATGCCCGAACAGAAACCGATCTCTTTGATCATTTCGAGGTCGTAAAGAGTGCGTTCGTCGAGTCGTTTGGCCTCCAAGAAATGCGCTTGCTCGTTGAAAAAGGCCTTCTGCTTTTCGAGGTCTTGTTGAATCTCCCAAACCGCCGCATCCGTCGTCTCTTTGCTGCTCACGAAAAGGTTGGCGGGGTAGATGGTGAATTGGTCAAAGGAGTGAAGCACCTGACCCGATTCAGGGTCGATGGTGGACAGGCGTTCGATTTCGTCGTCCCAAAACTCGATGCGTACCGCGTGGTCGGCGTAGGCCAAATGAACGTCCACAGTGTCTCCCTTCACACGGAAGTTCCCCCGCCTGAAATCATGAACCGCGCGGCTGTAGAGGCTGGTGACAAGGCGGTGTAGCAAGTCGTTTCGGGTGATGCGTTGACCGACCTTCAGCTCGTGCACGTTTTTGTGGAACTCGACGGGGTTGCCAATTCCGTAAATGCAACTGATGCTCGCCACGACAATCACGTCCCGGCGCCCGCTGAGGAGCGCCGAGGTGGCGGACAGCCGCAACTTCTCGATTTCGTCGTTGATCTGCAGGTCCTTCTCGATGTACGTGTTGGAGGCCGGAATGAACGCCTCGGGCTGGTAGTAATCGTAGTAGCTGACGAAGTACTCGACGAGGTTGTCGGGAAAAAACGATTTGAACTCGCTGTACAGCTGCGCGGCCAGGGTTTTGTTGTGGCTCAGAACCAAGGTGGGGCGCTGGGTTTCTGCGATGACGTTGGCCATCGTGAAGGTCTTGCCCGAGCCCGTCACGCCGAGCAGCACTTGGTGCGCCGTGCCGTCGTTCACCCCTTCGACCAATTGGCGAATGGCCTCGGGTTGGTCCCCGGTCGGTTGAAAGGGACTGTCCAGTTTGAACGCGGTCATGGCGCAAAGGTAGGGGCGGGGTGTGCCGCATTGAAAGGCGACTTGCGGGCATCAAAAAGCCCCGCTCGGTGGCGGGGCTTCTTACGTGTGTTAGGCGCGAGTCTTACTCGGCCACGACCTCGAACTTCACCGTAACGATCAACTCCTTGTGGAGCTTGACCGTGGCTTCGTACGAGCCGAGTTCTTTGATGGTGTCGTCTGCAAGCGAAATCTGCTTGCGATCGATGTCGTAGCCTGCACCTTGAATGGCGTCGGCCAATTGAATCGAGTTGACGGAACCGAAAATCTTTCCGCTTTCGCCGGCCTTGGCTCCGAGCTTGAGGTTCAAGCTTTGCATCTTTTCGGCGATGGCTTCTGCAGCTTCTTTGGCCTTGGCCGCCTTGTGCGCTTGCTGGCGAATCACCTCGTCGTTCACCTTCATGTTGGATGCGGTTGCTGCCACAGCCAAGCCTTGAGGGATGAGGAAGTTGCGTGCGTACCCGTCCTTGACGGTCACCACGTCAAACTTGCTGCCGAGCAATTCCACGTCTTGCTTGAGAATGATGTTCATGGCAATGGGAATTAACGGAGGTTGTCAGCAACGTAAGGCATCAACGCCAAGTGACGGGCCTTTTTGATGGCCTGTGCTGCTTTGCGCTGGTACTTCAAGCTGGTGCCTGTCAAGCGACGAGGCAAAATCTTGCCTTGAGCGTTGCACAGCATCAACAGGAAGTCGGCGTCTTTGTAATCAATGTACTTGATGCCCTTCTTGCGAAAGCGGCAGTAACGCTCGGCTTTCGTCTCGATGTCGATGGGGTTCAGGTAGCGAACTTTCTTGTCTGCCATAACGAGAGAGATTAAGCCTCAGCGTTGCCTTCTGCTTCTGCAGGGGCAGCTTCTTGGCGGTTAGACTTGTCGCGGCGGCCTTCGGCGTACGCGATGTGATGCTTCTCCATCTTTGTCGTGAGGAAGCGGATGATGCGCTCGTCCCGACGGAACTCAGTCTCGAAAGGCAGAATTGTGGAGGGGTCAGCTTCAAACTCCATCAAGTGGTAGAAGCCCGTGGACTTCTTCTGGATGGGGTACGCCAACTTCCGCAATCCCCATGCATCCTCGTGGACGATCTTGCCGCCCTTGTCGGTCACGAATGCACGGAACTTCGACACTGTTTCCGCCACCTGCTCAGCAGACAGCACGGGAGTCATAATGAAAACAGTTTCGTAACGGTTCATGTGAACGTTGTTAATTAATGGGGCGCAAAAGTACATCGAAGCCTTCTGAAAACCAACACCCTCGAGCCCAAAGATGGGGATGCGTTGTGAATAACCGCGTTTGGGCTTCCACGTCAGCGCACGCGATATTCGCATCCTCATGAGCGAACAGCCGTACCTCGTCAGCGCCCGAAAGTACCGCCCCCAAGACTGGGATTCGGTGGTGGGGCAGTCTGGCATCACCCAGACGTTGCAGCAAAGCATCGCGTCGGGGCAAATTGCTCAGGCCTATTTGTTTTGCGGTCCACGCGGGGTGGGGAAGACCACCTCAGCCCGGATTTTTGCTCGGGCGATCAACGGTTTTGACGCGCAGGACGAGTCGATGTCCTTCAACGTGTTTGAGCTTGACGCAGCCTCGAACAACAAGGTAGAGGACATCCGAAGCATTGTTGACCAGGTTCGCATCCCGCCCCAACAAGGCAAATACAAGGTGTACATCATCGACGAGGTGCACATGTTGAGTCAAGCGGCGTTCAACGCGTTCTTGAAAACGTTGGAGGAACCGCCGGCGCACGCGGTGTTCATTTTGGCCACCACCGAGAAGCACAAGATTCTGCCGACGATTTTGTCTCGCTGCCAAATCTTTGACTTTCATCGCATTACCGTGCCCGACGCCGTGGCGCACCTGAAGCACATTGCGGCCCAGGAAGGGGTAGACGCCGAGGAAGAGGCGCTTCATGTCATCGCCCAAAAAGCGGACGGCGCCCTCCGAGACGCCCTCTCCATGTTTGACCAGCTCGTCGCGTTCGCGGGAAAGAACCTGACGTACCAAGCAGTCACGGAACAACTTCACGTGCTCGATCACGACACGTATTTCACGCTGACGGACCAAGCGCTTGCAAGCGACATCCACGGCGCCATGCTGCTGTTCAACGACGTTATGGCGCGCGGGTTTGACGCCCACCACTTTGTGACGGGCTGGGCCAACCACTTGCGCAACCTTATGGTGTGCCGCGACCCACAGACCCTCAAGCTTGTGGAAGCCACCGACGACGTCAAAGCCAAATTTCAAGACCAAGCCTCCCGCGCGGACCTGTTCTTCTTGGTCGGTGGACTCGACGTCTTGAACCAAGCAGACGTTCAATATCGGGGCTCGCAACATCAAAGGCTCTTGGTGGAGTTGGCGCTCATGCAGATTTGTTCGCACGAAGCGCTCAAAAAAAAAAGCCTTGACGCAGGGTTGATGCCGCCCCGCACGGTGGATGGCCCTGTTGCAGTTCCTGCGCCGCCCTCAGCGCAACCCGTGGCGATGGCTCCAGCCCCAGAACCGGCACCTACGGCCGTTCAACCTGCTCCCGAGCCATCTGCCAATGACGTCCTGGTGCCAGCACCTGTTGCAGCGGATGAAATTGCGCCAGCCGTTGAGCCTGTCGCGCCCAAGGAGGTTCCCGCGGCGCCCGTCGCCAAAGCGCCACGCGCGGCAGGGTTGCGTAAGGCCAAGCAAGCGGTGGTCGCCCCGAGAGGAGGCATCAAAGCCATGGCAGCGGACGACGCTGTGGAGCCCACTCCGGGTGCGTTGGTCGATCCCACTTGGTCGGAGGAGGTCACGCCTGAGGGCTTGGAACGTGCCTGGGCGGGTTTTGTGGAGAAGCTTCGGACGGACGACCGCATCGCTCTGGTTGCCACGATGTCGCTCGGCGCGCCCGAATTGAAAGGGAGCCAGGTGGTGTACGCGGTGAACAACCCGCTCCAGCGCGAGCAAATGGACGGGTTGCGGACCGAGGTTTTGGTCCACCTCAAGACGGAATTGAAAAACGCCCAACTCGAATTGCACCTCGAAATGAAGGAGCAGGCGATGGAGGAGAAAAAGGCGTTTTTGTCCGACAAAGACCGGTACGACATGATGGTCGAAAAGAACCCGGCGCTCGACAAGCTGCGCAAAGCGCTCGACCTCGATTTGGGTTAAGGCTTTTTCGCGGATTCGCACGAACAAATGGGGGGCAAGAGCGGTTGTCTGACCCGAGAACCGATGAAATTTGTGTCGTGAAAAGAACGCTTGATGCTCGTGTTTGGATCTTTTGTGCCGTTTTTCTCATGGCTTCGGCGACGGCTTGGGGCCAAACCGCAGAGGGCGGTCGCTGTGTGATTTTGGGCAAGGTGGTGGACGCTGTCACCAACGATCCGTTGCCGTTCGCGGCGGTGGTGTTGCAGGGCGAAACCAGCGGCACGGCCACCGACCTCGACGGAAACTACCGCTTGGAAGGCGTCCCCGCGGGGGTGCACAACGTGGTGGTTTCCTTCCTCGGTTACACGCCTGTGACGGTGTTTGAAATCGAGACCACGCCCGCTCGTCCCGCGGTGGCGAACGTGTCGTTGAGCGAATCTGCGGTTGCCGTGGATGCCGCCGAGGTGGTGGCCGAATCGCGAGCAACCGTCGAAGAAGCACCGTTGAGCGTGCGAAGCATTGGCACCAACGAAATCAAGCGCAACCCCGGTGGGGGGCGCGACATCAGCCGGGCCTTGCGCTCGCTTCCGGGTGTGGCGGCCATCCCGAGTTTCCGGAACGACATCGTCATCCGCGGCGGCGCGCCCAACGAGAACCGCTTTTACCTCGACGGCATCGAAATCCCCAACATCAACCACTTCGCCACGCAAGGCGCCAGTGGAGGGCCGGTGGGGATGATCAACGTGGATCTGGTGGAGGGCGTCGATTTCTATGCCGGAGCGTTTCCAGCGGCGCGAGGCAACGCCCTGAGCAGCGTGATGGAGTTTCGGTTCAAAGACCCGCGAACTGACCAATGGACGGCAAACGCGGTGGTCGGGACGAGCGATTTGGGCGTGACGTTGGAAGGGCCGACCGGGGAAAACAGCAGCTTGATTGTGAGTGCACGGCGCAGCTACCTTCAGTTGCTTTTTGAGGTCATTGGATTGCCTTTCCTTCCCATTTACAACGACTACCAATACAAATGGACCTGGCGTCCCGACGACCGAAACGCAGTCACGGTGTTGGGCTTGGGGGCGTTGGACGACTTTGAGTTGAATTTGGGTTTGGCCTCCGACACCAGCGCACAGGATTACCTCAATCAGGTGGCCATCCTCGACGTGCTGCCCGTCTCTGAGCAGTGGAATTACATGCAAGGGGTGAAGTGGGATCGGTACATGGACGACGGCAAGTGGACCTTCGTCTTGAGCCGCAACATGCTCAACAACACGTCCTACAAGCACGTCGACAACGACGTCAATTTGCCGCGTACGCTGGACTACGTCAGCCAAGAAATCGAGAACAAGTTCCGCGCAGAACGGATGCGTTCCTTGGACAACGGTTGGAAGGTGAGCGGAGGGGTGAGCGCGGAATACGCCAAGTACAACAACGCCACCAGCAACACGGTCTTCGTTCCGCAAGTGGGGCAGCAGGAGGTGGTTTTTGGGTCGGATTTCAAGATGGCCAAATACGGCGCCTTTGCCCAAGCCTCCCGAGCGCTCTTGGAAAACCGACTGACGTTGTCGGGAGGTGTTCGCGTCGACGGAGCGGCGTTGCTTGACGTGGCCGACGACCTTGCGGACCCCGCCAACGCTTCGGCGCTGGCCAACCCACTCGACCAGTTTAGCCCGCGCGTGTCGGCGAGTTGGTCGTTCGCGCCCGGATGGACTTGGAACGCCAACACCGGCATATACCACCAATTGCCCGCCTACACGATTTTAGGGTATGCGGGAATGGGGGCGGACAGCACGTCCATGACGCTGACGAACTGGCGTGAGGATTTGTCCTACACGACCAACCGTCAAGTGGTGATGGGGGTGCGCCGCGAACTCGCAGAACGCAACGCTGCCGTTTCCGTCGAGGGTTTCTACAAGGGCTACGTGAATTCCCCGGCAAGCGCGACTTCGGGTGTGGCGCTGGCGAATTTGGGCGCAGACTTTGGGGTGGTCGGAAACGAAGAAGTCACGTTCAACGCCGAAGGCCGCGCCTACGGCATGGAGGTCCTGCTCCAGCAGCGTCTCTACAAAGGGTACTACGGTTTGCTCGCCTACACGCTCGTTCGCAGCGAGTACATCAACCCCGGGGACGACTTGATGCTTCAGTCTTGGGTGCCCAGTTCTTGGGACAACCGCCACATCGTGAGCTTCACAGGAGGGAAGAAGTGGGACAGCGGTTGGGAGCTCGGCGTACGTGTGCTGTTCAGCGGCGGCCTCCCTTACACTCCGTATGCCGTGGACCGAAGCTTGTTGATTTCCAATTGGGAGACCTTCAACGCCCCCCTTGTCGATTTCGACCAGCTCAACACGCAGCGCAACGGCGCTTTTCACCAGGTCGACCTTCGGCTTGACCGCAAGTGGTTCTTCGACACGTGGTCCCTGGACGTGTTCATGGACGTCCAAAACCTCACCGGTGCCGCGCCCCCTCAGCCCGCGCAACTCGACGTGGTTCGGGATCCTTCCACGGGTTCGCCCATACCGTCGGTTACGAACGAGGGGTCCTACGACCCGCGATACATCTCCACGGCGACGGGCGCTGTTCTCCCAGCCATTGGGATGATTGTCGAGCTCTGACGGCTCGCGCCGGCCCGGTCAGGCTGTACCTTTGAGAGGTGACCACCTTTCACATGGGACGCCAATACCAGCACATTCCAGCCGCTGCCGGGCTGTTCTTCGCGGGCATTTTTGCGACGCTGCATCACCTCGTTTGGCTGCCCTTTGCGGTCCTCTTAGGTGTGGCCATGCTCCTTGTGGAAACCCAAATCTCGGTCGACGCCCAGCGCCTCCGTGTCTGCGACACGTGGATTGGGCTGACGTTGCGTTGCCGCTCCTGGGCGCTCTCAGACATGGCCGGTGCGATCTTGGTGGAATTCAAGGACGCCACGCAATACACGAGCCACAGCATCCGTAACACGGTTCGTGCTCACTCCTTCATTTTGACAGCGCGCATGTCCGGTGGAGACTGCGAATTGTACGAATTCAATTCGCGAGAAATGGGCCAAAAGGTGTTGAACGCGCTCGCGGCGCACAACGTCACGACGTCATGAGGGTGGACAAGTATTTGTGGGCGATTCGTGTGTTCAAGACGCGGTCGATGTCCAGTCAGCATTGCCGGGAGGGGAAGGTGTACGTGGACGACAAGGCGGTCAAGCCCGCCCGTGATGTGAAGCTCGGCGAGGTCGTCGAAGTGCGCAAGGGCGCGGTGCGGTTTCGTTACGAAGTCTTGTCGTTCCCGCGCAGTCGGGTTGGCGCGGCCCTGGTCCCGGACCACGTTCGCGACGTGACCACGCCCGAGGAGCTTGAGAAGCTGGAGATGATTCGGCTGGCCCAACAGGACCGTCCCAAGGGGGTGGGGCGCCCGACCAAGCGCGACCGCCGGGATTGGGAAAAAGCGTTCAAGTCATGAGAGGGGATGCCTCCCAGAAGATGGAGGTGGTCGTGCGTCGGATTCCGGCGGTCGCCACCCGGGAACTGCGGCACCGCGTGTTGTGGCCGCACAAGCCCTCGCCCGACGTGTGCGTGATTGACCTCGACGAGGCGCCGGGTGCGGTGCATCTCGGGGCGTTTGTGGCGAGCGACGTTACGTGGGGAATTGAGGTACTGGAGTTTGATGGGCGCTTGGTCGGGGCCTGCTCGCTCTTTGACCAGCACTGCGATCGGGTTGCGGTTCCGTGGGCCGTGGGCCGAGATGTTCGGCTCCGGGTCATGGGGACGCTTCCTGAAGTTCGGGGTTGGGGTGCCGGCGCCGCAATCGTTCGCAAGGCCGCCCAAGAAGTCCGCGCCCAAGGCCGGGACGTGCTGTGGTGCGACGCTCGGGAGGTGGCGTTTGGGTTTTACGAGCGGATGGGATTTGGGTATTTGAACGACACTTACGACATCCCAGACATTGGTCCGCACCGCACCATGGCGCTCGACCTATCTTCGCTGCCGCATTTCAACCTCTGATCCATGCCAAGCATCAGCCGCAAGGGGCAAGCTATGCCCGACAGCCCCATTCGGAAACTCGCGCCGTTCGCGACCGCAGCCAAAGAGGCAGGCAAGCGTGTCATTCACCTCAACATTGGTCAGCCGGACATCGAGACGCCGCAGGTGGCGCTGGATGCGGTGCGAAGCGACAGCCGAACGGTCATCGAATACAGCCCCAGCGAGGGGTTTGCCTCGTACCGCGAGGGGTTGGCGAAGTACTACCAGAGCGTGCACGTGGACGTGACTGCCGACGACATTTTGGTGACGACTGGCGGTTCGGAAGCGCTTGTCTTTGCCTTCATGTCGTGCCTCGACCCCGGAGACCAGGTGATCATTCCGGAGCCGTTCTACGCCAATTACAACGGCTTTGCCCAAATGGCCGGTGTGGAGGTTGTGCCTGTCACGGCAAACATCGAAGAAGGGTTCGCCTTGCCGCCGATTGCGGACTTCGCGGCCAAAATCAACGACAAGACCAAGGCCATTCTGTTGTGCAACCCTGGCAACCCTACGGGCACGGTGTACGTTCCTGAAGCGCTCGACGCCTTGGCCCAGTTGGTCAAGGACCACGACCTGTACCTGTTCGCCGACGAGGTCTACCGCGAGTTCTGCTACGACGGTGCCACGCCCAAGTCGGTGATGCAGCTTCCCGGTTTGGAGGACAACGTTGTGCTGGTGGACAGCGTGTCGAAGCGTTACAGCATGTGCGGCGCACGCATTGGGGCCATGGTTACCAAAAACCGTGCGGTGCGCAAAGCTGCGATGAAGTTTGCCATGGCACGTTTGTCGCCTCCGACGCTGGCTCAAGTGGCTTCCGAAGCGGCCCTCGAGACGTCCGCGACCTACTTCGAGCAGGTGCGCGACCGGTACGTGGCACGCCGCAATGCGCTGGTCGCAGGACTTCAGGCCATCCCGGGTGTGAAGGTGCCCACCCCCGGCGGCGCGTTTTACGCGGTGTGCGAATTGCCCATTGACAATTCCGACGCTTTTTGCCAGTGGATGCTCGAGCACTTTGATCTCGAAGGCGACACCGTCATGATGGCGCCTGCGACGGGATTCTACGCGACGCCTGGAGCGGGCACGCGCCAAGTGCGCATCGCGTACGTACTCGATTTGCCGCTCATTGAGCGCGCGGTCGAATGCCTGGCCGCGGCGCTCAAGGTGTACCCCGGCCACCGCGAAGCTTGAGGCTTGCCTTACTGGATCCCTTTGACGATGTATTCGAAAATGAGGTCGTTCTTCTCGATTTGGGGAATCATGATGGGCATGGTCCGGTAGGTCGGAGCGTCCAAAACGCTGCGTTGAATGAGCTCGCTCAGCGACTCGTAATGCCCCATCGTGGTCTTTCCAATCAGCAAGGGGCTCAGGTCGGCTCCTGATTCCCATAAAGAAAGGACTTCGCGGAATCCCTGCAAGTAAAGGTGGTCCTTGGTGAAACCTCCGCCTCGATAAACCCGCGTGGTGAGGGTCCACGCGTCGTCGGGTTTCATGTGAACCTGGGTGGTGAGGTGGCGGTAGGTTTCGACGACGTCGGCGCCCCGAACCATCATGTCCACGGCAACCACTCGCGCCGCAAGTTCCTTCAAGCGGCGCATGGTGGTGTTGCCGCTCAGGTACTCGGAAAGGACCGCCAAGCCCTCTTGGGTTTTGGTGCTTATGGCCGTTCCGATGCGCAACAACTTCAGGGGTTGCAGCCTGGCATTCATGGTCGTGACCATGTGTACACCTGATTTTCAAGGGGTTGGACAAGTTTTCGTGAGGAGTGTTTGACAGGCATTATTTTGGGCGTCCAAACCCCCAAGCCATGCTTCATTTTCGCGCCACCTTTTCGCTGTTTTTCTTGATTCTCCTCGCTTCTGTTGAGGCGCAAGGCGACCCTGGCGACACGACTTGGGTCCAAACGTTCACCTGGGAGGCGCAAGACAATCCCGCTACGGCGTACGACAGTCCCGGGCGTCGGTGGTTCCAATTTCCAAGCGGAGAAGACACCACGTATCGGAAAATTTTGATGTATCACCGGCTCAAGTGCTTTGAAAACGGCACGGCGGGCAACCTTGGCTACCCTTGCGGAGAGTGGGATTACCTCACGTACAATTGGTTGTTTGATCACACAGGGATGTACGACAGCACGGCGTTGACTCACCCTCAGTACCTCCTGAATGACGCGTCGTTTGACGCGGCAACGTTGATCCTCAACCCGGAAGGAGGGCAGCCGGCCGACACGATTATTCGCGTCCTTCAAACGGCCCACCACGAATTTGTAGGAGGGTCTGACACGTGGTCTGAACTGCAAGGGGAACCTTCCACCGAGTTACTCAGCTCCGCCCTGGGGGACGGGGTTCGCCACCAGTGGCTTTGGACCGCCGATGAACTTGACGCACTCGGCTGGGAAAACGGCAACGTGGCGTGGCGGATGTCCTTGCCACGTGCCGGCAATTTGAGCGCCGCATCCGTAGCACGAGCTACCCTACGCGCCCGCTGGACCACGGCCACCGCCTTGGATGGCATCGTCACCTCAGGGTGGCTTACGCTGGTGGACGGTCCCGTTGCGGCCAACGACATGCAGTGGGCGTGGGAGTTGGATTTTGTTCAGGCGCTCACCCGAGAGGAAGGGATGAACCTCTTGTTGGACCTGTCGTTGGACGGCGTGGTCTCAGGTCAAGGAGAAGAGGTTGCCATTCAGGCTTTTGAAGTGGCCGACACGTTGGCCCAAACCTGCAACCCTCTCGCGCCAGGTGCGGCACAATACGTGCACATGAACGGGGGCGACCGCATGGAACTCGACCCCTCCGAGTTGCTCGCCTTGGACACCACGGTGACGGTGGAGTGCTGGATTCGTGGAGACGCTGCAGTGATGCCCGCGAACACGACCCTGTTTGAAGGGGTCAATGCCAGCGACCAGCGCGAAATGAACGTTCACGCACCGTGGAGCAACGGCAGGGTGTATTGGGACTGCGGATTTGACGGCGGGTACGACCGCATCGATGAAGCGGCGCAAGCGGGGTTGTACGAGGGGAATTGGGTCCATTGGGCGTTCACCAAGGATGCCAGTACGGGGGTGATGAAGATGTTTGTGAACGGCGCGCTTTGGCATTCGGGAGGTGGCAAGGATCACTTGATTGGTGAAATCGTGCGGATGAACCTCGGCGGTTCGGCGTGGGCCACCAACGATTACTACGGGGACGTGGCCGCTTTCCGCGTTTGGGACGTTGCCCTCTCCGGGGCGATCCTGTCGGAATGGATGGACCGCGCTTCGCTCGACGCGTTGTTGGAGCACCCGCATGCCGATCGGTTGCTTGGCGCGGTCAACATGCTCGGGTACGACGGCGAAGTCACGGATCAGGGGGCGCTTGCAGGATGGATTCACGGGGACGCCGCCCGACGAGCTTTCGAACCTCGAGAAGCGTTTTTGGACGCAGCGCCTGCAGAGCTTCGTCCTGCCTTGGTGTTGGAAGGAGGGGCCATGCCGCTGACGGCCGTTGGGGAAGCGCTCTGGGCCGAGGCCGTTCCGGTGCCGCCCATGTCGGTAACCGAGTGGGAAGTGGTGGGCAACGACGTGGAATGGATAGATTTGCACTACGGCTGGGATGCCTCACTCGTCACCTCAGTCACAACGGAATGGGGTGACACGTTGGCGACCTACGAGCTGCAGGGCGAGCAAGTGAACTACAACGGAGGCGAGTTGACTTACTGGTCGGCTCCGTTCGAGGTGGTCGACCGTTACGAATTGGCACGCTACATCACCCCGTACGGCATCAACCTCACGCTGGGACCCGACGGTTGGGCGTGGGTGTTTGACGTGACCGATTACGCGCCCTTGCTGCGCGACAGTGTCGAACTCGAAGCGGGCAACTGGCAGGAGCTGCTCGACTTAAAGTTCGCCTTCATCGAAGGCACGCCAGCACGTGATGTGGAAAACGTGACGGCGTTTTGGAAAGGCCTCCACTACCTAAGCAATTGGGACGAAACC